>CAZNFL010000001.1:0-77462 GCA_964572455.1 uncultured Anaerolineaceae bacterium
ATTTGCATCATGCAGGACCTGCAAGGGCCGAAGATCCGCGTGGGGGATCTGCCTGCGGGCAGCGTGGACCTGAAAATCGGCGATAAGGTCACGCTGACCACCAAGCGCGCCGGGGATAACGGCCAGACTGCGGATGGCAGCATTCCGGTGGATTTTGCCGAATTGCCGCGTTTTGTGCGCAAGGGCGGCCGCATCTTGCTGGACGACGGCAACCTCGAGCTGGAAACCACGGCGGTCAAGAAAGATGCAGTGCACGCCACCGTTATCGTGGGAGGCATACTCAAGTCACACAAAGGCATCAACATACCGGGCGCCGAAATTGACATCCCCGGGCTGACCCATAAAGACGAGGAAGACCTGGCCAAGGGGCTGGAACTTGGCGTGGACATGGTAGCGATTTCGTTCGTGCGCAAGGCCGAAGACGTGGCCCGCGTGCGCCAGGCGATCAGCAACCGGGCTCCCAGCCGGCTGGACACGCCGATCATCGCCAAGCTGGAAAGGGCTGAGGCGTTAGAAAACCTTAGCGAGATCCTGGAGGTCGCCGACGGCGTGATGGTAGCACGCGGCGACTTGGGCGTTGAGCTGCCGCCGGAGTCCGTGCCGATCGCCCAGAAGCAGATCATCGACGCGGCCAACCAGCAAGGCAAGCTGGTGATCACCGCCACCCAGATGCTGGATTCGATGATCCTCAACCCGCGCCCCACCCGGGCCGAGGCCTCGGATGTGGCCAACGCGATCTTTGACGGCACGGACGCGGTGATGCTTTCGGGCGAGACCGCCGTGGGAAGGTACCCTGTTGAAACCGTCAAAATGATGGATGCAATCGTACGGGAGGCCGAGAGTCACATTCGCCAATGGGGGCACTGGAAGGGGTCGAGCTCATCCGGCGAGCGAGACGACGCGCTCTCCATCACCCGCGCCGCCAAGGAACTGGCCCAGGACGTAAACGTGGCGGCTATCACCGTATTCACCTCATCCGGGCGCACGGCGCGGCTCATGTCCAAGGCTTTTCCGCGCGTGCCCATCCTGGGCCTCACGCCCGAAGCGCGCACCTATAACCGCATGGCTTTGTATTGGGGCGTTTACCCCATCCTGGTCGATCTATCCCATACTGTGGACGAAATGCTGGCCAGCATCGAGGTCACCACGATGAACATGGCGGCTTTGAAACCCGGCCAACAGGTAGTGGTTATTTCCGGTTACCCCGTTGGCGCCATGCGGCCGCCCAATCTGGTGATGTTGTACACCGTTGGGCAGCAAGCATAATAAATATTTCACGGCCGTCTTGGGATAAGCCTCCCCTGACTGCGCGCGTATTTTATACGTGTCATTCTGAGGGCGAAGCCCGAAGAAGTCTCAAAAACCGTCTTCCAAAGAACAGCGGGATTTCAAACGAGGTTACGGTTATCCCTTCGCTTCGCACAGGGTGACACAAAACCATTTTAGAGCCTGATCCGCCTGCGATTGATGGGGATGCCCGGGGAGATTTCTTTGCTATGCAGCGACCGGGCATAGGCTAGCGCCCCCAGGCCAGCCCCAAGGGAAAGCAAACCCTGAAATATTAACGGCGCGCCGATCAATTGCAGGGCACCCCCGGCCACAGCGGCGCCGAGTACGGTGAAGGCAGGAGAGATTTGGGCGGCGGCGAACAGCTGGTCCAGGAACTGAAACTGGAAGACGAATACCGCAAGCCCAAAGGTCAGCGCCAAGCCACCCGCGATCAGTAGGGGCCAGCCCAGCCAGACCAGGAAACTCCTCAGGCCAACGGAGGCCATCCAAGCAGCCAATAAGCCGGCTCCTAAAACAGCCAGCCAACCCCAAGCCAACCAAAAGCGCAGTTGAATAAGGCTGGCCTTGAGCTCGATCAGCTCCTGCGGTGCGTCGGCGCTATTGGTAACCTGGTCCAGGTCGATCTTATCCGGGGCAGTATTGATGATGCGCTCGATCAATCCGGTCGAGTGAGCGATCAACTGGCTGTAGAGCGGTTCCGGGGGCCGGCAGCCTGGCAGAGTCTCGGCCTGAGTGGTGACATCTTGCAAGGCCAGGTTTTCAGCGGCATCCTGGTTGCATTCAGGCAGCGCATCCAGAAACACAGCTACCAATTGATCGGCTTTCTGGATAGTGCCGATCTTCCAAGGCGAGAGGTCCACTTGCAGATTAGGAAAGTCAGCTTCCGCATCATTCAGCCAGGCGGAAAATGAGTCGATGACGACATCTACAGTTTCGGACACCACGGCCTCCGGGGCAATGATGTCAGTGATCTGGCGCCAGTCTTCTTCGGTTAGTTGAGCGAACACGGCGGCGCTAATTTGCCCCTCGCTGCCCTCGCTGGAAACCAACTGAGTGGCGCCGCGCCGCGCCAAGCTGCCGGCAAACTCCGAACCCATCAGGCTCTCGTGCACGAACGCCTTGGTCATATCGGCGTCAAAGATGAGGGCGCCCAGGTTTCGCATGACTAGGCTTAACGGGAAGGCAATGATAAATAGAATGAGAATAGGCAGGGCAATCAGGCGCAAAAGAAATTTCACAGGGCTATGATCCTTGGGGGTGGATACTCCCAGGGATTCTATCCTTTCGGATAGCTATCCACAATCCCGGGATGATTAGTGTTAGGCAAGCGTTCTGCCAAAAACATGGAGCTTCCCAAGGGAAGCTCCATGTTTATTGACTCTAGAACATCATCGCATTGGCTTTTTCGATCATGTCCTTTGCCGGTCGCAGATCCTTTTCGGTCATACGGTTCAACGTGCGCTGCTTGGGCAAGTGGTAAATATCCGCCAAGGAGGGGCGCTCAGGCTCTACATAAATTAGCCCGGTGAGAAGAACCGCGTCGCTGTGTGACTCCTCGATCAGGCCCATGGCTGCCGCGCGGTTGGAAGGATCGTAATCGCGGTCCAGTTTCTTCAACACAATGGTGGCGCCATCGTGCAGCTTCACCGTGCGGGTGGTGCCTTCGGGGAACTCGCCAAGCTGGATCTCCTGCTCGCGCGGCACATAGGTGAAATCGTGCAAGGGTTCCTCGTGTTCGCGCCCCCAGCTATAGGAGTGGCGGGCGTCGTCGGCGTTGTTAAAGGTCACGCAAGGGCTGATGATATCCAGCACCGAAAGGCCGTTATGGCTGAGGGCCGCCTTGATCAGGGCTTTCACCTGGGTGGCATCACCGGCAAAAGAGCGGGCCACGAAGGTAGCTCCGGAGGCCATGGCCTCCTGAACAATGTCCACGGGGGGATAGGGATTGGTCCCTTGATATTTCAGGCGCAAGCCGGTTTCCGCCGTGGCGGAAAACTGGCCTTTGGTGAGGCCATACACGCCGTTATTCTCGATGATGTAAACCATGGGCACATTGCGGCGCATGACGTGCTTGAACTGGCCCATGCCGATGTTGGTCGTGTCCCCGTCGCCGCTGACGGCGATCGACTTCAGGTGGTGGTCGCCAAACATAGCGCCGGTAGCCACGGAAGGCATGCGGCCATGCAGGGTATTGAAGCCGAAGCTGCGATTGAGGAAGTAGGCCGGACTCTTGCTGGAACAGCCAATGCCGCTCAGCTTGATGACGTCTTCCGGCACGATATTCAGCTCGAAAGCCGCCGCGATGATCTGGTTGGAGATCGAGTTGTGGCCGCAGCCGGCGCACAGCGTGGAAGGCGCGCCGCGGTAATCATTCTTCGATAGCTTCACCAGGTTTAGTTGCACGTTGGTGGCTGGGCTTGCCGCAGTTTTCCCGTTGGTGTGTCCGTTGTCGCTCATGATTTCTTCTCCTCGGCCAGGATGGCGTCTTTCACCCAGCGGGCACTCAACGACAGGCCGTCGTGTTTGGCGATCGAATGCAGCTTGGTGGCCATCAGGGGGTAATCCAGCTGCAGCAGTTTGTGCATCTGGCCGTCCCGGTTCATTTCCACCACATACAAATTCTTGTGATTTGCCACGAATTCGCTGATCGCGTCGGTAAAGGGCACAGCGCGCAACCGCAGATAATCTGTCTTCAGGCCTTCCTCTGCGAGGTAATCGCGCGCCTCCAAAATAGCAGCATCCGTGGAGCCATAGGAGATGATGCCCACCTCGGCCCCCGGCACAGTTTCCACCACGGGCTGGGGCACATGCTGCCGGGCGGTTTCGAACTTGCGCTTCAGGCGCAGCATATTTTTCTCCCAGTCTTCGGCGCGCTCACTGTATTTGGCGGCGTCGTTGTGGCCGGTGCCGCGCGCAAACCAGGCGCTGGCGGGGTGCTTGTTGCCGGGAATTGTGCGATAAGGGATCCCGTCTCCATCTACATCCTTGTATCGCTGCCAGTTTCCCTTAAGCTCTTCCAGATCCTTTTCCCAGAGGACCTTGCCGCGATCCATGGGCTTCTCGGGATATTCGAAAGGCTTGGTCATCCATTGGTTCATACCCAGGTCCAGATCGCTCATCACAAAGACGGGAGCTTGCATGCGCTCAGCAAGGTCAAAAGCTCTCCAACCGAACTCGAAGCATTCCTGGGCCGAGCCGGGGATCAGCAGGATCTGTTGCGTGTCGCCATGGCCCAGGTAATGCGCCGCCAGGATGTCGCCCTGCGAGGTGCGCGTGGGCAAGCCGGTGCTGGGGCCCACACGCTGGATATCCCAAATGACCACAGGGATCTCCGCATAGTAGGCCAGGCCGGCGAACTCGGTCATCAGGCTGATGCCCGGGCCGGAGGTAGAGGTCATCGAGCGCAGACCGGACCAGCCCGCACCGACGGCCATGCCAACCGCGGCCAGCTCGTCCTCGGCCTGCACGATGGCATAGGTCTTGCCATCCTCACCTTCAGTGTCACGGAACGCGGCGATATTTTGAGACAGCGATTCGGCCAGGCTGGAAGCCGGGGTGATCGGGTACCAGGCGGCGAATTGCATGCCGCCGAAAATAGCGCCGAGGGCGCCGGCGGTGTTGCCGTCGGCCATCACGTAACCGGCGGTCTTGTCCATCGGCTCTACGCGATAAGGATCAGTCTTCTTGAGATTGGCCACTGACCAGGCATGCGCGGCTTCGATGACGCCCATATTGATGGCGATCGGCTTTTCTTTACCGTCGAAGTGATACTCCAGCGCTTCGCGGATCTTTTGCATGTCGATATCCAGCATGTGGGCCAGCACGCCCACATAGGCCATGTTGGCCACATAGTCGCGTAAGTTGGCCGGGGCAGTGGACTCTTTGGCGAGCTGCTTGGCTGGAAAGCTATAGATGGAAATATCGTCGCGCTTGATCTCAAACTTCAAATGGTCGCCGTAGTAGAAAGCCCCGCCTGGCGCCACGCTGGCCAGGTCATCCACGAAGGTGTCGGTATTCATTGCGACGACGACCTCATGCGTGTTGCGGCGCGCCAGGTAGCCTTGCTTGCTGATGCGGATGGTGTACCAGGTGGGCAAGCCCTGGATGTTTGAGGGGAAAAGGTTCTTCCCCGAAACAGGGATACCCATCTTGAACAGAGCGCGCAGCAGGGTCAGGTTAGAGGTTTGGCTGCCGGAACCATTCATGGTAGCGACGGTCATGGCGAAATCGTTGACCACCTCACCACCCGGTTTGGTTATCGGTTTTTCTTTTACTTGCGGCGTCGTCATAATGCTCCTAGCAATTCTTTCTAATGATTCTCAAACTGCCAACATGTCATTCCGAGCGAAGCGAGGAATCCCTTAGGGCACTGGAAGGATGTTGATGACTTCGAATGACCGAAGGATTCCTCGTCGGGCGGCGCCCTGCTCGGAATGACAGACATAAAGCCTTTTGTGTTCATTTCATTCCGGGCGCTTATCGATCAGCTCGAAATGTTCATTCAACAATTGGTGACCTTTCGCCAGATCGCCAGCGGCGATGGCTTCCACGATGCGCCGGTGCATGACCCACACTTGCTTGAGGTAGGCGATACCGGCGTAACGGCTGAGGCCGACTTCTTCGTACGCGGACCAGTAGGCTTCAAGCAAACCGAGCACAAAAGGGTTTTCCACATGGCGGAAAATGGTGAGGTGCAGCTCGCGGTGCTCGGCATGCGGCACGCGGATGGGATCGCCTTGCAGCAACTCCTCGGCGCGCTGCACCAGGCTGCGCAGATGGCTGATGTCCTCAGCCGTGAGCTTTTCGACGGCCTCGGACCAATAGGCGCGTTCCAGGTGCCTGCGCACGTCGGCGAACTGGTCGAAGGCGTGCCGATCGCGGGCCATGGCGTAGAACAGGCTCTCGCGAACTGCCGGCGCAAACGTGTATGGCAGCCGGCGAATCCCGGTGCGCGGGCGCACCTCGACCAGGCCCAGAGCGCGGGCCACCTGCAGTTGCTCGCGCAGCACCGAGATGCTCACGCCGTACTTGGCGCTAAGCGCCTCCAGGGACGGCAGGTGCTCATCTTGGCCGTTGGTGCTGCCGTTGGCCAGATACTGTATGAAATCGAATGATTTAGTCGTCTTGAGCATAATTCCTCTGATAAAAGCAATTGGTTATATTAATCAGATGAATATTAGGATCAAATTATAAGTCAACTAAAAAGAAACGTCAAGAACGAAACTATTTGGCCTGAAACAACTCGATTGGATTACCCGATGGATCGTCCAACAGGATCTGCTGACCGCCTGGCCCACTGATAATTTCATTACGGAAGATAGCGCCGGTTGTTTTGAGTTGATTCACTAACCCCGCCAAATTATCCACCTCAATTACCAACCGGTTCCAGCCGCCGGGTTCCGGCTGGCGGCCATCGGGCATCGGCCGCGAGGCAGAAGCTTGCGGGCCGGCAAGCCACAATGACAAGTCACCGCGCTCCACGATGGCAAATGCGTCGCCATATCTTTCACTCAATTTGAAATTCAATCGTACGGTGTAAAACTCAACGCTTTTCCCCACATCTTTGACGATGTAACGTACAACAGCCATTTTTTAGAAAGTTATTAATCGTCCGTCTTGGGCTTGGTGGCGTAATTGGCCTTGCCGCAATCACAGCCGCCGTTCTCGTGGCGGTCACAGGGACTTTCGGACTTGCGGCGCAGGGCTTCCAACTCGTCCCAGGGCTCGACTTCGTGTTTGAGGAATTCGGCGCGCTTGCCTTCGGCAAGCACTACGATGATAGATTGCTTCAGGGGAGCCACGTCGATCACTTTGCCCTTACCCAGCGGGGTAACCACCTCTTTACCGCGCTTGGGCAGCACCTTGCGGGCCTCGACATATTGCTCATATTCATAGACCAGGCAACAGCGCAGGCGGCCGCACATGCCGGTGATCTCGCTGGGGTCCAGCGAGATGCCCTGGGCCTTGGCCATCTTGATCGAGATCGGGCTGAACTCAGTGAGAAACATGGAGCAGCAGCGCGTTTCCAGGCCGCAGGCACCCATGCCGCCCAGGATCTTGGCGACGTCGCGGGGTCCGACGCGGCGGAACTCCACCCGGGATTTGCCATATTTTTGCTGCATCTCTTTCTGCAGCCTTCCCAGGTCTCTTTCTTCGTCCTTCTCGGTGTTGTAAAGCAAGGTCAGCGATTGGCCGTCGAAAGTAAATTCCGCCTTGACGATCTTGACGCCTTCATACTTAAGCTCCGCGGCGGCAGCCCGGCACTCGATCATGGCTTCGACTTCTTTTTTCTGCCAGTCCTTGTGTTTTTCCAGATCAGTTTCGCTGGCCTTGCGTTCGATAGCCTTCCAACTCCCCTGCTGCGGCTCGGGGGGCTTATCCAGGCGCTGGACAACCTGGCCGATCTGCACGCCGCGGCTGGTTTCCACAATAGCGTAGTCGCCTGGCTTCAGGTCGGGGATCTTGGTGGCGTCAAAATGATAGAGCTTGCCTATCTTCTGAAAACGTACACCCACGATCTGGGGTGAAGCGGTCTGGGTCGGTTGGGCTTCAGTCATCTGTACAGGTTACTCGTCTTCTATTCTAATCGGGATTGCCTGGCTTTGCGTGGCCAAGGCGGCCACAGAAGCCAGCAGCGAAAGCTCAGCGGCGATGGCTTGCAGCGCCCTGGCCGCCTCGGAATCGGGATGGGTGTGCACGATGGGCTTGCCCGCATCGCTGCCCGCCCGCACCTGCGCCTCCAGGGGAATGCTCCCGATCAAAGGCACGTCGAATTCCTTAGCCAAAATCTCACCGCCCCCGCGGCCAAAGACTTCGAGGCGCTTGCCATCTGGCAGGAGCATGTAGCTCATATTCTCGATCACGCCCATCAGTGGGACACGTAATTGGCGGAACATTTCGGCGCCGCGGCGGGCGTCATCGACGGATACTTTTTGCGGCAAGGTGACGATGACCCCGCCGCTCAGCGGGGTGGTCTGCGCCAGGGAGAGCTGCACATCGCCGGTACCGGGGGGCATGTCCACGATCAAATAATCCAGCTCGCCCCACTCCACATCATTGATGAACTGCTGCATGGCCTTGTGCAGCATGGGACCGCGCCACACCATAGCCTGCTCCGGTTTCACCAGGAAGCCGATGGACATCATTTTGACGCCGTAGGCTTCGGCGGGCGTCAGCCGCCCGCTGTTATCCGGCGGCTTGGGCAAGCGTTCCACGCCCATCATGGTGGGAATGTTGGGGCCGTAGATATCCGCATCCAGCAGCCCTATGCGCGCCCCCGCCTGAGCGAGCGCCACGGCCACGTTGGCGGCCACGGTGCTCTTGCCCACGCCGCCCTTGCCGGAGGCAATGGCGATCACGTTCTTGACGCCGGCGGCCAGGCCGGCGCGCACGCGGCCGTCGGCGGGCACCTCGGCGGCCATTTCGATCTTTATTTTTTCTGCGCCTGCCTTTTGCAAGGCGGTGCGAGTTTCTTTTTCAATTTGCTCAGCGAAGGGGTGAAGCGGTGTGGCCAGCGCCAACCGCAGACTAACCTCAGCCCCATTTACGCGCAAATCACGCACCACATTCAGAGCGATCAAATCCCTCTTCAACGCGGGGTCTTGCACCTTGCTCAACGCAGAAAGGACGGATTCTTGAGTGATCTGTGGTTGCGCCATCGTTATTGGTTCCTTTTCCCCTCGAAAGCCCGCATGTCATAAGCTGTTAGGGGCGCACGGCCGTGCGCCCCTACAACGCTTATTTTGAAATAGTGCCAGACTGGTACGAATTCAAACCAATAGCCAGGCAACACTAAACTATCTTGGCCACGTCTTTTGCAGCTTTTTCCACCATCTTCACCAGCGCCTTCTCGCCGCCACGATAGCGCCTGACCGCATCCTGGGCGCAAAGCGTGCAGCCTTTCATTGCCCGGAACGAATCTGCATTGCAAGTCTGGCAACCATCAATACGGGCCATCGCCAGCACAAAGCTGACTGCCTCTTTGGAATCCGGCGCGGCTTTGGTTGCCTTATCCGCCAGCTTGCGCCAGTCGGCACCGTGCAGGTCGCGCAGCGCGGAGGCTACTCTAAGTGGAAAGATGAGTTCGGTATCTTCGTTATACATATCTTTTCGTCATTGCGAGGAGGGCGAACGTAGCGAGCCCGACGTGGCAATCTCCACCTTTGACAGGAGATTGCTTCGCTCCGCTCGCAATGACTGGTCTATGCAGCCGCCCGTGCGGCAGCCGCTTCGGCCTTCTTGGCTACGTCAGCGGCGCGGGCAGCTTCCTCGCGGGTGTAATTGGTCGGGCGGATCTCGGCGTAGTACGAGGTCGGCTTGGAGAGCTTTTCTTTGTTGTAAATGTGCTCTGTGTGCCGGTCGTACGAAGACAGCTCATAGTCGTGATCCATCTTGATGGCATCGAATGGACAATATTCGGCGCAATAGCCGCAGTTCATGCAGATGTCGATATCGATGAAGAACTCAACCGGCTCAGGCACCGGGCGCTTGGTCACCGGGTCTTCGGTGCGCACGATCCAGATGCATTGCGGCGGGCAGACCTTGGCGCAAATGCCACACGAGGTGCAGCGGTCGTGGGCGTGGCCATGTTCATCCACATCAAAAAGTAGGAAGGGCATGAAGCGAAATTCCTCAGGGACCGGCAGCTTCTCTTCCGGATATTGCACGGTGAAAATACCCTTGGCGTCCTTGTTACGACGATGCTCAATACCTTCGGGCGTGTAATAGCGCTTTGCCCCCCAGCGGATATCGTCCACAAAGCTCTCGATGAAGTGGGTCAGGGTCACCCACATGCCTTTTAGAATGCCGATACCGTACATTACAGAATCTCCATTGCTGTCTTTGCGAGGAGTGCTTTGCGAAGCAAAGCCGACGAAGCAATCTCCCAGTCAATGGTGGAGATTGCTTCACTTGCGGAGTTTACATTGAGCGCAGCGAAATGCCCGCAATGACGATTATTCATTATCTATCCACTTCGCCCAACACAATATCAATGGACCCCAGGTTCACTACCACATCGGCGATCTTGCTGCCCACACACATCTTTTCGAGCAAGGTTAGGTTGATGAAGGAGGGGGCGCGCACATGATAGCGGTAAGGATTGGCCTTGCCGGTGGACACAATATAGAAGCCCAGTTCGCCTTTGGGACCTTCCACGCGGCCGTAGGATTCTCCGGCCGGCACACGCACTTGGTAGGGATTTTTGCCGGTCATGATGTCGCCATCGGGAATGTCCACCACGGCCTGTTGCAAGATACGCAGGCTCTCGCGGATCTCATCCAGGCGGATCATGTAGCGATCGAAGACGTCGCCGTGATAACGCACAGCCACATCAAATTTGAAGCGGTCATAGATGCCATAGGGGTCGGCGCGGCGGATGTCGTAAGGCACGCCGGAGGCACGCAGCACGGGCCCGGCCGCCGAGTAAGCAATGGCGTCTTCGGGGGTGATCACGCCCACGCCCTCGCAACGGCTGCGCACCAACTCATTGCCGCTCAAATACAGGTCCAGTTCATCCACTTTGCGCGGCAAACGATCATTGACCAGGCCTTTGATCTTAGAAAGCTCTCCGGCAGGCAAGTCTCGCGCAACCCCGCCGAAACGGAAGTAGTTGCACATCATACGCGAGCCGGCGCAGGCTTCGAAAATATCGAGGATCAATTCGCGCTCTTCAATGGCGTATAAAGCAGGGGTGAAGAAGGCGCCCAGGTCATTGAGCAGGAAGCCGATGGCCCATAAGTGGTTGCTGATGCGGGTCATTTCAGCCATGATCACGCGGATATATTCGGCGCGCTCCGGAGGGGCGGCCTTCTCGCCCATCAACTTCTCCACGGCCAACGCGTATCCGAAGTTGTTGCTCATGGAGGAAAGATAGTCCAGCCGGTCGGTGAACGGCATATTCATGATCCAAGTATTGCGCTCGCCGATCTGTTCATGATTGCGGTGCAGGTAGCCCATAACCGGTTTGAGCGCCACGATGGTCTCGCCGTCCAGGCGGACCGCCATGCGGAACACTCCGTGGGTGGAGGGGTGCTGCGGCCCGAGGTTCACCACGACCTGCTCGGTGTCAATATCTTCGCTGTATTCGCGCGCCGCCTTTTCGAGGGTGGCGTACATGCGCGGGTCGTCGCTTTCTTTGAACCCTTCAGGGTCGAACCCCTGGGGATACTTTACGTTCTTGCCGAAGGGATTTTGGTCTTCGATGCGATAGACCTGGCCTTCAGGCCAGCGGTTCTTAAAGGGTTTGAGTTCCTCTTCGAAATAGGGCTCGATCCAATCCTTGCGCATGGGGTGGCCATGGAAGCCTTCCCACATCAGGATGCGGCGCAGATCAGGATGGCCTTCAAAGTTCACGCCGTAGAGATCCCAGGCTTCGCGCTCCTGGAAGTCGGCTCCCGGATAAATGTCATATAACGAGGGGACCACGGAATTATCGCGCGGCACTTGCACTTTGTAGACCAGCGCCCCACCGCCCGTGGACTTGTAAAGGTGATAAACAACTTCGATGAAGTTGTTGGCGCCGGGCGCCTCGGAGTAATAATCCACCGCAGTTAGCGAGGAGAGGAAGTCGTAGCCCATTTCATCGCGGATGGCGGTGGCCACTTCACGCAATTTGGCGCCTTCGACGATATGGCCTTCGTAGCCGGGCCGTGCATCGCGTTTCAGCGCGCCGGGAAAGCGCTTTTCGAGTTCGGTGGGTTCGACCGCGGGGGCCGGAGCAACAGGGGCTGGGGTCGCCATGGGTTCTCGCTTAGCTCGTCTTTCCGCTAGCTGGCTGGTTCGCTGGCAGCGGCAGCCGGTTGGGCTGGCGCAGGGGCTGCAGCATGGGCAGCGGCCAGCTTAGGTGCGGCGGCCGGTCTGCTGGCCACTTCTTTGATCAAGGCGTTCTCGCGGGGGTCAATGAGGTCAGGCCCGAGTAGCGGCACAGGAATAGCAGGGATGTCATCCTTGCGATACCAACGCACTTTGGTGATCGACTCCTTGTCGATCTTCTCCTGCAATTTCATCAGGCCGTGCAGCAGGGCTTGCGGGGTCGGCGGGCAGCCGGGCACATACACATCAACGGGAACGTACTGGTCCACGCCCGAGACCACGTTGTAACCTTCTTTGAATGGTCCCCCGCCCGAAGCGCAGGCACCCATGGCCATTACATATTTCGGCTCTGGCATCTGGTTATATAAACGCACGATCTGCGGGATCATTTTCTTGGTCACCGTGCCGGAAACGATCATCAGGTCGGACTGCCGAGGGCTGGGGCGCATCACTTCCATTCCGAAGCGAGCCAGGTCGTAGCGGCTGGCCGCCGTGCAGATCATCTCGATGGCGCAGCAAGCCAAGCCGAACATCATGGGCCACACCGAATAGCGGCGGCCCATATTCCAGATCTTGTCGAGGGTGGTAATGGCTATATTCTGGCGGATCTCCGGCGGCACATCGTAGCCGGCCGAATTCACCGTGGGGGTCGAGGGTTTGGCTTCAGTCATAGTGGATTGATCTCCTCAAACCATTCCTGGTAGATGGCTGCCAGGATTTCGTCGTTTCCAAGGGCCGGGTCGTCTGCGAAATTCGGCAAGGCGATCGTCCAGCGAAAAATGTTGCCTAGCGAAACGTCTTCCAAAGACTCTTGGGGACGGCTGGCTTTAAGAGCCCGCGCTATCTCGTAAATGGCGTCCCAGTAGAGTGGCTGGGCTATTTTGCCCTCTTTGTTCTTTCATTCACATTATAGCCCTGCCAGGAGAGGTGTCAATATATGTTAATAAAGAAGTAAATATTTGCGTTATTATTGGGATATATGCAATCCACACGCCAACGCATTCTGGATACCCTGGACCAACGCGGCAGCGCCAGCGCCCACCAGTTAGCGCAATCCTTTGGCATGACCGCAGCTAATATGCGCCGCCACTTGGGAATCCTGCTCAACCGTGGGCAGGTGGCCAGGGTCGCCCAGCGCCGCAGAGGCGGGCGGGGCCGCCCCGAGCAGGTCTACGCTCTGGCGGCACCCTCGGTTGGAGGCGGGCTAGAGCCGCTAGCCCACGCCTTGCTCACAGATCTGACCGCCAAAACCGAGGGCACGAACTCCAAGGCCAGGCTGAAAGAAGTAGCGAAGCTGATTCTGGGCAATCAGCCCGCTCCCACAGGCCAGCTCACGCAGCGGCTGGTGGCAGCCGTTCAAGGGCTATCCCCGCTCAACTACAGGCCACGTTGGGAAGCCAAGCCGCAAGGACCGGAGCTGGTGCTGGGCCGCTGCCCATACGCGGCGATCATCGCCGATCACCCGGAACTGTGCCAGATGGACGCGTACATTCTTGAGGGCTTGCTCGGCAGTACGGTCGAGCAGACCGCCAAGTTGCAAACGGGGCCCCAAGGGACCCCGCAGTGCATGTTTGTTATGAAGCAAGAACCTCTAAAAAGGCCGCGGGGGGACCAGTTTTGACTCCCGGATGGTAATATTTCTCGGTTTGTCACCTTACCCCGCTAATAATGCGTAATCATCTACTGCTCCTCGCGCTGACCGTTCAGTTTCTTGTCGCCGCGCCTATCTTTGCTCCGCCCCAGGGAACGCCGGGCGAGGTCATTGCGCTGATCAACGCCTACCGTGCAGAAAATGGGCTGCCAGCCGTTGTCGAAAATCATATTCTTAGCGCAATCGCCCAGGGTCAGGCTGATTACTTGATCAGCCAACCCATGGGCACCGTGGGCGACGTGCACGAGGGACCCGGAGGAACTCGGCCGAAGGATCGCGCCTACAACGCAGGATACGGCAGCGGTGGAGGAATCTCCGTATCCGAAATTGTCAAAGGCGGGATCGATGAAACTTCATCGAGCGCGATGGCTTGGTGGAAAACATCCCCGCCACACAACAACACGATGCTGAGTTCCTTTTATGTCGAGATTGGCGCTGGTGCCGCAACCGATAACAACGGGCGTTGGTGGTACGTCGCGGATTTTGGCTCCCAGGGAGGCGGGGTGTACGTCCCGGGTTCTTCACCCACCCAAGCCGTCCAGCAACCTGCCGCGCCGGTGATGATCCCGGTTGTCAAGGCGGATCCGCGGCCTGATGGCTCCATTGTGCACATCGTCCGTACGGGGCAAACACTTTGGACGATTGCGGCAGTGTACGAAGTTCCGCTTGATCAGGTTATACAACTTAACGGCAATAATGAAACGATCTTCCCGGGAGACGAGGTCATCGTGGCCCCAGCCGGTTCAGCGGCCACAGTGGCTCCAACCTTGGATCCCAACGAGACACCCACATTGACTCTAAGTCCAACGGAAGAAAAACTTCCCACCCGCCAACTTACAAGGGAACAGCTTTCTGCCGCGCAAGACACGCCGGCTTCTCCGCAAGGGCAAACCAGCCAGTTGTCCGCAGAGGACAAGGCCAAGGCCGCAAACACCACCGTGATGCTGGTGGTCGGCGTGGCCTTGCTCAGCATCCTGGGCGTGTTCGCCGCCAGCTTTTTTATCCAGCGGCCGCGTCCTCCTGAGTCATCCGGGGACGATCCTTTCGCTCCGATCGACTAAATTCCGTGCCGCGTTCTTCGCCACCTAACCCGGCGCGCTCAGCCTTCCTCGCTGGTCTGCGCGACACAGTTCCTCTTCTGGTCGGGGGGTGGCCTTTCGGTCTGATCTTCGGCGCCCTGGCAGTTACCAGCGGATTCTCTCCATTGGGCGCGGCAGCTATGTCTGCGATAGTTTTCGCGGGTTCAGCCCAGTTTATTTCTGTGGGCTTGGTGGCTGCCGGGACTCCTGCCGCGGTCATCATTCTGGCGGTATTCGTTATCAACCTGCGCCATATGTTGTATTCGGCCACCCTGGCGCCCCATTTAAAGAACCTACCTACGCGCTGGCTGCTGCCGCTGGGTTTTTGGCTCACCGATGAGTCTTTCGTGGTGGCGGCAAAGCATTTCGAAGAAACCAAAGACAATGCCAACAAGCGCTGGTATTTGCTGGGCTCGGAAATCGGGATGTACACCGATTGGCAAGTGGCGACCTGGGTCGGCATTGTAGCCGGGCAGCAAATTAAGGATCCGCAAAGCTGGGGGTTGGATTTTGCCATGGTGGTCACCTTTATTGGAGTGCTGGTGCCTATGGTTAAAGACCGCCCCACCCTGGCCGCCGCGTTGGCCGCAGGGGTGGCCGCGTTGCTGGCCAATGGACTTCCGTATCATCTGGGATTGCTGCTTGCAGCCTTGGCGGGTATTGCTGCCGGGGTGCTAGCGGAGCGCAGTTTGTCTGCCGCAGAGGGGGAATCTTGAACGAATTCCTGCTGATCGCTGGTATGGCCGTGGCCACCATGGCAACCCGGATCCCCGTGTTGCTATGGCTGAGTAAACGCAAGCTGCCTGAGGGCTTATTGCGGGCTCTGCGCTACGTGCCGCCGGCAGTGCTGGCAGCCATTATCCTGCCGGCGGTGTTACTGCCGGATGGCAAGTTTGCATTGGGATGGGACAATGCACCCCTGGTGGCTGGCGTCGTAGCCGTGCTGGTCTCCTGGCGCTGGCGCAACCTGTTGCTGACCGTTTTTGCAGGCATGGCTGCCCTGTATATCTGGCGGTTGGTACTAAACCCCTAACCTAAATTTTGTATCTCGAATCGAGTATCCCCAAGTATTGACATGAAATTAATTAGCTGTTATTATGTAACCATTCGGTTACATGAACGGAGGAACCCATGCTCGCCTCTCATATTGCGGATGAACTAAAAGTCCACTTTGAAATCGAGATCAAAGCTAAGCCCGAGAAGGTATGGGCCATACTGGCCAGCCTGGAAGGCATGAACGAATGGTTCAGCAAGAAACTGGTCTTTGAATTCCATGAAGGCGGCCGTTTCCAAATGGAGGTTAGCATTCCCGGGGATGGCGACTTCGCTTTTTATGGCGAAGTAGTCAAGATCGACCCACCCCACGAACTGGCCTTCTCTTGGACCGAACAAGAAAAGGGCAAAACCCCTTGGCCGATTGCCACCTTGGTGTCGTTCAAGCTGCGGCCAAAAGGAACCAGCACCGTCGTCTCCTTGACCCACACCGGCTTCGAGAAACTGGAGGGCGAGCTGGCCCGCACAGAGTACGAGGGCCACATCGAAGGTTGGGCGCGAGCCGAAACGCTGAAAGAACTCAAGGCCGCAGTGGAAGCTGCCAAATAGCGATGCCCCGATCCGCCTTTCACGCCATCGCCGACCCGACCCGCCGCCAGATCCTCGATTTCCTGCGCGAACAAGGCCCTTTGCGCGCAGGCGATCTGGCGGCGCTCTTCCCGCGCATCAGCCGGCCGGGCGTGAGCAAGCACCTGCGCGTGCTGCGCGGCGCGCAGCTGCTGCAGCAGGAACGGCGGGGGCGCGAGCTGTGGTACCGGCTGGACCCGGCGCCCCTCTCGCAGGTCGAGAACTGGGTTGGCAAATACGAGGGATTTTGGCAAGACCGATTGCAGGCCTTAAAGAAAGCCAGCGAAAAGAAGTCTTAATAAAATATTGCGCGGCTAAATTCGCTGTCTTTAATTCCCCACCCTACTTCAGCGGTATCATGCAAACGTGGCGACTGGCATAGTGGTTAAACCGGTTAGCGCTGACCGCTGGGGTGATCTGGTCGAATTATTTGGCCCGAGCGGCGCCTATAGCGGTTGCTGGTGTATGTTCTCGCGGCTCAGCGGCGCCGAGTTCAGCCCAGGCAACAAGGCGGCCATGCGCAAGATAGTGGCCGGCGACAATGTGCCAGGCCTATTGGCTTATCAAAAAGGAAAACCGGTCGGCTGGATCTCGGTCGGCCCGCGCAAGGTCTTTGGCCGCATCGAACGCTCGCCATTGTTCAAGGCCATTGACGAGCAAGAAGTCTGGTCGGTGGTGTGCTTCTTCATCCCAAAAGCAAACCGTCATCAGGGGATCGGCAAGAGGCTGCTTTCCGCCGCCGAAGCATATGCCCGCAGTCAGGGAGCGCGGACGCTGGAGGCCTATCCTGTCGACACGAAAGGAAAGCTGTGGCCGAGCGGCGAGGCCGCCATATTTTGGGGGACGCAAACGATCTTCGAGCAAGCCGGATTCAAGGAGGTTGCGCGCAAAAAAGAGAAGCGGCCAATGATGCGCAAAAAATTATAAGTTCCTTATCTATTGAGCTCAGCTTGCGCGCCTTAGCCTACCAGTAAAAGAACAAACATGAATAAAGCCTAAAACTCAAATAACAATTACAATTAGCCAAGTTTCAATAGGACTCTTCGTCCGCAGAGGCCTTGGGTCAAGAATCTGCTAGAATCGTTTCAGCTTCGAAATCAGAGTCAAAGGCTTGGAAATCAAGCCGAATTGGAATTCCTACATTGGCGATTACAAAGCATTTGATTTACAGAAATTCTCACTTGTATGTTTGGGTATTGCGAGTTATTCACGGCAAAAGTTTCAGCCAGCGCTATCTTTATATGGCAGATTTGGTCAAGGGGACCGATTCGGTCTTGGAGCCGGGGTGTGGGCCCTCAGTGTTGCCCACCTACCTGGAAGCAAACACCACCTACCGTGGTTTTGACCTGAACGAAGGGTTTATTCGTCATGCTCGAAAGAAAAAGCTGGACGTTTGGGTTGGAAACGTATTAGAGAAACACAATTATAAAGAAAACGAAGCCGTGGTTGCCTGCGACGTCTTCCATCATTTGAGCCCTAAGGATAGAGAAACCTTTATTAGCCACTGTTATGTATCTTGTGGAAAATTTTTCATTATCTGTGAGCCTTTTTATATTTACAACAGCTCCTTCATCAAAAAGACAGCCAGAAAATTCGGGGCTTGGTTGGATTCTGATGGAATCAACAAGATCAAAGGCGAGAACTATTTGCACTATCGCCAGTTGAAACGGGAAATCAAAAATGGATTTGGTGTAATTCCCAAGACAGTAAAGAGGAAAACAAAGATGATCGGAGACGACCTGGTGACTATTTTTTATAAGAATTGAGATGCTGTTTCACACAAAATCAAAGGACGGGCTTAATGCCCGTCCTTTTTTGATTCGCAGTTTGCGTGTTGCCGCAACCCAGCTCTACTGGCTGTTCACTCCACGGTCACGCTCTTTGCCAGGTTGCGCGGCTGGTCTACATCCAGCCCGCGCAGGCAGGCGATGTGATAGGCCAGCATTTGCAGCGGGATCACTGTGACCACCGGGCTCAGCATCCAAGGCGTTTCCGGCACCCACAGCACATGGTCAGCCATCGCCGTGATGAGCACATCGCCCTCAGTGGCGATGGCGATCACCTTACCCTGGCGCGCCTTGGCCTGCTCGATCTGGCTCAGCATCTTCTCGTACCAGGGATCGCGTGGGGCGATGGCTATCACCGGCATCTCGGGATCGATGAGCGCGATCGGGCCGTGCTTCATTTCCCCGGCCGGGTACCCCTCGGCATGGATATAGGAGATCTCTTTTAACTTCAGAGCCCCTTCGTAGGCTGTGGCGGTGTTTATGCCGCGTCCCAGATAGAGACAATGGTTGATGTCCTTGAGCGCCTCAGCCACGACCTTCACTTCGTCTTCGCGTTCCAGGCAGGCTGAAGCCCAATCGGGCACGTGGCGCAACTCTGCTACTAAGGCGTGGCGATCGTCCTCGCTTAGCACGCCGCGCAAGTCCGCCAGGAGAATGGCCAGCATGTACAGGTCCACCAGGGGCGCGGTGTAAGCCTTGGTGGAAGCCACCCCGATCTCCGGACCAGTTTGCATAGATATATACCCATCGGCCATGCGCATGGCCTGCGAGCCAATGACATTGATGATGGACCAGAGGGTGGCGCCGCGCTTCTTGCCTTCGGCCATAGCCGCCAGTGTGTCCGCCGTCTCGCCTGATTGGCTGATGGCCAGCACTACGCTATTTTTATTGACCAGGGGGTCGCGATAACGAAACTCTGAGGCTATATCGAATTCTACGGGCACCTTGGCTATGCTTTCGATCAAGGTCTTGCCGACCATGCCGGCATAGCCGGCGGTGCCGCAAGCAATGATGAAGATCTTTTCGATCTTGCGCGCCGACTTCTCATCCAGGTTCAGATCAGGAAGCAGAATGCGTCCATTTTCAAAATCCACGCGGCCGGCAATAGTATCAGTGAGCGAACGCACCTGTTCGTGGATCTCTTTCTCCATGAAATGGCGATATTCTCCCTTTTCAGCCGCCACCGGGTCCCAGGAAACGCTGTCCACTGTGAAATCGAGGTCATTGCCCTCCATATCGTGCAAGACCAACCCTTCCCGGGTGACGGTGGCCATCTGGCCGGACTCAAGGAAGACCACCTTACGGGTGTGCTCCAGGATAGCCGGCAAGTCGGAAGCAACGAACATCTCGCCCTGGCCAAAGCCCACCACGACCCCACCGGCGTTGCCGATACGGGCGGCCACAATGCGGTCGGGCTGCCGCGAACTGAACATGACGATCCCGTGGTGTCCGCGTAGATGGTTCACTGCGCGGCGAGCCGCTTCTTCCAAGGTGATATCCTGGGAGAGATAGCGTTCGACCAGATGCACAATGATCTCGGTGTCAGTGTCAGAATTGAACTCCACCCCTTCAGCCTGCAATTCCTCTTTCAATTCCAGGTAATTTTCCACGATGCCGTTATGCACCAGCACCACCTCGCCGGTAGCCCCCATGTGCGGATGGGCGTTACGCGCGCTGGGCTCCCCGTGGGTCGCCCAGCGGGTGTGCCCAATGCCCAAATTGCCAGCCAGGGGTTCGTTTTCAACCAAGGTAACCAGACGGCCGAGTTTGCCGGCATCGCGGCGCACTTCGATGCGCGAATTCTGCAGCACGGCTATCCCCGCTGAGTCGTAACCGCGGTATTCCAGGCGCTTAAGCCCGCTGAGAATGAGCGGGGTTGCATCGCGCTCACCGATATAACCTACGATTCCACACATGCTGAGTTCCTCCTAAGTTGGCTTGGCCAACTCATTCGTTATATTGCCGCCGCGCCCGTCTTTGCCCGCAGGATCGCTCCCACGGTATTGTGCGAACGAAAGCCGTTCGCGGGCGCTTCTCATTTGGAGGGAAATAATCGGGGGCAGTCTTACCCGGAAGGCATCCGCTGATCTACCCACTCGCAGAAAATCTGCGAGTGGCTTATCGATTTTCGCAGCCGCTCATCTGGCTGCTTAGGCTCACCTTGCAGTGAGCAACCTTCATCCTCGTCACCCGGCCAAGGCCGGGCCATGCGCTGTTTCCCTCAAAATCTGCTATTTTTTCGGCTGAAGAACCTCCTTTTTCAGGATTTATGGATTATACCTCGTGCCCAGCTAATAATCGTTAATGGATTTTGCACATGGTAAAATGACGTGTTTTGTGAAAATCTCCCCGAACTCGGTTTCAACATTCGTAGGTTTCACGCGACCCAATAAAATGAAACAGAAGCAATTCCATCATCCAAGTATTCCTAAAGCCCTAACCCGAGCTCAGCATGGCATTTAACCCGCTCAATTGGATCTTGGGTTTTTTCTCCCTGGATATCGGCATCGACCTGGGGACAGCCAACACGCTGGTCTTTGTGCGCGGCAAAGGCATCGTGATCAACGAGCCATCCTGGGTAGCGGTGGAAAAGAAGAGCCGCCGACCCATTGCCGTAGGACTGCAAGCCAAGGAAATGGCTGGCCGCACGCCTAAGAATGTGGTCGTAGTTCGCCCCTTGCGGGACGGCGTGATCTCCGAATTTGAAATTACCGAGGAGATGCTGGCCTACTTTATCGGTAAGGCTCACGAGCAGAGCATTGTGCCGCTGCCCCGGCCGCGGGTGGTCATCGGCGTGCCAACCGGTGTCACCGAAGTGGAAAAGCGGGCGGTGAACGATGCCGCCCTGCTGGCAGGCGCCCGCGCCGTTTATCTAATTGAAGAGCCTACCGCCTCGGCGCTGGCCGTGGGGCTGCCAATAGACAAGATAGGTGGAACGGTGATCATCGACATCGGCGGCGGCACTTCTGAAGTGACCGTATTTTCCATGGGAGGCGTAGTCGTCTCAAAATCCCAGCGCACGGGCGGAGACGAAATGGACCAGGCCGTGTTGCAGTACATCCGCAATAAATACAATATCCTGATCGGCGAACAAGCTGCTGAGCAGGTGAAAATTCAGATCGGCTCGGCTTTTCCCCTCAAAGAGGAAAAGACCATGACTGTGCGCGGCCGCAACCTGGTAAGCGGCCTCCCTGAAACGCTGGAGCTTTCTTCTATTGAGATCCGCGAAGCGTTATCCGGGGTGGTTGACAATATTATCCAAACCTTCAAAGAGACGGTGGACGAAATCCCTGCCGAGATGCTCGGTGATGTAATGGATAGCGGCATTTGTATGAGCGGGGGCGGGTCTCTCCTGCGCGGGCTCGACGAGCGTTTTAGTGAGGAGCTGCGTATTCGCTGCTGGGTGGCGGACGATGCGCTGACCTGCGTGGCCCGTGGGGCGGGACTAGTGCTGGAGGATATAGAGGCTTACCGCCATTTGTTGCTGCAATTGGATTAGTAACCACTCTACATTCCCGAGTGGGGCGGGATATCATCCTTCTATTAATTTCCATGCGCTCTAAAAACAATCCCTACCAGCTAGTAACCCTGGTCTTGCTGGCCGCTGGCTTGCTGCTGTTGGCCCTCGGCGGCTACCTCACCCCGATCCTCAACAGCGCCCTCCAGCCGGTCTACGGGCTCCAGACCTGGCTCTATGACCGCTTCCAAGCCATCCAGGACTTTGTCAACGCCCCCGCCGACATTACTCGGCTGCGCCAGGAAAACGCCGACTTAAGTTCCGAGAAGGCCACCCTGCAAACCCAGATCATTGCCTTGCAACAACAGGTCACGGAGATCGAGCTGCTCTCGTCGCTGCTGGATTTCGCCCGGGCGCGGCCGGAAAATGCCTACCAGGCAGCCGCCGTGATCGGCCGCGACCCCAGCCCCTTTTTACATTATGTGATCATCAACCGCGGCTCGGACGACGGCATCCGTCGCGGCATGCCGGTGGTGGCGCAGGAAGGCCTGGTGGGACGCGTGGCCCAGGTAACGGCCAATGCGGCCCGGGTGGAATTGATCACCGACCCAGCCGCCCAGGTTGGCGTGCAATTGCAGCCCTCCGAAGTGGATGGTGTCTTGACCGGCAGCATCACCGGTGACCTGAGCATAGATCTAATTCCGCAGGATGCCGAATTGCAGGCCGGCGACCTGGTGTTTACTTCCGGGATCGGCGGCCTATTCCCAAGCAACATCCTTGTGGGCCAGGTGAGCAGTGTGCGCCAGGAAGCCCAGGCCTTGTTTCAGACGGCTACCGTGCAACCTGTGGTCGATTTCACCCGCCTGGAGATCGTCTTGGTGATCGTTAATTTTCAGCCGGTTGACCTCACCCCTTTGCTGATAAATCCCTAAGGTCGGTATAGAAATATGCGCGTCCTGGTGGGAATCGGATTGCTGCTTGGCGCGGCTCTCCTGCAGCTTACGCTGGTGATGCGCATTACTTTGCTGCAAGGGTCTGCCGATCTTGTCCTGCTGGTTCTGATCTCTTGGATGCTGCAGCCCGGGAACCTATCGGACTGGAAATGGGGGCTTCCCGCCGGGCTAATGCTGGGTTATGCCAGTGCCCTGCCCGACTGGGTTTTATTGGCTGGCTACGTGGGAGCAGCCGGCATTTGCCAGTTGCTAAAACAACGGATCTGGCAAGGTCAATTGCTCGCCCTACTTTCTGCCACGGTGTTGGGCGCCCTGTGCATTCACTTGGTCACTCTGTCGTATTTATTCTTGAGCGCCCACCCTATAGATGCCCTTGAAGCCCTCAATGTAATTACCGTGCCCAGTATGCTTTTGAACCTCATCTTTATCTTACCTGTGCATGCCATAATGAGCGAATTGAATAAACTCGTCAACCCGGCGGAACAGCCTGTATGAGCAACCTGTCCGAAACAACCAGCAAGCCCTCATTAGAATCCTGGCGCCTATACGCCTTCCTGGGCGCCATCGGTCTCGCTTTCCTAATTTTCATTACGCGACTTATCTATCTCCAAGTTCTGGAACACGATAACTGGCTGCGCCAGGCAAACGAAAACCGCACGGAGACTATCAGCCTGGCGCCACAGCGCGGGGTGATCTATGATCGCAATGGGATCGTGCTGGCCCAAAACGTGGCATCCTATAACATCATTATTACGCCCGCGTTCCTGCCCGATGACCCTGGGGAGATAGAGCAGATCGTTATTGAACTGGCTCACCTCAGCGGCGTGCCGATCAGCAAGGGTTCGATCGATGAGCCATTGATTCCGTGTGGGGACAACCTGGGCATCCGCGAGATGGTCGATATCCAGACTTCCTTTTCCCCTTATGACCCCGTGCAGATCCAGTGCAACATTTCTCGCGAGCTGGCTCTGGCGGTCAAAGAAAAAACGGTGGACTGGCCGGGCGTTGACGTACAAATTGAACCGGTGCGCGACTATCCCACCGGGGAACTGACCGCCGCGGTGATAGGTTATTTAGGGCCGCTGCCCGCCATCCAGGAAGCCGAACTGCGCGCCCTGGGCTTTGTGCCCAACCGCGATAAGGTGGGCTACGGCGGCATTGAATTGTATTTTGATGAATTGCTGCGCGGCGTTCCCGGCCAGCGTGTGGTGGAAACCGACGTCGGCGGCCAAGTCTTGCGAGATATTGAACCTCCGGTGAACGCCCAACCCGGCCAAAACCTGGTGCTCACCATCGACACCCGCCTGCAACAAGCCGCTTCCACCATCCTGCAAGAAGAGATCGCCGAATGGAATCGCAAAATTGGATTGACCATGACCAGCGGGGTGGTGATCGCCATGGACCCGCGCACCGGGGAGATCCTGGCGATGGTCTCCTGGCCTACCTACCAGAACAATCGCTTTGCGCGCTTTATCCCCGCCTATTATTATGAGCAACTGATCGCGGATGCCACGCATCCACTGGTGAACAGTGCGGTGGGGGCTGAGATCCCGGTGGGTTCTGTGTTCAAACTGGTCACTGCGGTGGGGATATTAAACGAAGGCGTCGTGACCCCGGAGCAAATCATCCAAACGCCGAGCCAGATCACGGTGACCGAACGTTTCTTTGAGGGTGAAACCGGGCGCGCCCGAGTTTTCGTGGATTGGAACGAAGCCGGCTTTGGCCAGTTGAATTTTATCGGCGGGTTAGCCAATTCCAGCAACGTGTATTTTTATAAAGTTGGAGGCGGTTTCCAAGAGGAGGTGCCCGAAGGCTTAGGCATCTGCCGCCTGGGCACTTATGCACGCGCCCTGGGCTACGGTGAACCTTTGGGCATCGAACAGCCCTACGAGACGGATGGCCTGGTGCCCGATCCCACCTGGAAACGTCGCAATCAGGGTGAAAACTGGTCCACCGGCGACACCTATATCACCAGCGTAGGGCAAGGGTTTGTGCTGGCTTCGCCGCTGCAGATTTTGATGTCGGCGGCTACGATCGCCAACGATGGGATGCAGATGCGCCCCACCCTGTTGCGCGAAATTTTGGATGGCAACGGCAACTTAGTAAAGGAATTCGCGCCTGAAGTCCGCTGGGATATAACCACGGACCCGCTGATCGAGAAATACGAGAACCCAGACGGTATCGGGGCCTGCCGCCCGACCGGCGAAATCGTGACCGTGGAGCCCTGGGTCATAGAGAAGGTGCAGGAGGGTATGCGCGGCGCGGTGCAGTTCGGGACGCTAGCGGAGGAATTTGCTAACGTATCCATCGCGGTAGCAGGGAAGACGGGTACAGCGGAATATTGTGACGAGACCGCCTTTAGCAAGAACTTGTGCCAGTATGGCAACTGGCCCAGCCATGCCTGGACGCTCGCCTACGCCCCTTATGACGACCCCGAGGTTGTTGTGATCGCCTTCGTTTACAACGGCAGAGAAGGCGCCACAGTGGCTGCGCCCATTGTCCGCCAAATGATCGAGGCTTATTTCGAGCTCAAAGAGATAGACACCCTGTTGGGGAACCGCTAAACCTTCAGCCCTGTTTTCTTCGCGGCGACAAGGGCTGGATGCTATAATTTTTCTCATGTCTCCTGAAGTGCAAATAAAAGGCATTCGCGAAGGCTTGCTCGTCTCTGTGGGAAACGGGGATTGGTTGGAAGCCGAGCAGTCCCTGCTCAGCGAATTGGGCCGCCAGAAGGATTTTTTGAAAGGCGCCAAACTGATCCTGGACGTGGACGAACACACTATCAACGCTGCGTCCATGGGCAGGCTGCGCGATCAGATGTCGGAACATGGGCTCTCCCTGTGGGGCGTGCTCAGCCGTTCACCGCTCACTGAACTCAGTGCCCAAGCGATGGGCCTGGCCACTCGCATACACCAGGCCGAGCCCGAGCCCGAAGAGGAGATTGAGGAAGAGCCAGTTGCTATTTCGGTAGAGGCCAACGCCCTTTTGCTCCGCAAGACTTTGCGTTCCGGTTTTAACCTAACTCACCCCGGCCACGTGGCCGTGATCGGCGACGTGAACCCAGGGGCGCAGATCATTGCCGGGGGCAACGTGGTGGTTTGGGGCCGCTTGCGCGGCCTGGTGCACGCCGGCGCCGAAGGCGATGAGAGCGCCGTCGTTTGCGCCATGGACCTGGCGCCAACCCAATTACGGATCGCCAGACACATTGCCATCCCACCCGCCGAGCGCGGCGAGCCGCGCCCGGAGATCGCCTTCGTAAAAGATGGCGAGGTCGTCGCTGAAGAATGGAATATTGGCGCCCAGGCAACCGCGGGCTGAAAGCGAACTTATGGGACGCGTAATTACGATCACTTCAGGAAAAGGCGGTGTGGGTAAAACCACGGCCACGGCTAACATCAGCGCGGCGCTGGCCGCCTTGGGCAAGAAGGTAGTCTGCATCGACGCTGATATTGGTTTGCGCAATTTGGATGTCGTACTGGGCCTGGAGAACCGAATCGTGTATGACCTGGTGGACGTCGTCGAAGGACGCTGCAAACTGCGCCAGGCTATGATCCGCGACAAGCGCCTGGAAGAGCTGTACCTGATCCCTGCCGCGCAAACTCGCGACAAGAGCGCTGTCTCACCGAAAGATATGAAACGGATTTGCGAAGAACTGGTCAAGGATTTCGATTTCGTCGTCATCGATTCGCCGGCTGGCATCGAACGCGGTTTCAAGAATGCCATCGCGCCCGCGGACGAGATCATTATTATCACCAACCCCGAGGTTTCCGCCGTGCGGGATGCTGACCGCATTATCGGGATCGTGGAAGCCGAGCAAAAAGGCCCAGCCAAGTTGGTGGTTAATCGCATCAACAGCGAACTGGTGAGCCGAGGCGATATGCTGGCCGTGGCGGATGTGCTGGAATTGCTGGCCGTCGAGCTGATCGGCATCGTGCCGGATGACCAGGCCGTGTTGGTAAGCACGAACCGCGGAGCTCCGATCGCCCTGGAGGCCAAGAGCAAGACGGGGCAGGCTTTCCGCGACATTGCCAAGCGGCTAACCGGTGAGGAAGTCGCCTTTACTTCCGCCAACGGTGGAGGAGGCATTATGGGCCGTCTTTCCAAACTGATCCGTTCGAGTGGTGAAAAACGTGCGTAACCTCGCCGGATTTTTCACCCGCAGAGGCAGCGCCAATACGGCCAAGGAACGCTTGCGCCTGGTGCTGATCCACGACCGAAGCACCCTGCCACCGGGTACCATGGAGGAGTTGCGCGACGAGCTTATCGAAGTGATCTCCAGGCACGTGGAAGTGGATCGCAGCGGGGTGCGCCTTGAGATTACCCAGGATGGCCGCTCCCAGCGGCTGCTGGCAGATATCCCGCTAAAGCGGGCCGACAACCGCTTGCCCGAAGAATACTAATATCCCGCCTTCCTCTGCAAGGCGGCAAAGGATCTTCAGTTGAGAACTGCTATTTGGCGTCATTTTGATTTTTGGCTGTTGGGAGCCGTGGCCGTGCTGCTCACGTTCGGTATGGCCATGATCAGCTCTTCGATCGCCGGCAACGCCGAACTGATCGAGCTGGATATCCTTGGACGCCAAATTACATATGGGTTGATCGGCTTTGCAGTCATCGTAGTGGCCGCCTCCGTGGATTACCGCTTGTGGATCGCGGTCAGCCGCGTGCTTTATGTCATTTTGGCGGGGCTGCTCCTGCTCATCTTCCTGGTGGGCGAGGCCAGTTTCGGAGCCGCGCGCTGGCTGGACCTCGGCGTGCTCATTTTTCAGCCTTCCGAACTGGCCAAGATCATTTTGATAATCATCCTGGCGGATTATTTCGCGCGCAATCGCGACGCGTCGAAAGACCTTAGGTGGATCGTACGCAGCGTGTCGCTGACCCTGGGGCTGGTGATCTTGATCTTGATCCAGCCAAATCTGAGCACTTCCATTGTGCTCATGGTAGTTTGGTTTGCGCTCCTATGGATCAGCGGCTTGGAATTAAAGCACCTGGCCTTGTTCGCCGTTGGGACCGTGCTGATCGCTGTG
Organism: uncultured Anaerolineaceae bacterium; assembly: GCA_964572455.1. Lineage (GTDB taxonomy): Bacteria > Chloroflexota > Anaerolineae > Anaerolineales > UBA11579 > JAMCZK01. Next base: position 27,674 of record CAZNFL010000001.1, read on the forward strand.
ATCACCTTTCCCTTCTTGCAACCTTATCAGCAGCAGCGCGTACTCAACTTCATCGCCCCAAATCCGGAGGCGGCGCTGGAAGAGAACTATAACGTCACCCAATCGCTGATCAGCATCGGTTCAGGCGGGTTGCTGGGTCAAGGATATGGGCAGAGCTCCCAGGTACAGTTGCGCTTCCTCAAAGTGCGGCATAACGACTTTATATTTTCGGCGATCGCTGCCGAGTTCGGCTTGGTCGGCGCACTGGCCGTGCTCGGGCTGATCTTCTTTGTGATCTGGCGCTGCGTGCGCGCTGCGCAGCTTTCGCACGATACCTTCGGCTCCCTGATCGCCTATGGGGTGGCGGTGATGATCGCCTTGCACACCATCGTGAACGTCGGCATGAACATTTCGGTGCTGCCGGTCACCGGCCTGCCGCTGCCCTTCATCAGCGCGGGCGGCTCTTCACTGCTGACCTTTATGTTCGGGATCGGCTTGGTGGAGAGCGTAGTCGCCCGCCACCGGGCATTGAACTTCTCCTAATTCCCCATGACGCAGACACCTGCCCGCGTGCGTTTCGCCCCATCCCCTACCGGCCTGACGCACCTGGGTAGCGCGCGCACCGCGCTGTATAACTATTTGGTCGCCCAACAAACCAAGGGGCAATTCATTCTGCGTATCGAAGACACCGACCAAAAACGCTACGATCCAAACGCCGAACAAGACCTGATTAGTAACTTGAAATGGCTCGGCCTGAATTGGGAAGAGGGCCCCGGCGTGGGTGGACCCTATGCCCCCTATCACCAATCCAAACGGATGGACATTTACCGCAAGCATGCCGAGGAATTGGTGGCCAGGGGAAAGGCCTTCTATTGCTTCTGCACCGCGGAGGAATTGGACCAAGTGCGCAAAGCGCAGCAGGCAAACAAGCAACAGCCACACTATTCCGGTCGCTGCCGCAACCTTCCGCCGGAAGAAGCGCTTCGACGGGTGAAGGCGGGTGAAAGCCATGTGATCCGCTTTAAGGCGCCGAAGGATGGCACGATCACTGTAAAAGACAAACTTCGCGGTGAGATCACGGTCGAGAACCGCAGCATCGATGACCGCGTCTTGCTTAAATCTGACGGGCATGCCGTTTATCACCTGGCCGCTATGGTGGATGATCGCCTGATGGCTATCACCCACGTGCTGCGCAGCGAGGAGTGGCTGCCAAGCCTGCCGTTGCACGTCCACATCTATGAAGCGTTTGGCTGGGAGCAGCCGGTTTGGGTGCACCTATCGGTCTTCCTCAAACCCAGCGGCAAGGGCAAGATGAGCAAACGAGACACCGAACAAATGCGGCTGACCGGCCAATCCATTTTTGTCAAAGATCTGGCCGATATGGGCTATCTCCCCGAGGGTGTGATCAACTGGATCGCGCTGATGGGCTGGAGCTATGACGATCACACCGAATTCTTCAGTATGCAGGACCTGATTGAAAAATTCGATTTGGACAAACTGACCCCCTCCCCGGCTGGCATCGATTTCAAGAAGCTAGACCACTTCAACGGGCTGCACATCCGCGTCTTACCTGAAAAGGAATTGGCGAAGCGACTGCTGCCTTATTTCGAGAAGGCCGGTCTCCAAGTGGACGCCGGGCAGTTGGCGCCGATCGTCCCCCTCATCCAAACGCGCATGACCACCTTGGACGAAGGCCCTGAGCTGGCCGGCTTTTTCTTCAAGGAAGTGGCTCTGCCGCCGGTGGAGATGCTGGTGGGTAAGGGGATGACAGCCACGGCCTCCGCGGCGGCGTTGCGCAAGGCCACCGGCATCCTTGAGGTGCTGCCCGAATTCAACGCGGCCAGCGCCGAGGAGCCGATGCGCGCCGTGGCCGACGAACTTGGGCTGAAAGCAGGCCAACTGTTCGGCATCTTACGCAACGTGGTCACCGGCCAGGAGATCAGCCCGCCGCTGTTCGAAAGTATGGAAATTGTCGGGCGCGAGAAGGTGCTTGCCCGGCTGCAAGCCGCCATCGCGGCGCTGGAGAAAAACGCCAAGTAGTCCTCGGATTTAGAGGCCGCGGTTAGGCGCCGCGCCGATTGAAGGTCAATAGCTTCATTTCGCTCATCTCCTCGATAGCGTAGCGCAGTCCTTCTCGTCCCATCCCCGATTGCTTAACCCCGCCATAGGGCATGTGATCGATGCGGAAAGTGGATACGTCGTTGACCATCAAGCCCCCCACTTGGATTTCATCGAAGGCTTTTTGCACGATGTTCAGATCATTGGTGAAGATGCCGGCTTGCAAGCCAAACTCACTGTTATCCACGTTTTTGATCGCCTGATAGACGTCCGTGTAAGGGTAGAGTCCAACGATGGGGCCAAACGCCTCCTGGCAGGAGATGGACATGCTTTCCTCCAGGGAGGCAAGCAGGGTGGGCGCAAACAGCGTTCCCTTGCGGGACCCACCCACCAAGATCTCGGCGCCGCCGGCCTTAGCCTCCTGCACCCAGCCTTCCAGCCTCTCGGCCGCCCCAGCGTCGATCATCGGGCCTACGTCAGTCTTTTCATCCAACGGATCGCCAACCACCAGGGCTTTCACGCGCTGCACCACGTCGTCGACAAAATCCTCATACACGTTTTGGGCGATATACACGCGCTGGACAGAAATGCAGGATTGGCCGGCGAAAGAGAAGCCTCCCCAGGCCACGCGCTCGGCCGCGTATTTTAGGTCGGCGTCTTCGTGGACGATGACGCCGGCGTTCCCGCCCAGCTCCAGGGTGACGCGCTTCATGCCGGCGCGGGCCTTAAGCGCCCAGCCCACCGCCGGGCTGCCTGTGAAAGTGAGCAGCTTGATGCGCGGGTCCTCGATCAGCGGCGCGGCGTCCTTGGTGGCAGAAGTAACCACCGCGTAGCCGCCCTCCGGCCAACCGGATTCTAAGATGATCTCGCCCAACTTGAGTGCGCTCACCGGGGTGGCGCTGGCCGGGCGCAAAATAATCGGGTTGCCGGCTGCCATGGCCGGTGCCACTTTGTGGGCCACCAGGTTCAACGGAAAGTTGAAGGGGGCGATGCCGACGATGGGACCCAAGGGCACGTGCATCACCTGCCCCACGCGGCCTTCGTTGCCTGGCAACCAATCGAGGGGAACTACCTCTCCATATATACGCTTGGATTCTTCCGACGCGATTTGAAAGGTGAAGGCTGCCCGATCCACTTCCAAGCGGGCGGTGCGAATGGGCTTGCCCGCTTCCAGGGCGATGGTCCGGGCCAGCTCTTCGCGCCGAGCGGCAATGCCCTGGCTGACCTTCATCAGGACTTCGGCGCGCTTCCACGACGACAGCTTGCGAGTCACCTGAAAGGCTTCGACCGCGGCGGCAATAGCCGCCTCGATCTCCTTGGGGCCGGCGCGGTGCACCACGGCCACCAGGGCATCGTCATACGGGCTATGCACCTCAATGGCGTCGCCGGTTTTCAGCCAATGCCCGCCGATCAATACGCCAAATTCCCCCAGCTCAGCTTTTTGGGCTCCGTCCTTCGCGCTGCGGGTCTCGGACCCGCGTAACCGTTTAGTTGTTTCCATCAATGCTCCTCTACTTCCGCTCAGGGCTCAGCAAATATTTTAGCCGGGGTATCCAAGAATTGTACGCCACGCAGCTCGTCTATTTCACTTGGTTGCTTATAAAAGCAAGTATAATTTAAGTCGCTGGGGATTCGTCTAGCGGTAGGACACTTGACTCTGAATCAAGGAGCTCTGGTTCGAATCCAGAATCCCCATCCTTTGAAACTGCTCAAAATTGGGCAGTTTTTGTTAATGGCGCTGGGGCGCGCGGCAAACGGACGCGTGGTAGGTATGTCGAGGTTATGGATCTCGTGGAAATGGTAGATGTGGTCAGTGTGGTAGGTATGGAATGAGGAAGGGTTGAAGGTGAAGCAGCCATGCTGGGCTTTCAAAATGTACGCATGCAGCATTATTGCATAAAACTAGATGGAATTGAAGGAAAACGCTCTCTTTTCAAGGTGCTGGACAATATCCCAGCGTGGGTTCCGCTGCCTTTGCGCAATCGGAATTCAGCAGAAATCGCAGCATGTAGGTTGCCCCCTAAGATCAGCGGCTTCTGAATCTCTTTGTAGGGGCGTTAGGTCCTCCGATTTCTTGATAAAACCCATTTAGAAACATTGCGGGCTTGCCTAACCATGCTTTTGACATCCTTTCCAATTTGCTCTAGTGCCTCGCCCTTTACAGCCCAAGAAATCCCGAAGGCCAAAATAGCTATGCCTTCGAAGAAGAACACAGGGGGAAGTTGTTCAAATAGACTGCGTCCTAAGCCCCAAAACTCAGTAACGAAGTAAACCCCAATAAGCACCACGCATGCTGACATTACAAGAGCCATTGCCCGGTAAACGCTGTTCCTCTTTTCTTTGGCACTTCCCCGCTGAATTTTTTTACCACGCCTTGTCTCAGTAAACAAAAAGTAGGAGAAATAAATCATAGTCCCGAAAAGAAGGAAAGCAAATATGAGATGAAGATAACCATAAAGGCCTTCAGAATAGATGGCGGGTGGGATGATTGACTCCAGTTCTCTCGGGTGGTGGGAAAGAAAGCCACCGCGATAGCAAATATGGCGGCAGCTTTACCAAAATACCGATCCCTATTTCCATAACTTTTGTCGTAAAACTTGGGGTCATAAGTCCACAAAAAAAAACCCATAGTGAAAAGTATCCCTACGAAAACATTTCTCATCTCAGTATGGTAATACGCGCTAATCGAGCTTTGAATTCCGACGTGAGGTGGCACTAACAACGCGCCTAGCCAGACGAGTCCTGGAAGAAAAATGGCTAAATAGCCTATATTTCTTCTAAGCGCCAAATAAGGTTATTTAAACACGGAACCTCTTCGCGAGCTCCTGGCCACTTGCATAACCTCCCGTTCAGTTATTGCTTAGAAAATCCCTAAACCCTGAGCCGCAAAATACATAACCATCTCTGAACGGTTCTATGAACGGCTGAAGAGAACAATCAAAACCCATTTCCCTTCCCGTCTTCATTTGAACAAATCCAGCAAGCCGCCATAATTCTGGTTCATTTCCTCAAAGGTAAACGGTCTTGGCGGCTGATGAAATGGGAACTGAAATTTCTCGACATGGATTTTTGGAAAATGGCGCTTTACAACGTCCAGGGTGGTATCAAAGCTCAACAAGGGATCGCGCACGGACATACCGAAATAGCAAGTCTGCTCAAAGGATTGATCCTGCAATTCAAAATTCAGTGTTTCGGCCAATTGGTAACACAACACATCGGCGGTGCTCTCTGAAATCTGGAGGAAGACTTCCTCGATCGATATAGACTTCTCAACCTTGCCAGCCCGCGAAATACCCCGCGACAAAAATCTACTCAATCTGGGTTTGCGCATAGTTCGCAACACGCTGGAGCGAACGCGAGGATTGCGCAATACTCTGACCATGCCTTTTAGAATTTTGCGGCGGGGGGCAGAAAGCCTTAGGGCTCGACTGGACACCACTGGGGAAAGCAGGAGGACCTTTTCAATCCGCTGGCGAAGTCGTTTCAAGGTGGTGAGAGCCAGGATCCCGCCAAATGAAAAGCCCATCAAGGAAACTGTTTTGTAACCGAGACCATCTATGAACGCCTCCACGGTTTCGGCGGCCAACTCCGAACTGAAAGCCTCTGGGAACGGTGTGGATTTTCCGTGGCCAGGCAGCTCAAAAAAATACACCGTAAAGCGCTGGCCCATGAATTGAGCCAAGGCCAGCCAATTCTCAATTTTTGAGATCGTGGCCGGGACCATGATCAGCGGCGGTCCCTCTCCACACATGATGTAATGTAAGTTGGTGTTTGGTAATTGCATATGGTGGTAGCTGACCTTAGGGATTGGAAAGCCAGATTGGATCTGCCTATCCACAACAACTGTTTCAGAAACAGGTGACCTTGTTCGGCTTCTAACTTGCATAAAAGAACCCTACTCTTTCAGCGCTTCTACGGTCAATTTCCGGAAAAAAGTGAGCCAGGCGATGTATAGGCCAATAATAGAAATGACTACCACCACAAAAGTTACCGGTGGCAAATTCAGCGAAGCAAGATCGGTGCCGTGTGCGCCCAGCAGCGTAATTATGAAGATAGAAGGCGACCTTCCCAACAGACTGGCCAAGGCAAATTCCTGCCAGCGGATGGAGCTTAATCCAGCAACGTAATTCATCGTGTCGGTGGGGAAGATGGGCAGCATAAAACTCATCAGGAAAAAAACGAAGCCGCGCCGCCTGGCCACCGCATCCCAACGGTCGACCACCTGCGCTGGGGCCAGCCGGTCCACTACCGGCCGTCCCCAGCGCCGGGCGATGTTGAACGCCAGCAGCCCCGCGCCGACGGTGATGCTCAAATTCAAGACGAAGCCCGGCACCAGTCCATACACATATCCCGCCGCGAGATAAAAGACGTCTCCGGGCAAGATCGAGATCACCACCTGGACCACATGCAGCAAGGCTAACACCAGCGGGCCGAGTAAGCCGAAACTATTGATATATTCGATGAAAGCCTGGCGGTTACCGATAAAGCCGAACAACTCTAATAAGGGCGTTCTCAGAAACCAAAGGACCAATGCCACTCCTATTGCGATCAGGAGATACAACGGCCAGTTCTTATTTCGCTTCATAGGGCTTTAGCTGAGCTCAATCAATCCCAATCGGAAGTTTACCGCGGTTCCGCTTTGGTCACTATCAAAAACCCCCAGCTTGCCCACGCCAGGGCGCTCAACGCCAGACCGAGCGTAAAACTGGCAGGCTGATAAATGAAGTCGAGCTGATATCGCCCTGGGTCCAATTGAACCGAACGGAAAACCTCGTCGGCGGGGTAAACATCCTGCTCTTTTCCATTCGCAATCGCGACCCAGCCCGGGTACCAGGTATCCGCCAGCAGCAGCCAGCCGCCTCCGGGCGCATCCACTTGCAGGTGAACGGTATTTGGGGAAGAGGCCAGCAGTTCCACACTGCCCGCTGGGCCCGAGCCGCACAGGGGTCCTCCCGAGGGTTCAACCGTTTCTATGAGCACCGTATCACTAGGGAAAAAGTCGGTGTTTGAGATGAACTCTAACGCTTCTTGAGCATTTGCGACGGGCTGGGCGCAATTCACCCAGCGGGCGCGCGGCAGCGCGATACGCGGCTCGAAAACGACGCCTGCTTCAGCACCTGTCACCCGCTCGATGACCGTGACGTTAGTGGCGGCCAGCATGGCTTCTTGGCGTCCTGCGGGCGCAGCTTCCAAGGCGTCGATCCAATCACGGTAGCGCCCGGGGACCAGCGGGTCAAAATTATTGGCCGAAGCGATTCTTTCCAGCAAAGAAATATTAGGTAACAGGCTGGCGCGGATGGCGCCGGGGTCCGCGCTGAAGAAGGTATCAAACCGAAACAGCTGCTCAAATTTCAGCTTGCGTTCATCTTCGTAAGCGATGTACAAGCGCCCTGCCCCCAACTGTGAAACAAGCCCAAGTTCCCTGGTTTCTTCTTTGTAAAGATCCAGGTCAGCGCCCGGGCTCAGTCCCCAACCTGCGAAAAGCAGATCGGCCGCCAGCCAGAGGCAAACCAGCCAGGCCCAACGCGAAAGGCCTGCCTGCTTTTGTCCTGGGGCCTGCAAATTAAGCCATGCGGCCCCGGCTGCGATGATTCCCATGGACAAGCTGGCCCAGGCAAACGGAGCTACTCCCTGGCCTAACATCCCAATAACCAAAGCTGAATAGCCGACCACTGCTGCCGCGGCGGCCAGCGCCAGCCGCGACCAGTAGAGCCTGCGGCCGCTTGGCGCCCGCCAGGCTTCAGCGCCGAAGGCGGCCAACAGCGCCAAAGCAAAAACGAGCCAGATGCTAAAGCGTGTGGGCGACTGGAACAATTCGAAACTGGGCACGTATTCGTAAAGCCAGGCAAACAGTGGAGTGTTATTGCCCAGCGCCAGGACGAAAGAAATGACGATCACCGCAACTAGAAAAATAAATAAGGGTTGGTGCTTCCGGGCTCTGCGTATGCCCCACAGCGCGGCCAGCGCCAGGAACAAAGGCAGCAAGCCGATGTATATGGCGTCCTCCCAAAAATTTCCGTAACCCAGGTAGTTCCCATAGGCCGGGTTCCCAAAAAAGTTGGGCGCAAGCAGGCCGATCAAACGCAAGGGCCAGAAAGAATAGGTGGCTGCCTGGGCAAAATCTACCTGGGCCGCACGTTGGGAGTTGAGCAAATACTCTGCGGTCGGGATCAACTGCACCGCGGATAAACAGAAGGCGAACAAACCGGCTGCCCCAAATCCGAGCGCGACTCGCCCGATCTGCGGCCAGCCGCCGGCGCGCCGGGCCCAAAAGGCCGTCCAAGCGACGGCCAGCAGCAAGCTGTACCAAGCGAGTTGCGCGTGGCCGGCCAGCCATTGCATCCCTAAAAAGAGTGCCAGCATCAGCACGCCGCGTTTGCGCCTGGGCTCCTGCGCCAGGTCATACGCGGCCAGCATGATCCAGGGCAGCCAGGCCAGCGCGGCATTGATGCTAAGAAAGTGGGCGCGGGCCACCAGGTAACCTGACAGCGAAAAGGCCAGCCCGCCCACTGTTTGGGCCAATTCGTTCATCCCCAGTCGCCTGATCAGCAAGCCCATGCCCCAGGCAGCCCAGGCCAAGTGCAGAGCTACTATCAAGGCCTGCCCCCAGGCCATCAGGGGCAGGCCGCCGATAGCGGCCAACCCGAAATAGATCCAGGTCGGTGGATAGAACAAGGCCGATTGATAATTGGCCAGCAGCGGCGCGCCCATCCCCAACATGGGATTCCACAATGGCCATTCGCCAGCCAGGATGGTTTGCCAGGCCTGCCACCACCAGGGGATGAATTGGGAGGAAGGCGTGCCCCAATATAGAGCCTGACCGCGCAGCCAGACTGGCGCCAGCAAGATGAACGGACTGAGCAGCAAAAGGTGGGGAAGCCGAAATTGATAAGGCAATTTCATTTGAGCGTTGTGGGAGCCAAGATCAAGAGTCCATTTTCTTCGAACACGATTTGCCAATCCTGGATCTGCGGAAGCTCTCCCAATGCGCGCTCGCGTCGCCCATAGACCACATAGTCCACGCCCCATCTTTGCAAATAATCCTGGATTTCCATTGGCGACCACGATCCGGAGTAGAGCGCCACGATCTCCGCCTGCCTTTGGCTCGCATCGACGGTTTCCAAGGGATGGCCATAAATGACGCGCACGGCCGCGTAGGGAGGCAGCAACAAGCCAGTTTGCGGGGAAGCCAGAACCAAGGCGTTTTGCGGAGCGTGCGCGTCTAACCACTGAAATGCGCTCAGCTCCTCCGCGTAAACCACCAGAGTCGGGTGGTGGTTGCGGGCTGCTTGCAGGCCGCCCATCACGATGATGGCATTGGTCGGCAACGAAAGAATGATCAGGCTTATGGCAAGGTAACGCTTTTGGGACGGACGCAAGCGCGCCTGGGCTACGCCAACGGCCGCCAGGGCGGCCACGGGAATGAAGAGCCCGGTGATCAACCTGCGTTGTAAACTTATCGGCACATAAAGGATGACGATGCCGACCACCATCCAAACAGTTAGAAATCTAATCGCCTTTTCAGTCTTGAATTTAGCCCATGCCCCCCATACGGCAAACACTAAGGTCGGGCTAAAGGCGACGATCAAGTCGAACAGGGGCGGCGTAGCAATAAGATTCTGGGCGTCCCATTGGGCCAAAACCGGATGGGAGTGGATCAACAGAAAGGCATAGCTTGCATAGGGCAAACCGCCCAGGATAAGGACTAGCCCGTATGCCAGGTCCTTGCCCTGAATTTCCTTTTTGAATGTAAGCCAGGCCAGCCAGCCCCCATAGACCGCCACGGCCAAAGCCCAGCCAAAGGGATAAATTACCGAGAGCAAGGCTGCCGCTCCTCCGGTCAGGGCGAGCGAGAGCCACGACAAGCCTGCCTCAGCTTTTCGCGGGGTGAGCAGCCACACCTGCATGGCCAGGCCTAAGGCAAAATGCGGGTTGCCATAGCTACTCAAAAAAGGAATGGCTTCGGCCACCCAAAAATCGCTGGTAAAGCCGCCAAACATAATTGCCAACCAGCCCAGCCCCGAGCCGAAGAGTGTTAGACCCAGCGCAAGGACGCGCTCGCTAGGCTTGTTTAAGCAGCGCGCCAAAAGGCGGCGCAAAGCCAGTGCAAAGAGCAGCGCGCCCAACAGGCGGGCTGCATGGAAAGTTAGCAGCAACGACCAGCCCAGCCCTTTTGAAACGTGGCCCAAAAATATGTAATACAAATTGATCGCCGCCCCCTCCCCGGGTTCTGCGGTGTAAGGGAGGCGGAAGAGCCACTCACCATCAAAACCCTGGCGCATTTTAGCCAGATAGCTATAGCCATCGATTGGGTTTAACAAAAAGCCGCCAAACACAACCTCATCGTTGATCGTCAGTTGGGCAATAAGATGCGGGATTGAGATAACCAGAAGGAAGATAATGATGATGATCCACGTAATCCGTCGCTCCGTTTTCTCTTGCATGCTGGCATTGTAGCAGAGGCTATAATCACGCTCATGAATCAGACCTTCAAACTCTTTCGCTTGCAGCAAGTGGATAGCCAGCTCGACAAGCTGAAGGAACGGTTGGCTGAGATCGAGCATTTATTGAGCGATGACAATGTGGTCAGGGAAGCCAAGGAAGCCATGGCCGCGGCGCAGAGCGCAGTCGAAGCCGCTCGCCGGGAGCTGCAGTACTCCGAAGAGGAAGCCAAAGCCCAGCAACAAAAGTTGAAGGAAAACCAGGATTCCTTGTATGGGGGCAAAGTAAGGAACCCGAAAGAGCTGCAGGACCTGCAGCTTGAAGCCGACGTGCTTTCCCGCCATTTGCACGACACGGAAGATAAAGAACTTGGGCTGATGGAAGCCTTGGAAGAACGGCAGGCGGCCCTGCAAAAAGCTCAAGAGAACCTGGAGGCGGTGCTGGCCCAACGCGCCGTAGAACTGCGCACGTTGGGCAGCGAACAGGGCGAATTGAAAACTGAGGAGGAGCGGCTGAGCACAGAACGCGAAACGGCAGTCTCCGGAATTGCAGATGACGCCCTAAAACTCTACGAAGAACTGCGCAAAAGTAAAAAGGGCTTGGCCATCGCCAAGGTGACCAACAAGACCTGTTCCGCCTGCGGCGCCGAGCTGTCCGCCTCGCTGGCCGAGGCCGCCCGCTCACCCAACGCGTTGGCGCGCTGCGACTCTTGCAAGCGGATCTTGTATTCCGGCTAGGAACGCAGCTGCTTCAGGATGCGAGCCTGCGCTTCAGAACTTTCCATATCTTGAATTGAAACTAATTTATCCCGGCCGGTTCCACCGGCTCTGATCTCGATCCTTGAACGCGGCACCCTCAAAACCTTGGCGAGAAACTCGATCAAGGCTTCGTTGGCCTTGCCCTCCACCGGCGGCGCATTGAGGCGAATCTTGATGGTCCCGTCGGCCAGCACCGCGACGATCTCATCGCGGCGGGCGCGCGGAGTGACCCGGATCGCCAGCACGGCGCCTGGCCGCTTGCGTTTTAAGCCTTGCACTTTATGAACGGGCAAGGCTAAAAGGCTACTAAGCCCAGGATTAAGCGGCCAACCAGTTGAATAATTAAGATAAGCACCATCGGGCTGAAGTCCAGCCCGCCAGTGTACGGCATGATCCGCTGGATGGGCGCTAGTATGGGCTCGACGATCCGATCGATGACTTCGCGCAGCGGGTGATACGGAGGAACGAAATAGGAAAGGACCACCTTGACGATGATCAGCAAGGTCAACAGAAAGATGATCAGGCTAATTACCTCAAACATAATTACTCCATTTCATGCTGGTCGAGGCCCTAGGATGGCGGTGCCGATGCGCACCAGGGTAGCGCCTTCCAGGATAGCTGCTTCAAAATCAGCGCTCATCCCCATGGAAAGCTGGCTCCAGTCGCCCTGGGAGAAGCGTGTTCGCAACTCATCCCGCAGGGCCCGCGTGCGCGCAAAATAAGGCCGCGCTTCTTCGGGATTGTGGGTCATAGGAGCCATGCTCATTAAGCCACGCACACGCACATGTTGCAACAGCAAGATCTTTTCGATCTCCGCGACGTTTGATTGAAAACTGCGCTCGTCTCCGGCCGGCCAGCCGTATTTGCTGGCCTCGCCGCTCACGTTGACTTCCAGCAAGATCGGCAGCTGCTTGCCAGCCTCGGCCGCGAAGCGGTCCAGGCGGGTAGCCAGTTTCAAGCCGTCCACCGCGTGCACCAGGTCGAAATGCTTGGCCACGTCCTCTGCTTTGCGGCTCTGCACATGGCCGATCATGTGCCAGCGCATTCCAGCCAACGCTCCCAGTTCCTTTTGTTTAGCGCGTCCTTCTTGGACGTAACTTTCGCCCAGATCGCGGAAGCCTAACTCATGTAGAGTGCGCACACTCTCCGCTGAATGCCCCTTGGTCACGACCACCAGGGTTATTTCTTCGGCGGAGTGGTTAGCCTCGTTTGCGGCAGTGGCTATGCGCAACCTTACCGCCTCGAGGTTTCTTTTCAGCTGTTCCATAGCTATTTGAGGGCCAGCAGCACCCCGAAACGCCCGGTCTTGCCCCCAGAGCCGCGGTGCGAAAACCAGTCCTGCTGGTTTTCGAAGGTGCACAGCCCCGCGTCCTCAATATGGCGCACCCCGGCTTCTTCCAGCACCCGGCGGTTAGCCGCCACCAGGTCGAAATGGGTACTCTCCCCGTAACGTGGCAGCAAGCCACTGGACTCGCCGAAAACTGACTGCACCTCCGCCGCCACCTCCGGGCCGACCTCGTAATTTTTCACGGAGATGGCGGGGCCGATGCCCACCAGCAGGTCCTCGGGGCGGCTGCCATAGTGTTGGCGCATCTCGTCCACCGCCTTGGCCGCCACGCGCAGCAATGCCCCGCGCCAGCCTGCATGCGCCAGGGCCAGCGCCTTCTTCACCGGGTCCACGTAGATCAGCGGCACGCAGTCCGCATAGCGCATGAACAAGGTCACATTGGGTTTATTGGTGAGGATGATATCGCCTTGCGGCGGTTTGCCCCATTCAGCCGGGCGCGGCCCACTGGCCACCAGCGCCCCGCTGCCATGCACCAGCCAACTATCGAACAGCGAAGCGCGCGGCCGTTCCATGGCACTAAAGATGCGGTCCATATTTTGGCTGACTAAAGCCGGGTCGTCGCCCACGCTGGTGCTCACGTTCAGCTCAGCGTAGGGACCTTGGCTGACCCCACCCCGCCGGGTGACCACCGCCTGGGTTACCGGAGCCCGCGAAAGATGGTCGAACTGAAAGATACGTAATCCGCCCGTTGAGACAAAAGGCATGCTAGCCCTTCTTCTTGCCGGCCAGACGGGCTTTCTTGGAAGCCACAGTTACGCGCGTCTCCGCCATGGATTCTTCCAGGAGCGGGAATCCAAACCAGGCAGTCGTGAATCCAAACAGCGCACCAGTCATTGTGCGCAGCAGGGGCGTGCTCTCTCGATATTCCCACCAGGAGAACCCGGGAAATTGGCTCAGCAATTGGCTAAACCCATCTAAGGCGATCGGGGCGATGCCGACCAGCACCCACACCCACCACGGCAGCGGCCGCAGGCGGCGCCCGGTGGCGGCGAACAGCAGGCCGAAGCCCAGCATGGCGCCATAGATGGCAAAATCCCTTTGGCAAAAGGCGATCTTATAGCCAAGCTGTTCATTGCCGATAAAATCACGCGCCGCCAGCAGGTTGCCCGGGTCGCTCTCGTCAATGCCGGTGGCTTCCTGGAAGGTCTTAACTCCCTCCACGTTGGCCGAAGCGCGCGGGTAAACGGCTTGCTCACCAAACAGGAACCAGGATCGGAAAGCCAATTGGTGGCAGACCGCGCCATACAATCCATAGATCGGGCGCGACACGCCTGGGTATCCGGCTTTCATCATCACCGGGGCAAGGACCGGCAGCGCCACGTAAATGAAGATGAGCAGGTTCAGAAGGGCAAGATAGTTGCGGCTCCACCAATGGCTAAAGCGGTCACCGCTGCTTACCTGGCTGCCGCGCGCTTTGCGCTCCTGGAACTCAGGATCGGGCGCTAATTGCTCCTGGCGGTCGTGAGCCGCAGCCAGGGTGGCTTCGATCTTTTTGCGCGTGAACGGCGCGGACAGGGTGTAGGGACCCGCCTGCAGCACCGGCACGCGCTCAGCATAGGCCGCCTTGAGCTCGGGGTCATTGTCAATATCCACCAGGGCCAGGTTGTGCGGGATCTTAGCCTGCAAGGCCTTCAAATCTCGCAGCGCTTTCTTGCACAGCGAACAATCTTCCTTTGTGTACAGGGTCACGGTGATCAAGGGCGAACTCCCATTTGGGCCAGGTATTGATCCAGGATATCTGCGCTCATCTCCCCGATGTGAAACACCCGAATAATGCCGTCTGCATCCACAAAAAATGTTGTTGGGTAGCCGCGCACGCGGTATAGCTCCTGCACGACACCGCCTGGATCCAGCAAGATAGGAAAGTTCAGGCCCAATTCTTCAACAAAGGTCCTCACTTGGTCGGCGGGTTCGTTGAAATCTACTGCCAGCACAGCGAAACCGCCGTCATTATAGCGTGCCTGGATGGCCGGCATTTCCAGCTTGCACGGGCCGCACCACGTGGCCCAGAAATTGATCAGCACGACTTGCCCGCGCAGATCGCCCAGACTGCGATGCTCCCCCTGTAAGGATTGCAGGCTGATCTCCGGCGCCACCGCGCCGACCTCTGGCGCCGGCCCCGAAAGGAAGGCCGGCGAGCAGGCTGCCAAGGCGCCCAGCCCAAGCATGGCAACCAAACGGACGAAGGTCTTACTAGCTGGCGACAAAAGGGAAAGCACCGGCTAAGAATAAAATGACCAGGGCCAAAAGCACAAATCCCGCCCCCAGGAACCAGTAATCTACAAAGGCTTTGCCGCGGCGGCGCGCCCACCATCCCACTATCGCGCCGATGGCCAATGAGACCAGGATGCCGATCAGCAGCAGCGTGCCCACCCGGCTCTCGTCGAAAATGTCAAAGAAGGTGCCCAGGGTACTGAGTGTCGACAAGCGCCCGGTGAGCAGCAGCAGGCCCACGAAGACCAGCACCACTCCCATGGCCCTTTGGATAACCTTGCCCAGGGCTGGGTGCCGCCGCAGCAAATAAGTCACCCAGCCGATCTGGCTAGCTGCCAGCAGGAAAGGGATGGCCAGCCCGGCTGAATAAGCGCTCAGCAGCAACCCACCCTGCAGCGGATCGCCGCCATTAACCGCTAAGGTGAGGATCACGCCCAGAGCGGGGCCAATGCAAGGCGTCCAGCCCGCCGAGAAAAACACGCCCATCAGCGCAGAAGAAAAATAGCTGCGCTCGCGCTGCGCCCGGTTCTGCGGGCGCAGGTCGTAATCCAGGTAGGAGATGTGGATCAGGCCGGTCAAATGCAGGCCCAAAATAATAGCAATAGCGCCGCCCACTATGGCTACGTACCCCTGGATATTGGCGAGCAAAGCGCCTAGCGCTGAAGAAATGAGACCGAGAAGGATAAAGACGAGGCTAAACCCGAGCACAAAGGCCAACCCATGGCTGAAGGCAGACCGGGTAGCGCTTTCGTCTTGTTCCCCCGCCGAGGCCACCGAGCGGCCGCCCAGGTAGCCTACGTAGGCGGGCACTAGGGCAAACACACACGGCGAGAGAAAGGAGGCTAGCCCGGCAAGGAAAGCAATACCGAAACTGGGCGCATCTAAGGGCATGAAACGGCCAATTAAGATTCGACGACGCGCACGCTGGTGCCGGCGATCTGGTCTTGCTTGCCGGGGTAATAGGCCACTTCCGGCGCGCTCCAGCGAAAAATGAACCTGGCATCCTCGGGCCGCGCGTTCACGCAGCCCGCCGAGGTACGCTCGCCGAAGTTGTTGTGCCAGTAGGTGGAATGGATGGCGATTCCGCCAGCGGCGATGAAGGTCGTCCAGCCGATTCCCGAAAGGTCATAGCCAGCGCCCGAAGCGCCGCCCTCCATATGGGTCGATATGAATTTCATGAAGATCTGCAAATAATCGCCCACCGGCGTTTGGGTATCTTCACCATAGCGGCCAGTGGAGACGCGGCAAAAATACACCTCGCGCCCGTCTTCGAAACAGGAGAGGGTCTGGCGCGCCAAATTGATCACGATCTGCTTGTTTTCAACCTCCGGGGAGATGGGCGCGGCATCTTCGGAGAAGATGGGCTTGAACCCGGCAGCCGGCGTCCAAAAATGGTCGCCGCGGCTGCCGTGCAGTTCGCGCACGTGATATTCAACGCGCGAGTCCGTATTGCGGATTTCGTCCACCCACCACACCTGCCCATAATAGAAACGGATCGGCAGGGCGTTGTCCACCAGGTGCTTGATGCGGAATCCGATAGGCGCCGGGTTGGCTAGCTGGGCTTCCACATAAGGGATGGTCACTTCCATCCACATGCCGGGTTCCGTCCCGGTTACCGGCAGCTCCTCCAACGGGGTGTTCGGCAGGTTGCGGACCGGTTGCAGCAGCGGCGCCCAAACATATCCCTGCGGCGTCTCCACCCAGCGTTGGTTGCGATAGGGCGTGTAGCCCACCACCTCGCGCAGCCAGGGCACCACTTCATCGCCGACCAGTTGGCCGGCTTCCGGCGCCTCCGAGCTGGGGGCCGTGCGGATATTGATGAAGGTGCCCAATTCATCCACCACCCGACCCAAACGTTCGCTTTGCGGGAATTCTCCTTGCCATAGCCATTGCGCCAGCGGGCCGACCTTTGGGCGTAATGCAAAAGCGCCCAAACCAAGCCCGCTTAGTTTTATGAAATCTCGACGTGAAAAACGGGAGTTAGTTGCCATCTAAGAATCGATTGTACCTTAGCACGATGAATGCGAATTTAGTGAAAGGCAGCCTGGAACAGCGCGGCGACTGCCTTGACAACCCCTGCTCTCTTCCCACATTTTTTGATTTTGTGTCATTAATACGGTCTCACCTACGCGAGGTGGAGTAGTCTTCAGAGCTGTTTCACGATCCTGGGGCAAGGCGCCGCGCTCAGACATTGGGGAAGGCTGGGAGCCTAGCAAGACCGTTTCGAAACGTGCACAACGCAAGAAGCAAGGCGCAGTGGGGATCAGGGTAGAGTTAAAACTCAAACTTTATGACCCGCTGCAAAACGTAGCAAACGAGGAAATGCCGGCCATGCAGCTAGCCATGGATAGCTGCCTGCCGGAGTTGCAAATTTGTCAGGCGCGCGGCTTCCAGCCGCGCAGGCGCAGGCTGTTGCCGATCACGAAGACATCGCTAAGCGCCATAGCCCCGGCCGCCAGGATGGGGCTCAGCAATCCAAACGCCGCGGCCGGGATCAGCAAAATGTTGTAAATAAAAGCCCAGAACAGGTTTTGCTTGATGGTGCGCAGCGTCTTGCGCGACAAAGAGATGGCCCGCGGCACGCCGCGCAGGTCTCCGGTGATCAGCACCACCGGCGCAGCGGCCATGGCCACATCCGTGCCGGTGCCGATGGCAATGCCCAGCTCGGCTTGCGCCAGGGCCGGCGCATCGTTGATGCCATCGCCCACCATGGCCACCACTTCGCCTTGCTCCTGCAGGCGGCGGACTTCAGCTGCCTTCTGATCAGGCAGCACCTCGGAAACCACAGTATCCAGGCCCAATTGCTTGCCAATGGCTTCTGCCACCACGCGGTTGTCGCCGGTGATCATGCCCACTTTGAGGCCCATGCGCTGCAGGAGCGCCACGGCCTCCACTGAAGAATCCTTCAAGGTGTCAGCCACCCCAAATATGCCGCTGGCCTCACCATCCACGGCCACCATTACCGCGGTCTTGCCTTCGGTCTGCAAGCGTTCCACGCTGGGGCCGAGACCGTTCATGCCGATGCCGCGCTCGGCCATCCAGCGCGGCGAGCCCACCAGTACCTGGCGGCCGCCTACTTCAGCCGAAACGCCGCGCCCGCCTTCGGCCTGGAAGGCCGCCAGCTGGCTTAGCTGCAGGTTGCGCTCATTGGCCTCCGCCACGATGGCTTCGCCCAGTGGATGCTCGCTGGCGTCTTCGACGCTGGCTGCGATCCGCAATAACTCGTCCTCCCCCACCCAAGCCTTGCTCAGCACGATATCGGTTACTGCAGGCTGGCCGCGGGTGACCGTGCCGGTCTTATCCAGCAGGACCAGACTTATATCGGAGGCGCGTTCCAGCGCTTCTCCCGACTTGATCAATACGCCCATCTCCGCGCCGCGGCCGGTGCCCACCATCACCGCGGTCGGCGTGGCTAAGCCCATGGCGCAGGGACAGGCGATCAGCAGCACGGCCGCGGTGTTGATCAAGGCGCGGGTGAAGGCGGCGTTTTCCACGGCGCCTGCACCGGCCGGGATAAAGAAATACCAAGTTATGAATGTAACTAGGGCGATCACCAAGACAGCCGGTACGAAGACGGCGGAAACCCTGTCGCCCAGCTTTTGAATGGGCGCTTTGCTGGCCTGCGCATCTTCAACCAAGCGGATGATCTGCGCCAGGGCGGTGGCCTTGCCCACCTTAGTGGCTTCGAAGATCAGGCGCCCCTGTTTGTTGAGCGTGGCACCGATCACCACGTCGCCGGGACCCTTATCCAGCGGCATCGATTCCCCAGTGATCATCGACTCGTCGGCCGCGCTGCGGCCTTCCACCACCACGCCATCCACTGGGAAAGTCTCGCCTGGCCGCACAACGACCAGGTCCCCCACTTGCACTTCGGCGCTGGGGATCTCGAGCTCCTGGCCGGCGCGCATCACGCGGGCTTGCTTGGGCCGCAAGCCCATCAGCTTGCGGATCGAATCGCCGGTGCGACCCTTGGCGCGCGCCTCCAAATATTTGCCAACCCGAATCAGGGTGATGATGGCCGCGGCGGTTTCAAAATAACCGTGACCGGAAAACAGACCGAGCAAAGCTGCAAGCGAATAGAAATAGGCCGCCGAGGAGCCCATGGCGACCAACACATCCATGTTGGCGTTGCCGCTGCGCAAAGCCTTGGCGCCGTTGACGTAGAAACTGAGGCCGACGTAGAACTGCACCGGCGTAGCCAGTGCAAAGAACAACCATTCCAGCCAGGGTTGCATGGCGATCGCCATAGGCAGCAGGCCAAAATCGCGGGCCATCGAAAGCACCAGCAGCGGCGCGGTGAGCGCCACGCCGATCCACATCAGGCGGGCTTGCTTGCGGATCTCAGCCTGGCGCACCTGGCGTTCGGCGTCCTCGGCTTCATCGCCTTCTTTGAGCACCTCGAAGCCGGCCGCCTTTGCGGCCGCCCGCAGGTCCGCCTGGCTGACAATGGTCGGGATGTAGCGCACGCGGGCGCGTTCGCTGGCCAGGTTGACGTGGGCTTCGATGACCCCATCCTGGGAGGCCAGCACGCGTTCTAGCCGCTGGGCGTCGTTGCTATCGTCCAACTCCGCTAGCTTCAGGTCGGCCTCGCCGGCGGCCAGGTCGTAGCCCGCCCGGCGAACGCGTTGCAGCATGGCATCCAGGTTGGCCAGCTTCGGGTCGAAGTCCACCGCTGCTCGTTCCGAAGATAAATTAACCTGGGCGCTCAATACTCCGGGGACCTTCTTGAGATTGCGCTCTACTGTGGATACGCAGTTGGCGCAGGTCATCCCGGTGATGGGCAAGTTGTAAGTTTTGGTTTCAGCCATGTTTATTTTTTCTAAGCCAGGTTTTCCCTGGCTTTGCCTTTGATCTGTTCCGGCTCGGCGACGACTCGGCCACCGCGCACCGTGGCGCCGATCACGAGCCCCGCGCTGACCAGCACGATGTTCTTAAAAATATATTGGCCTTCCAGGGTCGGCGCGTAAGGGAAAACAGTAAAGACTTCATTTGGAAAGAAAAAGATGGGCGTGATGGTGCCCAGCATCTGCACCCACAAAAGGAACAGAGTAACGCGTAACTGCCAACCTAAAATGAGGCCGAGGCCGATCAGGCTTTCCCATATGGCCAGGATGAACACGGCCGTTGAGGCGGAAAGCGTGCCAAAGGTAAGTTGGGCGATGGTGCGCGCCGCCAGATCTTCGGCCGGGCTGAGGCCGGGAAAGAACTTCAGCGCCCCGAACCACAGGAACACGACGCCCAGGCTCAACCTCAGCAGCAGGATGCCATAGCGCGCCATCCAGCCGGTCAATTTGGCGTCCACGCGGTCGAATAAGCTCCGTAAGAAATTCATTGCGTCAAACTCCCAATTTCACATTGCGCAATAATTGCGCATTCAAGGCCACTATTACCGTACTGGCAGACATCAACACCGCCCCCACTGCCGGCGAGAGCAGGAGCCCCTGTGCGGCCAGCGCGCCGGCCGCTAACGGAATGGCGATGAGATTATAGCCAGTAGCCCAAATTAGGTTTTGGATCATCTTGGCGTAGGTCGCCCGGCTTAGTTCGAACACCTTCAGCACGTCGGCCGGGTTGCTGTGCACCAGAATAATTCCGGCGGATTCCACCGCTACGTCCGTGCCGCTGCCGATGGCGATGCCCACATCGGCACGCGCCAAGGCCGGCGCATCGTTGATGCCATCACCCACCATGGCCACCTTTTTGCCTTGTGCCTGCAATTCGCTGATCTTCTTGTCCTTATCTTCAGGCAGCACCTCGGCAAAAATGCGCTCGATGCCCAGGGCGGTGCCCACCGCATCGGCCACCGCCTGGCTGTCTCCGGTGATCATGGCGACTTCGATACCAAGCTTTTGCAGGCGCGCGACTACCTCAACACTCTCAGGGCGCACTACATCCGCCAGTGCAAAAGCTGCCACCACCTTTTTATCCACAATTAGATAAATCACTGTCTGCGCTTTTTCCCCGGCCAGTTGAGCGAATTTTTCGAACTCGGGCTCAATGTCCAGATTCAGCTTATCAACCAGCCGCGGCCCGCCAAGATAGATCTCTTTGCCCTCACTGAGCGCCCGCACTCCCTGGCCTTTGATAGCTTCAAAGCCGGTCACCTTTGGCAATTGAAGCTTGCGATCCTCGGCCGCCTGGCGCACCGCTTTGGCGAGCGGGTGCTCAGAATCGCCTTCCACCGCGGCAGCCAGCGCCAGGGCATCATCCTCTTTCCAACCCTCAAAAGTTTTGCCGTCCACCACGCCCATTTCGCCTTTAGTCAGCGTTCCCGTTTTGTCAAATACGACCACATCGATCTCGCGGGCTTCTTCCAGGGCCAGACGGTTCTTGATCAATAGTCCATTCTTGGCTGCCTGGGTGGTGCTGATGGCTACCACCAGGGGCACCGCCAATCCCAGGGCATGCGGGCAGGCGATCACTAATACGGTCACTACCCGTTCCAGGGCGAATGAATCAAAGCCCTGGACCGCTGCCCAGGCCAAGCCGGTGACCAGCGCAGCTGCCAGCGCCAAATAGAAAAGCCAGCCGGCCGCCCGGTCGGCCAGGATCTGGGTGCGGGACTTGCTTTGCTGCGCCTCGCGGACCAGGCGCATAATGCCGGCCAGGGCTGTCTTTTCTCCAATGGCGGAGACCTTCACGCGCAGGCTGCCCTCTCCATTTAATGCACCGGCAATCACCTTATCGCCTTTGGCTTTATCCACGGGCTTGGATTCGCCGGTGATCAACGCTTCATTGACCGAGGAAGCCCCTTCCACAATTTCGCCATCCACCGGCACGTTGGAGCCGGGCCTGACCAGCACCACATCGCCCTCATTTAGTTCCGAAACAGCCACGGTTTCCACGCGCCCGTCGCTAACCACTCGTTCGGCTTGATCCGGCATCAACTTGGCCAACTCATCCAGGCTGCCAGATGCCTGCCGCACGCTGCGCATTTCGATCCAATGCCCCAGCAGCATAATGTTAATTAGGGTGACCAGTTCCCAATAAAAGCCTTCGCCCAAGTTGAGCAACAAGGCCGCCAGGCTGTAAACGAACGATACGCTGATCGCCAGGCTGATGAGCAGCATCATCCCCGGTTGCCTTTTGCGGATCTCGGGGACCGCCATTTGGATGAAAGGCAATCCGCCGTAGAAGAAAACGACCGCCGAGAATAACGGCGCGACCCACTGGTCACCCGGAAAGGCGGGCATCGAAAAACCCAGCCACTGCTGGATCATTTCGCTAAACAGGATGACTGGGATGGATAAAAGTGTAGAAATCCAGAATCGCTGCCGGAAGATTTGCTCGTGGCCACTATGATCTACGTGGGCGCTATGGTCCTTGTGGTCTCCATGTTCACTATGAGCTGCATGCTCCGCATGGATTTGGGTCTTATGCTCGTGGTTGTCATGCCCGTGCATATGCTCGCCAGGCGCGTGGGCTTGGCGCTCATGTTTGGCATGGGTATGGGCCTGGCTCGGCTGGTCCGTTTTGCTCACTAACTCACCTGGAATCGGCTACTCTGCTTATTTCTAATACGTCGGAAGGATTCGAATGACTCGCGCCTGGAGCCGGCGAATGCCGGCTCCAGGCTCTATCTGCCTTAGCTGCCAATGTCTTTCTTTACCTGCTCATATTCTTTGCGGGTGAGCTCACCGCGGGCATAACGCTGGTCCAGGATCGCTCGAGCCGTTGAGGACCCGCTTGTTTGGCTGGCTGCAATTACGGAACGTACCACCCAAACGATCAGCAGAATCAAGCCAATCCAAAACAACGCCATCATTAGCCACCCGGCAACACCCATCGTGCCACCCCATCCCCCCATCATCCAACCACCATTGCCAAACATTTGAACCTCCGAGGACAAAGCCTCATCTTCATATTCCGTGCTAGTGCAACGGATTTGATGACTATCGTATTAGGCCTGCACTGGGTATTCGATTTCTGTCAGGGTGGACTTGATCTGGTCCTCACTGGCCGGTTCGCCAAAGCGAACCATCACTTTCTTGTCGCCCAAGCTGGCTTTCACCGCCTCCACACCCGGCAACTCGCCGAGCTCCGTTTCGATGGTGTGCAGGCAGTGGTCACAATGGATCTTTGGAATATTGTATACAACGGTATTCATTTGTTCTTCTCCTTACTAGTTTATTTTTTGCAGCCTCAAAGTCATACTAGACCTTGGTAGCGGCCTCATACACTTCAGCGATCTCACTCAGCACCCGCTCGCGCTCGTCGGCATCCTCGCCGCGCACAGCCGTGATCACGCAGGAATGGATATGCTCCTCCAATACCATCTGGCTGACCTTGTTCAAAGCCGACTGGGTGGCTTGGATCTGGCGGATCACGTCGATGCAATAGGTGTTTTCATCCAGCATGCGTTGGATGCCACGGATGTGTCCCTCTATGGTTTTCAGGCGTTTTTTGGCTTGTTCAGAATGCTCCATCTTAACTCCTCCCCTCCCCCTGGGGGGAGGGATACCCATAATATAACCCGCACCCAGCCCTGCGTCAAGTAACAAATATCCTAGGGCAGAGCCCCAAACTGTATGGAATTTTTTAGCTAAAGCGGAGTGTTACAGCGTTATTTTTATCTTCAAACATCCCCTTTTGATTTGCCAAGAACAACACCGGATTATTGCACGGCCTCCACGATCGCCTGCTGCAAGACCTCCACATCTACGTAGCCGCGCCACTCCCCCAGCAGGTTCCCATCCGCGTCCAGCAAGAAAAAGTGAGGCTGGTAAATGTAGCCGAGCTGGCCACGCAGGGCGTCGGTGGCCGGATCATCCCGGTCAAGATAAACGAACTTCACTTGATCCCTATATAGGTTTTCTAGACCGTGCACCGAAGGCGCCATGGCTTTGCACACCGTGCACCAGTAGGCAAAGAATTCCACGAACTGCACCTGGCCTGCAGCCAGGCTCACTGAGGCCGGGTCGGTTGCGTGGAAGGTTGTGCTGCCCATAGGAATAGCGGGCAGCGCTTCGGTCACCGGGACGCTTGCCCCAATTTCAAGATCTTCCAGCGAAGACAGCGCCTGCGGCGAACCTGCGCAGCCTGCCAGTATCATCGCCAGGAGCAACGGCAGCGTGGTTGCAGGTTTCGCACTTCTGACTGCATTGAAAAAAAGTCTGGGCGCTATCATTTCATCAATCTTAAAAATGATAACCCTCGGTGCCTAGCGAATGCACGCTGCCGTTACCGCCTCTCACGCAACCTTAATCCGATGGTTGGTCAGCAGATGGCAGTAGAATACTGGGGTGGACTTGAAAGGTAAAACGGTGCTGATCACCGGCGCGGCAGTGCGCGTGGGCCGCGCCCTGGCAAAGGCGATTGCCCAGGCGGGGGCTTCAGTGATTATTCATTATGGCAACTCCGAAGCTGAAGCAGCCAGCCTGAAACGCGAACTGGAAGCTCTTGGCGCCACAGCGCACTTGCTGCAAGCCGACCTCAGCCAGCCGCAGCAGGCGGCCGGCCTCATCGGGCGCGCTTTGGAATTTGGTCCCTTATATGCGCTGGTCAACAGCGCGTCCATCTTCGAAAAGCTCGACTTGGAAAGCAGCGATCTTGCGAGCTGGCAGCGCCACCTGGATATCAATCTAACCGCGCCTTTTCTGCTCAGCCAAGCCTTCTGGAAAGCGGCCAAGAAGAGCGGCGCGGAAGGCCGCATCGTCAACATCCTGGATTGGCGCGCCCTGCGCCCCGGGGCAGATCACCTACCCTACACGATCAGTAAGGCAGCCCTGGCGGCCCTCACGCAGTCGCTGGCGGTGGCTACCGCGCCCAAGGTGAGCGTCAACGGGATCGCCTTTGGCGCCATCCTGCCGCCGGCGGATGGCGGGGCGGCTGAAGGAATCTTGAAACGCGTGCCCGCCGGGCGCTGGGCGGAGCTGGACGAAGTTGGCCAAACTCTGCTGTTCTTGCTGGCCGGCCCTGCATACATCACTGGAGAAATAATCCACCTTGACGGCGGAAGGCACCTGGTCTAAACATGGACAAGGTCATCATCAAGGATCTGCGGGTGCACGGCATCATCGGCGTCAACGATTCGGAACGCGATCAACCTCAGGATATTTTGATCAACGTAGAAATCACGGCTGATCTAAGCAAAGCCGGGAAAAGCGACAAGCTGGAAGACAGCATTAATTACCGCACAATAAGCAAGAAAATCATCGCCCACGCCGAGACCGCCAAACGCTTGACGGTTGAAGCTTTGGCTGCAGATATTGCCGCTTTGTGCCTGGAGGAGCCGGGCGCACAGGCTGTGCGCGTTCGCGTGGAAAAGCCCGGAGCCTTGCGCTTCGCTTACTCCGCTGGAGTGGAGATCGAGCGCGACAAGAAACAATAACCTGGGTTCAAAAGTGTCTAGGAAATTAAAGGAATTGGACCAAATTCTCGATAGCGTTCCACCAAATGGTCTGGCTAAGGAGGGTGAAGGCGGCCAACACGAACAACGCAATCAGAACAATGATAAGGATATATTCAACCAGGGCCTGACCCGCGTCAATTTTAGGGAGAAGTTCTCTTGTTGGTTTCATTGATGCGCAGCTTGTATCGAGATACTACACCATGGAGCGCAAATAGCACAAGCGGACTTTTGGGGGAATTGATCAAATATGCAAGGGTACAGCCCCCCGTGAAATGCTATCCAGGAACTCTTGGCGGGTGGCGGAGTTACTGCGGAAACTGCCCACCATGGTAGAGGTGGTCATGCGCGCATCGTGCTTTTTGACCCCGCGCATCATGGAGCACAAGTGCAGGGCCTCCACCACCACGCCGGCGCCCAGCGGGTTTATCGCTCGGCACAGGAAGTCGGCGATCTGGCGGGTCATGCGCTCCTGGACCTGAAGGCGGCGGGAAAACAGGTCGACGATACGGGGGATCTTTGACAACCCAACAACTTTCCCCTGCGGAATGTAAGCGACGTGGGCGCGGCCGATGAAAGGCAACATATGGTGTTCACACAAGCTGTAGAATTCAATGTCCTTCACCAGCACCATATCGTCGTAGTCCACATCGAATAGGGCCTCGTTAAGTAATTCCACCGGGTCGGTACGGTAACCGGCCAGCACTTCTTCGTAGGAGCGCGCGATCCTCTCCGGTGTGTTCAACAGGCCTTCACGCTGAGGATCTTCGCCAAGTGCGATTAGGATGCGGCGAACAGCATCTTCAATGGCCTGAGTATCGATCTCAGTCCCAAGGAGGTCGGCAGCTTCGTAAACTTTTACTTTGTCATCCATGATTGCATCCGCTGGCGGAAGGCCTTTTAGGCCATCTCCGTATCGATCAACCCGTAATTGCCGTCGCCGCGCTTATACAGCACGCTTACGCAGCCGGCGTCCATATTGTAAAAGATAAAGAATTGCTCGTGGCCCACCAATTCCATTTGCTGGACGGCCTCGGCTACATCCATGGGATGGAGCATGAACTTTTTCGTGCGCACAATTTGGGCCACAGGCTCAACCTGCGCAAAAGCTTCCGCTTCCACCATCTCCTGTTCGGTAAGTTTGGCCTTGGCTTTGCCTACGTAATGCTTCCCTTTATAGCGCTCCATCTGGCGTTGGATCTTATCTAGGGCGGCATCAAAGGCTGAACTTACCTGGTCAGTCCGTTCTTCGGCGCGCAACACGAATTTTTTACCTCGCAAGGTGATCTGTGCCTTATAGCGATCATCGGCAGCCCTGGCCCCCTTCTTGTACGCCAACTCGACTCTGACCCCTTCTACCCCGTCCAAATAGCGGTCCAATTTCGCGGCCCGGGTTTGGACATAGTCTTCCAGAGTTTTATCCACTTTTAATTCTCGGCCGAAGATTTCCACTGTTGCAGTCATTTTAGTGCCTCCTTCGGGAGTGGTGTTGGGTCTTATTAATCTTACCTCAAGCATCTCTGGCCTCAGCTAACGCGCGAGCCAGGGTAATTGCATATACCTTTTTGGCGCCTGCTTCTCTCAGCGCCTGGGCTGCGGAGTCCAGCGTGGCGCCAGTCGTCATAATGTCGTCGATGACTAAAACGCTCAGGCCGGCCAAGGGAGCAGGGTCAGCTACAAAAGACCCGTGCAGGTTTTCCCAACGTTGGGCAGCGTTCAACTCAAACTGAGGTAAGGTTTCGTGCCGCCGAATAAGCACGCTGTCGGCATAACGCAGCCCGGCGAGCTCTGCAAAAGGACGCGCCAGCAAGTCGATCTGATTGTATCCGCGTTGCCGCAGCCTTTGGGGGCCCAGCGGAATGGGGATCAATAGATCAATGTTCCAATCCTGGGTCTGAAACATCTGTACCAGGAACTTGGCAAAGACCGCGCCGAGGCCGGCATTGCTGCGATGCTTTAGGCTTAGGATAGCCTGGCGCAATTCTCCGGCGTAGACCCCCCAGGAGCGGCTGGAAGTGAAGACATAACGGTGATTAGCGCAGGCGGCGCAGCGTGCCGATTGATGCATAGGCAACCCGCAATGCTCGCACAGTGGTTGGGCTATCAGACTGACCCCCGCCTGGCATTTGGCGCACCACACTATCCCCAAGTCTCCACAGCCCGCGCAACGCGGCGGGAAGAGCCAATCCAGCGCCAGCCGGGAGACGTGGACCCATCGCTCAGATGCCTTATTCCCCATGGTCCGTGTTAATTAGAAGATGCCGGAACGAATGATCTGCAGCAGGGCCGGCCCCAAAAGGACGATCACGATGGTTGGGAAGATCAAAAAGACCATCGGCACCACCATCTTCACCGGCGCTTTTTGCGCATTCTCCTCTGCACGTTGGCGCCGTTTTATGCGCATACTATCGGCTTGAACGCGCAACACGCGCGCCATACTTACGCCTAGCTGCTCGCTTTGGATGACGGCCGCCACAAAACTATCCATTTCTGGCACACCCAACCTAGTCGACATGTCCCGCAGCGCTTCCCGGCGCAATTTACCCAACTGGATCTCCTGCAGCACGCGGGTAAAGGCGATCGAAAGGTCATTGTCCCATTTTTCGATCACTTTTTTCATGGCGGCATCAAAACCCAGCCCAGCTTCTACACAAATCGTCAGCAGGTCCAGTGCGTCCGGCATTGCGTTTAGCACCACTCGCTGCCGCCGTTTGATCCTGCTTTCCAGCAACAGGGTGGGCAGGAAGAACCCGACCAGCACAGAAACCGCGATCATCAACAGGGTATTGACAGAAAATATCGAAGAACCAGACGACAACGAGAACACAAAAATCAGGGCTAGACCAAGGGCTATCCCAAAGACAAAGCGCGAGGTTAAAAAGAGGGTGGGCTCCACCCAACGAGGCGCACCCGCCATCTCCAGGCGGGTTCGCGCTTGTACGATGGCGTTCTGCGGGGTGAAGCGCTGGGCAAACTCGGCAAAACGCCTGGCAGCCGGATAGATCACCCGCTCCATTAGTGACTGGGACAGTTCGATCTCTTCCAGGCTGGCAACCTTGCCGCGTTCGGCATATTCAGCTAACCGCGCCGCCAGGGGGTCTACCCCTTTTCGCTCGCGCAAGCCGATCACCACCAGGGCAACCGCCGCGCCGATGATAATAACTAAGAGAAATGCAAGGGCGATACTCATATCACAGTAACTAGACTTCCACTTTGGCGATCCGAGTCAATATGAAATAGCCCGAGACCAACATGATCGCCGCGGTTCCCAGCATGGCCACGCCACAGATGATCGGCTCCTCAAAAAACTGATTCATGTATTCCCGGTTCAAGACCCAAAGGACGACGCTGAGGATCAGCGGCATCACGGCCAGGAACCTCCCCGAAAACTTAACCTGGGCCGTGGCGGCCCGCACCTCACCATGGATGCGGAGGCGTTCGCGGATCGTGTACGAGATCGTGTCCAGGATCTCGGCCAGGTTGCCGCCGACCTCGCGCTGGATGTTGATCGCCGTCACTGCCAGTTCCAGATCATCACTGACAATGCGGCGTTGGAGGTTCCCCAGGGATTCTTCCATGGAGACGCCTAATTGCATTTCCTGTACCACCCGGCGGAACTCGTCGCTGATCGGCGCGGGCAACTCCTGGCTCACTGCGTCCATAGCCTGCAAAGCTGAAAAACCGCTGCGCAAGCTGTTGACAACTAAATTAAGCATATCCGGAAGCTGGTCATTAAACTTGCGCAAGCGCTGACCCTGCAAGTATCGAACCACAAAACGAGGGATAAAAAGGCCTAGAATCAGCCCGGCGAGCCCAAACGGAACGGATCCGCCACCAAACAAATAAGCAAAAGCGCCGGTGAGGAAGCTGGAGATGAAAATTAGTGCAATGTATTCCCCAGACTTTAACTTGAGATCTGCTTGAGCCAGTCCTCTTGAGATCCGCTCGCCCAGGCTGGTTGTTTCCACCCTTTGGGTGAGCCAATTGGTTAAGATCGTAGTACGGGCGCGTTGTTTAGATTCTTCCTTGGACTCGGCCTTATCCGTTTGGACGTATTGCTCCAGGCGGCGATCAACCAGGGAACGTTCATCGCGCAATGTGAAAGCTATTCCGGCAACCAGCAAGACTACTGCACTCAGGATACCGAATAATATTAAAGTGGGCATGCCCGATCTCGATTAAAACCGTTGGCGCTGGCCCAAGCCGAAGATCGTTGGCGGTAAGTGGATGCCAGCGGCTTCCATGCGGGCCATGAAGCTGGGCCTTAATCCGGTGGAACGCAGTTGCCCGACCACCTTGTCTTCCTCAAAACCGGTCTGCTCAAATACAAATAGATCTGTGAGGGTGACCACTTCACCTTCCATCCCCACCACCTCGACAATATTGGTCACTTTGCGGGTTCCATCTCGCATGCGGTCCACATGCACGATCAAATCTATGGCCGAGGCGATCTGCTCACGGATGGCGCGTATCGGCAGGTCATAGCCAGCCATCAGCGTCATGGTTTCAATGCGGGAAATTACATCCCGGGGGCTGTTGGCGTGCGCCGTGGTCATCGAGCCCTCATGACCCGTATTCATGGCCTGCAGCATATCCAGCGCCTCTCCCGAGCGAATTTCGCCCACGATGATGCGGTCAGGGCGCATACGCAAGGCGTTGACCACCAGTTGCTGGGCGCTGATCTCGCCCTTGGATTCAATATTAGGCGGTCGCGTTTCCAGGGTGACCACGTGTTCCTGGCGCATTTGCAATTCGGCTGCGTTTTCTATGGTCACGATGCGTTGGTCCTCAGGAATAAAGGTGGAGAGAACGTTGAGTAAGGTGGTTTTACCTGAACCCGTGCCGCCGGAAATGATGATATTAAGATTGGCTTCCACACAAGCTTTCAAAAATTGGATCGATTCTTGAGTAATCGAATTAAATGCGACCAATTGCTCGATGCTGATCGGGTCTTTGGAAAACATACGGATGGTCAGCACCGGCCCTATCAGGGAGATCGGCGGGATGACGGCGTTAACCCGCGATCCGTCCGGAAGGCGTGCGTCCACGTAGGGACTTTGTTCATCTACCCGGCGGCCCAGGGGAGCCACAATACGATCGATGATGCGCATCACATGCTCGTCGCTCTCGAATTTAACCGCGGTGCGAAACAGCTTGCCGCCCCGCTCCACATAGACTTGCTGATAGCCGTTCACCATGATCTCGGTCACGGTGGGGTCTGCCAGTAGTGGTTGTAAAGGACCGAAACCTAATATTTCGTCGGTGATGTTATCCAGCAAGCGCTGCCGCTCCGGCCTGGTCAGGACGATATTCTCCTCGGTCATGATCTGCTCGAAGAGTTCCTGGATGGTCTGGCTGACCTCATCCACTTTGCTAACATCCATGGTTGAGTCAAGCTCCGCCAGGAGCCGGTTT
Organism: uncultured Anaerolineaceae bacterium; assembly: GCA_964572455.1. Taxonomy (GTDB): domain Bacteria; phylum Chloroflexota; class Anaerolineae; order Anaerolineales; family UBA11579; genus JAMCZK01. Next base: position 58,236 of record CAZNFL010000001.1, read on the forward strand.
TGGACTAGCGTCTTCAACTCTGAATAGGTGGCCCGACCGCCTGCGACCCCGCTGCCCCCCGTGCGCGGGCGAATATTACTTAGGCGCGACCCTCCCGCCTGGTCCCCACTCTCGGGTTTCTCTGTTTCGGGGCGGCCCGGCTTTTGTGGATCTTCGGTTTGGCCGCGTTCCAGCCGACGCATTAAGGACATTGGTCTGATCCTACCTTAATTAGACGCGTTCCATTTGGGACTGCGGAATGGCCTTGATCCTGCTGGTTACTTTTGCAGCCAGTTCCTGGATGGCTTTGATGCTGGGAGTGTTCCCGCCGCGCAATGCGAAGGGCTCGCCGCGGTCCATGGCAGGCACAATGGCGCGCTCATCCACCGGGATGATCACATCGACATCCTTTTTGAAATTATCTTTGATCCGTTCCGGATTGATGTTTCGCCGTTTGTCATAGTGGTTCAAAACAAGCACGATCTGGTCTCGGGAAATTCCAAGTCCATCCGCCAGGTCCAGGAAAAGGCGTGCATTTTTGATCGAGGGAATATCCTGGGTAATAACCAGCACCAGCAGATCGGTTGCATCCAGCGCGGCCAATGTAAATTCGGTCAGCAGCGAGTTGGTGTCCACGATAACGTAAGGGTACATCCTGCTCAAGTAGCGCATCACGGCGCCCAACTGCGGGCCGCTGACTGAATCAGCGTCTTCCGGCCGCATCGGCGCGGCAAGGATATGCACGCCGGAGGCTTCGTGCCGGATCATGACCTCGTTCACCAGGTCACGATCCAATTCCCCGGCGCGCGGCGCCAGGTCAGTCACATTGTTGCGGCCCTGCTCATTGAAAAAGAAGGACAGGTCGCCGAATTGGAGGTTGGCATCCACGGCGGCCACCATGTTTCCCTGTTGCTGCAATACCACCGCCAAATTGGCTGCGATGGTTGTTTTTCCGGTTCCACCCTTGGGGCTGAAAATGGTGATCACATGGCCCTGGTCCCCGGGAATCAGCGCTCCGGTGACATTGCCTTCGCCGGGTTTGCCCGGATAACCAGACGTGTTCAACTTTTCTTTTTCTGTGCGAGCCACCCGGCCAGCCCGATGGATGGCGGCGGTCAATTCATCGATATCAATGGGTTTCGTCAGGAAATCTCGCGCGCCGGCCAGCATGGCTCGGCGCATGTAATTCGAATCCCCTTGTACCGAAAGAATGACGATCTGCGTAAAAGGGACTTTTTTGCGAATAGCCTCAGTGGCGCTGATGCCGTCCATATCCGGCATATTGATGTCCATCAAGACCACGTCGGGCTGGGCTTCAATAGCCAGCTCCACCCCTTCGGCCCCATTGCGCGAGGCCCCAACCACTTCAACGGTTGCGTCGAATTGAAGCAGTTTACGAATGTTCTCGCGGGTCTCCGCGAGGTCATCCACAATCAAAACGCGGATCTTGTCTTCTGGGGCCATGATTAGAACGGTCTTACCAGACCGATCTCATTGTGGAGCTGCCGGCTGCGGTAACACATCCTGGAATGTGGGCGACGTTAGAGAATTGATGCCCGGCTCCAAACCGTAGGGCAATTTAGTGGGCACGGGGATATTGTAGGTGTTTAGTAAATACTGCAGAGTAACTGCTTCCGTGGTGGCAATCGTAGTATCTGTGGCGGGCCGTAAGGCTAGAGTCAGTTGAGCTCCAGCGTAAACCAGATAGTTAAGGGTGACCGCATCTTGAGGGCTAACGATTAAGGTGATCAGGTCAGGCGGTGGTTGGATGGTGGTTAGGCCATCTGCAGAGGGAATGTCACCTATTCCATCAGTTACATCCTGGCCGAGTTCATTTGTGTAAAAGAAGTTTCCCACGTGTAGCACGACGATGTCCTGGATCAAAGTTTGGCTCACCAAGCGCGGCCGCTGCGCCTCGGAAGGCACTATGTAAAAGGGCTGGCCCAGCGCATTATCGAAGATCGCCCGTCCTAAAGCGGAACCCGGTCCGCCGCTTAAGATCTGGGCAACCAGGTTGCTGAACAGGGGATCGCTGACCAGTTCGGATATGGACGGATTCGCCTGAGCGCTGGTAACCACTGAATTGCCCGGGCCGATCAAACCGGCTGTGTTGTTCGGCAAAGTAGTCTGGTAATCGGAATCTAGATCCACAAGCATCAAGGTTGCGATCACATTAATATGATCGCCGGCCCGCAGGCCGTAGGCCAGGCTTGAAAAGCGATCTATGGGGATAGGAAAAGCCACCATGCCCGCTGGGATCAGCAACGAAGTATCAGAACCCCCGGCGGAAAGGCCAGCCCCCAGGTCTGCGACCATGCTGGCCATCAAGGGTAGGCCGGGCTCCAGGTCATAACGGGCCAACTTGCCGACTGCCTGGCTCTTGCTGGTGAGCATCGTTCCAATGGTGTCGCTGGCTGGGAAAGATTGCAATGCCAGGGCTCCATCAGTGATCACGCCCCCGCGCGGGATCGGCTGCGTGACGACCACAACGTCTGTCGTTTGGGTTTCGGTCTGTCCGGCCTGGCCATTCAGGTTCAATATCGCATAGACCGCGACTAACCCTAAGATAAGCACAAGCGCCAACACGATCAATATTCTTCCAAATCGCATGGTCGAGCCCTTTCCTCCAGAGAATGTCGCCGCGCCATTTTACCGGGAGCGGCCGTACAACCAACCATTCCTGAGCATTCGTGGGTGAAACTGCAACAAGGATTAGTCTACCTGAAATCAAAAAACTTCGCTACAAAAACGGCGAAGTACCGCATTCAAGTCTTTAAGCTACGTAGCCCTGGAAATTTCCAGGGCTACGAACACAGCGTAAGGATGGACTATAAAGCGTTGATAATGGTTTGCACTACGTTGGTAATCGCATCGCCTAAAAGGGCCCAGGTAATGAGACCCACGATGGCTACCAAAACAATAATCAGTACATACTCGACCATACCTTGGCCTTTTTCGTTGATAAAAAACATGTCAGTCCTCCTTTCTGCGAAAACTTTCCACAAAATCTTTGGATGCAAGTTCAATTATAGGAATTACGGGATTTGGCCGCAATAGGAAAGAAGGCACAGTTATTAGGCTTTTGCTACGGCTGCGGAAGGTACCTGAAAGCTGAATCGGGCACCCTTACCCACCGCGCTGTCCAATTCAAAACCGCCGCCAAGCATATCCATGCGTTCACGGATGGCTTTGATGGTTAATTCTGCCTCGGGGGGAACTTCTGGGGGGTCGAAGCCGCGCCCGTTATCCTCCACGGTGGCTCGCACCAGGCGGTCGCCCAGGTCCAATTGCACCTTGATGCTGCTGGCCTGGGCGTGCAAGGCGCTGCTGCTAAGCAGCTCCTGGATAGCCCGAAACACGACCACTTCAAGGGTGGGTTCCAAACGCCGTTCCGACCCTGAAACGGACACGTTGATCTCTACCCCGGTCTTTTCGGCTAAATGGTCAGCATAGCGTTTAATGGTAGGCACCAGGCCCAGATCATCCAACATCATCGGGCGCAAATCAAAAATGAAGTCGCGTATCTTTATAAAGGTGTTGGAAGCCGCGTCTTTCAGCAAATTGAGCTCTTGGCGGGCTTGATCCTGGTCTACTTCGAATAAGCGCAAGGCTATTTCGGTCTGCAGGATGAAGTTGGACAAGGCCTGGGCAGGCCCATCGTGCATCTGGCGAGAAAGCCGCTGCCGTTCCGACTCCTGCGCCTGGGTCATGATCTCAATGGAGGCGTGCTGGCTGCGCATGTCTTTTACATCCAGAGGGGCGGCTTGGCTACTGGCCTTAAGTTTATTTAGGATCTGAAGAAGATTTTCCAGATGATTGCGATCGCTGGCCAGCTTCTCCAGCTGGCTGCGCATCACCACCAGGCGCTGCTGGGAGTCCAGGGCGGCGTCATAAGCCACGCGGATATCCCGCGGGGATACCGGGTCGACCTGCGATTGGATCTGCTGCAGGTGGGCGTTGATAGTGGCGTTGCGCTGGGTTAGTTTTTCGACTTCCCCTTTACTTTGTTCCAAGAGCAAGTCGATCTCTTTTAGTGCGCGCTTGGCCTGGTTGAGCTCCTCGTTCAGTTCCTCAAAGAACACCGGGACGTTTTGACCCTTGCTGGCTAATTTTGTGGTCTTTGCGGCTGGCAAGATCTACTCCTGGTTCTTGGTTTGATTCTCAACCAATCGCACCCACCCTTGCCGCAGCGCATACACCGCAGCCTGCGTGCGGTCTTCTACTTTTAACTTGCGCAATATAGCGGTGACATGGTTCTTGACCGTTTGGTGGCTAATATCCAAAGCCAAAGCGATCTCTTTGTTGCTCAACCCGCGAGTGACATGCTCAAGCACTTCCATCTCGCGGCCGGAAAGGGAGCCGCTGGCGGAGCCGACATCATTGTAGGCCCCCTGCGCGTCGGCGTGTGTGGCCAGCCAGCGCACCACACCGGCTTGGTCGAGGACGGTTTCGGACACCACATAGTTGCCTTTGCAAACGATGCGCACGATCTCCACCAGCTTGGGTGGGTCGATATCTTTGACGCAATAGGCCGCCGCGCCGGCGGCCATAGCATGCACCAGTTGGGTGCTGTCGTCGTACGCGGTCAATAAAACGACCCGGGTCGGGCTCTTGGCGTCTTTCAGTTGGCGGGTCAATTGCTGTCCGTTGAAATTGGGCAGGTTCACATCCACGATAGCAGCATGGGGTTTCAGCTTGATGATCAGATCCAGGCCATCACTGCCGCTGGCAGCCTGGCCCAGAACTTTCATATCCTTTTCCAAGGAAAAGGCATCCACCACCCCTTGCCGAAAGATCGGATGGTCGTCTACCACCACGATAGTGATCTTTGCCATCTAACCTCTAGTTGCAATAAAGATAATGTTACAGGCAACTAAAAATGAGTATAGCATAGGCAAAAATTGCGCATGTTTTGTGCGGGCCAGCCTTTTAAGCCAAGGCGGCGACCTTTTTAACGGTCCCCAGTAGCCCACATATTCATGCCCAACTCAAAATAACCGAAATGGACGTGTTCCATCCCAAAACCGGCCCGCCCAAAATACCAGCCGAGCAGCGGCAAGGTGTAGGCAAAGGTATGTTCACCGATCTCTTCGGCGCTGACCAGGCCCACGCGCGCCATCCAGCGCAGCAGGCCATCCGCCCGGGCCGCGGGGGTGGTGATGATCACCCGTCCGCCGGGCTTCAACGTGCGGTGCACCTCATCTAAAAGCTTTTCCAGGCTGCCCGGGTTGAGGTGTTCCGCCACGGCCAGCATGGTAACTACATCGAAAAACGCTTTGTCAAACGGCAGGCTGGGTTCCTTATTCAAATCCAAGGTGTGCCAGTGAATCTCACCTTCCTCCACCGCGGCCGGCAATTGGTCGATGGCGAACTTGTCTTTGAAGGCAGTGTGAGCCAGGAAGTACGGATAGGAACCGCAGCCAATATCCAGAATGCGGCCGGTGCGCAGGGCGGCGGGAATCAGGCGGTTGGCCGTGGCGGCCCGTCGCCGAGCTAAATACGGTTCCAGCAGCCCTTTGCCGCGGGTGAAGCCGCCTTTGCGTTCAGCGGGCATGCGAACTAACGCCCATACAGCACCGAGATCTCGTCTTCATATAAGAGCTGCCAGCCTTCGCTCTTTAGCAATTGGGCTATCGGCCAGCCGGGCTCGATCAGAACGAGGCGGACCTGCCACTTATCCAAGGTTTCCTGCCAGCCGGGCTTGGCGCTCACCGCGTCCAGCCATTCAGTGAACACTCCGTCCGTATATAGATCGGTACGCCCGTCCACAAACACGGGATAGTCGCGCAGGGTCCACAGCAAATATCCGCCCCAATTATAGGAGTTGAATAGCTTCCCGGGTGGCCGTACCCTTTGGATGTACTCCACTGCCGCCACGGGCATCTTGGCGGCCAACGCCTGCGCATTGGCTGCCGCCGGATAGACCAGGGCGAGGCGCGCCAAGACGGCCAGCGCCACCAACGCTACGATGGCGACATTCAGCCAGCACAGCCAGGCCGGCGCAGCTTTCAGCTTGCCCGCCTTTTTGCGCCGAAGCTTCTCGCCCAGCTCCTGTAGCCAGGGTTCCGCATGGCGGGTTAGCACCACGGGCGCCGCCAGGGCGAACAGCGGGATGTTGCGCACAGCTAGCAGGCCCAGAAAGCCGAAGCCGGCCACCAGCAGAAAGTCACTCAAGGCCAGCGGCCAGCGCGCCGCACCCAGCACACCGACCAGCAAAAGCAGCAGCCAGGCGAAAGGCTGCGCCTGCAGGGTATGGAAATCTGGCGATTGCCACTCGGCGATCGAAGCTTGCACCGCGCCGAGTGAGAGGGTCTCAAAAGGAAATGCAAACACCGCAGGCCCGGCAGGGTTAATGCAGGCGGCAACCGCGGCGCCAAGTCCTGCCAGCCCCAGCGCGCCGAGGCGATCTCGGGAGACTTTGAGGGCCTTGCCAGTGCGGCGATAGCGGGCCACCGCCCAGCGAACACCCTCATCGACCAAGTAGACGCCCAGCAGCAGAAAGCCGATGGCGAAACCCGGATGGCTGTTCACCCATAAGATCATCAGGGCGGGCAGCCAGACGAGCCGGTTGTTTCGTCCCCAACGAAAATCCTCCAGGATCCAAAGGAAAACTGCGGCGAGGACGAAGCTCACCATGTAAGGCCGAGCGGCCCAATAGATGCCTGAAGCCAGCACGGCCAGCACCAGCACAAAGCTCTTCAAAAACAACCTGCCGCTCATGGACAGGTAAATAAAGGAAAAGGCTAGGGTCACCAAGGCGGCCACCCAGATATTGAGGCCGCCGGGACCAAAATTGTCGTAAATGAAGAAGAGCTGCAGCTCGCTGAGCCAGGCGCTGCTAGGGTAGCGCCACGGCTCCCTGGCGCGAGTGTAGGAGAAGGAGTCCGCGGTGGGGATGGCGCCCTGCTCGGCAATCAGCTCACCGGTGCGCAGCTGCCACCAGGTGTCGGCGTCCATGGAGAATTGCAGGCCGGCGAAAAATATCAGCAAGAAGGTGACGGCGATCACCAGATTGCGAAAACTCATCGAGCCAATGCTAGCATAGTTCAGTGGATGGGAGATGCATGCTCACTTCACACCCCTTTTGTCATTCCACGGCCACAATTCCCCGGGGTACACGTGGGACAAAACCTGCCGGGCAGCCAGTCTATTTATTGGCGAATCCTATCGTATTGTAAAAAGCAAACAAATCCCCGTTACTGGTAATCCCGACTTGGATAAAAGGTGGCATAAACACATTCTTGACGTCCGACCTCCAAGTAAAAAAGAACATATCCCCCTTCGCACCCGCCTCATAAATAAGGTCGCTTTGGGCAGCAGTGAATTCAGGGACGGCAGAACGCACAAATTGCTCAGCTCTTTCTGCTAGTTCGGGTTGGCTTAAGGCCGCGCCAGTGGAAGCAGTTTCCGAATGGTTTCCTTCCAACAGATTTCGAGCATCAATTTCAACCAGTGTACTCGTGCCCGGCTCGATGAAGAATTTTCGCCCGTCCTCGTCCTCGTACAGGTCGACCTTCAAGTCCCCGTTCGGGGAATTGATCATTGTAGTGGTTTCGACAAAGACTACGTCAGATTGTGGGTATCCGGCAAGTGCTCTTACCTTATCAATGGTTTCCAAAGGTGAGCTTATCCCCGATGGTGTAGTGGAGCATGCGCACAAGAGCAGACCTAGGACGGTGTAAACCTTGAGTTTGCCATAGAACATGGACGCCTCCTAACCAGTTAATCGGTTCCCAGTATATCCGCCCGAAATTTTTGGATTTCAGTCCTTGTTTTGCTCAAGGGCCCTCCTATACTCAATTGCCTCATTTAGAAATCATAAGAGCGCCTTTCGGCGCTCTTGTTGTCACTCTAGCTAGAGTTCGCGAAGCGAACTCTTAAAGCCAAGCCGTGCGATGCTTCTCCGCACGCTTGGCTACGCTTCGCCCAAGTATTCTTTGAGCTTTTTGGCCACGATGGGGTGGCGCAGGCGGCTAAGCGCCTGGGCCTCTATCTGGCGCACCCGCTCGCGGGTGACGCCCATCTTGCTGCCGACTTCCTCCAGGGTATAGGCCTGGCCGTCCAGCAGCCCGTAGCGCAACTGAAGAATGCGCACTTCGCGGGGCGGCAGGCCGTCGAGCACTTCGCTGAGGTGCTGGCGCAGCAGGTTATAAGTGGCCGAGTCGTCGGGGGCCGGGGCTTCATGATCCTGGATGAAATCGCCCAGCACGGAGTCTTCTTCGTCATCGGTGGGCGTCTCCAGCGAGAGCGGGCGGCGAGCTACCTGGATCATGTTTTCCACTTTCTTGGACGGGACTTCCAGGGCTACGGCGAGCTCCTCTACTGAAGGGTCGCGCCCCAGGCGCTGGGTGAGCTGGTGCTGGACGCGCAGCAGCTTGTTGATCTGGTCGCCCATGTGCACCGGCACACGGATGGTGCGGCCTTGGTCTGCAATGGCGCGGGTGACCGCCTGGCGGATCCACCAGGTGGCGTAGGTGCTGAATTTGTGGCCGCGGCGGTAATCGAACTTCTTAGCGGCGCGGATGAGGCCAATGTTGCCCTCCTGGATCAGGTCCTGGAAGGGGACACCGCGGCCCATGTATTTCTTGGCGACGCTGATCACCAGGCGGGAGTTGGCGGTGATCAGGTGCTCACGGGCGGCCCAGCCATCTTCGATATGGCGGCGGTGCTTGGGGCGCTGCTCTTCATTGAAGCGGCCGGAGGCCAGGGCTTCGCGGGAGATTCGGCCGCGCTCGATGCGCTTGGCCAGCTGCACCTCTTCGACGGCGGTGAGCAGGGGTACCCGCCCCACCTCTTTGAGGTAGAGGCCGATCATGTCGTCGGTGTCGATATTGGCTAAATAGTTATCGTCAGCCTCTTGCAGGCGTTTGAACTCTTTTTCTTCTTTTTCGTCTTCTTCGGCTTCTTCATCAAGGTTCAGCTCAGTCTCGCTGGGCTCGACAAGCCCGGGCTCGTCTACATAGGCGATGCCGGCGCCCAGCAGGGCGGCAAAGGCTTCTTCTAGTTTGTCAACATCGCGTTCGGCTTCGGGGAAGAAATTAAGGATATCGTCGATGGTGACGTAGCCTTGTTTACGGCCCAGCTCGATGAGCCGGGTGATAGCAGGATGGTCCCGCTCATGGTCGCGGTCGGGTTCGTTATCGCGCCCGCCAATTTGGTCCAGGAGTTTCTCGTTCAGCACAAGCGCTCTTTTCTAAGCGTAGATGAAAGGCTTCAAAACTGTGTGTTTCGGAGCCTGCCCGGCAAGCCTGGCAAACTCCCTTTTTTAGCGACAAAAAACCAGCAACCACGATCTCGTTGCTGGACTTTGGGGTTCGTGGAGTCCAATATACAGCGAATCAAAAGGCCGAGTCAATAAGGAAAACGTTGACAGGGTTAAGGCCTGAATTGCAGGGTTTGTGCCATGCGCAGCTTCGCTGCGCTGGAGAAAGCTACCCGGCTGCGCCGGGTAACGCTTCTCCAGATGGATGGGCAGATTTGTGAGTAAATACACCTCTTTTTTTGGGGCTGAGTCTCAGACCCTGCGCACCGAACGGGAGACTGCCTCCGGTGAGCTAGCTCGGCTGCGCCGGGTACCACTTCTCATTGTTTGAAGCATGGTAGGTATGTACGTATTGTCGGTCTAGGCGATTTGGTAGCTATGGTAGGTTTGGTAGGTTTGACAGGTTTGGTCCATAACCCCATCCCCCGGCTTCGCCGGACCCTTCCCCTTCCAAGGGGAAGGGCGGGTAGGTAATCATCCCGGGACTGAGCCTAGCCACATCAGACTTGACAAGCGGAGGCAAGCAACCAGTTGCAAGTAACTAACTAGAGCCGCGGCTTTCCGTCTGCCCACCGGCGGCTGGGCAGCGGCGTGCAGAGCGCACAATAACGGGGTGAAAGCAGGATCGGACAATGAAACCCCCTAAGGTGGAATTACACGGCAATATAGCAGGAAAGGCAGGATTTAGGGGGAAGGAGAGGGCGGTGTCAAGGGGAATACTTTGTTATCTACTGGTCAATCATGTGCGGGTCGTAAACCAGACAAAGTGACCTTGATAAGCCGCCGGACGGCGGCCTTAGACGGTAGGCTGCTGGCTGCTGTCAGGGCATGCAAGCAATAGCTGGCCAACTCTTCCGGCGCAACATCGGCACGGACGTCGCCAGTCTTTATTGCCTCGATCAGCAATTCCTTAATAAGATCTTTGAGATGCTTCTGAGCTCGAGCGAGGTGCTGGTCTCGATGCAGGAGCGCGCCGAGCTCGGTGTTTTTGTGCTCACCTGTCTGCTTTGCAATGAGCGCGTAAGATTCCAATACTGATGCTAGCCGCTGGCCGGCGTTGCCGGGCTGATCGCGGATCTGAACGAGTTGTTTGAAGTGGTTCCTGACCTGGCGTTCATGCCAGGCGAGCAAGATCTCTTCGACGCCAGAGAAGTATTTGTACAAGGTGGCGCGACCGATGCCCGCATCTTCGGCGATCTGGGCCATGGTCACCGATAGCAATCCACGCTCGGCTACTAACGCAGAAGTCGCTTCCAGAATCGCCTGGCGTACATCCCTTCTGTGGGTCTCTATGGTGTTGTTCCAGAGCTTCGGCATCGTTTAAATTGTACAGTGCATTTTATCAATACGCACTGTATTTGACAATAGACATAATGTATTGTAAAATCCGCAAACCATTCCCTATTCCCTGAAACCCATTAAGGAACTGATATGACAGACCTGCCCGATCCGAACGAAAGCGCAACGAAAACTAACCCCAGACCGAGCACCGGCGTACCTGGCTGGTTAATAGTCTTTGCAATCCTCGCCCTCGCTTTGGTCATTCTGGTAATTACTCTCCATCTCATGGGTGTCAATTTTGCGGGCGGCCACGGTCTGTGAAGACGATGAAACCCGGTCTGCGAAAGTTCGTCCTGACCGCGCATGTCACCTTCGCCGTCGGTTGGCTTGGCGCCGTGGCGGCGTTCCTAGCTCTGGCGATTGCCGGGCTGACCAGCCAGGATGCTCAGTTGGTGAGATCTGCGTATCTGACCATGGATCTGATCGCCCGATTTGTCATCGTTCCGTTGAGCCTCGCCCCGCTAATCACCGGACCTATCCTTTCATTGTTCACTCCGTGGGGGTTGTTCCGGCATTATTGGATCCTGGTTAAACTGCTGATAACCATCCTATCTACCCTCATATTGCTAATTCACTTGCAGCCAATTGGCGTGTTGGCAGACGCAGCGGCTACGACGACGGTGTTAAGCGCCGAGCTCCACGGCATGCAGGTCCAAATGGTGGTCGCCTCCGCCGCCGGCCTGCTGGCGTTGTTGGCGGCAACGGCGCTGGGCATATACAAGCCACGGGGCGAGACCCCGTGGGCTGCATAGGACCCGTTTTATCAACTGAAAGTTTTCACGGTACTATTTACGTCTATTACGATATTTTAATGCCTTGGAGGCATAATGCCGCTCAAAGTTTTGCGTTTTGCTTATATGGTTATTGTTCTTGGCTTAGTTTCGTGTGGTGCACAACCCCAGGCCCCTGAGACTGTCGAAACAACGCTTACCGAATTCAGTATCGAATCGCCGGTTACAACTTTCGAGGCAGGCAAGCCTTACCGCTTTATCATCACCAACGCCGGGGCCCTCAACCACGACTTTACTGTCATGCCCCCTATGATGACTGCTCCCGTGGAGATGGAAGGCCACAGTATGGAAAATATGACGGGCACCGTACTGCACATTGGCGAAGATCAACTGACCCCCGGCGCTGCGGTAACTGTGGAATTCACCTTTTCTGAACCCTCCAGCTTAGGACTCGTTGAGTTTGCCTGCCACCTACCCGGCCATTACGAAGGCGGCATGTTTGCTCCTATATCTGTGAATGGATAAGCCAACCCATTGGCTGGCTAAAAATTGGCTGCTGGTCTTCAGCCTTGTTTGGGGAATCTTCGTTAGCCTTCCATTTCTCGCCCCGGTGTTTATGCATTGGGGTTGGACCGAAGCCGGGAACTCAATTTACAGAATCTATTCGTCCACGTGTCACCAATTACCTCAGCGTTCATTTTTTCTTTTCGGCTCCAAAACCATGTATTCGCTTCCAGAAATTCAGGCGGCCTTCCAGATTACCAACAATCCTGCCATCTTGCGACAGTTTATCGGCAATCTAGATATGGGCTGGAAGGTTGGCTGGTCTGACCGAATGTTTTCGATGTACACGGTCATATTGCCGGCCGCTTGGATTTTGATTGCGTTCCGAAAAAAACTCGGCGCTTTATCAATTTGGGGACTTCTTTTCTTCCTGGTGCCAATGGTCTTTGACGGCACAACGCACGTTATCAGCGACATCGCTGGTTTTGGTCAGGGCTTTCGCGATAGCAATGTCTGGTTGGCCACCATCACCAACAACAGCCTCCCCGCGTCCTTTTACGCCGGCGATGCACTGGGTTCGTTCAACTCGTGGATGCGTTTGCTGAGCGGAGCTTTCTTTGCAATTGGGATCGTCTGGTTTGTCCTATCGTATATTTATGAAGTGGTTGAAAATAGGTAACTCATAAGGAGAGATATGAGGAAAAACATGAAACACATGGAACACGCCATAGAACATAAATGGACCACCCTTTTAGCCATGGCCGTTTTGTCATTTTTGGCTATGTATGTGTTCATGTATGCGATGGTTGATAGGCTAAGCAACGTATATACCAACCTGAACCAATTTTATATGGCAGCCCTTATGACGGCGCCTATGATGCTAATTGAGATCGTGCTTATGAGGTCAATGTATTCAACCAAAGTCGTGGCAGTCACAGCTGCCATAAGCCTGGTCGTGCTCGTTGGGGCTTTTATGGGTATTAGAAGCCAGGCAGGCATTACGGACAAAGAATTTCTGAGGTCGATGATCTCGCATCATGGAGCAGCGTTGCTCATGTGCGAAAATGCCCCAATAGAAGATACTGAGATCATAGAACTGTGCGAAGGGATCATTGCTGGACAACAATCGGAAATTGATTGGATGCAGACCAAACTCTCCACCTACAAATAAACTGGAGCTCATGAGTGCGAGCTTTGTAGCCAGAATTCTTATGGCAAACTAAGGAGTATGATGATGAATGAGATCGTGATGAATGTGAGCCGGTGGTTTGAGTGATTTAATTGACTAGCCCATCACGGCGGGCCTTGCCCAATGATGGGAAACGGGATGATGACGGATGGAATTATGCAAGGCATGATGAATAGCGGAATGATGAACAGCGGAATGATGGTTTCCTGGGTTCTCAGTCTTGCCATTCAAGCAGCCCTCCTGATCGTATTAGTTATGCTAATTGTCTACCTGTCCAGAATAATACGGGCTCAAAAAGGTTAGGCAGTCTATGACAACCGAAAAACCCCTCTCGCGTTCCCAACGGCGGAAATTAAAACGGTCTCAACTGAAGAGCACCTCGGGTATAAACCCTGCCATTTTTATTATCGGGATCGGGTTGCTGCTCGTGCTTGGGTGGTTGCTCACCAGGCCATCAAATCAATCGGCAGCAAAGGTTACTTTCCCCCACATCCACGGCCTGGCTTTTTCGTCAGACGGCTCGCAGATCATTGCGCCCGCACACGATGGCTTCCGAGTTTACGAGAACGGAGCCTGGAAAATACCTGCCGAGGTCCCCGCAAGAGACTACATGGGCTACAGCGCAGTTGACGCGGGTTTCTACAGCAGCGGGCACCCACAACCAGGGACTACGGAGATTAATCCAATGGGTCTGGTCAAGAGCGGTGACTTAGGCGATTCACTTACCAAGCTTGGTTTTGAGGGCGAGACCGATTTCCATCTAATGGCCGTCGGTTTTTATAATCATGCCATTTACGTCATCAATCCTGCTCCCAATTCTGAGCTGCAGGCTGGCTTGTACTATAGTTTAGATGACGGGAAAACTTGGACACCATCAGCGGGTTCCGGGATAACCCATCAGCCCTATGCCCTGGCGGTTCACCCCACAGATGCGGAAACCGTGGCTATGGCAACCGAAGGCGGATTATTCCTCTCTATCGATTATGGCGAAAGTTTTTCTTTGATCGGCCCTCCTAATGCTGTCATTGCGGTGACATTCTCGCCTTTTAGTGATTCTCTATTATTCGGAGCGGAGGGATTGAAACAGTATGGGTTAGGTAACAATGAAATGGTTAGCCTTGAAATACCCTCTTTTGATGCAGGTGATGTAGTTCTTTATATAGCAATTAGCCCGGTCAATGACGATCATGTTGCACTGGCGACTGCAAACCTTGATATTTTTTATACAAAGGACGGCGGCAGTTCCTGGGACCAAATTGCCGATAATGGACAGGGCAAATAACCCAGAAAATTCCTGCTAAAGCAGTCGTTCTCTAATCTCCAATTGTTTGCTAGGGCATTTTACATTTCCATAACTGCAAAACACGCAACAATCCCCAGTCGAAGGACGAATGATCTCGTTGCAATTCTCGCATCGATAAGAGATGAGGCAGAAATCCAACGGCATTTCTTCTTTGTTTGAGAATCCGTATTTTGGACAAGCAATAGCTGAAAACATTTCTAATGGCGGGTAAGTCATTTTTTTGATTATATCTGGGCACGCCCGGCGGCCAGCAAAGTAGGCGGCCTGTTGGGCAGCAGCGTTCGAAGCGTGGGAAGCAGGGTGGAAGCAGGATCGGACATCGGAACCCCCAAAGGCAGAGAGCCGGCGCAAATGTAGCAGGAAAGGCGGGATTTAGGGGGAAAGCAGGGGCGGTGTCAAGGCGAGTTCATAGAAATCAAAAGACAATCATCGTATAATCACGAATCTAATAGGGTGACAGGCTTGATTTTACGCAGATGACAAACAAAAAGCACAAAGTAAAAACAACCGATGCAAGCAATTTAATATCGAACTTGAGAGGGGAGATCGGGGAAGTTGTCTCCTCTTGGGTCCTTCTAAGATTCATGAAAACCGAGTATTCTCAGCATCAGACTTCTGATATTGCCATGGATATTTCAAATCCCATTCTTGTCTTTTACGGGAATTTAATTGATAAATTAGAGGACGAAATAATAGCTAGGCTTTCTGAGTTAGCGGAGAAGAAAGTTGGAAGGTTAACATTTTATTTCGTGAAAGAAAAAATTGGATTCTTTGACACTGAGGTCGCGGATTTCATAAAGTTTGTTTCTTCAAATGGTTTTACCAGAAAGCGTAATTACGATATCAGCCATAAGGAAATCCCTGAGAAATGGGAAGGCCATAAATATATCCATATTCCATACGAGGTTATTAACAAGGGTGTAGTTCTAGCACTGATATTGATGAAAAAGATTGATTTATTCCATTTAGGTCCCAGTTCCCCTTATTTATGGAAAGAGATGAGAAAAAGACGTTACAAATTAACTAGTCCAGCAAGTGCCGGATATTTACTCCTCCCGTATTTCTGGCCATCAATCGAGGATAGGAAAAAGATTCTTAGCGAAGAGTTGACTGCAGGCATTGATGTCTGGCAAGAGGCAAATGTAAAAGTAAACGGAATTGATCGCAATATCCATGTTTGCGGCAAATGGGGCGCTTTGAAAATAGACCAAATAGTTATGTTGTTACCTGATTCATTTATCCAGATATCTGAAATTAATTTACAAGCAAGGTAATAGATAATGCAACTAAGATCTATTTGGAATTCTCTACGAGGCGCTGGCTCTAGAAAAACTGGCTCAGAATCAATTTTGGATTATAAAATGCACATAAGTTTAGATCTAAATCTTCCAGTTATTTATAACTCTCGTTACTTGACGGACAGGAATAATCTAGGCCATTTTGCAAGTCAGTTGTTAACTTACGACCAGATAATAATTCCCACAATTGATTTTGGGGTAATACCAATCTTAGTAAATTGGATTGGCACCGACCTTCTAGTTGAATGCTTGAGACAAAACACACTGTTATTTGCCCATAGACCCTCCTTGCTAGGTTACCTAGGAAATGGCCTAGGGATTAATGCCTTTGTTATAAAGCCCGGGGAAGAAAAGCCATTTTTATGGTGGCAAACGACGATGTTTGGTGAGATTGAAGAATCGATTACTTTACAATTGCACCATTGGTTCCCTTCCCTCAGCAATAAAATCCGGTCAAAGCTCATCTCCTCCGTGATTGAAAACAGTGCGACAGTAGAGAATGAAAATGATGACTTTTTAAAGTATGTTGAGGAAGAAACTTATAGAGATATCCTTTCATCAGTCGACATAAAAACAAGCATTAGCGTAATGTCCGGCAGTCCACCGAAACTGGACTTGAAAAGATTACCAGGTGTAGAGCCAAATATGGTACAGGTTGCCGATTTTAACGAAATTAAGAGACCAACCGATTTGGTCTTAAGGATAGCCGAAATTAATCAGATGATATTAATGACTAGGCAGTTTAACAATTGTGATATGTTCGTTCCTGCGGGGTCTGAAAATTTACTAAGGCTCAAATTGAAGAGAACTGGTGCTGATGGGCAGTTTTTGAACGGATTAAACGATTTATTCGATTTAGAAAACATTCCTGATATTGAGAGCGTGGTTTCTTCTGGGCAAATACCCTTTGATAAAATTTGGAAAATTCGTAACCGAAAGGAATCGAATAAATTTCGAGGGTGGCTAAGAAAAGCTGACACCAAAGATGCTAGAGACCTTGAGCGCCTTTATGTAACAAGTTTGGGTAAAAAGAGCTTTTACCAGTCATTTCCGATAAAGGTCTTACGCTTTGCAATTACAAAGCCTATCGATGCCGTACACCCGGGTCTTGGTACGGGACTTGATATCGCAGATAACTTTTTCATAGAGCGTTGGTTGTCAGGTTATACACCTAAGTTGTTCTTTGACAATCTCGCGAATCTATTTCCCAAAGCTAAACGTTAATATCTATTGTTGGCGATTAGTGGGACCCCCTTCTTGACACATCTTTGCCCCCCAATTACAATCTTTTTACGCTTTCCCAGCGCCGGAGCCAGATGCCCCGGCGCTTTTTAAGGCAATTCCGCATAATCTAAAGGAGTTTTTTGCATGTACGAGTCAGGTTTATTATCCAGTTTTGAGATCTTCGCCATCTGGGCTGTGTTCGGTGTGGCCATCATTGGCCTGCTGTACGCCCTGTTCCTGCGCCGCCAGATCCTGGCGGAGGACATGGGCACCCCCAAGATGAAGGAAGTGTGGAGCGCCATCCGTGACGGCGCCGACGCCTACTTAGGCCGCCAGCTGCGCTCCATCCTCCCTCTGATCGCGGTGCTGACAGCCGCCATGTACCTTTCGGTGGCAATCGTGCCCCCCAGCCCCGAAGCCAGCGCCCTGTTTGGAGCAGATGCCACGACCATTATCGGCATCGGCCGATCGATCGGTTTCGTGATGGGCGCCACTTTCTCGCTGATCGTCGGCCAGATCGGCATGCGCATGGCCGTGCAGGCCAATGTGCGCGTGGCGGCCGAGGCGCGTAACAGCTTCGGCGGCGCGCTGCGCATCGCCTACCGGGCCGGCACCATCACCGGCATGCTGACCGACGGCCTGGGCCTGCTCGGCGGCACGATCATCTTCATTATCTTCGGCCTGGCTGCGCCGGACGCCCTGCTGGGCTTCGGCTTCGGCGGCACGCTGCTGGCGCTGTTCATGCGCGTGGGCGGCGGCATTTTCACTAAGGCGGCCGATGTGGGCGCGGACCTGGTGGGCAAAGTGGAAGCCGGCATCCCCGAGGATGACCCGCGCAACCCCGCGGTGGTCGCCGACCTGGTGGGCGACAACGTGGGCGATTGTGCCGGCATGGCCGCCGACATTTTTGAATCTTATGAAGTCACTATCGTTTCAGGCTTGATCCTGGGTGTGGCCTTGTACAACTTCACCGGGCATATCGAATGGATCGTTTACCCGCTGATCGTGCGCGGCATCGGCGTGCTGTCCTCCATCATCGGCACCTACGCCGTGCGGGCTGGCCGCGAAGGCACCTCCGAAAAGGCGATGAGCGCTATCTTCAGCGGTTTCCTTTCTTCAGCGGCCATTTCAGCCGCCCTGTTCTTCATCGGTGGTTTCTTCTACCTCTCCGACACCACCCTGCCCGGCGGCTGGTGGCGCACCCCGCTGGCAGTTGGCATCGGCGTGCTGCTGGCGATCCTGATCGACCGCATGACCGAATACTTCACCGGCACGCACAAATCGCCGGTGCAGGAGATCAAGAAAGCCGCCAACACCGGCCCGGCCACCCTGATCTTGCAGGGCATTGCGGTGGGTTATGAATCCTCCGTGTGGGCGGTGGTAGTGATCGCGGCCACGATCTTCTCGTCCATCCTCATTTTCGGGAACGTGGGAACCACACCTATCGAAAATATCACCTTCATCCTTTACGGCGTGGCCATGACCGGCATCGGCATGCTCACCCTGACGGGCAACAACGTGGCCATGGACTCCTTTGGCCCCATCGCCGACAATGCCAACGGCATCGGCGAAATGTCCTGGAGCGGAACGCGCGACAAGAAGCTGCTGAAGGCGCAGCAGATCATGGCTGACCTGGACGCGGTGGGCAACACTACCAAGGCCATCACCAAAGGCGTGGCCATCGGCTCGGCGGTGATCGCGGCGGTGGCCCTGTTCGGCTCATTCGTCGTGGACGTGACCCGCTCTCAGGTAGCACTTGGCGTACCACTGGCTGAGCAGCTCCAAACAGTTGGCATCCGCATCGATGTGCCGCAAGTTTTCGTCGGCATGCTGATCGGCGGCGCCCTACCCTGGCTGTTCTCTTCGTTTGCCATCCAGGCGGTCAGCCGCGCCGCGGCCTTGATCGTGGAAGAATGCCGCCGCCAGTTCAAACTGGGTGTGCTGCGAGGCAAAGTGAAGCCGGACTATCGCAAAGCGGTCAACATCTCCACCGAGGCGGCGCAGAAAGAGCTCATCCCGCTGGCCTTGTTGGGTGTGCTCACGCCGATCTTGCTGGGCTTGCTGCTGGGCGTGAATGCGCTGGGCGGCTTCCTGGCGGGCATCATCCTCTCCGGGCAACTGCTGGCGGTATTCATGAACAACGCCGGCGGCGCCTGGGACAATGCAAAGAAGCTGATCGAAGACGAGCCCAAGAACCCCAAGAAGAATCTGGGCAAAGGTTCCGAGCGCCATAAGGCAGGCATAGTGGGCGACACGGTGGGCGATCCGATGAAGGACACCGCCGGCCCGGCGTTGAACCCAATGATCAAGGTGGTCAACCTGGTCTCGGTGATCATCGCCCCGGTGGTGGTGCAGATCACCAGCCTGGGCGTTACCGAGATCGCGGTTGCGGCGGT
>CAZNFL010000001.1:77562-117544 GCA_964572455.1 uncultured Anaerolineaceae bacterium
CCGTCCTGCAGCACCAGGATCACATCGGCGTTGCGGATGGTGCTGAGGCGGTGGGCGATCACGAAGCTGGTGCGGCCAGCCAGCAGCTTTTCCAGCGCCTGCTGGATGAGGCGCTCGGTGCGCGTGTCCACGCTGGAGGTGGCCTCGTCGAGGATGAGGATGCGCGGGTTAGCCAGGGCGGCGCGGGCAATGGCCAGCAGCTGGCGCTGGCCCTGGCTGAGTCCGGAGCCGCGTTCGCCCAGCACCGTTTGATATTTATCGGGCAAGCGCTCGATGAAGGTATCGGCGTGGGCCAGCTGGGCGGCTTGCTGCACCTCTTCGTCGCTGGCCTCCGGGCGGCCGAAGCGGATGTTCTCCATTACGGTGGTGCTGAACAGGAAAGTATCCTGCAATACGATGCCGATCTGCTTGCGCAGGGATTCGGCGGTCACGTCGCGCACATCATGACCGTCGATTTTTACCGAGCCGCCAGTCACATCATAGAAACGCGGGATGAGATTGATGATAGTGGTCTTGCCAGCGCCGGTGGGACCCACGATAGCGACGGTTTGCCCGGGTTCGGCGCTAAATGAGACATCCTTGAGCACCAGCTCGCCGACTTTATATTCGGCCTGCACATGGTCGAAGTCCACCCGGCCCCGGATATCGGCCATCACTCTGGCGCCGGGCTTGTCCTGGATGGCGGGCTGCTCATCCAGTAAGCCGAAAATGCGCTCGGCGCCGGCCACCGCGCTTTGGATATTGCCCCACAGCACCGAGATCTGCTGGATGGGTTGGTTAAAGCGCTGCACATAACCAAGGAAGGTGATCACCAAACCGAGGGAGACCACGGTGCCGAATAGCGTGGCCCCGTTGAGGAGCGCCAGGCCGCCGACGGCGGTCACTACGGCCATGCCCAGATAGGCCAGGGCTTCGAGCATGGGGGCCAGGGCCGAGGTGAAGGCCACGGCGCGCACATTGGCATCGCGGTTGGCGGCGTTGGCAGCGCGGAAGTTCTCGATGTTCTCTTCGGCGCGGTTAAACGCCTGCGATTCGCGCACCGCGGCAATGGTCTCCTGCAAATTGGCGTTCACCGAGCCCATTTCGACACGCGTCTTGCGGAAGGCTTTGCGCGCCTGGTCGGAGAACCACAGGGTGGCGATAAGCATCAACGGGGTCACAAGCATGCTGAGCAAGGCGAAGGGCAGATTGCGGGTGAGCATGTTGTAGGCGATCCACACCAACAGCAGGATGCCGCCGATGACGTTGACCAGAGCGAAACTGAGCGCTTGTTGGATGGTATCGCTATCGTTGGTAATGCGGCTCATCAGGTCGCCGGCTTCGTGCTCGACGAAGTAGCCGACTGGCAAGCTATGGAGATGCTTAAAGATCGCCACGCGCAGGGTGCGCAGGACGTGCTGGCCGGCCCAGCTCATGGCAAAAAAGGTGGCGCCGGTGAGTACGGAGGTGATAGTGAACAGGGCGATCAAGATCACCAGCACCCCACCCAGGCCGGCGATGCGTTGCGCGGTGCTGAGCTCAACCCCGGCAGAGGGAACGGGGGAGTTCAGCCAGCCGAGGATGCCCTTGACCGCTGTCTGAGTTGGCCCGCTAGCCGGCTCATCAGCCGCCAGCCAGCAGCTGCTTTCCGAGGCGGCCCCTGCCTCGCCGGCCAGCGGCGAAGAAGCAAAGGCGCCGGCCGCGGCGGGGGCGAGATAGCAATCCACGATCTGGCCGGTAAGTTCCGGTGTGGTGACCTGGGACCAGGTGGACAGTAGCATGAAAAAGACGGCCACCAGGATGACGGGCCAAAACGGCTTGAAGTAGGCGGACAAGCGCGCCAGGGTTTGGCCGGCGGACTTTGGTTTCAGCGATTCGCGTTCAAGAAGGAAGCGTGGGTTTCCAAACATTCAATATTCTCCAGTGCGACTAAGCTTCGGGCGTATCCGCAACAAGCTGCGATGTGTAGATGTCGGCGTAAATTTCGCTGTCTTCCATCAGGTCAGCGTGGCGGCCGCGGGCGACGATCTTGCCCTTGTCCATCACCAGGATCTGGTCGGCGTTGATCACCGTACTGATACGCTGGGCGATGACAAACGAGGTGCGGCCCTGCATCAGCTTGTCCAGCGCGGTCTGGATGTGCGCCTCGGTTTGCAAGTCAACGCTGGAGGTGGAATCATCCAGGATCAGGATGCGCGGATCGAGCAGCAAGGCGCGGGCGATGGCGATGCGCTGCTTCTGGCCGCCGCTGAGCGAGGTGCCGCGTTCGCCCACCGGCGTCTCGTAACCCTCGGGGAAAGACAGGATGAATTCGTGGGCAGCGGCCGCCTTGGCCGCGGCAGTGACTTCGTCCATGGTGGCTTCAGGCTTGCCGAAGGCGATGTTGTCGCGAATGGAGCCGGTAAACAGCGTGGTCTCCTGCAACACGATGCCGATCTGCTTACGCAGCGAAGCCAGGGTCACGTCGCGCAGGTCGTGGCCGTCGATGGTCACGCGGCCTTCGGTGGGGTCATAGAAACGCGGCAGCAGGTTGATGATGGTGGTTTTGCCTGAGCCGGTGGCGCCCAGCAAAGCGACCGTTTGGCCGGGTTTCGCCTCGAAAGTTACGTGGTCCAAAACCGGCTCGCCGCTGCCAAAATAGCGGAAGGTGACGTCTTCAAATTTGACCTCGCCCTTCACGGCGGGCAACTCGATGGCGCCGGGTTTATCGGTGACGTCGGATCTAGCGTCGAGGATCTCGAAGACGCGGCCGGCGGAGGCCATAGCCTGCCCGAATTGGGAGATAATGAAACCGAACTGTGCCAGGGGCAGGAATAAGTAGATCAAGTAAAGGCTGAATTCCTGCCATTGGCCGATGGTGAGGGTGCCTTCGATGATCTGCACGCCACCGGCATAGGTAGTGGTGGCCTGGCCCAGGCTGGCGACCAGAATGATGAGCGGGAACAGGAAGGTGAAGATGCGTGATATTCTTATCTGTTGGTTCATCACCGCGTCGGCGGATTTTTCGAACTTAAGCTGCTCATCCTTCTCGCGGGTGAAGGCCTTGATCACCTTGATCCCTGCCAGGTTTTCCTGGAGGATAGTGTTGAGCGCGGAAAGCTTTTGCTGAACCTGCGCAAACAGCGGTTGGGTAATAGCGCCGAATATGGAAAAGAGGATTACGGCTACCGGAAGGATCCAAATAGTGACCACGGCTAGCTGACTATTGGTGGTGAAGAGAATAATTAGCGTAGCAGTGACGAGGAAGAGTGCGCCGACCAATTGCACCAGCCCCTGCCCCAGGAAGAGGCGCACCTTTTCGACATCATCGGTGGCGCGGATCATGAGCTGGCCGGTTTGATTGCGGTCATGATAAGAGAAAGAAAGGCGCTGAATTTTGGCGTAGATCTCATTGCGCATGTCGAAGGACACGGCTTGTGAATTGCGCTCAGACCAGAAAGCCTGAAGGAAGGCGAATAGTCCACGCAGAGCAGCAAACAAGACGATAGCGACTGCGGCCCAGATGAGCACGGAGGGCGCATCAGCCTGCTGGGTGGTGAGCCTGGTAACCAATTCTTCTTGAGTCAGCGCGGCCGGATACTTCAAAAATTCCAGTATCTGCGGCAAAGCCTGAGACATAAGAGCTTCGGGGATCTGGGCGAGGCCAGTGAGCACCTGCTGGGCGACTACGCCCTGGGTGACGGCATCGATGATATTGCGCAACAGGCGCGGCACAGCTAATTGGGCCAAGCTGGCGATCAGCAGAAATATGTAAGGCAGCCAAGCTTGCCAGCCGATATGGAACAGGTAGCGGATCGAGCGGCCAAAGACGCCTTTTGGCATGGCTGGGCGTTGACCTTTGGTTCTGGCGCGGCTCATGGTTTGGGTTGCTTGCACAGATTAATCCCTTCTTGATTGCAAATAGTCTCAGGCCCGAAGTTGGCGATGGCCGCGGAATATTACCTGACGGTTAACTTTCTCGACTGACGTCGACCTGCTTCTTCCCGATCAGCTCCGCCTTAGGATCGTCAAAGAGATCGAGCAGCAAGACCAAGCCTTGCTCAACTTGAGTAACTTCGCTGGAGCTTAGGCGGCTTAGCTTGGCGGCCATCAGGCCGATCAGGCGCTTGTGCTCATTGACGAGCACCTGCTGCCCTTTGCGGGTTAGCCCAATCTGCATAACCCGGCGATCAGAGGCCGAGGTCGATCGTTCCAACCAGCCGCGTTCCACTAGAGTTTGCACGGTTTCCGACATGCTGGGCAGGCTGACATCCTGATGCTGGGCGAGCTGGCTGACACTGCAATCCTTTGCCGAGAGCACATGCAGGATGCGGAAATGAGCGGTGGACAAATTGTTATTGCCGCGGCGGGCTTCTGCAAAAATGGTACGCATAACAGCGGGGAAAACTTCCCAGAATTTACGGGCGACAGCCAAGGCGCGCTGGTTCATAATGAAGGTACCCTAATAGTTAGGAGTGCTAAGTATATCTATTTCAGATGGATTGTCAATAACTAAAAGGCGAAGTGAAACGCGAACCTTCGCAAGCGTCGGCAGCTTGGGTTTTAACTGCATATTTCTTATTTCTAGCCAGGTTTAGTTTGGCTCGCAGAAATGCGTTCTTTTAGAAGATAAGGTTATAGGGATTCCCATTCGCTTCGCACAGGGCGGCGTCTGCTTTCTAGAATCCCCATCGGGTAGTGATTTATATATGCCGCTCGAAATGACAATGGCCTCAGGCCAGGGGAAGAAAGTTCTCGGCGATCAAATAGCCAAAGATACTCAGCCCCAAGAAAATCGCCAGGGCGAGCAAAACCAGATTCGCAAGTCTTTTCTTGACCTCAAAAGTGAGACGGACAGCCTCACCATTGTCCTCGAACTTGACCTTGGCGACAGCCAAAGTGTTGATCGCCAGAGCTACAAGAAGCCCGCCCAGAACGATCCAAGGATTATCGATCCAGGACTTAAGCATGGGTCCGACCAACGTGCCCAATTGGGTGGGCAAATCGGCCCCGGTTAAGTTGAAGAGCAAACCCGGGATAACGATGAGCAAAGCCGGCAAGAGGAGAAGCAGGCTGAGGGCGGTTCCCCAGATGGGTTGGCGAGCAGAAGTTGGTCCAGTCACAGAAAGCCTCCGTAATTCTCCAATTTCGAAAGAGTACAGGGTGAGGCGCGGCAAGGCCAGCAGGGTTTCCTGCCAGTACCAGCGCTTGGCATGCGCGGCGCCGCGCTGAACGGCGAGCTGGTAAAAGTGTTCTTCCAGGTCGCCGAGGAAAGCATTCGCCATGGGATGCGGGAGCACCGCTTGCAAAAGCCGTTGCGCCAGGGCTGGTGGCGACGGTGTCCGGTTCATCTAGGCGGCTCCAAGGTCCGGCCCGGCCGCCCAAAGGGCTTCGTTAATCTTCCTCAATTCGGCCAAGGCCTTCAGGCCTTTGGAAGTGAGCCTGTAAAAACGCTTGCTACGGCCGCCGCGTTGGGCCGTCGGGTTGCCTTCGGAGGAGGCCAACAAGCCGGCCTTTTCCAAGCGGTCCAGCGGAATGTAGGTGGCCCCCACCGACCAGGGCTTGCCGGTAAGCTTTTTCAGGTGCAGGCCCACGGCGAGGCCATAGGCATGCGGAACCAAGGCATGCACTGCCAGCAAGATCATTTCTTCGGTACGCGAGATAACTTTCATATTCCTATATCTTCTATTTTATAGAAATAATCACAAAGTGTCAAGACCAAACCTAGCAGAATATTTGCTATTTGGAAGATGAGATTATAAGGATTCCTCGCTTTCTTGAGTCTCCGACTGGTGAGGACCGCCTTATGCCGCTCGGAATGACAATTCGGGCGAAAGGATAAGAAGCGAATAATTGTCAAACAAATACACAGTAGAAATCGGCGGTTCCGACCAGTCTTACCCAACAGGTCCAACGGCAGGCTGCTTGCAACTTCCTTAAAGAGATGGCATACTAAATTTTCAAGGAGCACGCGTGGCGCTTATCCCTTTACGAGATTACCTGAGCGGCATTGAAGAGCTGATCGACGGCGAGCAGATCGAGGAGGCGCTGGCGCATTGCCGCCAGATCCTGTACAGCTATCCCAAGCACGTGGACACCTACCGCATGATGGGCAAGGCTTATTTGGAGGCCCACCGTTACAGCGAAGCCGGAGATATCTTCCAGCGGGTGCTCTCCACCTGCCCAGACGATTTCGTTGCCCACATCGGCGTGAGCATCATCCGTGAAGAGGCCGGCGACCAGGACGGGGCCATCTGGAATATGGAGCGCGCTTTCGAAGCGCAGCCATCCAACCGGGCGGTGCAGGGCGAGCTGCGCCGCCTGTACGGGAAACGCGAGGGTTACACGCCGCCCAAGGTGCGCCTGACGCGCGGCGCCCTGGCGCGCATGTATGCGCATGGCGACCTTTACAATCAGGCGATCAGCGAATTGCACGGCGCCCTGGCGGAGGATCCGCAGCGCCCCGACTTGCAGGTCTTGCTGGCCGAAATGTATTTCAAGACGGAGCGCCTGACCGAGGCCATGGATGTTTCCACCCAGCTCATTGAGAAGCATCCCTATTGCCTGTATGCGAATCAAGTGATGGCCGAGAGCCTGCTGAGCAACCAGCGCGATGTGCAAGCGCAACCTTTTCAGGACCGAGTGAGGGAACTCGATCCTTACGCGGCCCAGGTAAAACCTGGGCAAGCGACGAATACGGTCCCGGCCGACAGCGTCACCATTGAGCAATTAATTTTCGAAAGCCCAGCCAAGCCGCAGTCCACCCCCAAAGCCTGGACCGGGGCGTTGGAAAGGGCTGATCTGGCAACCTACGGAAAAGAAGAATTGCCCGACTGGCTATCTTTCGAAGGCGGGCAAGTGGAACCTTCAGCCTCAGAGGAAGCGGAACACGCCAAAGAAGAACCCGAGGCGGAGACGAAACCTGTGTTGATCGACAGTTTGGAAGACCCGGCCCCACCGGTTGACGAGATCCGTGCGGAACAAGCCCCTAGCATGCCGCCAGTAAGCAGCAGCCCGTCCGCTGCGCCCGAGGACGATCAAGTCCCGGAGTGGCTGCGAGAGCTGGGGCCGGCGACCGGCACGCTGTCTTCGGAGACGATCGAAGAGGAACCTGAACCCACGCGCCAGACGGATGAGGAGAGCTTCCCAGCCTCGCAAGAGAAAGCCACCGGCGAGCTGCCCACAGACGTGGGGCCGGCAAACGCAGCGCCCGCCGAGCAGCCCAGTGCAGCAGTTTCAGCTGACGACGACAGCCTGGGCTGGCTGGAGCGCCTGGCCGCGGACCAAGGGGCGGCGGAAGAAGAATTGCTCACCACGCCCGAGGAACGCGAGCAGGCAAACCCAGAATGGGCGCCTGTCGAAAAAGAAGCAGCCAAGCCCAAAAGCACCACGCTGGCCTGGCTGGACGAGATGGAAGCCGAGAAGGAGACAAAACCGCAACCGACCGGTAAGCTCGGGCCAGATGAACGGGCGACAACGCCATCGTTGGGAAAACAAGACGGCACTCTTGCGTCAGCGGTAAGCGACTTGAGCGCGGAAGCAGAGGAGAACGCGAAACAGAATGAAGCCTTGGAGCCGCAGCCGTTGGAGGGGGCCGCTGATTGGCTGGACGAATTACGGCCGCAAAGTGAACTTGCTTCCGATGAAATTGCAGAAGAACCCCCCGCGGAACCAGAGGGGGAGAAGACTATCAGCGGAGGTCTGAGCCGGCTGGATTATATAGACCAAGTCAGCCAACCTAAAGAAGAAACCACGCAGAGCGCCTGGGTGCCAGAAGCCGCCTTGGCCGGCGGCCAAGGCGGCGAGGCGCAGGAAGCAGCTCTGGCTGCCCCGGCCGCAACGCTCACACCGCGGCGGACCGCCCGCCTGGAAGCAGAAGAGCTGGCCCACGGGGAACTGGAACAGGCGCGCCAGGCGCTGAATTTCGGTAAGCTGGAGGACGCCGCCGAACATTACAGCCAGCTTCTGCGCCAGCGCCTGATGCTGGATGAAGTGATCGCCGACCTGGAGGCCGCCGTGCACCGCAACCCGAGCGACGCCACCCTGTGGCAGACCCTGGGCGATGGCTATATGCGCAACAACCAATTGCGTGAGGCGCTGGATTGCTACACCAAGGCAGAAGACCTGCTTTAGCCATGAAATTTTGGATGGAGGACTCTTGGAACGCAGCCTAGTTTTAGTGAAACCAGATGGCGTACAGCGCGGCCTGATCGGCGAAGTCATCGCACGCCTGGAGCGCCGCGGCCTGCGCCTGGTGGGCGCCAAATTCATGCAGGTCAGCCGCGCGCTGGCTGAAAACCACTACGCGGAACACAAAGGCAAAGGGTTTTACAACGGACTTATTGAGCACATCACGTCCAGCCCGGTGATGGCCATGGCCTGGGAGGGACCGGATGCGGTAGCCGCCATCCGCCAGACCATGGGCAGCACCAAACCCACCGAAGCGGCACCCGGCAGCCTGCGCCACGACTTCGGGCTGCAGGTGGGGCGCAACCTGACCCACGCCTCGGACAAGCCGGAAACCGGCGAGCGCGAGGTGGCGCTGTGGTTCGGGCCGGGGGAGTTGGTGGCCTGGGAGCGGGAGATCGATCGCTGGGTGTTCGAGGGGTAGAAAAAGCAAACGTACACATTGACATTACACAATATTATTGTGTATACTAGTCGCCATGGAAATAAAAGACAAAAAACAAAGGGTTCAAATCCTTTTGAACGAAAGTCACCAGAGCTTCCTGGCCAGGGTGTCCAAAAAAAGTGGGAAAAGTGTTTCCGCCCTTTTGCGGGAGTTGGTCGAGGAAAAGATGCGAGCGAGCACAGATGCGCAATTCAAAGCAGCAGCCAAGGAGTTGCGTTCCCTCTATTTAGCGGATAAAGAGCTTACCGAATTTAACATATTGGATAGTGAAGATTGGTATGCGTAGAGGGGAAATCTGGTCAGTGAACCTCGATCCGAGTATTGGATCGGAAATTAGAAAGAAGCGCCCGGCGATCATAATAAACCGAGATTCAGCTGGAATCCTTCCGCTGAAGATAGTAGTTCCTCTTACCAGCTGGAGAGTTGGGTTTGAAAAAGCTCCCTGGTTGGTGCCGCTTGAAAAAGACATAAGAAATGGAATAACCAAAAAATCGGCTGCCGACACCTTCCAGGTGCGGTCAGTCAGTGAACAACGATTTGTCGAACGTCTGGGGGAATTAAATCCCGAAGATCTGAATCGGGTGGGAATCGCGCTAGCCCAAACTCTGGGTCTCTATGAAACCTATTGACAAAAAGCCTGAATTTTTCTTCCCTGGTCTACTGCATATGCAGCAAAACTCTAGCTTCGGACCAGAGGTCTTCCAGACGATAGTAATCACGTTGGGGGGTGGAAAAGACATGCACGACCACCGACCCGTAATCGGCCAGGAGCCAGCCTTCGTCCGGCCTGCCCTCCTGGCGCGGCTTGCGATCGAATTTGGTCCGCGTCTCCTCGACTACGGCGTCCATCAGGGCGCCAATGGTGCGGCCGCTGCTGCCGGAGCAGATCACAAAATAATCACTGAGCGGCGCGATATCTTTCAGGTCGAGCAAAAGGATGTCTTCCCCTTTTTTATCTTCCAGAGTATCGGCGATGCTGCGAGCTAGTTCTAACGGTTCCAAACGAAAAAAGTCTCTCCTTATTGTTGTCCACGCAAGGGGCTGCGGGATAGGGGATTATATACGGAGCCGCCCGGTTTTAGATCACTGCGAAACAAGGTGACCGAATCGATGGTGCCCGCCGCGGATGGTTCCAGCTTGACTGCGGCCATCACCTCGCCGATGCGCTTGAGGTTAGCTAGCTTGTGCTCACGGCGCACGCGCGCCAGGGTGAGATGCGGCGTGAAGCCGCGCTCTTCGGCCGGATAGCCTATCTCGGCCAATTTCGCCTCGATACTCTGCTGTAAGACCTGCAACTCCGCCGGCGCTTTCACGCCGACCCACAGGACCAGGGGCTTATGCGTATTGGGGAAAACGCCAAACGCAGAGAACTCGACCTGGATGGGCGCTGTCTTTCGGGCCTGCTGATCAATAATGGTTTGAATGCGCGCAAGATCGTCCTGTGAGGTTTTACCCAGAAATTTTAGGGTGAGGTGGATATTCTCCGTGCGCACCCAACGGAGAGGAAGATCTAATAAGAGTTTGCGTAACTCAACACTAAGTTTATCCAGCTCCCGTTGCATAGCTTCGGGCAGTTCCAGGGCGATGAAGGCGCGCACCACAGACATAAGCGGCGATTTTACTCGCTAGTGGCCTGACCCGCTTGACGCAACAAGCGTTCGTAGTCCTCGGGGCGATCGACATCGATGGCGAGGGAGGCATCCAGCCAGGGCAGCCAGGCCACCGGGTGCTTGGAGAAAATGGCGCGCCCCCCCACTTCGCCTTGCAGCCCAAGGAAATCAGGAAAGGTGCTGCGATCGAACAGCACCGGGTTGCTGCGATTACCGTCCACCTGCGGCGCCACGATGGGCGCCAGGCTGGCGGAGTGCTGGGCGCAGAGCGCCTCGATCAGCGCGGCGGGCAGCTGCGGCTGGTCCACGACCAAGAACAAGGCCGCGCCCACCTTGGCGGGCAAGGCCGACAGCCCGACTTTCACCGAACTGCTTTGCCCATCCTGCCAGGATGGATTTCGAACGATTTCAACACCCAACCCAGCCAGGGCCACATCCACGCGTTCAGCTTCGGCGCCGGTGACCACAACCACGGGCGAGAGCCCGGCGGCCAGGGCGGTCTCGGCGATGTGACGCACGAAGGGCTTACCTTTCCATTCAAGCAACTGTTTAGGCTTACCCAGGCGCTCGGAGCCGCCGGCAGCCAATAGGATACCGCCTACCTGCTCGTGAACTGCGCTGACCTCTGGGGATGATTGCAGCGCGGCTACTAGCACAGCATCGAAGGCGGACAAGAGAGAAGACGCCAGCCCGCGGGCGGCGGCTTCCAATTCCGGCGTGTCTGCTTGGTTGAGAAGTACGATACGGCGGGCGCCGAGCGGGATACTTTTTAATCCGCCTTGGGGGTGCGCCAGGACCCGGGCAAGGGCTGGGGCGTCGATCACGGCGCCAAGTTTCAGCCCGCTGAGTTCCGCAAGACGCTCTGGGCGATGGACGAAAACTTCGTCAAGCGGCCTACCCAAGGCGGATAGTCCCGCAACAACGACCACGGTGTCGGCGAATGGCGGGATGGCCGGCTCGTGCTCGACGGGCGCTTTGAGCGCCCGCTGGCGGGCGCCATCGGCCTCGATGAGCAACGGCAGCCCATGCTGCCGGGCAAACGTTGAGAGTTCGTCGAGGGTGCTTACATCCAGGCCCCCAAGGCGATCTTTATTTGCTTCTCCGCTAATGACTGTGACAGGAGGCAACTTGTCGGCATGTAAGGAACTAACCTCGCTTGGCTGCTGGAAGATCAAATGCTGATCGCCCAATTGAGCCTGGCTGGTGGCCAAATGGGTGCTGGTGGTTACCAGCACGGGTGTATCAAACTGGCGCGCCAAGGTAAACAAAGCGGCGCTTTTACCCCCAGCTCCCGCGAAGGCTACCTGGGGTGCTTCTCCCAAACGCAGGGCGCGTTTGAGACTGATCATGCCCACAATTTGCCGCGCAGGTCAGGGCGGACTAGCAGCGCTTCCAGCACGCCGCCGCCGATGGCGAGAGCTTTGTCTGAAACGCGCCAGCAATAGGATGGATCGTTGCGCGGGTCCAGATCGCCGATCTTCATTCCAGCGGTGACCTGCACCGATGGATGAATTAAGCCGCGCAACACTCCATCGAACGGGGCACGCAATTCGCTGCCGGAAATCACGGCGATCAGGTCACCGGCTTTGAGCTGCTTCCCGATCTCGGCGTGCGGCTCAGCGCGGCCGGCGGCCGGGGCGCGCAGCACGCGGTCCTTGCCATGCTGGGCGATGGAACCCGGCACGCCGGTATCCGCTTGGGCCGAGCCTTGCCAAAACACGCGGCCCAAGTTGTGGCCGCGCATGGTCTCCACCACCGCGTGGCAGTTTTCGCCGGCTACGAAGCCGGGGCCGACGCCAATGACGAGAGTTGCAGCGTTGGCGATAACGTCGGGGGCGCGCTTGGTCATGCGCGCGTCCACCAGGGCTTCATGGACCAGGAAGGAAAGTGAAGAAAGGGTCGGGTCTACGAGGACAGGAATCTGGCCAGCCTCAAGGGTCGAGGAAATCTCGGCGGGGCTGGCGATGCGACGGCCGGTGATGCCCTCGATCTCGATCTGCCCCGCGTACACAGCTTCGGCAAAGGCCACAGTGCGGCGTACGGCCAGCGGTTGCTTGAGCTCAACAATGAGGACGCGGATGCCGGCGCGATGCAGGCGAAGCGCAATGCCAGAAGCAAGGTCGCCTCCGCCGCGCAGGATCACCAGACTAGGCATGTAGGGATTATATATGGGTGGTAAGCACTGTGGAGAGGGAGGTTGCCACGCTTCGCGGTCGCGCTGCGTGCCCTGCTGTGCCCGCAGTTATAGTGAAACTTGGTTTGCAGAAGCGCTTATTTTCGGAAGAAAAGGTTTTAGGGATTTCTCGCTTTCTTGAATCTCCATCTGGTAATGATTTATATCTACCGCTCGGAATGACAAATGGGGTGTTAGTGTCATTAAGGTTGGAGAAAGCTGATCAATATTTGATTGACTTCCTGCGCTCTTTCGAAATGCGGGATGTGGCCAGCTTGCTCGATGGGATGAAGTTGGGTTTGGGGCACCAAGTGGCGAAAGGTCTCGTTCTGGCTAAAAGGAACCGCGCGATCCTCTTTGCCCCAAATGAGGGCCACGGGTTTGTGGCTATCGCCGAGGCGCCGATAGAGGTCTAAGTCTTCTTCCAGTAAGCCGCTGCGCAGCGTAGAAAGCAAGGCGCGTTTGAAACCGTGGAACTTCATCTGCTCCGCATAGCGCTGCACAAAATAATCCCTAGCTTCGGGGGTTGGGTCATAGAAATCTTTCAGCATGACATCCAGCAGAGTGTTTGCTCCAAAGCGGCCCAGCATGCCGAGGATCAGTTCACCTAGAACCGGAACATAAAGCAGCTTGACTGCGAATGGCAGGCTCAGGTCAAAGCCAACCGGATCGATGAAGGCCAGCTTGCGCACTCGTTTCGGAAAGCGGAAAGCGAATTCGGCGGCGACGGGCCCGCCCATGGAGAGCGAGACCAGGTCGGCTTCCAGGAAGCCGACCGCATCCATCAGCTCGGCCAGCTGGCGCACGAAGAGAGCCTTGTCGTAGCGTAAGCGCGGGCGGTCGGAAAAGCCGCGGCCGAAGAGGTCATAGCGCAGCACGCTTACTCCAGCCGCGGCGAGCGCGGAGAAGGTCCGATCCCAAATGAAGTTGGGCACCGAGAATCCGTGGATGAGAATTACTGGTTGGCCGCTTTTCGGCCCAGCCTCTTCGTAGTAGGTGACGCCGTCAGTCAACCAGGCGGTCTTTCCAGGCAGGGTTTGGCGGACGCGAGCATCCAGCACGAAATGCTCGCCCGCAAAGAGACGATCAATAAGCGACATGGAGAGATTTTAGATCTTGCCCAGGGCGCGCAGAACGCGTTCGGGGGTCAGGGGGAACTGGTCGATCCATACCCCCGTGGCGTCGTGAACTGCGGCGATGACCGCGGCGGCGAATGGGATGTAAGGCATTTCGGCCATGCCGCGCACGCCCCAGGGACCGACTTGGTCGGGGAATTCGAGGATCAAAGATTGCACCTTGTCAGGGATATCCAAGACGGTGGGAATGAGATAGTTGGACAAGAACTGTGTCTTTACATAGCCATCTTGCTGGATGAAGTTTTCGAGAATGGTGTAACCCGCCGCTTGGACGACCGCCCCTTCGATCTGGCCTTCGATCTGCTGGGGGTTAATCGCTTTGCCCACGTCATCGGCGCAGATCACGTGGGCCACATGCACGTGGCCGGTTTCGGTGTCCACCTCGATGGCGACGGCTTCCGCCACATAGCCATAGGCGAAATTCGGGTTGGCTTCGCCGGTCTCGGGGTGAAAGGCGGTGGTGGGCGGTGGCACATACTTGTATTCGGCGACTGCTGGGCGGTCCTCGTTGCGCCATTTCTCCAGGGCGAGGGCAGCCGCCCCGCGGATGGCGTTGCCCGACATGAAGGTCATGCGCGAGGCCGAGGCGCTGCCCGAGTCTCCGGTGTGAGCCGTGTCCGCCAAAACCAGTTCCACCACATCCACGGGCACACCAGCGGCTTCGGCTGCCATTTGCTTGAAAACGGTGTGAGCCCCCTGCCCTACATCGGAGCCGGCCTGGCGCAAAACGAGGCGCTCGATCTCGCTTTTGCCATGTAGTTCCACAGTAGCCCAGGCACGCTCGGGAGCACCGAAGGAGAAACCAATATTCTTAAAGCCGGAGGCGAAACCTACACCGAGTTTGACAGGGGTTTTCTTTGCTGTTTTGGTCTTGGGCCATCCAGCCTGACTCTTGATCCTTTTCCAGCCGGATTTGCTCTGCTTCCAACCGGCGGCCTTGGCACCTTTGGAAATTACCTTATCCAAGGTGACTCCCTTGGGCAGCGGCGACTTGGTCGAAAGCAAATCGCCATCCCGGGCCACGTTGCGCAGGCGCAACTCCACCGGGTCGATTTTCAACGCTTCGGCCAGCTTATTCATCTGAGTCTCGGCGGCAAAAGCGCCCTGCGGGCCGCCGAAGCCGCGGAAAGCGCCGCTGGGTATGTTATTGGTATACACGGCGTAGGAATCCACCTTGACGTTGGGGATCACATAAGGCCCGCTGCACATCAAGGTGGCGTTGCCCAGCACTTTAGTGGAAGTGTACGCATAGGCGCCGCCATCGGCGATGACCTCCGACTCGGCGGCGACCACTTTGCCATTCCGGGTCGCGCCCCACTTGGAGCGAATAATGTAGGGATGTCGTTTGTGATGGCCAATGATGGATTCGGCCCGGTTCCAGATGATCTTGATGGGGCGCAGGATGCCGCGCTGCTGCAAACGCCAGGCCGCCAGCGCCAGCACGATCTGGATGGACATATCTTCGCGGCCGCCAAAGGCGCCGCCGATAGCCGGGTGGATCACGCGCACCTGCTCCTCCGGCAGTCCAAGCGAATGAGCGATGGCCTCTCGCTCCTCGTGCGCCCACTGGCCGGCGACTTCGACGGTGACGCGGCCTTCGTCATCTATGTAAGCGAGCCCGGCTTCGGGCGCCAGGTAGGCGTGCTCCTGGGCCGGGGTGCGATATTCGCTTTCGACGATCACGTCAGATTTGGCAAAGCCGGCCTGCACATCCCCATGCCGAATCTGATAATGACAAAAGACATTGGATCCTTCGCCTGGATGCAGGAGAAAAGCTTCAGGCTTGCGCGCGGCCAATGGGTCGGTAAGAACCGGCAGGTCTTCATAATCGACTTTGATCAAATCGCGCGCCCTGGCCGCTATAGTCTCGGTCTCGGCGACGATGAAAGCCACCTGGTCTCCCACAAAGCGCACACGGTCGGCATGTGGTGCGGTGGAACCGGGACCGCATAGCACGGGCTGGTCGTGAAGGATAAGGCCGTACTCGTTGATGGGAACATCCTTGGCGGTGAAGATGGCGACGACGCCAGCCAGCGCTTCGGCCTCACGCGTGTCAATGGCACGAATGCGGGCGTGCGGGCGACCGGCGAAGAGGACCTTGGCATGGGCCTGGTCCGGCTTGTTGATATCGCCGGGGTACAAGGTCTGCCCGGTGACTTTGCCCAGCGCGTCGACGCGCGGCAGAGAGAGACCGATGGCGCTGCTCATCGCATTTATCTTCGCTTTCCGGTGCCGATGCGGGCGGCGATCTCAGCATCCTTGCTCCCGCCAAGCGCTGTATAAAGCATTGAACTCAAGATAGAAAAGGCCAAATAAAGCAGCATGCCCAGGATCACCGCCGCCCCAATTTTTATGTAGACGACATCGACCCCTCCCGGGTTTTCTTTGGCTATCCTCAGAGGCAGGTCGGGATACGTGGCAAAGATGTAATCGACCAGCACGTCCGCCAGCCCCCAACTGATCAGCGGGATCAAAACAAGCATGGCGCAACCGATCCCATTCCAGATGGGGTGAAGCTTACCGCGCGGGGCGCGCCTGATATTCATGATTTTGCTCCTGTTGAGGCAGCCTGTTGAATGGCATCCAGGATCTTGTAATAGCCGGTGCAGCGGCACAGGTTGCCGGCGATAGCCTGCTGCGCTTCTGCGCGGGTCGGGTTACGGCGCTCCTCCATCAGCATGGCGGCAGACATGAGGAAGCCCGGTGTGCAGTAGCCGCATTGCACGGCGCCGTAGTCGATAAAGGTTTGCTGCAATGGATGGAGGTTCCCGTTGTGGGATAAGCCTTCAATGGTCACGATCTGGGCGCCGTGGGCGCGGGGCGCGGGCACCAGGCAGCTCATCACCGCTTTGCCATCCAGGAACACCGTGCAAGCGCCGCATTCGCCCTCAGCGCAGCCTTCTTTGGTGCCGATGAGCAGGGCATCCTCGCGCAGGAAGCGCAGGAGAGTCTTTTCCTGGCCGGTCGAAAAGGAATACGGTTTGCCATTTATGGTTGTGTTTATGGCCGGCTCATCGATCGATCGATTAATCGATTTGCTTGAACGCACTTTTGAGCGAGTTGGATGCGCAGAGACTAACATGACAGGCTTCTTCGGGAATCGTTGGGGCTGCGGTTTGGCGGCCAGATCGCTGAGCACGCGGTTCACCGCTACCTTGACCATTTCTTTGCGGTAAGCTGCCGAGCTGCGAATATCATCGATGGGGCTGGCCGCTTGCCGGGCGAGTTCAGCCGCTTGCTGGATATTCTTGGCGGTCAGTTTTTTGCCGGCCAGGAAGGCTTCCGCTTCTTTGGCGTGGATGATCACGGGGGCTACCGCGCCCAAAGTAATGACGGCGCTCTTTATCTTCTCCCCGGAAAAGTGCAGGATGGCGGCGGCGTTGACCACCGAGATGGCCTGGGCGCGCCGTAAAGTTAGCCGCAAGAAAGCGCCACGGGCCTTTTTTGGATCCAGGGCAGGGAAGTGAATGTCAACCAGCATCTCATCGGGCTGCATCAACGTCTTGCGTACACCGGTATAGAACTCGGCCAGGGGTACGGTGCGCTGGCCGCGGGTCGAGCGCAGTACCAGGCTGGCGCCCAGCGCCATGAGGGGCGGGATAGTATCGTTGGCCGGCGAGGCGGTGATGAGGTTGCCGGCTACCGTGCTGCGGTTGCGGATTTGCGGGGCGCCGACCTCATAGGAAGCTTGCGCCAGGAGCAAAGCGCGCTTACGCAGCAGCTCGGAAGCTACGCAATCATTATGCGTGATCAGCGGGCCGAGATGGATGATGCCTTTCTCGTCCAGGCTGATCTGGTCGAGGCCGGGGATACGGGTGACGTCAATAAGTCTGTCGATGCCCTTGCGCACGCCGAGCTCTATCTCGAGGATGAGATCGGTGGCGCCGGCCACGATGCGCGCCGAGGGGCCGTGCTTGGCCAGCGCGGCCAGGACTTCGTCAACGGTGGAAGCGGTGATGTAGTGTGACCACATGGGGGTTTATTATAAGCAGTTCGTTAATTCGTCATTACGAGGAGTGGCTTGCGAAGCAAGCCCAACGAAGTCTCTCCACCATTATCGGGGAGGTTGCTTCGCTTCGCTCGCAATGACGGATGGTTACTTGCTCATTACCTTCCCATCCCCATCCCTTCGCAGCATGGTAATTTCCGCCATGATGCTGAGGGCGATCTCTTCGGGGGTTTCGGCGTTAAGCTCCAGGCCCATGGGCGAGCTGACCTTGTCTAGATCTTCCTTGGCTACGCCCGCGGCTTCCATTTTCTTGCGCGCCTCGGCCCAGCGGCGGCGGGAGCCGATGACGCCGATGTAAGCGGCGGGGCTACCCAGCAGCGCGGGCAGACCCTTGATATCGATCTCGGCGTTACGGGTGGTGAGCGCAATATAAGTTTGCGAGTTGATCTCCAGGTTATCGGGCAATTCAGACATGGGCACCGGATAAAAAGCCTTGGCGTGAGGCACCGCCTCCGGCGTGCACATCTCGGGGCGGTCGTCGCTGAGCAGCACGCGGTAGCCGAGAAAATCGGCTACCTGCGCCAGGGCGCGGCCTACATGGCCGGCGCCAATGATCAGCAGGGTTGGCTGGGGTTGGATGGGTTCCACAAAGACCTCCACTGTGCCACCGCAGATGCCCGGGTCGCCGCGGCCTGGGTCGGTGAGGGAATATTCCAGTGCCCGCGGCTGGCCATCGCTGAGGGCAGTTAGCGCTTCGGCCACCACACGGGCTTCCATCTCGCCACCGCCGATGGTACCCTCGGTGCGGCCGCCGGGGAAGACCAGCATCTTGGTGCCGGCCCGGCGAGGCACGGAGCCGCTGGTGCGAGTGACGGTGCACACGGCGGCGGACAGGCCGCGGGCCTGCAGCTCGGCAAGGCGGGAATATAGGCTCATGCGAGAATCTTACTCTACGGCACGGAAAAGAAAAGGCGGGCGCAACTTCCTATTGGACCTTAGCTCGGTTCTCGCTGCATGAACATCCAGCGGTGGCCTTCCAGGTCCTCAACCCGGTAGCGGGTGCCGTGTTCGGAGCGCTCCAGTTCGGAGAGCATGTGGGCGCCGGCGCGCTTGGCGGTTTCATATTGCTTCTCAACGTTATCAAGATAAACCATAACGCCATCGATCACCCAGGGCACGCTTGACCATTGTTTGGCTTCCGCACAATGTTCGCGGTGGTGCAAGGGAGACTCATAATCCGGCGTTGGCGTGGCCAGCATGATCAGGCCATCACCGGCTTCCATTTCCGCATGGGTGATTGTTCCGTCTTTTTCGGTATAGCGCTCCTCTTTTCGCTCGCGGAACCCGAAGGCCTTCTCGAGCCAGTCGATAGCAGCGGAACAATCTTCGTAAGCGATCATGGGGATTACGGAAGGGTAAATGGACGGCATGTCAAACTCCTAATGAGGTTAGTGGTTGAAGCCGAACAGGACCTAGGCAACTGACGTGAGTGATTATGCTAATCAACTTCCTTAAACCAGTTCTTGTTAACATGCCGAGAATTATTTACAACCACATCTTCGCAATAAGAAACCATCATTGAGTTTACTACGTCTATAAAACCATCTTGACTATCAATCGAATGAAAACCTGCAGGCCATTCTCGGGAAAGAATAACTACACTTTGAGGAGAGATCGGCATGATTACGGCTAGGGCAGCAGAACCAGCACCAAAAAATCTTAAGGGCGACCCTGGGTCAAACATTTGGGGATCAATCCACATGCAAGGGCTATCTGAAGTCACGAAGCCCGATTTGGCCGTTGTAAAGAAGACAGTGAAAGTCATTGAACGTAAATATGGAATAAGAATTTCAAGAAAGTGGAAAAGGAAATATGGGAGGGGTTGCGCTTGTAACGCTTTTATTTGCTGGTGAAAAGGCGAACCAACTATTCCCGGCAGCAACCCTATAATCAACCTCTCGTAATCTCGCCAAATCTCAGATTGCGACTCCTTATGCCACTTTGTACGCGCAAAAGCCAATCGATATGAAAATTAATACGGAAAGGAATTCGTTATCGTCAAGGGGAATATTCTTAAAAAGCTTGGTGTCTCGGATTTGGATAAAATCATTCTCTATTTTGCTCAGCCGCTTTTCCAATTCAACGTTTCGTTTTCCATCAGCATCATAAACAGTATAAAAATCGGTTTCAGAGAGAATGTTCTTCGGGGCTTTGTTTTCGGTTGTTTTTCCATCTTTTGAGATTAACCAAACATAAGGCTCATAACCTTCCGGGACATCTGGGTCGATCCATGGTTTGAGAAATGATTGGGGAACAATATGCTGATTTTTATATTCCATGGAATTTATTTATTTCTTCAGCGCCCGCCAGACGCGCTCCGGCGTGGTCGGGTTCTCGGCGAGGTCCGCGCCGCAGGCATCCAGGATGGCGTTGCCGACGGCGGGCGCCACGCCGTCCATGGGGATCTCAGCGACGGCTTTGACGCCAAAGGGATGCGAAGGCTCAAAGGTCTCGACAAAGATAGTCTCCAGGTCGGGCATTTCGTGGGCGGCGAAGATGTGATAGTCGCGCAGGCTGCGCTCGCGGGCGTTGCCCTTTCCATCGTAGAGCATCTCTTCGCACACGGCGTAACCCAAAGCCTGAGTCATGCCGCCTTCGATCTGGCCGGAGGCGGTGAGCGGGTTGACGATGATGCCGGAGTCGACTGCCATCACCAGCTTGTCCACCACCACCATGCCGGTCTCGATGTCCACGGTCACCTCGGCAAACTGGGCGGCGAAAGGCGGCGGCGCCACCGGCGACACGTAGGAGCCGACGCCCATGATCTGTTCCTGCTGGTCATGGTGCAGCGAGTCGTGGCCGATCTCGGCGAAGGTCACCGAGCGGCCATCGAGGGAGGTGGCGAGCGCATCCTCCAAGTGAATTTCGCCAGGGTCGACCTGGTTACCGCCGCCGCGCTTATTGAGCATCTTGGCGGCGCGGAAGCGGATGCGCTCGGCCACTTTTTCGGCGGCGTTGACCACCGCCGCGCCGGAAATATAGGTCGTGCTGGAAGCATAGGCGCCCTTGTCGAAAGGCGTGAAGTCCGTATCGGAAGAATAGACGATGAGGTTATCCAGCGGAGTGCCGAGAACCTCGGCGGCCATCTGGCCCAGCACCGTATCGGAGCCGGTGCCCAGGTCCGTGGCGCCGACCAGCATATTGAAGGAGCCATCTTCGTTCATCTTGATGCTGGCGCCGCCCATGTCGAGATAGGGGATGGCGGTGCCCTGCATCACCATGGCTATGCCGATGCCTTTGCGCAGGTGTGCCGCCCCTGGCACTTCGTGCCAGGCGGCCAGGCCATATTTCTGGTCCCAGCCGATGGCGGCGCGGCCCTGGCGCACGCATTCCTCGAGGCCGTTGGTCATGATGGTTTCGGGGCTGGGCTCGCGGCCCTCGCTCCAGGCGGTGCTGAACGGCTGCAACTCGCCCTGGCGCAAGGCG
Organism: uncultured Anaerolineaceae bacterium; assembly: GCA_964572455.1. Lineage (GTDB taxonomy): Bacteria > Chloroflexota > Anaerolineae > Anaerolineales > UBA11579 > JAMCZK01. The sequence continues at coordinate 98,507 of CAZNFL010000001.1, forward strand.
TTCTTGAGGCGGAACTCGATGGGATCCAGGCCCAGGGCGCGGGCGATGCGCTCCATGTGGCGCTCGACCGGCCAGAAGCCTTGCGGCACGCCGTAGCCGCGGAAGGCGCCGGAGGGCGGCGTGTTGGTGTAGACCACGTCGGTGATGAATTGAATATTGGGTTTGAGGCGATAGTCGCCATCGCCCACATACAGCGCCATGGACTTGTGGCCGGTGTTGCCGGCCACGGTGAGGGCATGGCAGCCGTAGGCGCCGGTATCGCTGAGCGCGTACATGGCGTTGGCGGTGATAGTGCCGTCCTTCTTGACGCCAGTCTTCATGCGCACGCGCATCGGGTGGCGCGAACGGGCGGCGATGAATTCTTCCTCGCGGGTGTATTCGTAGATCACCGGGCGGCCGGTGGCAATGGTGAGATGGGCGGCCACATCTTCGATCATGACTTCCTGCTTTCCGCCAAAGCCACCGCCGATGCGCGGCTTGATCACGCGGATGCGCTTGATGGCCAGGCCGAGCACGGGCGCCAACTGGCGGCGCACGTGGAAGGGCACTTGGGTGCTGGTGCGGATGACCAGGCGGTCATCTTCGTCCCAATAGGTGATGACCACGTGCGGCTCAATGGAAACTTGCTGCACCTTGGGCACGGCGTATTCGAATTCAAAGACCTGGTCGGCATCAGCAAATCCTTTTTCTACGTCGCCGATATCGATATGGATGTGGGCGGCCAGGTTGCGGCTCGGGTCCGAATCTTCGAAATTTACATATTCCGGCTCATCGTGCAAGCGCACCGCGCCGGGATCCATCGCCTGGCGCGAATCAAGAATGGCGGGCAAGACTTCGTATTCGACCTCGATGAGTTTGAGGGCTTGCTCGGCCAGCTCGGGCGTCTCGGCGGCGACGAAGGCGACCCGGTCGCCGACAAAGCGCACTTTGTTATCCAGCGAGAACATATCCAGCGGCCCGGGGATGGGGTCGGACTGGCCGGCGGTGGAGTACACCACACGCGGAATATCCGTGTGAGTGAGCACGGCGGCCACGCCAGGGAGGGCACGCGCTTTGCTGGCGTCGATGTGCTTGATACGGGCATGGGCGTGCGGGCTCTTGAGCACCTTGGCATACAGCAGGCCGCGCTTTTCGAAGTCGGCGGTAAAAGCCGGCTTGCCCTGCACTAGTTTGACCGCGTCAACTTTCACTTCGGGGCGGCCCACGCTTTTCCAAGTCTCGGTTTGGGGAGCGATCAGCACCTTGGGCAACACCTGAATGGCGGTGCCGTTGCCGGAAAGGCTTTCTCCGTCACTGGGAGGCAGGTCGCCGGCCATGGGCGGGATGAAGAAGCGCTCCAGCTCGCTGGGTGTGAACATGTCGCCCGGCTTGGCTTCGCCGCGCATGACTGCCGCGGCGTGCAAGACGGCTTGCACGGGCTTGACGTAGCCCGTGCAGCGGCACAGCACACCGGAGAGCACGTCGCGCACTTCGGTTTCGCTCGGTCTTGGATTGCCGTCGATGAGCTGTTTGGAGGCCAGCAGCATGGCTGGCGTGCAATAGCCGCATTGGATGGCGCCGCTTTCGGCGAAGGCTTGCTGCAGCGGATGCAAGCCGGCGGTGGTCTTCCAGCCCAATTCCGGGCGTGCCCCCATCTCCTCGACTGTATTAATTACGTGACCCTCAGCTTGGGCGGCCAAGTGCACGCAGGAATTGATCGGCTTGCCATCGATGAGGACGGCGCAAGCGCCGCATTCGCCGGTCTCGCAGCCATGCTTGGCCGAGTAATAACCTTCTGAACGCAAGGCGTTCAGAAGGCTCTGGCCAGCCGCAGCATCGAGGGGATGCGACTGACCGTTGACGTTCAGTTCGATCCTCATGCGCGCACCTCGCTCGGATTTGCGATCAGCCAACGTTCAATATCGGCTTTCAATTGTGGAACGAGCGCGTTCATCCATGGCCCAAAACGGTTTGGGCGCAGCGCGAACCAGGCGCGCCGCCCTTTTGGCCAGAAAGTAATTTCAAGCGTCCCAGGCTGATCACCTAGTTTGTAGTGCCAGTGAACGCAACCTGGATACTTACCCAGGGTGCCTTTGCTCACCTGGGTCAATCCAGCCTCGCGGCAAACTACGTCGATAGCTTTAACGATTTCTTGATCGAGTGCATTCTTACGCAGGGAGATGTCGATTTCGCGCATTATCCCAATTCATCCTGAGCGCGCGCCAATAACGCCTTCCCCGCCTCGATACGGTATTCAGCGCTGGCCCATTGGTCACTGGCCCCACCCAGCGCATTCTCCAGCGCCTCGGCCAGGCCGCTGTCCTCGCGGCCGTCAAGCGCCAGGGCGGGCGCGGCGCCAAAGCCGCCCAGGGCCAGGCGCGTGCGCCCGGAATGCCACTGCGCCAAGGCGATACAAATGATGGGCAGGTCCGCTGGGGTGCGCGCAACATATTCGTAACTTAGCTCGGCCTGGAGGCTGACGGTGACCTTAGTGATCAGCTTGCCGTGCAGCTTTTCGGCGCGCAAGGCCAGCAGTTCGCCGTAGCCGATAGCTTCATCTTTTGGCTGCAGGGTCAATTGGGCATCAAGCGCCAGCATGGCCGCGGCGAACGGTGAGCGGCCGTCGGCCCCCACCAGGCTGCCAGCGACCGTAGCCGCCTGGCGCAGGTTGTAGCTGGCCTCGTGGCGGATGGCAGCCGCCAGCGCAGGCTGGATGCCTTCGGTCTCGAGCAAGGCTTGCAGGGTGGCGGTGGCGCCAATGTGCAGCGATTTGCCGCGCAGGGCGATCTTGTTCAGCTTGAGCCGCTGCAGGTCCACGGCCGCCACTGCGGCCGAAGATGGCGCCGAAAGAAGCGTGCCGCCGCCCAGCGGCCGGGTTTCCGGCTGCTTGCGGCGCAGCAGCTTGAGGGCGGCTTCAAGCGTTGTGGGACGGTGATATTCAATGATCATTACTTAGCTACTCCGCATCTAAGTTTAATCAGCATACACTTTCCAGCCCAGTTCTTTCAAGTCTGCCGCCCCCAGGTCTTCTGGCGGCAAAGCGATCAGCAAGGCCTCGCCCTCGGCCAGCAGCTCGCCATCCGGGCCGAAGATCTTAGCTTCAGCCTCGGCGGTGCGGCCGCGGTCCTTGATGAAGGAGCCCACCATATGCAAGGGCTGCTCAACCGGAACGTGTTTGCGAAAGCGGGTGGTCAACTTGGCGGTGTACATAAAGCGATTGTGGTCGCCAACCATATAAACCCGGCTGATCACTTCGTCCACTAGAGCCGCTACGATGCCGCCGTGGACCACGCCGGGGTATCCTTCGTAGATCTTTGGCACGGTATAGTCACAGATCACCCCGCCTGTTTGCGGATCGGCATAAATGACCAACTTGAGGCCAATGGGGTTTTCCATGCCACAGGCGAAGCAGTTCTTTGAATTAGGTAATTTTGTAGCAAGCGTTTTCATATGTCGGTTAATCGATTAATCAGTTAGTCCTTCGAGGCTAACTCGGTTGGCAGGTCAAGCTCGAAATTAAAATCCGAGCTATTGCCATTCACATCATAAGCAACTGGGCCTTCTTTCATTATTCGGCCAGTGCGCTTGTTAATGGTCAGGTAGTTAACTAGCCCATGTATCTGCTTGCGGACATCGGTGGCTTGGTCATACGCCTCATGGAATTCCTGTTCGCTGATGTATCCTTGATCCAAGGCTGTATAAAGCTGAGACTGAGCTTCGGCTAGTGAACGAAAGGAGTATCCCAGAAAACGTATAAATTCATTGTCGTATCCAGCATCAAAGCCTTCAGCAATATTATTCATTACCGAAATTGCAGATTTGCGGATTTGATCGCGAAGAGCGTAATCTTTTGAGAAATCAGTAGATTTTGTCCTGTTGTACACCAAGTTTACAAGGATCCTCGCGGATTTCCAAACATTCAAATGTTCAAATTGCAATATTTTTGTCATCGCAACCCAATGATTAAGCGATTAACAGATTATCCGATTAATTAACCGCAAATGTATCAATCAGGAGCCTTACATCCCCACCTACAGGATAGAGAATAGGACAAGTCGCTCCGCGATCAATATATTCTTGGACTTTAGCCCGAGCCTCATCCGGAGTCCCCGAGGCGGTTATCTTGTAGATCAATTCTTCGGGCACCAGGTGCTTGGCCTTCTCAATTTGCTCATGGGTGGCGGGCCAGCCGAGGATGCCCTGGATCTTGGTTACTACATCCTCGGACACCCCGGAGGCCTTGGCGATATGCGGCTGCTGGGCTAAGTATTGAGCGAGAAGGCTTCTAGTCGTATCGATGGCTGCGGCGCGGTCATGGTTCACGGAGCATACGATCAATTGCGGCCGGTCAATGTCATCCAGTTTGCGGCCGGCTTTCTTAGCCCCAGCTTCCAACTGCTTCAGAGCCTCGTCGTTATATTCGGGCGGCACGCAATAGTTCAACACGGCGCCATCGGCGATCTCGCCGGTCAGCTCCATCATTTTGCTGCCGGTGGCGCCGATCATGATCTTTACGTCGCGCGGTTCGCGGCGGCCATGCACCACGTCCAGCTCGATGCCTTCCACATGGTGGAATTCGCCATGGAAGGTGACCCGTTCCATATTCAGCAGGCGGCGCAGCACCTCCACCGTTTCGCGCATGGCGAGCATCGGCTTGCGCCGTTCGATGCCCACGTTACGCGCCAGCGGATCCCACCAGGCCCCAATGCCGCAGATGATGCGGCCAGGGGCCAGGTCATCCAGGGTCAGGAAGGTGGCGGCCAGCAAGCCAATGTTGCGCGTCCAATTGTTGATCACGCCCGAGCCGACCTTGATGCGCTCGGTCACCGCGGCGTAGGCGGCCATGGGCACGATCGCATCGCGCACCAGGCGCGACTCCGCCTGCCACACCGCCTCGAAACCGCGCTGCTCGGCGTAACGAACATAGTCCAACCCGTCGCGCAGGTCGTGGGCGTCCTGCAAATAGAGGGCGACGCGGTCCAACATGGCGGCTCCTTAGCTTTTTACACTGAGAAAACTTAGATCTTCGGGGACATCCACATCGCGGGCCAGTGATTCCAGTTCAAGGACCTTCAACTCAGCCCCGGCCTCGCGAGCACTCTGGCTGTGACGCTCAAAGGACCCGGCGCCGAAATCATATTCGATCAGGCCAGCCGGATTGATATATAAGGCGTTGGTGCCTTCGTGGTGATGGTCGGGGGCAATGACCACGACAGGCGCCGTCCGCCCCGCTTCCAGCATGGCAGCGACATCCTCTTTGGTAATTTGAGGAAGGTCAGCCGGGAGAATAAAAACGGACTCCGCCATGTAGCTCTTGGCCACAACGGTAGCGCGCTGCAGCGCTACATTAAGGTGAGGCGTTCCGTCTTCTTGCAGGCTGCGGGCGCCGTGGTCGCGCGCCAGGGCCAGCGCCTCCGGATCGCGGCTGACCACGAGCACTTCGTCGAATTCGGGGATGAGTTTGAGCAAGTCGACCGTGCGCAAAAGCAAGCGCTGGTTCAACTCAGCGCGGTCATCCTCAGAAAGGACGCCAGACAACCGCGATTTGCCGCGGCGCAATGGTTTCACCGGAACGATGGCCCAGAGTGCCATTTAGCCTGCTCCTTGAACTAGGAAGGGATACGTCATCAGGTTGAAAGAAGGTTGCTTCCGAATTTCAAGACTTCTTCGGCCAGCCGGGCGCGGTCCGCCCGGTCTTGCATCAGTGTGGCGGATGCTAAAGGCATTATACCGAGTTCGCGGACCTGGCTTGCCTGGTCGGCATCCTGCTGGTCCAGCACGAAGCCGCTCAGCAGGCTGCCATAATAGCGGGCCACAGCCAGGGCGCTGGGTTGGACGCCCAACTCGGCGAACATTTTGGCCGCGGGGCCTTTGACGGCTTTGCCCCCGATGATGGGCGAAACAGCCACCACGCACTGGCCGGCCAGGGCGGCGCGGATCTCCCCCAGCGCCAGGATGGGGGCCACGCTGACCCAGGGGTTCGAGGGGCAAATAACGATGAGCTGCGCGGCGTTGATCGCTTCGACCACTCCAGCGGCAGGTTTGGCTTTTTCGGCGCCGGCAAAACGAAAACCTTTCACACGGGGTTCGCAAGCGCGTTCCACAAAATAATTTTGGAAGGCCAGCTCGCCTTCGTCGGTGTCCACCATCGTGCGCACCGGCCCGTCGCTCATCGGAAGGACGCGGGCGCGCACACCCCAAGCCCGGCAGAAGTCCGCGGTGATGGCGCTGAGGCTCTCGCCGGCTTGCAGGCGGCGGGTGCGCTCCAAGTGGGTGCCCAGATCGCGATCGCCCAACCAGAACCAGGTCGGCCCGCCCAGAAGTTCCACGCTCTTGAGGGCGGCTTCGCTGTCACCCACTCGGCCCCAGCCGGTATCCGGATTGGCCAGGCCAGCGAGGGTGTAGCAAACTGTGTCCAGGTCCGGGCAGATGCTGAGTCCGAAGTGCTCAAAATCATCGCCGGTGTTGACGATGACGGTCAGGTCTTCGGCGGGGAGGACTTGCGCCAGGCCATCAGCCAATTTGGCGCCACCCACCCCTCCGGCCAACGCGACGATTTTCACGTTATAGCTTTTTGAAGACTTCGGAGATCGAGCGGCGTGGCTTGGTTTCATTTTTTTTAGCTGGATAGCCCAGCAGGATGAGGCCTTGCGCTTGCCAACCAGCGGGCAGGCCTAGCTCCTCTTGCACTGCTTCCGGTGTAAATAGCGGCGCGCAGATCCAGACTCCCGCCAGCCCTTCGGCATTGGCGGCCAGCAGCATTTGTCCGCCGGCCAAAGCCACGCTCTGCACGCCCATCAGGAATTCCCCTCGCGTGCGGCCTTCGTCTTGATATCTATCCAGCACCTCGGTGTCCAAACATAATAATACGGCTTCGGGCGCTTCCAGCAATCGGTTGCGCGAGCGCTGCACCTGGGCGGCGATATCCTCAACACTCAATCCTTCGGCGCGCAACGCCGTTTCGAACTGAGCGCTCATGGCGTTTGCTAACGAATTGCGGCTTTCAGTAGACGAAAGTTGGACGAAGCGCCAGGGTTGGCGGTTGTGGGCGTTGGGTGCCCAGGTGGCAGTTTCCAGCACGCGCTGCAGCGTTCCGGCCGGCACCTTTTCCGGCCGAAAACGGCGCGTCGACTGCCGGGAGCGCAGCCAGGCTTGCAGGTCCTTGGGATCCAATTAAGCCGGCCTCAATCACCCCATTGTATTAGCTTTGTTGGGCTTGATCCGATAGATCACGCGGATTTGCCCCTCGGGGAGCTTGTAATCGCGCCCGTGATATTTGTTCGAGAGGGTGTGGATGTGGGCAGCCGCGCCTTCGGTGGTGATCTCCACCACCTTGCCGCGTATCTGCAAGTAACGGTACGGACGTTTGGGATCCATGATAGTCATGGCCACTCTAGGACGCGCGCGCATGTTGCGGTCTTTTTGCCTGCCTACTGCAGAATTGATCAGAATGTATTCGCCTTCAGTGTTGAACCAGACCGGGGTCACTTGCGGCGAACCATCGGGCATCAGTGTGCCCAGATAGGCAAAGGCCTTGGTCTCGTCTTTGAGCAGTTCTTGAAACGGTTCAGGAATGATCTGCATGTGTTTTCCTTAAGTTACATGGATTTGTCAGAATTCAACTGATCCCTCTATTCTTGATTGATTGTTCAGCCAAGGTCTTACCTGAACTCGTCACGTTCCTTGGGCCGCAACAACTCCGCAAGCCGGCCCTGGCGCAGCGGATACGGGAAGCCGCGCACATGCACAGCCGGGCAGCCTTCGCCTGCTTGCCCCATCACCAATGAACCCGCCGCGGCCAGCTCGTCCGATGCGCCCAGCAGCGTGGCGCGCAGCTCGTGGCCGAAGAGGTCCAGACGGCCGCGCAGGTCCACCACGCCCGGCAGGCCTGCCACACCGATGGCAACGCCGACGGTGCCTTCGCGCCAGGCGCGCCCGTGCGAGTCGATGATCAGCACGCCAAGCCGGGCGCCGCTGCTGCTTTCCAGCGCGGCGCGTACGCGCTCGGCGGAGGCGTCCGGATCCTTCGGCAGCAGCAAAACTTCGTCCTCAGATTCGCTCACATTGGAATGATCGATGCCGGCGTTGGCGCTGACGAAACCCAGGCGATGCTCGACGACCAGCAAACCGGGCCGGGCGCGCAATACGGCGCGGCTCTCGTCCAGGATCAATTGGACCAGGCGTGGGTCTTTTTGCACCTCGCCAGCTAATTCTTTGGCCCTAGGTGTTGCCTTCACATCCTCAAGGCGTATCTGACGCCCTTCGGCCTTGGAAACGATCTTTTGGGCCAGGACGATGACGTCACCATGGGCGAGGACCAGCTGTTTGCGTTGCAAGGCCACATGCAAGAGCGCGGGCAGGTTGTCGCCGGGCTGCACCAAGGGCAGCCCTTCCAAAGGAGTAAGGACGAGGGACTTCACTAAGATTTTTTCTTGGGGATGCCGGCCACCTTGAAGGTGCCGTGCCGGCTTTTGTAATATTTATTCATCGAAACCAGGATCGAGGTCAGGCCTTCAACCACGATAGCCTTGTCCAGCGTCCCGGCGTAATAAGCCTGCAAGCCGCCGTCGCGGGCCAGAGCCATCACCTCTTCGGCAGTTGCGGCGTCGGCGGCGCACACCAGCACGTCGGCATCCAGCGGCTGGTCGATATTTTTGCGCAGGGAGGCGGCCGGCACGGTTTGGAAGGCGGCCACCACGCGTGTCCCGGGGCCCAGCCACTGCTGGGCGAGCTGGGCCGCAGCCGGCGGGGTTGGTGGGGTGAGGTCGGGAAAACTAAGCCGGGCTGTGGTATCGACCAGGATCTTGCCCTGCACCGCCGCTCTCACCGACTCCAGAGCCAATTGGTGTGCATCCTGGTCTACGGTGAGCACGCAGATGTCTGCCTGGCGGGCAGCTTCTGTGTTCTGCATGCCTTCAATATTGCCCGATCCTAATTCGGCATTGAGCTCAGCGGCCACTCCCTGCGCTTTTTCCGCTTGTCGCGAGCCAATGATGACGCGATGGCCGGCATGCGCCCAGCGCAAAGCCAGGCCCGGCCCCAGTTGGCCGGTGCCGCCTAAAATGGCAATGGTTTTCTTCTCACTCACCATGCTCTCCAATTAGGATTGCGGGTTGCCTGTTGCGTATAACGCTTCCAAACATCCGGCGCCAGCTCGCGGGCTTTGGCCGCGATCTCTTCTTCGTCCAAGGTGAGGACTTGGCGGTCTTTCATCAAGACCGCGCCGTTCACGATAGTGGTGGTGACCATGCGCTCCTGGAAACCAAACAAAATATGCCAGGGCAGGTTCCCCGCGGTGAGGGGCGTAGGAGCATGATAATCCACCAGGATCAGGTCGGCGCGGGCGCCGGCGGCGATCTCGCCCAGCGGCGCGCCGGGAAAGAAAGACCCGGCCAAAGCGGCGTTGTTCACCGCGATCTTCGCTACGTCAGCGCCGTTCATCTTGCGCGGGTCGCGTTGCCAGACCTTGTGCAGCAGGTAAGCCGCCTTCCACTCGCTCCACATATCCTGGGTGAAGCCGTCGTTGCCCAAGCAGACCCTGATGCCGGCCGCCAGCAAGGCTTCCACATCGGCCGCCCCCACCCCGTTGTTCATGTTGGAGCGCGGCTGGTGCGTCACCCAGGTGCCCGTTTCGGCCAGCAGCTCGATCTCGGCGGCATCCACGTGCACAGCGTGGGCGGCGATGGTATGCGGCCCCAGGATTCCATGCTTGGCCAGACGCGGCACTACTCGTAGGCCGCTCTTGGCGAGGCTATCCTCCTGGTCGACCTCGTGCTCGGCCACATGGATATGGAAGCTGGCTTCGCCTGGCGGCAACGCGGCGCGGCTGGCCTCCAGAGTCTGGTCGGATAGCGTCAGGCTGGCATGCAGGCCGAAGGCCGCGCCCAGGCGGCCTTCGGCTGGCCGCTCTTTGCGCACGCGCTCTAGGAAGCGCACGTTCTCGCGGATAGCGGCTTGGGCCTTGGCCTCGCCATCGCGATCACTGACCTCGTAGCACAGCACGGCGCGCAAGCCGCTTTCGGTCACCGCCTCGGCAATCACGTCCAACGAGCCATCGATGAAATTTGGCGAGGCGTGGTGGTCAATTAGGGTCGTGGTGCCATTCTTAATGGCGTCCACCAAATGGATCAGCGTCGAGGCGCGCACAGACTTCTCGTCCAGCGCCTTATCCAACGGCCACCATAACTTGTTCAGGATCTCGGGGAAATCTTTGGGAGCCGGCCCCGGGATGGCCAGGCCCCGGGCGAAGGCACCGTAGAAATGGGTGTGCGCGCAGAGGTTGCCGGGCATTAGGAGCTGGCCCCCTGCGTCCAGCTTTTCTTCTTTGGGATAGGCTTTCAACAGTTCGGCTTCCGGCCCAAACGCTTCGATCCGCCCCGCTTTTATCAGCACGGCATGGCCGGGCAGCACCGCATTGGCTGCTCCCCAGGTAACTACGGTGGCGTTATGGATCAGCATATTGAGAGATTAATTCAACCAATTAACCGATTAACAGATTAACTGTTTGGCATTCTAACATGCAGGGTCTTCCCGACTATAATGCCGCCTTGAGCTATTCTCAGGTCATCGTCGAAGAATTCCACAGCCAGGCACTCGAGGGCAACCCGCTCGGCGACCCAGCCACACGCCGCGTGCCGGTCTACCTGCCGCCGGGCTACGACCCGGCTAAGCGCTATCCAAGCATCTACCTGCTATCCAGCTATGGCTCGCGCGGGCTCAAGTTCCTCAATGACGACCTATGGGAAGAGAACATTCAGCAACGTTTGGACCGCCTGATCGCCGCCGGTCAGGTGCGCCCGATGTTGGTGGTCATGCCGGATTGCAGCACGCGCTACGGCGGTTCGCAATTTCTCAATTCCGAAGCCACTGGCAACTACTCAGATTCCCTGCTGGAGCTGGTCAAATTTATCGATGGCAAATACCCCACCCTGGCCGCCGCTGAGACCCGCGCCGCGGCCGGCCATTCCTCGGGCGGCTTCGGCGCCCTATGGCTGGGCATGCGCCACCCCGACGTTTTCGGCCTGGTGGCCGACCACAGTGGGGATAAATATTTTGAGATGGTCTACCAGCCCGTGTTCGGGGAACTGCTGCGTTATGCAGAAAGCGTAGGAGAAGATGGGTTGCGCGCCCTGCTCAAAGACCCAGGCACAGCGTTGCAAAAAGGCGCCCCTTACCTGGCTCTGGACCTGCTGGCCATGGCCTCGGTCTATTCGCCCAATCCCCAAGCGCCGCTGGGCTTCGACCTACCCTTCGATATCCGTAGCGGCACATTGCGCCCGGAGGTCTGGGAGCGCTGGCGAGCGTGCGACCCACTACACGCAGTGGAGCAGCATGTCGGCGCGCTGCGTTCGCTGCGCCTGCTCTACCTCGATTGCGGGCGCTTCGACGAGTATAATTTGCTCTACGGCGCACGTCTCCTCACGCAAAAGCTGCGTGCACTGGATATCCCAGTCCAATACGAAGAATATGAAGGCAGCCATCGCAACAGTAAACCGCGCTACGATCACTCTTTTGCGGCCATCTCCGCCGCTCTGCCTAACTGAAAGGATTTCCCATGCCCGATGCCCGCAGCACTGCCCTAAAGTTCGCCAAGGATAATCGCCCGCGCTTCCTGAGCGAGCTCAAAGAGCTCGTCGCCATCCCCTCCGTCTCCGCCGATTCGGCGCGCAAGCCGGAGATGAAACGCGCCGCCGAGTGGTTGACGGCTAAGCTCAAGAAGCTGGGCTTCCAAAACATCCAGATCCTGGAAACCGGCGGCCACCCGCTGGTGTATGCCGACCTGCTGACTGCGGGCGCCAAGGCGCCCACTGTGCTGATCTATGGCCATTACGACGTGCAGCCGGCCGATCCGGTCGACCTGTGGAAGACACCACCCTTTGAAGGCGTGGAAAAAGGCGAGCTTCTCTACGGGCGCGGGGCTTCGGACATGAAAGGGCAAGTGATCGCCAGCCTGGCCGCCGTCGAATCGGCGCTGAAAGGCGGGAGAGTGCCGGTTAACATCAAATGGATGATCGAGGGCGAAGAGGAAACCGGCTCGCCCAACATGGCGGGTTTCATTAAGAAACACGCCAAATTATTCGCCGCTGATTTTGCGCTCAACCCGGATGCGGGCATGCTCTCGCCCACCCAGCCCACCATCACCTACGGGCTGCGCGGCCTGGCTTATTTCGAGATCAATGTCACCGGCCCTTCGCTCGACCTGCATTCGGGGTTCTTTGGCGGCACAGTGCGCAACCCGGCCAACGAGCTGGCCCGCCTGATCGGCGGCATGCACGACAAGAACCATCGCGTTACTTTGCCAGGTTTTTACGACAAGGTCCGTAAGCTGGAAGATGAAGAACGCGCCGATTTCAAGCGCCTTCCCCAAGACGATGCCCTCTACCTGAAGATGACGGGGGCAAAGGCGCTCTGGGGCGAAAAGGAATTCAGCGCTTACGAGCGCGCCACCGCTCGCCCCACCCTGGACGTGAATGGCCTACTGTCCGGCTACACCGGCGAGGGTCCCAAGACCGTGCTGCCCGGCAAGGCCATGGCCAAGCTGTCTTGCCGCCTGGTTCCCGACCAGGATCCTGTCGAAGTCGAGAAACAGATGCGCAAATATATGGAAGAGAACGCTGACCCTTCAGTGACTTGGGAACTCAAGCTAATTTCGGAGGCCAATCCCTCTATCTCCGAGCGCAATTCCTTGGCCGTGCAGGCCATGGCCAAAGCCCAGGAGGCGGTCTGGGGCGTCAAGCCCATCTTCCGTCGCGAGGGCGGCAGCGTACCCGTCGTCGGCTACTTACAAGGCGAGCTGGGCGTTGAATCGGTGAACGTGGGCAGCGGCCTGCCAGACGACCAATTGCATTCCCCCAACGAACATCTGCACCTACCCACCTGGGAAAAAGAGATCGACGCATTTGTTCACTTTATCTATAATCTCGGCTCCTAAAATTTCGTTCTAGTTTTTATGGCCGAGCGTAACATCCCCCTGTACGGAGGACAAGCCGTCATCGAGGGGGTGATGATGCGCGGGCGCAGCTATATGGCCGTGGCCATGCGCGCCCCGGACGGCAAGATCGTGGTACACAGCGAAGCGCTCAGCCCCATCTATCGCAGCGCGGCGGCGCGCATCCCTTTCCTGCGCGGGCTTGTGCTGCTGTGGGACGCGCTGGCTTTGGGCGCCCGCGCTCTGGCGCTCTCCGCCAACACGCAAGCCGGCGAAGAGGAGGAGAAGCTGGAAGGCCTGCCCCTGGCGCTCACCATGCTGCTCTCTTTGGGGTTTGCCATCGGCCTGTTCTTCGTGGCGCCGGCCGGCATCGGCCACCTAGTGGAGGATTTCTTCGATCTATCCCCACTGGCCAGCGCCCTGGTTGAAGGCGGGCTGCGCCTGGGCGTGTTGGTGGGTTACCTTGTATTAATTGGGCGCGTCGCCGAAATAACACGCGTGTTTGGTTACCATGGCGCCGAACACAAGACCATCAATGCCTTCGAAGCCGGCGCCGAGCTTACCCCCGGAGTAGTAGAAAAATTCCCCATTGAGCACCCCCGCTGTGGCACCGCCTTCCTGCTCACCGTGGTGGTCTTTTCTATTGTGCTGTTCGCCTTGATCGGCCCCATGGCCTTGCTGCCCCGCTTGGCCTTGCGCGTGCTGCTGATCCCGGTGCTGGCCAGCCTGGCCTACGAGTACCTGCGCCTCACGGCGCGATATTTCCACAACCCGTTGGTGCGCCTGCTGGTAGCGCCCAACCTGGCGCTGCAGCGCCTCACCACCCGCCCTCCGGACACGGGCATGCTGGAAGTCGGCATCGCTGCATTCCAGGAAATGAAACGATTGGAAGACCAGGCAGAAAAGGTATAACCCTCACGGCGCCGTAAGGGCGCAGCCCGCTGCACCCTTTCTTGTCCTTCTGAGGCGAGCCTTGTCGCAAGGTAATTAATGTGGAAATGAGATTGAACAACGAAAATTATAGGGTCGTTCTGGTCCTAGGGTTTCTGGCGGTTGCCGCTAGTTTATTATTTGTCCGCTACAAAATTACCGAGGACATGGATGTAGCGGTCGATTTTCCTTCTTTTTATTATGCCTCCAAATTATCGTTCGAAAATGACCTGACTCCCTACAGCCAGACGAATTGGAAATTGGTGAAGCCATTGCACACGGATGGTGAATTATTTCCATTCTTATACCCTCCACCCAGCCTGGTCATTTTCCGTCCTTTTATTTTTTTCGATTATCAAACAGCTCAATCCATGATGTTATGGTTGAACCATGCCTTAATCCTTGTTTTCTTTTACCTGTTTTTTATAAAAATACTAAATTCGAAACTGGATTCTCTATATAGATCCTAGCAATCGCCTACCTATATTTATTCTATCCATTGTTTATTACTATCAACAATGGTCAGGTCAATCTTTGGGTACTGATAAGCATCTGCCTGGCCTGGTGGGCAACCAAAGAGAAATGGCATCCCTTTTGGATAGCCGTACCTCTCGTGTTTGGCATTATTTTGAAGTTATACCCAATCCTTCTTTTGGTCATCTATTTATTTCGAAAGGAATATAAAACGATCGTATATGTATGTGTACTTCTGGTTACGGTTAGTGCTGTTGCGACAGTTTTTCTGCCAAAGGGGATTTGGCAGGATTGGGTCTCTTCCGTTGTTTCCAAAGGTTACGGAAAAGATGTGGGTGGAGTGATAACTGCAACACCCGCCAACCAAAGCATAAACGCTTTTACAACTCGATTGTTTTATGGCCGTAACGTTCGTTTTGAGCGCCTGCTCCCTCCACCGACCTGGGCTGATCAAGCTCCTTATTACCTTTCAGGTCTGGTTGTCATTGTTTCGCTTGCTGCCACGTGGTGGCTTACCCAAAAAGGGTTCGAGGACCCCGAAGCCTTGAACATTCAATTTTGCGGCTGGATCTTGGCAACATTTCTAATAGCGCCATATTCTTGGGATCACCATTTAGTCCACGTTTTGCCGACTATTTATTTAAGTGTGCTCTATGCACTTAGGAGCAAAAACAAGCTCTTACTAGTATTGGCTTGTATTGTCGCTTTATTCCTTGCTTATAGCTTTCCGTCCAATGACCCCTTCTTTCGTAGGGGGTTTGGACCCTACTGATTTCCAGCCAATTATTCGCCGTCGGACTACTTTGGCTATATTTTATTTACCTCTCCTTTGTCAGTCCGAGCAAGGATTTTTCACGGTTACAGGATGGGGGAGAGTAGAGGCTAGTTCATGCGTCCTTGTTTTCAATGAAGAGTGCCGTTCTACAAAGTCAACTTCTATTCAAAGATTCATATTCAAGGCGATAAAATCAGTCGTATGCAACCTAGCCAACCTCGCAAGTTCAAGCCAAGCCTAGCCCTATTCTCCGTCCTCCTAGGTCTTGCTCTCCTTAGCACCGCTTGCGACTTGAGCAGCCTGGTAAATAGGCTAAATCCCACCGACATCCAGCTCGGCCAGCCAGAAGCCGACCAGCGCCGCCTTTTTGAGGGCATCACCTACCTGCGCATCGTGCGCCAAAAACCGCGGCTCATGGTCATCCACGTTATCACCGTCGATCTCAAAGCCAGCGGTATCAAGACCCTCGTCACCCCGGGAGACGCTGACCAGTCGCGGCCCCTTTCCGCAAAAACGACCTCGCAGTTTCTCAAGGATAATGACCTGCAAGTGGCTATCAACGGGGATGCCTTCGTTCCATGGGAAGATAACGGATTACTGGGATACACACCCCAACCCGGCGAGCGCGTTACCCCGTTAGGTTTGGCGGCCTCACGCGGAAAGCTTTACTCTCAGGATACCGATGAGCAGCCTACCCTGTATCTAGCCGAAACCGGCAAGGCCAGCATAAATGCCATGGTTGGCAAACTCTACAACGCCATCTCAGGTTACAAACTCCTGGTCCAGCGCGGAGAAGCAGTTGCAGGCCTCAACACCGACGACCCCGAGCCGCGCACCGCCGTTGGCCTGAACCAGGCGGGCAATCGCCTTATCATCGTCGTGGTGGACGGCCGCCAACCCGGTTACAGCGAAGGCGTCACCGAAGCCGAACTGGCCGCCCTCCTGCTTGAGCAGAAAGTCTATTCTGCCATGAACCTGGACGGCGGCGGTTCTTCTACCCTGGTGATCCAGGGCGAAGACGGCGAGCCAGTGGTGCTGAACTCCCCGGTCCACCAGGGCATTCCTGGCAATGAGCGCCCGGTGGGCAACCACCTTGGTTTCGGCGCAAAATAGAATTCCCGCTATGCCAGCCAAATTGCCCCCTGCCCAATGGCGCTTGCTGCGTCACCCGGCCGCCCGCGGCGCCTTCAACATGGCCTTGGACGCCGCCATCCTCGAGGCCGTCATCCAGGGCGATTCTCCCCCCACCCTGCGCTTCTACGATTGGGATCCGGCCTGCCTCTCGCTGGGCTTTGCCCAGCGCTTCGATGACCTCGATGAAGCCGCGCTGGCAGCCCGCGGTTGGGACGTGGTGCGCCGCCCCACAGGCGGCCGCGCTATCCTGCATACCGACGAGCTGACCTATTCGGTCATCGGTCCCTCCGACGAACCCCGCCTAACTGGAGGCGTGTTGGAATCCTATAAACGCTTATCCGAGGCGCTGATGCATTCTTTGAAGCTGCTTGGCCTTCCTGTAGAGCAACAGCCCATGCATCTCGCTGGCGGAACCGGAAACGGCGCAGGTGACTCGGACAACCCGGTGTGCTTCGAGGTGCCCTCCGATTACGAGGTCACCTTGAACGGCAAAAAGATCATCGGCAGCGCCCAGGCGCGGCGCAAAGGCGGGGTGCTTCAGCATGGCAGCCTGCCGCTGACGGGAGACATCGCCCGCATCACCCAGATCTTGCGTTACCCCAGCGAAGAACGCCGCCAGCTGGCTGCCGAACGCGTGCGTGCCCGCGCCGCCACGGTGGAGGAAGGGTTGGGCCGTGTCGTGCCTTTCAAGGAGGCAGCCGAATGTTTTATACGCGGTTTTGCGGAAACATTAAATATTGAATTTGTGGATGGGGAATTAAGTGAGGAAGAAAATGCGGGGGCTGAACGCTGGCTGGCTGAACGTTACGCCGCTCCCGAATGGACGCAGCGGGCTTAGCTGGCGGCTTCGAAGATCACATCGGGGAAGCCCAGGCTTAAGAACAATCGCAGCAGATAAGCCTCTGCGTTGATCTGCGCTTGTTCAAGGATGCCATCTTCCAAAGCAGCCTTGAGGATCTCCTGTTCCGCGGCGCGGCGTGCCTCGGTCTCCAGGCCGTCATTCCCGCGAGTCAATATTCCAAGATCGCGGTCATAGATGTAGGATTTCTCGTTATCCAGAACTGCAATGAAGACCTCTGCCTCCGGTAGATTCACATACAACACCCCATCTTCCACGCGCAAATCGTCTGGGGTGAGTTTTTCCACGTCGACGCCGGCAATCACAGTTCCGTGTGCAATAAACAGCAGCCTATCACCGAAAAGAAAGCCAAATGGGCCTTGACCGCTTTCGGCCACGATCACTTTTTCTACGGAATATTGGATCGTTTCCAGCCGCGCCAGGCTGCGCACCGCGTGCACGATGGTGATGGGATCAGGGATTATGGTCGGCGTTGGGTGCAGCACGTTGGCAACCTGCGTGCTCACTGAGTCCGCCATTTGGCGCACCTGCTCCACCCCGGAGGTGGCCAAGTCGCTCACCGCCCCAAAGGTAGTAAATACAAAATAGCAGGGGATGGCTACCACCAGCAAAATGCCCAGCCCGATCAGGGCGGGCAGCCACGGGCGCATGCGTTCCATGGAACGATTATACTAGCCGCGCCCTGCTAATGGCTGCTAAAATCGCCGTCCTGCGCATGCACATCCACCTCCCCGGCAGTGATTCGCTCAAAGCCAAACGGCGCCGCTTACAGCCGCTGATGACCCGCCTGCACCGGGAATTCAATGTATCCGTGGCCGAGGTGGACTTCCTCGACAAATGGAACGATGCGCTGGTCTGCTGTGCGTTGGTGAACACTGACAGCGGCCAGGCCCAGCGTTCGCTGCAAAAGGTGGCCGATTGGCTGGATAAGCACTGGCCGGACGTGGACATAATAGGTGAGGAGATCGAGGTTTTGCCGTGAGTTCCCGAAAAGGTTGCTGCCCTCAATGCGAAGGCATTGAGCTAACCTTCAACGAAGAAGCCGCCGATGACGACCTGCGCGTTTACCGCGGCGAAGGCCCCGACGAGACTACGCTTTGGCTGCTGGACGATCTGAAGGCGCGCGGCGTGCAAGGGTTAACCTTGCTGGATATTGGGGGAGGCATAGGCGCCATCCAACATGAATTGCTGAAAAGCGGGGCTGCCTCTGCGGTGCATGTGGATGCTTCCAGTGCCTATATCGAAGCCGCGCAACGCGAGGCCAGGCGCCGCAAGCTAAAGGATAAGATCGAGTGGCTACACGGCAACTTCGTGGACCTTGCTCCGGATCTGCAGCCGTCCTCTATCGTGACACTTGACAAGGTTATCTGCTGCTATGACGACATGCCCGCGCTGGTGAGGGCCTCGGCGCGGCTGGCGGGCCGCTATTACGGCATCATTGTGCCGCGCGATACCTGGTGGTTCCGCGCTGCGGTGCGGGTGATGAATATTTTCCAAGCCATCTTCCGCAATCCATATCGCATGTTCGTCCATCCCCACCAGAAGATAGACGCCATCATCAAAAGGGCCGGTCTCAAAAGAGCGTTCACCCGGGATAATTGGATGTGGCATGTGGCGGTGTATACCCGCTAGATCGACCTGGAGATTTTTCTAGCTTTTGATAGCCGCTATGAAGGCCGCCGGATCGTGGCGGAATTGATTTTGTTTCTCCTTATTTGCCACCAATTCCAGCAGGGTCTCATTTAAGAACTGGTTGACACGTGTTTTGACTCCCACTTTCTGACTTGCGCGCACCACCGCGCCGTTGAGCCAATCCACTTCGCTGCGGCCCTTGCCACTGTGCAGGTCAATATAAAGCGAGGGCATCTTGCCGCCGCGGCCGCGGCCCACCGCCCGCGCCATGAGCGGGCGGGCTAAGGCCGCCGGCAGCCGCATGCCAAAGGCCAGCGCCCGCACCTG
>CAZNFL010000002.1:0-112546 GCA_964572455.1 uncultured Anaerolineaceae bacterium
TTCACTTTCTGGGTGTGGTCAACGTGCCAAACGCATCCCAGGTTCTGATACCCTCGAACAAAGTTACGTTGCGCCCCTCGCTGGATGGCGGTCGCAACCAAATTTCCCAGGGTCTTAAGCTGGGTATCACGAGTTAGGTAAAAGCCCGATCCATTGTTATTGCCTATAGTTGAAGAATTTAAGTGGGTATTGTACGTTTTGCCTGCCCGATTGCCACGACCATTGGCGTCAGCCGGAATTACGCAAGTCCCAAAAGATCAATCTAGTGATGTCTGGCATATTCCAGAGCGTAATCGTAGATCTGGGAGCGCAATCCGCTCTCATAATCTTCCGGATAGATGATGTCATGCACAGTCCGCAACGGCTCTCTAATCTCCCAGATAATTGGTAGGTCAGGATAATCTTCTGGGGAAATTTCGTCGATTAACCTGACTTCACCGGTCTCGTCGAAGGTGAGGATTATGATATCCAATTCATATCTCCCGCCTGTCTTGGGCTCTTCCAGCCAGCCTTCGACGCGAGCGAAGGACTCTTCAGTGTCTCCCTCAATCAGGTGCACACATCGTATAGTGCGGCGATTGAATATCATGTTTTGCAGACCAGCGCATCCGGAACGGCTTAACCCTGCGTTGAAGTGGACGATGACCGCATCTTCTTTTATGGCGGGAACTAATCGCTTGAGCGAAATGATGTAGTTGTTCACTTGATCTGATTGTTTAATACTGGCATCAAGCGCAATTGTGTATCCAACACTACCAACGATCAGCCAGAAGATGAGAAAGGCAGTAATTGTCCGGGAAAGGTTGTGTCCGCTGTTTAGCCCCACCAAGGCTGCAATCGCGAGGAAGAAGACCGCGCTGGCTGCTCCTCGCAGGCTATCATTATCTGGTAATTGCCCAGCCAACATGAAAGGCACGTAAGCGGCGAATGAGAGCCAGAAAGCGCTCAGAAATAGGAATATCTGCGGCCGTTGGAGGGTAGCCAGCCCCCATGTGCGTGGGGGGCCCAGCTTGCCCACGAATGCGGCGAGAGCTGCCAGCAGAACTGCCAGGAGAAAAAACGCGACGAAAGCTATCAGCCAGGGGTTTAGTGGAATATAGATGCTTAGCAATCCGCCCTGCCCAATAGCTCTTGCAACTAGTTCGAAAATTCCTGGAAGTCTGGCCAGCCTTTCGATCAGCTCGGAAACCCCACCGGTGTAGAAGACGTCAGCACCACCCACAGGTTTGAGCTGTTCTAGTTGCCAGAAAGCCAGAACGCCCACCAAGTTGATGATGAAAGCAGCCAGCATCTTGAGCCAGAAATCCTTCCGGCTTTTTATATGCGGCAGCGAGAGGAGAAATGCAATTGGGAACAACATGGCAACCGCTTCATAAGATAGAACACTTAACGGAAACAATAATGTCCCCAGCAACCAAGGCCAGATCCCTCGACGACCCCACTCTACAAAGAAAAAGCAAGACCACCAGAATAGTGCCCAGGCCAAGGCATGGTGCAGTTTTTTAAGCGAAAGCATATCTTGCAGGGCCAGCGGCATAAGGCAGGCGGCCAGGGTAACCAGGACGGCCAGCCAAGGGTTTTTTGTGTACTCCGCGATAAGAAGCCCCAAGGCAACAGCCGCCAGGATGACCAGAATGTGGGATGCAAGGTAGAAAACAGGGGGATTGTAGCCAAAACCGGCATAAAGGCCTGTAACTAAGATGCCATGCAGAAAACGTCCGCGATCTCGTTCGAAGAAGAAATGTGTAATGCTATCTTTCCAAGAGTGGAGATAGGGGAAAGAGAAATCAAAAAAGGCTTCTCCGGTAAGGTGACCAGGTAAAAGCTTTGCAAATAATAGTAGAGTTACCAGGCCTATCAAACCAAGGCCGACGTAAATTACTGCCCGCTTTGCCGGGGTATCAAAAAATTGATAGAAAGAACGTCTAATTCTTTTTCCAAGCTGCAATGTAAAATTCCCAACAAGCCAAAGATTTTGATTCCCGAGTGTTCATTATAAAGTTTTTTTGCCGC
The DNA here is from genome assembly GCA_964572455.1 of uncultured Anaerolineaceae bacterium. GTDB lineage: Bacteria > Chloroflexota > Anaerolineae > Anaerolineales > UBA11579 > JAMCZK01. The sequence continues at coordinate 2,014 of CAZNFL010000002.1, forward strand.
ATCCTTGCCAGCAATTAGCCCTTCTAAGGCTATTGAAAAGCGCATATAGAAAATTTGTTCAATGTTTGATAGAATCCCGCCCCATGGCCAACCTTGAAAGCCTGCTGGCCCGCTGGCGCGCCGAGCCGACTATCGGCGGCAACATCACCCACTGGCACCTGGAGCCGGCCCGCCCCGGCGCCTTCCGCCCCTTGCCCGTTGAGATGCACCCCGCCGTAGCCGCTGCCTTCGCCAAGCTGGGCTACGCCCAGCTATACAGCCACCAGGCGGCTGCCTGGGAGCGGTTGCAGGTGGGCGATAACATCGCGGTGGTTACTGGCACCGCCAGCGGCAAAACGCTGTGTTATAACCTGCCGGTCCTGGATGCCCTAATGCGCGACCCCGATGCCCGCGCCTTGTACCTTTTCCCCACCAAAGCCCTCGCCTACGATCAGAGTAATGAGCTCGACACCTGGCTGGAAGCCATGGGCTTGCCCTCGAGCGAAGCGAAAGGCAAGCCCTCGAGCGGAGCGAAGGGCCACAAAGCCGCCATCCCGGTCTCGACTTACGACGGGGACACGCCCACCCATCAGCGCAGCGCCATTCGCCGCCGGGCGCGCCTGCTGATCAGCAATCCCGATATGCTCCACCATGGCATCCTGCCCAACCACACCGCCTGGGCGGAATTCTTCGGCAATCTGCGCTATGTGGTCATCGACGAGATGCACACCTACCGCGGCGTGTTCGGCTCGCACGTGGCCAATGTGCTCCGCCGCCTCTCGCGCATCCTCAAATTCTATGGCGCCCGGCCGCTTTTCGTTTTGGCCTCGGCCACCATTGCCAACCCGGGTGAACTGGCCGCCCGTCTCATTGAGCAGCCGGTCACCGTCATCGACCAGGACGGCGCGCCGCGCGGCCCGCGCCACTTTCTCATCTATAACCCGCCGGTGATCAACGCCGAGTTGGGTTTGCGCGCCAGCTTGTTCCAGGAAAGTGTGCGCCTGGCTTCCGATCTGCTGGCTTATGACGTGCAGACCATCCTCTTCGGTCGCACGCGCCGTATGGTGGAAGTCATGCTCAAGACCTTGCGCGAGAGCAGCCACGCCGAAAAAGATGCAGTGCGCGGTTACCGCGGCGGTTACCTGGTGGCGGAACGGCGTGCCATCGAAGCCGGGCTGCGCAGCGGGCAGGTGCGCGGGGTAGTTGCCACCACCGCCCTGGAATTGGGCGTGGACATCGGTGGCATGGGCGCCGCCGTGCTGGCCGGATACCCCGGCTCGGTAGCCGCCACCTGGCAGCAAGCCGGCCGCGCCGGCCGGGGGGCCTCTGCCGCGCTTTCCATCCTGGTGGCGTCCTCCAATCCTCTAGATCAATTCCTGGCGCGCCATCCGCAATATATCCTCGGGCGCAGTCCGGAACACGCCCTGATTAACCCGGATAACCTGATCATTTTGCTTTCCCATCTGCGCTGCGCCGCCTTCGAATTGCCTTTTTCCAAAGGCGAAAATTTTGGGACCGTACCCTGCGCGGACGTGGAAGAATTCCTCAAGCTGCTCGCTGAAGGCGGCGAGCTGCATGTGTCGGGCGGTAAATATTTTTGGATGTCCGAACAGCAGCCTTCTCAGAACGTCAGCCTGCGCGGCGCCGGCTCAGACTCGGTCGTCATCCAGGTCGCCACTGACAAAGGCTGGGCGTTGGTGGGTGAAGTCGATCCCAATGGCGCGCAGCGCCTCGTGCACCGCGAAGCTATCTACATCCACGATGGAGCCACATATTTTGTGGATAAGCTGGATTTAGAAGAGAACGTCGCTTATCTGCGGCCTATCGAAGCCGACTACTACACCATGCCTCAGACCCGCAGCACGGTCTCTCTGGTCGAGGAGAAGACCCAGGCTCCCGTGGCCGCCGGCAGCAAACATTTCGGCGAGCTGAACATCACCGAGGAAGTCTATGGCTTCCTCAAGATCCAGTGGTCCGGCAACGAAATGCCCGGCGGCGGGCAGCTGGATCTGCCGCCCATGCAGCTCAACACCTTCGGCTACTGGGTCGCCCTGGAAGAGGCCGCCATCGAGCGCCTGCGCCAGCGCGGCCTGTGGAGCAATGATCCCAACGAATACGGCGCCAACTGGCCCGCCCAGCGCGATGCTGCTCGCGCCCGCGACTCTTACACCTGCCAGGTGTGCGGCGTGCCTGAGAACGGCCGCCCGCACGACACACGTCGCATTCACGACGTACACCACAAGCAGCCCTTCCGCAGTTTTACTTCCGTTAAGGAAGCTAATCGCATCGAGAACCTGATCACCCTGTGCTCCAATTGCCACCGCCGCGCCGAAACCATCGTGCGCATCCGCAGCGGTCTGGCCGGCCTATCCTTCGTCTTGCAGCACCTGGCTCCCCTGTATTTAATGTGCGATCCGCGTGACCTGGGCGTCTATTCCGACCCCAAAGCTGATTTTGCGGACGGCATGCCGGTGGTGGTGGTCTACGACCAGTTGGGGGACGCCCTCGGTTTCAGCCAAAAGCTGTTCGAGCTGCACACCGAACTCATGCATAGCGCCTACGATCTGGTGAAGGAATGCGATTGCGCCGACGGCTGCCCCTCCTGCGTGGGACCCGGCGGCGAGCTGGGGCAGGGCAGCAAGCGCGAAACTCTGGCTTTGCTGGAAGAGCTCATCGGGTCAGCGAGCTAAAAAGAGACTACGGGAGGCAATTTGGAATTCTAGAGTTAGCGAAGATATTGGCGTTCTACGGCTTTACTTTTGCTGCGTGACTGCGAGAAGAACTTCAAAAACCTTCACCATGGCCATGGTATCTAAACCGCAATAGATTAGCAAAGCTTCAGAATATTTCTTTGCATCGTCGCCGGTCAGCTCCCCGCTAACAATTCGGTTCCATACTTGCATAGCTTCAGTGCCATCAGGTACGAGAAGTTCGCCGTATTTCAATTGAAGGTCACTCACTAGGACGGGTAAAACTTTCTTAATCGAAGCGCTTCCATGAAAATCCCGGTGTACATAATGACCTTTGCTAAAAATCTCCATCAAGTCAAAAATCCGGTTGTTGATATCGGTCAGGAAATCGGAATACTCTGGATGGGCTTTTGCCATTTCCTTATTTCGAGTAGCTTCAAATGATTTACTCCAAACAATAACAGATCCCGATTTGCCGATATTTTCTGCCATATGTGTAACTAAGCTTCTACCTGCATCACCTTCTTCTAGCATTAAATATTCGCGATGCTTCAATTCCGCACCAGGCGCCTCTAGAATATGTAATGAGTACTGGAAAGCGACTTGGTTGTAAGGAGATTGGCCGTCGTAGCGAGGTATTGCTGAGCTATAAGCCTCGTAATCTAGGAAATATATTGGGTACTCAAGGTTTTGAAGTTCTGTTGCAATAGCCTCTGCATCAATTACCGGGACCCCTGTTTTTACTGCCATCACTTGCTTGGCTTGGCTCTCATTTAGCTGGAAGCCATCAGGAATATCTCGGATCCCAAAAATCCCCTGAGAAACCAGGTCGTCCGCAACTTTTTGCGTTAGCCTAGCAAGGTCATAAATAGGATATGTAGGTAGATCGGGATGGCAATACTTAGGACAAGGGCACTCTTTTGGTGAACGACAACCTATTATGTCCACTCGTTTAATAGTGCTGCTTACTTGCAGGGCTTGAGCTCTTTCCGTCTTTACTATTTCTACTAGTTCTGTAATTTCCTCCTTTGCGTTATGGACAACAAAGAATTGCGAGAAATCTATGTTGCCAACTTTTACATAAGTTTTATTAACGTAAACCGCATATACATCCCTTAGGGCAACGGTAGCACCAACAACCAGGTATTGGAAGGCTAATTCATATTTATGTGTTGTTTTTAATGACGTTGAGCTTTTGACTTCATAGATGTCATAAACTTGCTTCTTTTTATCTAAAACCCACGCGTCGACACGGGCTTGATAATCCCCGTCAATAAATGTGCGCTGTGAACCGAATTCAAATTCGTCCTCTTGGCCGCTGAATTTCGTTTTTAGATAATCAACGGCCAGTTTTTCAACGACTTTCCCCTGCTCCATTAGCTGCCGTTCGAAATCTGAGGGAACGACCTCTTCCAGTTGCCTATTAATCTTCGCCCATAGATGCATAGGCGCTTCAAGATAAAGCAGGAAGTCTGTTTTAGTTAGCATATTTGAATCTAACCGAGAATTCTATGAATTAAGGTATCCGAACTAATAGTATTGCGCTCACTTTATTAATGCAACATCAAGCGCAGAAATGTAATCTTTGATATTTCCGTCTCTAATACTTTGGAAATATCGGTTGAAATCATTTGGTGTAAGGAAATTGAATTTGTATCTTTCTTCAGCCTTGTTTTTTTGAAGATACTTGTTGATTCGATTAAAATGAGCTGAAGCATATTCACCCTTCTTTATGTTCTCGGGAGAGGGATCCTTTATTTCGTCGTCATCTTTTATCTCAACAACCAAAACTAACCCGTCTAGTTTTACGAAGAAATCTGGATTAAATTTACCGCGCTTTGGATGTTCGCCTTTTTTCCAAAAAAAGTCAAGATCATAAAACCCTATTGGGGTTGACTTTATCCATGCTCGGACATATTGAGTGTTGTCGGGACTTATAAGTTCCTTGATAAATCTACGTTCGTTATTGTGATCAGCCACCACTGCATTGAGGGGGGTTTTGAAATCATAGTGATTTGCTACCCTTACGCATTTAAAGCCGCTCCCTTCTTCAATGGCTTCTTCGTAGAATTCCCTATACTCCTCTGGCATGTTTTCTTTAGTCTTGCTTGTATAAAAAAAGGTCTTACCATTTTTTAGATCGGATGCGCTGGCACTTTCTTGGGGTCGCTCCGTTGTGGGCTTGGCATAGTAGTTTGTGGGCTCGAAATCATATCTAACAACTTGGCTCGATTTTCTTTTGAGTGTACCTAGAGATTGTAAAAACTTCTGGCGTATACCATCGGTTATTACTTTATTATTGCTTTTTTTAAGCGACAACCTAATGATCTCCTCCAGCTTGTCTACAGGAAATTCGCGTATGTAAAAATCCCTATCATCCGGTTCAGGCAAGTCTTCAAATCGCTGATACATGACTTCTGCAACTTCATGTGTAAAAAAAGTCTTATGTTTGATCTTTGTTTTCCACTGGGTCCGCGCTCCAGTGTCGGCTTCTTCGAATTCAACTCTTATTTCCTCAACTTGTTGTTCGGTTGGAAGATCAATGTATCCTTTTGCAAACAATTTGTATTTCTTATCCATAGGATAAGTCTCAATTCGAGCTTTTGGTTCATACTCTATGTTCAGCAATGCAAAATTGAACTCGGATGAAACAACTGGAAATGTTGGTACTCGCTTTTCGAATTCCATTACTTCATAAACTAGATGGCGAATATCATCAGCCCACTTGTCGTGATTGAAAACAGTTACCTCTGGTTGGCTTCCCTTCCAGCCGTCAGGCACACGCAGGCCACGGCCTAGCACTTGTGCGATAAGTAGTTTGCTTTCAAAAGCCCTTTTCTCGTGTGGGACGATCTGAAAAACGCGGTTTACATCCCAGCCCTCGTTAAGCATAGAAACTGACAAAATCCACTCAACTTTACTATTAGAGCTATTTACGCCTGCAAGGCGCGGTAAATCTGGCGCGTTGCTATGAATTACTAATACTTGCTCATCAATCTGTTGGGGACTTTTTTCGGTCTCAGCCTTCAAAAAAGCCTTAAATTGTTCGGCTACATCTTTACAGCCTCGGATATCCCTTGTAACAATGATGGTTAGTGGGCGAAGTTTATGAGCCTTGAGTTTGCGCCGGATTTCTTCGTGACGATTGAAAACTAGTTGCCATCTCTCTTCCTCCTGTTGTCTAGTTTTCGGCATTTCCGCAACGTACTGCACTTTTTTGACGAACCCCTCTTCCATTGCCTGACGTAATGAATAACGATAAATTACATCTGAAAAGTACTCATTACCAATATAGCAAGTGCCAGAAACCCCGATGACATATCGAAAGGCGTAAACGGGATCTGTTAAGAACTCCTTCCATTTTTTTACTCTATTTTCGACTTCATTTGCGACATGGTGCGTCTCGTCATTCAAAATAAGTGTTCGGTCCCCTTTGTCTTTCAAGCTATCACGTATAGACGATCGAACGTGAGCAAGAATCGCATGGTAATTTTCTACACAGATACTGCCAGCCACAATACTCTCGCTAGCGTTTATTACTCTCGGTGCGTTAACAACGGCTTTTGCAGGTAGAAGGTCGCGCAAATCTGCGTTTCCAGCTAATAACTGGAATTTTTCCAGAAGCCCAGTTTCAATTGTTGTTGATGGGCAAAGTACCAGAACACGATCAACCACACCTTCGGCAAGCATAATTACTGCAATTCCGTACATTACATAACTCTTACCCGTTCCTGTGGCCAAATCGAGGGAAGCAGCTAGTTGGTCTGGTAGCTGCAAATGATGCCCCATATTTTCTATGGATCCATATTTTTCACGCAATTCCGAGTTGCGCTCAAAATTCTTTCTCGCCAGTTCTTTCAAATCTCGATACTCGTTGCCAAGCAAATACCTAAGAGCGACCCGTATGGCTTCTTTTTGATATTCCCGAACACCGCAAAGCTCGTCAATAAACGGCTCGTATTTATTTTCGTCCCACTTGCGGCGATCAACAGAAGTACCAACTTCAAGGACTAGATCTTCGTTGTGAAAGCTTTTAATTCCGTTATTTCGTCTTCTTGCCATAGTTACTTCCGCTTTTTAAGTCGCTGAACTTTAGCCGTAAGTTTCTTTTTCTCAATGAGTATTCGCGATTCGTTCCCGTAAATATCCATAAAGACAAGCATGACATTTCCGCGAATTTCTTTAGTTGGAAGCTCAATTTTCCATTTCTGTTCTTTGGTCTCATTGGCATAAAAGACTTTATCCAAATCAAATACATTGTTTTTAAAATCCAAATCAACCATTATGATAGAGAGAGCGTCGTGATTGCTGATTTTATCTTTTCCTCTCAAACGAGCGCGACTCTCAAATTGCTTGATGGCGACGGAAACGGAACCCTTTTTTGCAGAAATCTTAAGGTCGACAAGCGGCGGTTGAATAAAATCAAAACCAACGGCTTCAACCGTTTCATTTACGGCCATTTCATCGTTTGGTTGAGTAAGGGCAGAAAACTCCCGCCTATGCAATTCGTTGATGTAAGAATATGGGATACGGAGGGCGTAATAACGAACGTGGTCTATTTCAATGTAATCTTCCTGAAATAAAAACGCACCGCGCGGAGCAATGATAAAGCAGCGATCTCCAACCGCTTTGCCGATGCTCGCATGTATATCGGCAATTGTTTCGCGACTCACTGCTCCTTTGTCAAAGTGGTTAAATACGTGAACACTAGACCCTTGCCTCCGACCATCCATCTGGAAACCATGTATTTTGTATGGTTCGTCCTTGCACTCGAACAGGTGTAGCGCAAAAAACCGCCAATCCTCCCAAGGTAATTTGCGTAAAGTTTCAAAGTCATACAAGCCAGCGTTATAAAGTGTAAAGGGTTTAGCGGGTAGTGTTTTGCCGGAATTTCCAATCCCAGAATTTAATGTCAGCATTCGTTTTTGAGTAGTATAAATTGCTAACTTACCGCAATCAATTCCAATCCACCTGCGATTTAACTTTTCAGCAACAGCGCAAGTTGTACCTGACCCTGCAAAGGCGTCAAGAACAATATCCCCCTTATTAGAGGAGGCGTTAATAATTCGATCTAGCAATCCTTCCGGTTTCTGCGTTGGGTATCCGGTAGCTTGTTTTGCGAAGCTAACGACCGCCAATGATGTTACACCCTCCTTCTCAAAAACACCCCAGACGTCTTCGATTGGCAATCCCTGGCCTTTCTTTCGGCCACCCCATCTCTCATAACCTTTTGGATATGGTAAATACTTCTTGTTAAAAATGAAGTTATTACCACTTTTTGCATAAAAGAGAATTGTCTCATGGTTTCGGATCCAGTTCTTGGCAATCGATTTGTAACCAGAAATCCAACCTATGCGCCAAATTATTTCACGCACAAAATTTTGTTCGCCAAATATTTCGTCCATTAAAACTTTTGCGTAATGCGCCTTTTTCCAATCAAGGTGTATGTAAATACTTCCATCTTCCGAAAGTAATTCCTTAAGTAAAATAAGTCGCTTGCGTAAAAATTCCAAAAATTCTGCGCCAGCTATTTTATCCTGATACGCTTTTTGATCCTGACTTCCCTTAAATTCTCTCTTTGTAGCAAAGGGAGGATCAATGTAAATAAGGCGCACACCTGGAGTACCGTCAGAATTCATTAACTTTCCGTTATGTTTCATTTGTAAAAGTGTTTTCATTGCTTGCAGGTTGTCGCCAAAAATGAGCTTATTGTGCCATTCGTTGCTACTAGTTCCAAATTTGCTTACCTCCTGGAACGGCACTGCTATTGTGTCAGCTAGTATTTGTTCCTCTGTTTCTTTCCCACTGTAAACAAGCTCGTATTCGCGGCGCTCCGGCGGGAAGAGTTCTCTCGCCCATTCAGCCGGAAGCTCTTCGCCTTTCTCGGTAAGCTTTAGACCTCGTTTAATTAGTTCATAAAGTTTCTGCTGTCGAATACTGTCCATGTCACTCCTTAAACTTGGTCGACCGTTTGGCCTTGTCTAATCATCATATCTATCTTGCAAAATTCTTACACCTTCTAAGCTAGTAGAGCTAGCGAATAGGTTCGGAGCGGCATCATCGAACTAACAGGGACCAACAGCTTGATAAATGACATCCATTCGCTCCGCGCCTTCCATTTTATGCTTAAATATGGTTTGTGGAACGTCTTTTAAAGAAATCGGCCTTTTTTCCAAGAAGGAGAAAGTGCTTCAACCAAGTCTTGTCAAGCACCTTGAAGTTACGGTGATTATGTACTTAGCAAACGCATACGGGTAAATCTCTCATATTGGAAGTTAGCAAGAAATAGATTGCGGTCGCTAATAAGATGGTTGTGGCAAGCTGAAACAATACCGACCAGTCGCAATAAACCTTTCTATCAGTTGTGAGTGGTGGCGTATCTATCCGTCTCTGAAATTGTTCAAGCGATTTATTAATGATCTCCACGCTTATATCTCTGCAGTTGAAAGCCACCAATTTATCTTTTTGGTCTGCCTCAAATACTTTTACAAGCCAAAATAGGTGAAGCCCAAAAACTGCGACCGCGGCAATCAAAATGATTGATGGCGAGATTTCTCTATCGCGTAACAGAGTAGCAGCCCCGATAAGAGCCCCCCAGAACGCAAGTGCAACTTTCCAACTGTACTCGCGCCTGTTGTCAAATCGGGCAATATGAAAATCGGCCTGGCGCATAAGCTCATTTATTAGGGGTAAGTCTTTTTCGTTCATCTATCCCTCTTTTTCTTTGGCTTTTTCTTGGCTTCAGGCTTCACTTTCAAGAAAGCTGCCATGAGCTTTTTGAAGTTCGCGCCATGAAGTGAGATGGGCTTTTCGTTGGTGGTTTTCTTTTCTGTCTTTTTCATCATTCCTGCCATTCCCCGCCCCATTCCTTAACGATCTCCATCGCCTGTGATGCGCTAATTTTGTCGTATTTTTCGCCGTTACCGCCCAGACCAGACATGTTCCAAAGCAACCATTCGTGATCTGTCCATGAGCCGCCCACGGAACGATTCCAAACCTGTGCAAGTGACCCATTCTCATAGCGGTACAGGGCGACTGGCTTGCCAAAATCAGGCAGGTTAGGCGTGTGGCCTTTTAGGACTACATACTGCATAGACTCATACTATAATCCTTTAAGAAAATGCCCGTGAGCGTTTGCCGCGCCACACGGGCAACAATCCTTGCGCGGTTGAGCCATTAAACGACAACAGCGACCCTTACACGGTCGCTGTTGTCAAAATACAAAAACGGAACCCGAATAGATTTTAACACGGATTTCTATTTCTTTTGTGGCTGTTTGTAGTAAAGCCGTTTTCCTGGTGCACCTTTGATCGCTTTTATTGTGCGCTGAACATCATCCATTTCCAAAACCGAAAACTAAAAAAATAGCTGTAAAGGTCATCAACCACTACGGTGACGAGGTTATGAAAGTAATCGAAATAAAGTAGTCTCGGTCTACTTGCAGCAAAAGCAATCCCTTGATTTTTGCCGCCTTTTGCCCCCCAAATCCGCCCTTTCTGCGACAATCGCCCCCAGCGGGGTGTGGGGCCAGCGGCCCCACGAAAAGGTTTTTGCTAACCTTAGAAAAAATGAGGGTCTTGTGTTTGCGGAAACCATTCGTTACAAAATCTCCTGAACCGCTTGTGTCCGCTATGACAACTTGGAGCTAAGAGTTATATAATCCCACCATGGTCACCCTTTCAGATCGGCTAAAAGCCCTCGGCCTCCAAATCGGGACCAGCGACTTGCGGCCCAAGCCTCCGCGCGACGAGCATCCCATCGAATCCGTCGTCGGCGGGCGGCTGCAGGAAACCGAATTTGGTCCGGCCTTCATTGTGGAGCGCTTCATCCCCGCCGATGAGCTCTACGGCGAGGCGCCCCTGCGCTTCCCCACCATGATGGAAAAACTGGCCGCCTGGGGCGCGGATACCCGGCTGGCCCTGCTCTCTCCCGAGCGTTTCGTCTTCCTGGATACCGAGACCACCGGCGTGTGGGGCTCCGGTACCATGGCCTTCCTGGTCGGTCTGGGCCGTTTCGAAGCCGGCGGCTTCCTCCAGACCCAATATTTCCTGCGCGAGCCCATTGAGGAACGCGCCATGCTGGAGGCCCTAAATCGCCAAATTGGCAGCCAGGATGCCTTGGTCACCTTCAACGGCAAGAGCTTTGATCTCCCCCTGCTCAAATCCCGTTATCTCACCAACGCCTTCCCGCACCCCTTCAACAGCCTTCCCCACCTGGATCTGCTGCACTTGGCGCGCCGCTTGTGGCGCGATCTGCTGCCCAGCCGGGCGCTCGGGGACTTGGAAGTGAATCTATTGAAGGTGTATCGCACCCAGCAAGATATCCCCGGCTGGATGATCCCCCAAATGTATATCGACTATCTCCACACCGGCGACGCCCGGCCCCTGGCCAGCGTCTTCTATCACAACAGTATGGATGTGCTCAGCATGGCCGCTCTACTTTCACACCTGGCCGCCAAGCTGGCCGCGCCGTTGGAAGAGTTCGAGCATCACAGTGAGTTGTATGCCATCGGCCGCCTGTACGCAGATACCGGCTTCGCCGAAGAGGCCATCGGCGTGTTCCAAAGCACGCTTTCGATGGAACTGCCGGCTGACACCCGCTACCGCTTGGTGGAGAATTTGGCCTGCCTGTTTCGCCGCCGTGGCGATTATGAAGCCGCCTTGCAGCTTTGGGAGCAAGCCGCCACTGATGGGCATGTTTATGCCCATGTGGAAATTGCCAAGTATTACGAACACCGCACCGGTGATTACACCGTCGCCATCCAGTACACCCAACGTGCTATCAAGCTAGTCGAAAAGCGAAAAACGCCCGAGCTTGAGCGTTTGCACTGGCAGCCTTTGCTAACCCACCGTTTGGCGCGCCTGGAGCGTAAGGCAGCTCGCCGCACAATTTAAGGCGCCTTTTTTCTTTTAGCAGCCTTCGGCCTTTCATGGCGGCTAGGGAATATGCCTTCACCTTCTTCAAGTTTTTTGATTTGTTTGATGGAGTCTTCGATCAACTCCGTCAGCACTTGTTTGTCGATGTCCGCCAGCCGTTTGACATACAGGCAGACCACCCCGGTCTTATATTTGCCTAGTTTGCTCATCAGGTCCGGTCTGGCTTCGAAACCCTCCACCACATAGATGGTCAGGTTTTGTTTGCGCGGCGAGAAACCGGTCAAACCGGAATCCCCTTCGCGGCCTGAGGCATATTTGTAGTGATACCTTCCAAAGCCGACCATACTTGTGCCCCACATTACCGGGTCAGCCTTGGTGATCTTTTTCATCAAGGCCACCAGTTCAAAGCAATCGCGCCGCGTGCCTTCGTCCGATATTTTCTTCAGAAAGTTTTCGACGCTTTTGGTTGTCGGTTTGGTTTTCGTTTCTGCCATGTCTCCCTTGGGTGTCATTCTGAGGCGAGCTCGGCGAGCCGAAGAATCCTCACTGTGATGTCTTCCATAGTACCTGTTGCTGCAAATAATGCAAGAGTCAAACTAGAAGACATCAGTTTCTCCGCCCACTTCATAAGCCCTACTCTTGGTGCTGGATTTAGCTTTGCTCGGCGGGAGCGAAGAAAACCAATAATTCCAGATCTTCTTCGATATCGACGAACTTATGTTGCGCGCCGGCTTCCACAAACAAGACCGCGCCGGGGAAGGCATCGGTTTGCGTTACTGGCGCTGGGGAGGGTGTGGACTCTGCTTGGGAGCAGGAAAAACTCGAAGCCAGAAAATGCTTGTAAACCGCGCAGAATCCCCAGCGTCCAGTGCACGCTGTGTTAGCCATCTTCTCCCCATTCTGCTCTTCTGATCGATAGAACAACATCAAATCGTTGGCTGCCATATACCCTTGACATAAGTAGCTTCTGATTCGCCTGGCCAAGGCGGCATGGTGATGCAAATGAACTTCAATTCTACGTCTGAAACATTTCGGTATTGAAATGCTGTTCCTACTGGAATATCAATTGATGTGCCTGGAACAAGAACAGTGATGCTGCTCTCTTTGCCGTCATCTCTCCAAATCTCACCATGTCCCTCCAACACATACCAGAATTCACTCACCGTTGCGTGAACAGTCGCTTTATTTATTTGGTGCGGAGGGACAGTACTATGGATCATGTCGCCCGTTTTGCCATCCATAATGAAGCGAATGTCTGCACCTGCTGGCGATTTCGCATCGGGTTCCTCTGGAAGCATTGTTGTCTTCATACTTCTCTCCTCAAATTTCATCTGCTGCTTTTTTGAAGCATCAGTTGTAATAAACCTCATCTTGCTTGTGAGGGGATTGCAGGTCGGTGCCACCGGCAGGCAAGCGATACAGCCCCAGGCTCATGGCTGGCTCGCGCAGGAATTCAGAATATCTTTCTTTGCTTGTGGCTGCTTGTTTACGATCTTTTCAAGATCAAAGCTTTGCATAGCTCTGCTCCTTTTATGGCTCCAGCGGCGCATACAGCTCGGCCAGCGCAGCTTGCCCCACCTCACCTTGCAGGGCAAGGCCGGTAAGGCAAGCCCACCCCACTTTCTATCGCCCCGCACTGTCTTGTCTGGAGTTCAGTGACAAAGCACGGTTTTAGTTAGAATCATTCTTTGGTAACCAATTGAAATAGATGTCTTCGAACTTCGCAGAACTTCCAGGAATAAATTCAACATCCACATTCCCTTTATTAGCTGTGGCATAAGATTCCAAAAGTTGCTTTCCGCCCTTTATTTTCATTGTCTCAAATTTCCGTGAAAATCGTCCTAAAGAAAAACTTCTTCCTAGCAACTCAAATTCCATATTTGAGTCTTCAATTGCCAATCCCGCCTCGTCCCTTTCGCCAAATAATTTCATTAGCTCGGACGGCCCGCCACGTTTCATGTTTATGGTCACAACACCTGAAAACGTACCACTCTTTTTTCCAGTAGTTATGATTGTATATAAATTCAGTATCCCCGGAATACTATTACCCTCTGGATCTAGTTCCCTTGTTTCAATGTTTGTGTTTAATTGGTCGTTAATAAAGGTCAATTTTTCAAAAAACTCGAGAACTTTAGGATCAAACTGAACGCCATCATCTTGTATCTCCATATTTATAAATTCCCTTTCTTCTTGGAGAAAAACAGCCCTCAATTTACAACCGGTCGAAATAAACTTGGCCAATTTTAGGTATCGAAGGGATTCTTTCGTTGTAGCAAAGTGCCGGTTAAAAGTTATCGTTAGGTGAGTTTGCTTAGAGATCATATTTGATCTAATTCGTATTTTAAATGGCTGCGACTGAAATTCATTTGAAACTGTTATTTCCTCCGACCCCATTCGCTCGGTGCGCAACTCAATGTAGTCAAAAGTTATTTTGTCTTCTTTGGAAATAAACTCAAGCTTAATTGGCCTCGGCTCCGCCTTGGGGTTGGACTTGATTTCCAGCTCATAATTTATTCCTGACGAGGGCATATTGGTAAGCCACTTGAACCAGACGGGAGCCTCGAACTCCTTTATGTACTTACTGGGAATTCGAGTTGCTGCTCCAGTTTTAAAGAAATTATCCAACGATGCTGCGGCTTCTTTCCCAATGGCGTCACTGGAAAAATCGAACTCAAGTTTTCCGGGCACCCCTTCAGCTCCCGCTAGGATTGGCAAAAACTTTAAATACCATGTTTTAAAGGTCGATTCAAATTTTCTAAAGCCGTCGTGGTCAAAAGTGTTGACTAAAGGGATTCTTACAGTAAGCGAATCTTTAGAGATCCAGCTCGGGTTTACTTCGGTTTGTGACTGTGCGTAATTGTGAATTTCGACCCAATAGCCTGCTTGATTTGGAGGTACCCAAAGTACTAGAAAAACGGGCACCTGCTTTTGCTTCCATAAATCTATATGGGCTGTCTTTATATTTACTTGATAGGCATTAGCCTTCTTCAGCCTTTTTGGATTTGTTGATGTTTTTACTTGAACGAGAAAAAACATGCCAGTTACTTCATTATTTACTACGATCTTTACTAGTTGATCTTCGCCGAAATCAGTAAAACCATCTAGACCATCTACCAACCAACCGTGGTTTTCAAATTGCTCGCGTACCTTTAACTGCCCCTGGCTCGCTATTCGATGTGAATCAGGCCGCTTGATTCTTTTTCGCGTCATCTTGGTCCCCAACGGGGTAAAAAAGAAGTTTAACACAAAAAGAATATATGTTCTAGACTTACATCTTTATTTCCTCTCATATAGCTCTGCCAGCGCCGCCTGTCCTACCTCGCCTTGCAGGCAAGCCAGCAGTTGGCGCGCCGCGCCGCTCGGCTCCCCAGCTGCCAGCGCCAGCACCGGAAGTTCCACTTCGAGCTCAATGGCCCGCACGGACTCGTCCGCCCACGCCGCCGGCAAGATGCCCGCCGCCGCCGGGTCAGCCGCCACCGCAGCCAAGACGTCTTCGGGATTAGTAGCCAGGTTAGCCGCGCCAGTCACCGGGCTGCCCAGCAGCACATCGGCCTCGAACGCCTGGCGCGCCTCGTCACTCTCCGGCCCCACCCACAGGCTCACGGCCGCCGCTTCGCCAGCCAGCTCGCTCCAATCCTCGACGCGGCCGCTGAACAGGTCCGCCAGTTGGGATCTGCTCAAGTCCAATTCGTTGTCTGGATGAAGCACAACGACAATATTTTCCCAGGCCACTTGGGCGGCGAACTCCGGTTCCTCCGCCGGTTCCCCGAGTCGCACAAAAAGGTCAACGTCATCCAGATCTACAAAATTGGCGTAGCGGGCTTCCAGTTTCGCGGATAAGTTTTCGACATTTGGCATGCAGGCAGCCACTGCCGCGCTTACTGGCTGCGCCGCCGGGCTGAGGACGATGTGCAAGCTGGGGCCGGCTTCTGGCTGTGGGCTGCAAGCGCTCACCAGCATACTGAAACCAAGGAGCAAGCCGAACTTGAAAGTCTTCATGCCATCACGCTGATGAAGATGGCGGCTGCTCCGACCACCACGCAATAAATAGCGAAAGGCAACGAGGAGTGGCGCGATAAATAATTGAGCAGCCAGCGGATGCTCAAGTAACCCACGAAAGTGGACACGATGAAACCGATCACCAACGGAAGCAGCAGCCCGCTGGCGCTGGGCAGGCTGCCGAGGTCGAGCAAGGCCACCACCGCCGCCGCGGGCATGATCGGCACCGCCAACAGGAAAGCGAAGCGCGCCGCCTCTGGGCGGGTGAAATTGCGCGTCAGGCCCCCGGCCAGCGTGGCCGCCGAGCGCGAGACGGCCGGCAGCAAAGCCGCCGCCTGGAATACGCCGACCCAAACCGCGTCCACCGCGTTTGCGTCCTTCAACGCCCGCGTGCGGCGCCCAACCCACTCGGCGACCGCCAGCAGCAAGGCGTTGGTCAGCAGGAAGACGCCGGTCAGCAGCAGGGCGCTGACCTGGCCGGTCATGGCGTCTTTGATCAGCCAGCCGGCGATCACCGCCGGCACCGTGGCCAGCCCCAACAGCCAGCCGAGGCGCGCCTGCGGCGCCGGCTGGCCGCGCAAGCCGCGCCACATATCCGCGGCGATCGCCACCAGGTCCCTCCAGTAATAGATCAGGATCGCAACCCAAGTCCCTAGCTGTATCAGGACATCGAAGATAAAAGCCGAGTGCGCTTCCTGTTGGATGCCGAGCAGTTGGCGGACCAGCAGCAGATGGCCGGAGCTTGAGACGGGCAGGAATTCGGTGACCCCCTGGACCACACCTAGCAAAATGGCTTCAATGAGATTCATGGCGGTTGTGGCTTGGAAAGAGGCTTAATCTTACTCGAGCCGCGCGTTTGGCTCAACGCTAGCAGCTTGGCGCAGGTTCAGGCTCGAGACAAAGGTTTCGAAGTCGCCGCGCAGCACGGCCGCGCGCAGGTCCTTGGTTAACTGGATGAGCGTGTACACATTGTGGATCGACAGCAGCGTCGCCGCCAGCATCTCTTTCGCCTGGATCAGATGGCGCAAATAAGCCCGGCTGAACTTGCGGCAGGTATAGCAGCCGCACCCTTCGTCTATCGGGGCGCTGTCCCGGCTGAATTCGGCACTCTTCAAATTAAGGCGCTCCCCCGAGCGCAGGAATACTGCGTTATTCCGCCCCAGCCGCGTAGGCAGCACGCAATCGAACAAGTCCATCCCGCGCCGCACGCCTTCCACCAGGTCCTCCGGCGTGCCCACGCCCATCAGATAGCGCGGTTTGTCCTCCGGCAAGCTGGCGTCCACGATCTCCAGCATGCGGTGCAAGTCCTGCTTGCTTTCCCCCACCGAAAGGCCGCCGATGGCGTGGCCCTCAAAGCCCAACGAGGCGATGAACTCGGCCGATTCCTGGCGCAGTTCGGGGAACACGCCGCCTTGCACGATGCCGAACAGGGCCTGGTCCTTGCGGCGCTTCGCCTCCAGGCAGCGCTGCGCCCATGCATGGGTGCGCGCCACGGCCTGCTCGTTGTATGCCTGGTCATTGGGGTCAGCGCACTCGTCCAGCACCATGATGATGTCCGCTCCCAGGTTCTCCTGGATGGCCATCACCTTTTCCGGGGTAAAGCGGTGCGTGGACCCGTCCAGGTGGCTGCGAAAGGTGACGCCTTCGGCATCCACCTCACGCCGCGCCGCCAGCGAAAACACCTGGAAGCCGCCCGAGTCGGTCAGGATCGGCCCGGGCCATTGCATGAACTCGTGCAGCCCGCCCAGCTCAGCCACCAATTCGTCCCCCGGCCGTAAATACAGGTGATAGGTATTGGCCAGCACCAGGCTGGCGCCCATCTCTTCCAACTGGGCTGGGGTGATTGCCTTGACGGTCGCCTGGGTACCCACCGGAGCAAAGACCGGTGTCTCCAGCTCCCCATGCGGCGTGAAAAAACGCCCGGCCCGCGCCCGGCCGCTCTTCCCTTCCAGTTGAAATTGAAACAGGCTTGCCACTAATTAACGCAGGGGCCAAAAATAAGGAATGGTGAAGATGGCGACCAGCATGATCAAAATGGTCAGCGGGAGCCCCACCTTTGTGTAGTCAATAAAGCGATACCCACCGGGACCCATGATCAGCAGGTTGGCCGGGTGGCTGATCGGGCTAAGGAAGGGAATGGCCGCCCCCATGGCCACGGTTAGCAACAGCGCCTGCGGGGACGCCTGCAAGCCGGAGGCCGTGCTCAGCAAGATGGTGGGCACCAGCACGGCCACGATGGGGGGCGGGATGACCTGCGCCAGCAGGTTGCTCACCAGGAAAAGAATGGCAAGCAGCAAAGTAGTGTTCCACGCGCCGGCCTGCGCGAAAAGCTGCTGGCCCACGTAGGCCGCCGCGCCGCTGTTCTGCAGGGCGATGCCCAGCGGCAGCATGCCCGCGATCAAAAATACCACCGGCCATTGGATGGATTGCTGCGCCTCTTCCATATTCAGGCAGCGGGTCAGCACCATGGCCGCCGCGCCTGCCACCGCCGCGATCTCGATTGGCACCAGGCGCAGCCCGGCCAGCGCCACGATGCTGGCCAAGATCAGCGTCGCCAGCAGCGCCCGCTCGCGCTTGGGCGCTTCCTGGATCTCCTGGGACAGCACCAGGAACTCGCCTTCCTCCGCCAGCATTTTGATGCGGTTGCGATCTCCATAGATCAAGACCGAATCACCGTGGTGTAGCGGCATTTCTCGAAGATTGGATCGGTAAGCGCGTCCGCCGCGCCACACCGCCAATACGTTCAGCCCAAATTTTTCGCGGAAGCGCAGGTCGCGCAGGCTCTTGCCACCGACTTTGGAATGCGGCGAGATCACCGCCTCGACCAGGCCCACCTCGTCCGTCTCCAGGTCGCCGAGTTCCGGGATCTTGCCTTCCTCCACATGCACTTGCTGCATAGCCCGCAGCAATTCCACGTCCTCCACTTTGCCCTCGACCACCAGTTGGTCGCCGGCCTGCAAACGTTCCTTTGGCTTGGGCATCAGCCGCGTTTTACCTTTGCGTATGATGCCCAGCACGGAGAGTCCAAAAGCTTCCCCGAGCTCGCTCTGCGCCAGGGTCTTGCCCACCAGCTTCGATCCCTCCGGGATCGCCACCAGCATCAAGCGTTCCTCTAGCTGGTAGATCTTCACCGCGTCCTGGCGCCCGGGCACAAAATCCTTGGAGGCGGCCAGCTTGTCCAGGTTGTCCCGGCTGGCTTGCACCAGCAGCCGGTCGGCCTCCTGCAGCGGGATATCTTGCAGGTTAGTGCGCATTGGCCGCTCGTTGCGCCAGATCGCCAACACATTGGCTTTGTATTTGTCGCGGAAATTGCAATGGTAAAGGCTGAGCCCGATAAGTTCAGAATCTTTTGGAACGGTGACTTCCAGCAAAGATATTTGCTTGGAGACCAGGTTTTTTACATTGAGTAATACGCTTTCCTCATCCTGGCCATTGGTTTTTTCCAGAGTGAGATGCTGCCCGGTAACCAGCTCTTCCAGCCAGTCCGCTTTTCCCAATACCAGCAGCTGGTCGCCGCCGTGCAAGATGGTGTTGGGTGTTGGCGCATATTTCGTTTTTCCCAGATGGCTGATGCTGATCACGTTCAGTTTCAGCGCGCTGCCCAGCCGGCTTTCGCCCAGGCGTTTGCCGGCCAGCACGCTGTCCGAGGGCAGCTGCAGCGTGAACAAGCGATCCTCGAGCTCGAACAGCTTGCCCGGTTCCTGGCTGCTGCGCCGCAGCTCGCCTGCCAGGTCGCGCTGCGGCAGCAGGCGCCGACCCAGCACCACCATGAAGGCGATGCCGGCCAGGGTTACGGGCACACCGGCGTAAAGAAAATCAAAGAAATGGAATTGTTGGCCGTTGAACTCCTGCAGGGCGTTGCTCACCAGGATGTTGCCTTGCGTACCGATCAGCGTATTCACCCCGCCCAGCAAGGTCCCAAAGGCCAGCGGCATGAGCAATTTGGAAGGCAGAATCTTTCGTTTGCGCGCCACGTAGGTGATCACGGGCAGGAACATGGCCACGATGGCGGTGCCGTTCATGAAGGCCGAGAGCCCTGCCACGATCAGCATCAAGATGGCGGTGAATCCTGCCTCCCCCCGCCCGCTGAGGCGCAGGATGCTGCGCCCCATCAGGTTGGCCACCCCGGTGCGGGACAGACCTGCCCCCAGGATGAACATAGCCCAAACGGTGATCACCGCCGGGTTGCTGAACCCGGAAAGGGCTTCAGCCGGGCTCACCAGGCCGGTCAGCGCCAGGCTCAGCAGTACCAAAAGGGCGATCAGGTCGGAGCGCAGCCTGGCAAAGGCCAGCAAGACCACCGCAACCCCTAAAATGCCGAGGGTTAGGGCAATTTCGTTGGTCATTTGGTTGTTTGCGGGCAAAAATACGGGGAGAAAGGCATCTTTTGGGATTATACCGTTGGGGGTTCAGCCTTCGCCACACCCCGAATGTTATAATCCGTCCCTTGCCCCTTTTCCATAAACTGGAGACGCCCTGAATGAAAGCTTCTGAAGTCCACGCTCAAATTGCCAAACACCTGCCCCCCGGCAGTGAACCCATAGTGGTGGACTTGGAACGCTCTCATGGCGCCTACTTACACGACGCCCTTACCGGTAAGGAATATATAGATTTCTTCACTTATTTCGCCAGCGCGCCCATCGGCCACAACCACCCCAAGATGCACGACTCGTCATTTATCGAACGCTTGCTGAGCGCCGCCATCTCCAAGCCTTCCTCCTCGGATTTCTACACCACCTATATGGCCGAGTTTGTGGAGACTTTCGCCCGCCTGGCTATGCCCGCCGATATGCAGCACCTCTTCCTTATCGGGGGTGGGGCGCTGGCTGTGGAAAACGGGCTCAAGGTGGCTTTTGACTGGAAGGTGCGCCGCAACTTTGCCCGCGTCGGCCAGGCCTCATCCAACGGTGCCCTTCCTCGCGTCGACGGCTTGGGCGGCAAGGTCATCCATTTCCGCGACGCTTTCCACGGCCGTTCCGGTTACACCATCAGCATGACCAATACGGACGATGCCCGCAAGTACCTCTATTTCCCCAAGTTCGATTGGCCGCGGGTCATCAACCCCAAACTGCGCTTCCCGGTGACCGACGAGGTTTTGGCCGATGTGAAACGGGTAGAAGAGATCGCCATCGCCCAAATTGAGACCGCTCTGCAGCAATACCCTGGTGATATCGCCGCCTTGATCATCGAACCCATCCAGGGCGAAGGCGGCGACAACCACTTCCGCCCCGAGTTCTTTGCCGAGCTGCGTCGCCTGGCCGATGAGCACGAATTCCTGTTCATTGCCGACGAGATCCAGAGCGGCATGGGCATCACCGGCAAGATGTGGGCTATGCAACATATGGGCGTGATGCCCGATGTCATTGTTTTCGGCAAGAAGTCCCAGGTCTGCGGCATCATCGTCGGGCCGCGCATTGATAATGTCGCCCATAATGTCTTCGCCGAAGAGAGTCGCATTAACTCCACCTGGGGTGGGGATGTGACCGATATGGTCCGCTCCACCCGTTTCCTGGAAATTATTCACGAGGAGAAGCTGCTGGAGCACACTGCAAAGATGGGCGATAGGTTGATGGCTGGCTTGCAAAGCGCAGCCGCTTCCTCGAAGAAATTTATGAGTAACATTCGCGGCCGCGGCATGATGGTCGCTTTCGATGTGCCGGATAAACCCGCCCGCGATGCCATGATCGACCGCATGAAAGAGAACGGCATGTATGCCCTAAAGTCCGGGCAACTCTCCATCCGCTTCCGCGGCATGTTGGACATACCCGCCGAAATTATTGATAAAGCTGTCAAGATCGTTGAACAAAGCCTGCCAAAGAATTAGAAGGGTAAGCAAGTTCTGGGGGACCGCCTGCCATGTTGCCTGATTTCAGAGTTCGCCAACGCGATTATTTGCTGGAGATCGCCCGCGTTATCACCCAGGAGCTCGACCTGGATGTCGTGCTGGCGCGCATCCTGCGCCATGCCGCCGAACTGCTGGCCGGGCAGGCCGGTCTCGTAGCCTTGCGCGGCGAAGAGGGCGGGTGGACTGTGGCAGCTTTCCACGGCATCCCTAAGCCCCTGATCAGTTATTTAGATCCGATTCTGGCTGAAGTTCCCGATTACGAAGAAGCCGCCCGCTTTGAGATCCCGGAGGTCAATCGCCTGCTGCATCGCCTGGCGCAGGAAGTCTCTCTGGGCCTGCTCACCGGTGTAGGCCTGCCTCTCATCGTTCAGAATCGTGTGCTGGGGGTTATTTTTATTTTCCGTAATTATCGCGGCGTTTTCTCGCGCGAAGACCGGCTGCTGCTGCAAAGTTTTGCCGACCAGGCTGCCATTGCCGTGCACAACGCCCAGCTTTACGACCAAACCAGCAGCCAGGCCCAGCGGCTGGACGCCATTCTCGATTCAGTGGCGGATGGCATCCTCATCCTCACGCCCGGCAAGAATATCGAGCGCTGCAACCCGGCTTTCGCCCGTTTGCTCGGCCGGCCCAGCAGCCAGATCATCGGCGGAAAGCATAGCGAAGTGGTCCGCTGGAAGCAGCTTTCCCACGGCCCCACCCTGGAACAGGCCGAGGCCGGGGGCTGGCCGCTGACGCCGACCGCCACCCTTTACGTGGAGGGTGACCTGCTGCGCGCCGATGGCAGCGTGGTGGCCGTGGGGGTTACCTATGCCCCGCTGCTCACCCAGGCTGGGCAGTTGCTCAATATTATTGCCTCGGTGCGCGACGTGAGCCGTTTTCGCCAGGCAGAAGAAATGCAAAGCACCTTTATTTCTGTGATCAGCCATGAGCTCAAGACCCCGGTAGCCCTGATCAAGGGTTATGTAGGCACTTTGCGCCGTGAGGATGTGCGCTGGGATAGCAAAACGGTGCGAGACAGCCTGACGGTCATCGAAGAGGAGGCCGACCACCTCGCCGAGCTGATCGAGAACTTGTTGGATGCTTCGCGCCTAGAGGCGGGTGGCCTGGCGCTCAACTCCACCGACCTCTCCCTGCCGCGCCTGGCAGAACGCCTCGCCGAACGCTTTCGCACCCAAACCGATAAGCACCAGATCGTGCTGGATTTCCCCGCCGAATTCCCGATCATCCTGGCCGACGAGCAGCGCATCAGCCAGGTGCTGCTGAATTTGCTATCCAATGCGGTCAAGTATTCCCCGCAGGGCGGGGAGATCCGCATTGGCGGCCAGGTGCGCCCGGAACACGTCGTGGTCTGCGTGCAAGACCAAGGCCCCGGCATCCCGCCTGGCGATATTCCGCATATCTTCGATCGCTTCTACCGCGCCGGCGAGACCGCTCGCAGCATCAAGGGCGCCGGCCTCGGCCTCTACCTCACCCGCGCCATCCTCGAAGCCCATGGCGGGTCTATTTGGGTAGACTCGCATTACAAAGCCGGCGCCCGCATTTGCTTTTCATTGCCGCGCGCCAATAACCTATAATCGTCACAAGAGAGAGTTATGCCTAAAACCCAGGTCCAATGCCCCAATTGCAGGCAGCCCGTCATGGCCGATATCGAGCAGCTCTTTGATGCTGGCACCGACCCGGAGGCCAAACAGCGCCTGCTCAGCGGCCAAGCCAACACCTTGCGCTGCCCGCATTGCGGCTACCAGGGCGCTTTGGCCACGCCCATCATTTATCACGATCCGTCTAAAGAATTATTACTTACCTATTTCCCCCATGAGTTGAATGTGCCCGTGATGGAGCAGGAGCGGCGCATCGCGCCTCTGCTCAATCGCGTGGTCAATAGTCTCAAGCAGGAGCAACGCAAGGGCTATCTGCTCAAGCCTCAACACATGTTCACCTTGCAAAGCCTGGTCGAGAAAGTGCTGGAGGGTGAGGGCATCACCAAAGAGATGCTGGATACCCAGCGTAAAAGGGTGGAATTGCTGCAGCGCATGCTGACCGCTCCGGAAGACAGCCTGCCTGAGCTGGTGAAGAAAGAAGCCGCCACCATCGATTCCGAATTCTTCACATTGTTAAGCCGCATGCTCGAAGCGGGAATGTCCGCCAGAGACGAGACCAGCGCCGCCCGGCTGGGCAAGATCCAGGAAGCCTTATTGGAGCATACCGACCTGGGTAAGCAGATCAAGCAGCAAGCCGATGAGGTCGAGGCCGCCCGCACCAGCCTTGAAGCGGCCGGCAAAGACCTGACCCGTGAGAAATTGCTGGAGCTATTGATCGCCGCGGTTGGCAACGAGGTGCGCTTGAACGCCCTGGCCAGCATGACCCGCCCAGGCTTGGACTATGTCTTTTTCCAGACCCTGAGCGACCGCATTGATAAGGCCCAGGGGGAGGAAAAGGAAAAATTAAACAAGCTGCGCACCGACCTGTTGGAGATCACCAAGCAGATTGACGAGCAGTTGCAAGCCCGCCTGCTGCATGCCCAACGCAACCTGGAAACATTACTGGACGCCGAAAACCCGAGCGAATTGCTTCAGCAGAATCCCGGTGTGCTGGACGACTTCTTTATGCAGGTATTGAACCAGGCCTTGGCCGAAGCAGATGAGAAAAAGGACGCCGCCCGCAAACAAAAACTGGAAGCCCTCGTTCAAGTTATCCAGCAATTGATCGCTCCGGGATACAACCCGCAGCTGCTCAACGAATTGCTGGAAGCGCCCGATGAAGAGGCCCGCAAACGCGTCATCGACGCCAACCAGGAAAGCATTACTCCCGAATTTGTCGAATCCCTCTCGGCCATGATGCTGCAATTGCAAGACGGCAAGGACCAGGACTTGGCCAATAAAGTCCGGGCCGCCTATCGTTTGGCCTTGCGCGTTTCAATGAAAAAAGGCATCCAATCCCCCGCCGTTGAGCCCAAATCCTAGAACGCCTACACCCTTTGATCCCCT
The DNA here is from genome assembly GCA_964572455.1 of uncultured Anaerolineaceae bacterium. Classification (GTDB taxonomy): domain Bacteria; phylum Chloroflexota; class Anaerolineae; order Anaerolineales; family UBA11579; genus JAMCZK01. The sequence goes on from CAZNFL010000002.1 coordinate 26,387, forward strand.
TCGTTCCCTAACTCTTCTTTTCCGCCTTCGGGTTGTCCAGCCGTAGCCCGTGGCCGCGCACCGTAACCACGTATTCGTGCGCCTTGTCCACCTCCGCCAGGCGGTCGCGTAAGCGGCGCACCAATGCGTCCAGCGCCTGGTCGGAGATGCCGTAGGCCTGCTCCTGCCCCCACACCGCCTGCACCATCTCTTCGCGCGGCACCACCAAGCCATCGCGTTGATAAAGCAGGTCTAGCATGGTGAACTGGGCCACCGAGAGCGGTGGCGCCACTTCCAAATCCTTCACCCACACGCGCCGCGAGCGCTTATCCATCCGCAGCCGCCGCGGCTGGAGCCCGCTCTCGATAGGCGGCTCGAACTCCAGCGGCATGGTGGCATCCGAACTGACGTACGCGAACTTTTGCGCCAAGGCGATCTGAATAATGTCCCCATCCGATAAGGGGACAATTCCTTTTATCAGTTTCCCGTTGTGGTGGGTTCCATTTTTGCTGCCCAGGTCCTCGAGCACGATTCCTTCTGAGCCGGGGCGCACTTGGGCGTGTTGTCTTGAAATTTTTCGATCCGGAATGATAATGTCACATTCGTCGCCGCGGCCGATGGTCACTGGCCCGTGGATAACCCATCGGTCCCCATTCAATGGCCCGCTTTGGGCCAGGAGTACCGGAAAAGATTCGCTGCTACGCGGCATGTTTGCTTCCACAGGTATAATACCAAAGTTCGGCGTTAGGCTCTCACCCGTATTTCCCCCGAGCGAATCGCCTCAGTTCAACGCCCCGGTTCGCTGCCTAAACGGAACCGTTAACTGTTCTTGGATGGAGAGAAGATCATACGCAAGCAACTAGAGGCGGACGGGCTTTTACGCGACCGTTACCGCATCAAGCAATTCATCAGCCGCGGGGGCATGGGCAACATCTACCTGGCCGAAGACCTGCGTCTGGAAGGCCGCTTGTGCGCCATCAAAGAGGTGCGCCTCGACCCCTCCCTGTCCAAGGAAACCCTGGATCAGACTCGCGCCCAGTTCCTGCGCGAAGCTACTGTGCTGGCCAGGCTGGATCATCCCAACCTGCCCAAGGTCTCGGATTTCTTTTCTGACGAAGCCATCGATTATCTGGTGATGGATTATGTGCCGGGCGAAGACCTGCGCTCCCTGATGCTCGAGGCGCGCCAGCGCCAGGAATTTTTACCCGAAGAGGAAGTGCTGGGCTGGGCCAGCCAGATCGCCAATGCCCTGAACTATCTCCATAGCCAGGAGCCGCCCATTCTGCATCGCGACATCAAGCCGAGCAATATCAAGCTGACCCCCAATGGCGTGGTGAAGTTGGTGGATTTCGGCTTGGTCAAGATCCTGGCCGCTCAGGAGGACACGGTGACCATCGTCCAAGGCCACGGCACAGCCCTTTACACTCCGCTGGAGCAGTATGGCAGCGACAGTGGGCATACCGACGTGCGCACTGATGTGTACGCTTTTGGCGCCACCCTCTATCATCTCTTGGTCAATACTGCGCCCCTCGAGGCCCGCGAACGTTTCCTGAATCCAAAGAGTATGCCTTCGATCCGCGAATTGAATCCCGAGCTCAGTCCGCGCACCGAACGCGCTGTAACCTGGGCGATGAATCTGCATCCGGAAGAGCGGCCGCAGAGCATTCAGGCCTTCCAGCAGGCCCTGCTCGGCCAGCTGGACCCGCAGACGCGCACCAACGGCCGCCTGCCGCGCCCCACGGTGGCAGATATTCTGTCGTCGCGCACGGAGCGAACGCTGGTCTGGTTTGCCGGCGCTCTGCTTTTGCTTAGTTTTATTGCTGCGGTGGGTCGTTAACCTTGGGCTTGGCGCGGCCCTTGCTTCCAAATTGCTGCCAGGCCCAGCCTGCCAGCCAGCCCAAGCCGCAGCCGGCCAGGGCAAACAGCACTACCCCCCAGGCGCCCCCCACAACTAATAGCCCTTCGCTGCCCGGCAGGTCGAAGGCCAGGTAACTCCCCACAATTAGGCCTCCGATAAACGTAGTCAGACCGCAGCGCACAGCCCAACGTTTTTGGCCCAGGCGGGATCCGGTCTGGTAGACAAAATAGCCCGCTAACGTCGAAACCAGCGTAGAAAGGAACCACGCCACCGGGCCGGCGCGCATCGGTTCGGGCTCAGGGACTTCGACAACGGGCGTTTCCAGCGGCTGGGCGGAAGCGGTTGCTAGTAGTTGGGCTTGGGCTGTTTGCGTGGCCTGCAGCGCCAGGCCTTCAGGGTTGATGCCGATCACGTCAAAGCGCGCCGGCTCTGACATAGCCGCCGGCTCCCCGCTGGAGGCTGTGATCTCCAGGTTGCCTTCCTCTTCGATGGAATAACTGCCTGAAGCCAAGCCCAGCCGCGTGGTGGCGCTAATTTGACGCGTTAATGTCCCTCCTTCGCTCGCGATCGTGATGCCGAAGGTGACCGGCGTGTTGTCCGGCACCACGTGCCCATTGCGGTCCAAGATAGGCCCTGCCAACAGGCTGAGCAGATCGCCTGCTTGAAATATGACCGCCGGCGCGGCCTCCACCGTTTCTTGCCCCGCGGTCGGCGCCGCCGTCTCGGTCACTTCCAAAGGTGGGGCGGGTTGCGTCCGCTCCACACGCAGGGGGATTATCTGCGTTTCATCTGGGGCGGTCGCCTCGATCAGGTCATAACCGATCCCCTCAATGGACACCGGCGAATCCCCCGGACCGCTGAGCTCCTGAAACAGTAAGCGAGCGGCTACTTCAGCGATGCCCTTCCCTTTGCTATACAGCGCGTAATAAGCGGTGATCTTCGTGATGTCGGTGGCGTCCAGGTAATACGGCGCGTTCATGGCAAACACGATCACCTTTTTGTTTTGGATCAGGTCCGGCCGTTCCGAAAGCAGGCGGCGCAAAGCCGTTGACTCCGGCCGTGTGCTTTGTTTACCCAACGCAAATACCACCCATTCGGCGCGCTGCAAAGACCCGCGCACCGGATCCTCGCCGTCCGGCCATTGGTTGTCCAACGTGCGCGCCAGATGGGCAAATGAAAACGAGACCAGGTTAGCCGCAGTCGTTTGGTTGCCCGCGCCGGGTCCGTAAAGAGTCAAAACGGCGTTCTCCATGGCCATCGTATCCATTGACCCCTGGGTTTCGCAATAGCTGCATTGCAATACGTCGTATCTGTCGGTAATGAAAACGATCTGTTCGAAGCGCCCCGGCGGCTCCGGCAGGATGTTGGCCAGCTCGTCTACGCTGGGGCTCAACAGCGTGGCAGCCTGCCGCCCCACTTCGAAAATAAGCGAATTGTTCTGACCCACCGTTTGGCCCCCGGTGATCTGTGAAGCAACAAGGCTTGGGCTGAAAGTTGGGTAGAGCTTGAATTTAAGCGTCAGGATGCGTGCAACGGATTGGTCCACTCTCTGGGCGAAGGCTTGGTCTTCGCGATATTTTTGCGCAAAGAATTGGACCGTGTTCCGAATGCTGGCATACGCATCCGGATCACCCGTGGCAAGGAAGTTGCCCAGATATAGCAAGTCCGATCCTGCCAGGAATGCATCCCGCGCCACCAGGGGCGAATTGAACAACTGCTCAGAAGGATCATAGTTGCGGCGCACAGCCCTGGTTCCCAGGTTGTCGCTCACGATCAGGCCGCCGCCGGCGCGCCACTCTGCAAATTGCGGCAGGGCCATCAGCTGGCTGAAGGCTTGGAAGTCGAAGCTGATCGGGCGCGTGGTGGCGCGGATATTTCCTTGAAAGCCCTGGTAGCGAATGTGCGCCAATAGCATGCCGTCAGCAGTGGCCTCGGCGCTCGGCGCGTCTCCGGTGACGTTAAAAAATGGCGGCAGCTCGATCTGGGTGAGCTGGTCCAGAGATTTGCGCACGGTGGGCACTTCTTCATCCACCGGCCGGTCCGTTCCGCCGTAACCTGGCAGGTGCTTCGCCACTACGGCCACCTGATCCTCGCTGCCAACGTGCACGCCGGTAATGAAGGCTTGCCCCATTTGGCCCACCCAGAAAGGATCTCCCCCGAAGCTGCGCACACCCAGATCACCCAGGCTTTGTGGGTTAGGGTTTTCCAGCACGTCCAGCGAGGGTCCCAATAAGAGATTGACGCCGACGGCGGAAAGTTCGGAGCCTAATAGTTCGCCAGCTTGTCGGGCGAACTCTGTGTCCCAGGTAGCGCCGATGGCCATAGCGCTCGGCAGGGGGCTCAACCCCTCCAGGATCTGATCGTTGGGGTAGCCATCCCCTTCCTGGGAAATGCTGATGAGCAGCGGAATATAGGTCGGCGTGTAGACGTCGTCGCTGATCACATCCTCGCGTTCTGTTTGCGAAGAGGCGGCCTCGGCCGCTTGCAGGTCGCGGGTCAGGTTCACCAGGCCTTCAACAGTTGCCGGGGCGGCCACGAAATTGTCCATATCCTGGCGCAAAACCACGCCGCCAACGTGATAGTTGGCGATCAGGTCATAGATCTGGTTTTCCTGGCCGGCAAATGGGCCGCTGAAGGTGACTAAAAAGAGTTGTCCTACGCGTTCCTCGGGGGTCAGTTCCTCGAGCAGATTAGCGGCCTTGGTCTGAGGGTTGTTCCCTTGCCCGGACGGGGCGGCAAGGCTGCCGCTTGCGCCTAGGCCCAGGTCGGCCAGTAGCAAAACGAACAGAAACCAGGCTCGCCAGGCTGACTGGTGCTTAGAAACCCAATTAGAAAAAAGAACCAACATCCGGTTTTATTCACCGCCAAATAAGAGTTAGAGCCTTTCCCCGTTGCGATGGGCTCGCAACCGCGATTATAGCATGCGCATAAGAGGCAATTAATTAGCTGATTATTGATACTCGTCTTTCGGGGGATCCGCTAATTGATTGCCTGAGCTTGTTTTTGGTGCTGGAAATCAAGCTGGCGTTTGCGTCCTTTGCAAACGCCGAATCCAAATGCCATTCCAGCGCTGGTTTTGGCGTTTGGAATGGCATTTGGATAGCATATAATCGCGCGCATGAAACTGAGCATTATCGTGCCGATCTACAATGAAGGCGCCACAATTGCCAAGATCATCAGCCGCGTGCTGGCGGTGAAGCTGGCCGACGAGATCATTGTGGTCGATGATGGTTCTACGGACGGCACCGCGGCCGCCCTGGCGAGACTTCGGTCCGAGAAGGTGCGCGTGGTCACGCATCCCCGCAACCGCGGCAAGGGCGCCGCGGTGCGCAGCGGCCTCCAGGCTGCTCAGGGCGATCTCATCTTGATCCAGGATGGCGACCTGGAATATGACCCGCGCGACATCCCGGCCTTGCTCAAACCTATCGACGAGGGAATTGCCGACGTGGTCTACGGTTCCCGCTTCCTGGGCGGGCCGCGCCGCCCGACCATGTACTGGCACATGGTGGCCAATAAAATGCTCACCTTCCAAACTAACGTGCTCTACAACACCATCCTCACAGATATGGAGACTGGCTACAAATTATTTCGCCGCGACGTCCTGGCAGACATTCACATTCGCTCTAACCACTTCGACTTTGAACCGGAAATTACGGCCAAATTACTTAAACGTCATACGCGCATTTATGAGGTACCGATCTCTTTCAACCCCCGCGACTATTCAGAAGGGAAGAAGATCGGCTTGAAGGACGCCTTTTCCGCCTTTTGGGCGTTGCTTAAATATCGTTTTGTGGATTAGCCGACCTTTTTGGTCACACCCCGAGCGCCGGAGAGGCTTAACCTGCTTTATCTATTACAATCATGAAGCCTTGGGCAACTCTGGCACAGGATGAGCAGGTCCGCTAAAGGAGAAAAAGAGACCCGTGAATAGCTGCAATTGCGAAGGTTTCGAAGTCGAGTTCGATCAGACGAACGCGGCCGCCGATTTGGAAAGATATCGCAGCACCGGTCCTGACAAGACTACCCAGATTTTGCTCGATGCGCTGAAGGATGAAGGCGTGCAAGGCATGAGCCTTTTGGACATCGGCGGCGGAGTGGGTGTCGTGCAACACGAACTGCTCAAAGCCGGCGTGAAAGCTGCGATCAGCGTTGAGGCGTCAAATTCTTATGCTGGCGCTGCCCACGAAGAGGCTGAGCGTCAGAGTCACACCAAGCGCATAAAGCACGAATTCGGTAATTTTGTAGACTTGGCCGAAAGAATTCCGAAGGCCGATATTGTCACTCTGGACCGGGTGGTCTGCTGCTACAAGGATATGAGGGCGTTAGTTGGTCTCTCCGCAGCGCATGCGTCGAAGTTGTACGGGGTCGTCTATCCGAGAGACCATTGGTTTGCGAAAACTCGCGTTGCTATCGAAAATTTTTTTCACCGGATAAAAGGAAAACAATACAGGGCATATGTACATTCTGCAAAGGCAGTGGACGCGCTGATCCGGGGCGCTGGTTTGAAGCGCCGCTCGTATCACCAAACCCTGCTTTGGCAAGTCATTGTCTATGGTCGGTGAGTTTGATGGTCACACAGGCTATTGGGTGCATCCGCAATCCAGGGTATTAACCGTTACCTAATGAAGGTAAAACGTATCCACAGAAGTAGGTTTCAAAAGTTAAGTCGCACGTCTCACAGTAGGTAATTCTGGATAAGGAGAATTGCAATATGAACTCTCAAATCACCATCCGTGAATCTCTGCAGGGAGTGATCAAGCGGCTGACTGAAAATCCTGAAAAAGCAGTGGGACCGGATAGCGAGGCGGTCACTGTCCTTGAAGAGGGGTTGCGGGTTCGCGCCTCGGGTCCCAATGGTCAAACACTTGTTTGTGATATGCCCAAAGGAATGGGTGGCCAGGCAACAGCTCCATCTCCGGGCTGGATGGCGCGCGCTTCCCTCGCCAATTGCGAAGCTGTGATGGTGGCCCTGCGAGCCGCCCAGCTTGGTGTGAAATTGAAATCCCTCGAAGTCCGTGTGGATAGTGTTTCTGACGACCGCGGTATGCTTGGCATCGACCTTACCAACCCCGCAGGCCCATTGAACATGAAGGTCAGCGTCCGCATTGACGCAGATGGAAGCTCTCCGAAACAACTTCATGAAATCATAGAATGGGCAGTAAAACACTCTCCTGTTGGCGATATAGTGTCACGTGGTGTCCCGATCGAATATGTAGTGCGGGTGGGAAAAGAGCTAATAAACCAACCAAAGACATAAATTCACCCTCTTATATCGCCAGTAGTTGCCCACCAGAACCATGGCATAAAACACGGACAATCAAAGGAAATTTGCATGAGTGAAATGACGCCCGAAATGGAATCGCTGAAAGCCCGCCTTAAGGCAATATGGATGACAGGTGATTATGGCGTGTTCGCCAAATACCTTGAGCCTGGTGCACTGGAGATCCTGGAGCGTATGCATCTTGCCCCCGGTAGCCGAATGCTCGATGTAGCTTGCGGCGCAGGTCAAATTTCCATTCCCGCCGCACGTGCCGGAGTGAAAGTTACCGGGGTGGATATCGCCACAAACCTGATTGAACAGGCGCGGGCTCGGGCCGCCGCCGAGGGGTTGAGCATCCAATTCGATGAAGGCGATGCCGAACAATTGCCATATCCCGACCTTTCGTTCGACACCGTCGTAAGCCTGATTGGCGCAATGTTCGCCCCGCGGCCGGAGCGAGTTGCAAACGAGTTAGTGCGCGTGTGTCGCCCGGGGGGCCGCATCATAATGGTGAACTGGACCCCTTCAGGTTTTGTTGGCCAAATGTTTCAGATCATTGGCAAACACGTGCCGCCGACTTCCAACGTCCCTTCGCCCACAAAATGGGGCGACGAGGATACCGTTCGTGGGCGGCTGCACGATGGCATCGCTAACTTGGAACTCACCAAAAGGTTTTATCCATTCAAATACCCTTTCCCGCCTGCCGATGTAGTCGAATTCCTTCGCACATATTATGGGCCCACGCAAAGGGCATTCGCTGCACTCGACCCAGATGGCCAAGCCGCCCTGCGGCACGATCTTGAGCAATTATGGACAGTGCCTAACCTGGCAAAAGACGGCACGACCCATGTTGAGTCAGAATACCTTGAAGTCATAGCCACCCGAGGCTAAAATTGGCAGCGTTATTTCTTGGCTAGAATTTTCGTTACAATAATGATCTCTTTTGAAGTTAAGGAGCAAAAAAATGCCAAAATACCTGATTGAGGTCCCCCACGAAGCCACCAAAGAGGCCTGTGAGCTAGTCCAGCTTGCTTTCTACCGAACTGGCTCCCACTTCGTGACCAACGCCGATTGGGGCTGTTCGGATGGCGAACACAAAGCCTGGATAAATGTTGAAGTGGATAGCAAGGAAGAGGCAAAGATGATTTTGCCGCCCGCCTTCCGCGTCCATGCTAAAGTCATCGAGCTTCAGAAACTTGATAGGGAGACCATGGAGCAAGTCCTTAACAAACACAAAGGCTAGCCCTGCCTTTATGAGTTCAGGCAATGAGGATTACGATGTAATCATTGTTGGGACGCGGGTAGGCGGTGCTATTTTAGGCAGCCTTCTGGGCGAAATAGGCTACACCGTCCTTGCCCTGGACCGGGCTCATTTCCCTAGCGACACACTCTCCACCCATTTCTTTCGTGCCCCTGCCTTGCGTGCATTCCACGCTATCGGCGTATTAGATGAGGTGCGCGCCACAGCCCCCCAACTCACCGTCAATTACAACGTGATTGACGGGATTGCCTTCCCCGAACCGGTGGATCGGCCCGAAGACTATCCTTTCTTCATGAGTGTTCGGCGAATCACATTGGACCATATTCTCGTTCGGCGGCTGAAGGCCACACCAACTGTGAAGGTGATTGAGGGTGCAATCGTGAACGCCCTCGTCAATGAAAATGGCCGAGTTGCTGGCTTAGCATGGAAAGACGAAACCGGAATGCATGAGGCTCGCGCCCGGGTAGTGGTTGGGGCGGATGGCATTCACTCTTTTGTGGCCAAAACTGTAAAAGCGCAAACCGAGCATGAGCAAGTGGCGCAGCGAGCCATGTATTACTCTTATTTCAGCGGCGTGGAGCACCACGCTGGTCCTGCCGCCGAATTCCACTATCGCGGAAACCAAATCGCTTACCTAATGCCCACGGATGGCGACCTAACTCTGCTGGCTGTCTCCGTTCCCATCACCAGGTTTGGCGAGTTCAAACGCGATCCCGAAGGCAGCCTAATGCGGGAATTGGGCCTGATGAGCGATATTGCCCCACGCCTCCCGAAAGCGCTACGTCAACTTCCGGTACAGGGTAGCGGAAGCATCCCCTGTTACATGCGCATCCCATTCGGTCCAGGCTGGGCGTTAGTGGGTGATGCCGGCATGGTCATGGACCCCTGGTCTGGTCAAGGAATTGATCAGGCCTCAGCGCACGCAATGTTGCTTGCTGAAAATCTAGAGAACTATCTGTCCGCTAAGCTCGATTGGGTTGAAGCTCTTACAAATTATCACCGCGAGCGAAACAAATTTAGCCAAAAAACCTATCGCCGCACCAGCAGCTTCGCCTCTGACTTGCGCCCTATGACGCAGGCAGCGCTTGCAAAACGCGGTCTGAAATAAATTTCGTCACTTTTTATATTGCACCACTTGGTTTCAAATCCCTCACATTAAGCTGCAGCCTGCTGCGGCCGTTGAATTCATTGGCTTCGAAGCGATAAAGCAGGTCTACGACCTTGGGCATGGCTTGAACCCAGTGGCCCTGGCGAAAGGCGATGGCATCGTAGGTAATGCGCCCATCGGTAACGGTGAGCTTGAGGTGTTTGCCGTCACCCACCGCCCGCGCATCCCGCACTTGCAGGCCGCGGGTCACTAAATTGATCTGTGGGTTTCCGTAACCGGTGGGCTCGATCAGCTCCAATTGGTTCAGGATGTCCGCCTTAAGCTCAGCCAAGGGCAGCTCGGCGTCCGCAACCAGCACAGGATGCAGGTCCAGATTGCCCAGTTGTTGCTGGGCCAGCTTTTGCAATCGCTCCAGCGCTTCGGGCAATTTGTCATTGGGCACAGTGAAACCGGCCGCCGCGGCATGCCCGCCAAAATTTCGAAATAAATCCGCGCAGGTCTCCAGCGCCCTTGTAATGTGGAATTCCGGGATGCTGCGGCAGGAAGCCCGCGTGAATTCCAGCCCGCGTTGCCCCACAATGGCGGGTCGATAGAATTTATCCACCAGTCGGGAAGCCACTAGCCCAACCACGCCAGGGTTGTATTCCTCGTGGATGGCGGTGATCAGCAGCGCATCTGTTTGGGCCGCGGCGATCTCTTCCGCCGATGCGGTCATCTCTCGGGTGAGCTGCTGCCGCTCCCGGTTTTGGTTGTCCAAATATTGCGCCAGCCGTCCGGCCTCAAAGACATCGTTGGTCATCAGTAATTTCAGGGCATTCAGGGCCGTTTCCAAGCGCCCGGCGGCATTCAGCCGTGGGCCGAGCAGAAAACCGATGTCTCCAGAGCGCACCGCCGCTGGCTTAAGCCCGGAGACGCCGATCAACGACAAAACCCCCTGCCGGGTGGGCTTTCGCAGGCCGCCCAGCCCCTCGCGCACCATCCAGCGGTTCTCGCCGGTTAGCGGCACCATATCGGCCACGGTCCCCAGCGCCACCAGGTCCAGCAGAGTATTCGCCGCGGGCTGCAGCCCGGATCCCAGCCGTTGCTCCAGTGCGCAGGCCAGCTTGAAGGCGGTGCCTACGCCCGCCAATTGTTTTTCCACATATTCATCGCCGGCCTGTTTGGTGTTGATCACCGCAAAGGCGTCCGGCATTTCGGGGCCCGGGGAATGGTGGTCCGTGATGATCAGGTCCAGGCCAATACGCTTAGCTTCGGCCGCCTCGTTTAGCGAGCGGATGCCGCAGTCCACGGAAACCACCACCGCCGCGCCGTTTTCCTTCAATTGCTGCAGCGCGGCGATATTCAGTCCGTACCCCTCTTCAAAGCGGTCGGGAATATAAGGTTGGGCTTGGCCGCCCAGGGCTTGTAAGCTGTTCAGCAGCAAGGCCGTGGCGGTGACCCCGTCGGCGTCGTAATCCCCATAAACCACAATCGGCTCACCATTCTTGATGGCGAAGGAGAGGCGCTCCACTGCCGCCTCCATGCCTTTCATTTTGAACGGATTGTTGTTTTCAGGTGGCAGGGCGGCCAGGAAGCGCCTGGCTTCTTCTGCGGTCCCCAGCCCGCGGTTGAATAACACCTGCTGCAGCAGCGCTGGGTAGCCTGCCAGGCCCTGCGCCGCTTCCGCGGTTAGCCGGTTGGCGACTTGCCAATGTTTTTCGATAATATTTTCCATGGAACGACGCTAATCATACCGTGAACTCTCGCACAATCGTTCTGAAAGCGCTTTTTTCCGCTGCGTTTGACGCTGCTTCTAAACACTGCTATCATCCACGCGCTATGCTAGCTCGGCTTTCGTCTGGGTTCCGCGTTGCCTTGTCTGAAGCCGGGCGTGTTCTGCGCTGGCTTACCCCAGGCCTGGGGATTAAACGCTGGATCCTGCTTATCCTATTTGGAACTTTTATGATCGGCATTGGTGGCGCCATGCTGGTGCTGGATGTGTATCGCACTGCGCCGGATACCTGGTGGCTGCCCATCTTCGATTGGCTTTCGCTGCGTTTCCTCGATCGCACCTTGCGCGCCGCGATTTTCGGCGGCTTGGGCATTGCCGGCCTGGTCTACGGTGTGTTGAAGATGAATCGCAATCTGCTGGCTCCCTATTTGCAGCCCGGCCGCCGCGTGGTCGATACCCTGGCTGATCACCGCAAGCGCGGCCGCGGGCCGCGCATCGTCGTGATTGGCGGCGGGCATGGCATGGCCACCCTGTTGCGCGGTCTGAAAGCGCACACTTATAACCTCACCGCCATTGTCACTGTGGCGGATGACGGCGGTTCCTCCGGACGCCTGCGCAGCAATCTGGGCGTCCTACCTCCGGGTGACATCCGCAATTGCCTGGCAGCGCTTTCCAATGACGAAACCCTCATTACACAATTATTTCAATATCGCTTTTCCAGCGGCGAGAATGGCATGGATGGGCATTCCTTCGGAAATTTGTTCATCAGCGCACTGAGTGAGATCACTGGGAGTTTCGAAGAAGCCGTCGCCGAATCCGGCCGGGTCCTCTCAGTGCACGGGCGGGTGTTGCCCGCCACCCTGCACGACGTGCGCTTGGTGGCCGATCTGGCGGTGCCCCTCTCCAGCGCCGAAGTGCGCGTCCATGGCGAGAGCCAGATCCCCTCGGTGGCCGGTGCTGTTCGTCGCGTTTGGCTGGAGCCGAACTCACCGCCCGCCTATCCCGACGCGGTTAACGCCCTGCTCAACGCTGACCTGATCGTGATCGGGCCTGGTTCCCTGTATACGAGCATTCTTCCCAACTTGTTGGTGCCTGATCTGGCTGCTGCCATCCGCAACAGCCCCGCCTTGAAGATCTTTATTTGCAACCTGGCCACCCAGACCGGCGAAACCGATGGTTATGCCTGCGGCGATCACATTCGCGCCCTTGAAACCCATGTCGGTCCGGGATTCTTTGATATCGTGCTCAGCAATCGCCAACAAAGCAGCCTGCTACCTGAGGGCGCTCAATGGGTGGTGACCGAAGAGGGCCTGGAAGAGCAATATGCGCTATATCGCGCCGATCTGGCCGACCCCGAGCACCCCGGGCATCATCAGACGACTATTCTGGCTCAAACGTTGATCGACTTGCTCCAGGAACGCACCGGCCCCTTGGCTAAAGACTAAGTGGATTCGTGTTCAACAAAAAGACTATCAAAGACATAGAGCCGCGCGGCAAGCGCGTGCTGGTCCGCGTGGATTTCAACGTTCCCATCGAGGACGGCGTTGTTCAGGATGACACCCGCATTCGGGCTGCGCTGCCCACCATCCAGAACCTACTTGAGCGGGGCGCGGCTGTTTTGCTTTGCTCCCATCTGGGCCGCCCGAAAGATAAGCCTGATCCGAAATATTCCCTGCGGCCGGTGGCCGCATATCTCAGTGGGCTGGTTAATGCTCCGGTAAAATTTGTCGACGAATGCGTGGGTCCCAAGGCCGAAGCCGCTGCCAAAGGCCTAAAGCCTGGTGAGATCTTGCTGCTGGAAAATACCCGCTTTTATCCCGGCGAGACCAAGAACGACCCGCAAATGTCCAAGCAATTAGCCGCGTTGGCCGACCTTTACGTGAACGACGCCTTTGGCTCGGCCCACCGCGCCCATGCTTCTACGGAAGGTGTGGCGCACTATTTGCCCGCCGTGGCGGGCTTGCTCATGGAGCAGGAGATTCGCTACCTCGGCCACGTGCTGGCCGACCCCAAGCGCCCCTTTGTCGCTATCCTCGGCGGAGCCAAGGTCAGCGACAAGATCGGCGTAATCCGCAATTTGCTGGCTAAGGCCGACCATTTGCTTATCGGCGGCGGGATGGCCAATACCTTCTTCAAGGCCCAGGGTTTGGAGATGGCCGATTCTCTGGTTGAAGCCGAAGCCGTTGCCACAGCCAAAGAGCTGCTTGCCGGCGCAACCGGTAAGCTGCACCTTCCCGTGGATCTGGTGATCGCTGACGCCTTCGACGAAAAAGCAAACCATAAGGTGATGAAGGTCGGGAACATTCCGGCTGGTTGGCGCGTGCTTGATATCGGCCCGGACACTGTGGCAGAATTCAGCAGCCTAATAAAACAAGCTGGGACCGTAGTTTGGAATGGACCCATGGGCGTATTTGAAATGAAACCCTTCGGGGCCGGCACCTTCGCCCTCGCCAAGGCCGTCGCCGAATCGGGGGCCGACAGCATCGTGGGCGGCGGCGATTCCGTCTCGGCGCTGCAGCAATCCGGCCTGGCTGATAAGATCACGCACATCTCTACCGGCGGCGGGGCTTCGCTAGAAATGCTGGAAGGCAAAGTGCTGCCGGGTTTGGCGGCATTACAGGACAAGGACTAATATGGCGCGCACTCCGTTGGTTGCAGGCAATTGGAAAATGAACAAGACGGCCTCTCAGGCCTTGCGCCTGGTGGAGGAATTATTGCCCGGCATGCAAGCCGTCTCCGGGGTTGAGATCTTGCTCTGTCCGCCCGCCACCTCGCTGATGGCGCTCTCCGCCGTGTTGGATATGACCGGCATCGCCCTCGGCGCGCAAAACCTGTACTGGGAGAACGAAGGCGCCTTCACTGGGGAACTCTCGCCGGCGATGGTGGCCGAGTTTTGCCAGTATGTCATCATCGGCCATTCAGAGCGCCGCACCCTGTTCCACGAAAGTGACCAGGATGTGCAGCGCAAAGTGCAGGCCGCCCTGGCCGCTGGGCTGCGCCCGGTGCTGTGCCTCGGCGAGACGCTGCAGCAGAATGAAGCCGGCCGCGCCGCCGAGGTTGTCTCCGCCCAGCTTCGCGCCGCGTTACAGGGCGCAAATATCAATTCGCCTGAGAGTCTCGTGATCGCCTACGAACCCGTGTGGGCCATCGGCACCGGCAAGGCCGCCACGCCGCAGCCCACCGATACTCTGTTGCGCAATGTGGTGCGCCCGACCCTGGCCGGCCTGCTCGGCGAGCACATGGCCCAGGCGGTGCGCGTGCTGTATGGCGGTTCAGTGACCGCTGCCAACGCCGCCGACTTCTTTGCCATGCCGGAGATCGACGGCGCCCTGGTGGGCGGCGCCAGCCTGAAAGCCAACGAATTCTTAGGAATTATTCGCTCAGCCGCGAACTAAGCGGGGCGTATTGTTTGGGTCTTAGCCAGTGCCAAACTGGCGGTCGCCAGCGTCGCCCAGACCGGGCACGATATAGCCGATCTCGTTCAGATGGCTGTCAATCGCCCCAAGGTAGATTGGCACATCCGGATGGGTCTTGCTCAGCAGTTCAATTCCTTCCGGGGCGCCAATGATCCCAACATATCTAATGTTCTTCACGCCCCACTCCTTGAGCAGACTCACCGTCGCCGTGGCCGAACCCCCGGTGGCCAGCATGGGATCCAGCACCAGGCAGGCGCCTACCGTCGGCAGGGTGGGCAACTTGTTGTAATACTGCACGGGCTGCAGCGTCTTTTCATCCCGGTATAAGCCGATATGCCACACCTGCGCATCCGGCAGCAGGTCCCAAACTCCATCCACCATCCCCAGCCCGGCCCGCAGGATGGGCACCAGGCCAATGTTGTCTTTCGTGGCGCTGCCCTTCGCCTTTCCCATCGGTGTTTCGACCTCTCTGGCTTCCATCGCCAGGTCGGCGGTGGCTTCATAAGTCAGTAACGCGCTGATCTCGCGCACCAGTTCGCGGAATTTGCGCGGCTCGGTGTTCTTATCGCGCAGAATGGTCAGCTTATGCAGCACCAGCGGGTGGTTGGACGCATGGACGTTGGACATAGGTTCCTCGGCTTTGGGCATTATAGTTCATGCCCAGCCATGGATTTGTTTCGAGTGGCTAAGCGAGCGTTTGTGCTCGCCATGTATAATCGTTCAATGAGCAGTTCTCAGCCGCGTCTCATCGATCCACTGCGCCGCACTGACGACAAGATCGATCCCTCGCTGCGCCCGCGCACCCTGGACGAACTCATCGGCCAGGATAACGTTCGGGAAAACCTGGCCATCCTCATTGCTGCCGCGCGGCAGCGAGCCGAGTCGTTGGATCACGTTCTCTTCTACGGCCCCCCTGGCCTGGGCAAAACGACCCTGGCCCATATTCTTGCCAACGAGATGGGTGTCAATATCAAAGTCACCTCAGGCCCGGCCATCGAACGCCAGGGCGACCTGGCGGCGATATTGAGCAACATGAATCAAGGCGATGTTTTGTTCTTGGATGAGATCCATCGCCTTGGCAAGGCCATCGAAGAAGTGCTTTATCCAGCCATGGAAGATTTTTCCCTCGACATCGTGATCGGCAAGGGCCCCGCCGCCCGCGCCATCCGCCTCAAATTGCCTCGCTTCACTGTGGTCGGCGCTACCACCCGGCTTGCCCTGTTAACCGCGCCGTTGCGCGCCCGGTTTGGCGCCACCTTCCGCCTGGACTATTACGACTCGGCCGCCATCCGCGCCATCCTGGAGCGCGCCGCCGGTCAGCTTGGCGTCGAGGCGGCCAACGGGGGCCTGGAGCTGATCGCCTTGCGCTCGCGTGGCACCCCGCGAGTGGCCTTGCGTTTGCTGCGCCGCGTGCGCGATTTTGCCCAAGTGCGCGCCCAGGGGGTGGTTACAGATCAGGTGGCGCGCGACGCCCTGGACCTGCTGGAGGTGGATGAGCTGGGCCTGGACGAACTCGACCGGCGCGTGCTGCGCACCATAATCGATAAATATGGCTGCGGGCCGGTCGGCCTCAATACCATCGCCGCTTCGGTGAGCGAAGAGGCCGACACCATCATGGATGTCGTCGAACCCTATCTGATGCAATTGGGTTTTCTGGAACGCCGCTCCCAGGGCCGCCTGGCCACCGCCCAGGCCTGCGCCCATTTGGGCCTGCCATATACCGGCCAGCCCAATACCCCCACCTTGTTCTAACATGCCCGACCTGGGCCGTATTCTCGTCATTCTTGGGATCGTGCTGCTGGTGGTTGGCGACCTGTTCATTCTGCTGCCTCGGCTTGGGCTGCCTCTCGGCCGTTTGCCCGGCGACCTGCGCTTGAAACTAGTCGGTTCACCTGTCTTATCCCGATTGCACCAGTGTGGTTTTGTCCATCTTGTTGACGATCGGTTTGAACTTGCTGGCTCGTTTCTTTAAATAACTGCATCTTCTGGATTTGAAAACTTCTGATTTCGATTACAGCCTTCCGCCCGGGCAGATCGCCCAGGTGCCGCTGGAACAGCGCGATGCTTCCCGCCTGCTGGTTTTAGATCGCGCCAAACGTTCGCAAACCCATACCACCTTCCGCAAGCTTGTAGATTTCCTCAACCCCGGTGACCTGCTGGTGCTCAATCGCAGCCGGGTCATCCTGGCTCGCCTGCTGGCACGCAAAATGTCGGGTGGTGGCAGGGTCGAATTGCTTTTACTGGAAAAACTAAATGACCGCAGTTGGAAGGTTCTGGTCGGCGGCAAAGGCCTAAACGTCGGCAAACAGCTTGAATTGCAAAACGGCATGGCCGCCACCATTAAGCAGGACCTGGGTGGCGCCCAGCGCCTGCTTGCTTTCGATCAGCCTATTGAATCCGAATTAGGTCGCCTAGGCGCGGTCCCGCTGCCACCCTATATTCACGCCCAGTTAGCTGACCCGGAGCGCTACCAAACCGTCTACGCCCATGAGCCGGGGTCGGCAGCCGCGCCGACGGCGGGGCTGCATTTCACCCCGCAATTGATGGATAAGATCAAAGCCAGGGGAGCTAATTTCGCTGAACTAACCCTGCACATCGGCCTGGATACCTTTGCCCCAGTTAACGAGGAAGACCCGCTCCAGCATCAAATTCATACAGAATGGTGCCGGCTAACCGAGCAAACGGCCCGGCTGGTGAATGAAACCCGCGCTACTGGCGGCCGCGTGATCGCGGTGGGCACTACCTCCCTGCGCGTCTTGGAAAGCGCCGCGGCCCTTTCCTCCTCTCGGGGCGTTGCACCCTTTGAGGGTCGCACGGATCTATTCATTCTTCCGGGTTATAAATTCCATATTGTCGATGCCATGCTTACGAATTTCCACTTACCCCGCTCGACATTATTAATGCTGGTCAGCGCTTTTGCGGGCCGCGACCTTATCCTCGAAACGTACCGCGCAGCGATCTCCGCAGGCTACCGGTTTTACTCTTTCGGGGATGCAATGTTTATCGTTTAAACCGGGGTTAGCACGGTCTCGTCCAAGGCTTTGATAAAGGCCTGGACCACTTCGGGATCAAATTGGCTGCCGCTGCAGTGCTTAAGTTCCTGGAGGGCTTCCTCGTGGCTGCGCGCTTTACGGTACACGCGCTCATCCGTCATTGCCACATACGCATCTGCTACGCTGATGATGCGCGCCACCTTAGGGATGGCAGTGTCGCGCAGGCCGTCCGGATAGCCCAGGCCGTCATACCGTTCCTGGTGGGCACGGATGATGGGGGCCACGCTGGAAAGCGACTTTACTCTTTCTACAATGCGCGCCCCGATCTCCGGATGTTGGTGCATGATCTTTTCTTCATCCGCTTCCAAAACCCCGGGCTTTCTCAGAATATCGTCTGGCACGCCGATCTTGCCGATGTCGTGCAGCAAGGCTCCCCAACGAATGTTGATTAATTCGCCCTCGGTGCATCCCATCAATTCGCCGGTCTTCACCGCCAGGTCAGCCAACCGCTGGCTGTGGCCGCTGGTATAGGTGTCGCGCACATCGATGGCGCTTGCCAGGGCCCCGACGGTTTGTACGTAGGCTTCCTGCGCCTCATCGAACAACCGCGCATTCTCCAGGGCAATGCCTGCATGGTTGGCGAACGTGGATACCAGCTGTGCGTCGGCTTGGCTGAACTGCTTCGTGCGGAAGCCGTCCACCGTAAGCACACCGATGGATTCGCCGCGTACGATCAAGGGAGCGCCGATCCAGGATTTGATCATTGCCGACGTGGGGCTTTTTACCCAATCGGGGTGCTTGGTAATATCCTCATAGATCATCGTACGATGCTCAAACAGTAGCGGATGAGCCAGCTTGTCTGTCTCGATGGGGATTTCGAAGCCGATAATGTTGTTGAGCAGGGACCCGGCATAAGCGCGCACACTCAGGTTCTCGCCTTTGATAATCTGGATCGAGGCGCTGTCGAAGGGTACCACCCGCTTCAACTGCTCCAGGATCAAATTGAGCACATTGGAGCTGTCGGTGGCGCTTCCCAAAATGGCGGCCACCTCTCGCAGCGTCTCGGCTTGCTCGCGTTGGACGCGCTCGGCAACGAACAGCCTCAGTTTGTCAATAGCCGTGCCCAGTTGGCCGCCGATCGTGTTCAGCAGCTGCAGGTCTTTGTCCGAGAAGGCATTCACTTCCGCACTTTCCGCATTGATCACACCCAAGACCCGGTTGTTGTTGGCCAGGATGGGGACGCATAGTTCCGAGCGCATGTTGGGGCTGACGTTGAGATAGTATGGTTCCTGGCGCACGTCTGCCACCCGCCAGGGTTTCCCCGTGACGGCTACCTTGCCGGTGATCCCCTCCGAAAGCGGCACTTGCCTCTCTTTGGTCTCCTCGCTAATGCCGCGGTAGCTGCGGTTGACCATTAAAACTGCGGAATCTGCGTCCAGCATCAGGAAACCGAATTGGTCCGGATATAAACTGTCGCCGATGATCTCAGTAGCCCGTTCCAGCAGCTCGTCCTCGCTTTTGGCGTTGACCGCCGCGTGCGTGATGGCGTGCAGCAGGGTCAGTTCCTGCAGTTGCCTGCGTGTCGAATCGAACAGATTGATGCCTTCCAGGGCGATCGAGATCTGGTCGCACAGGGTGCTTAGGGCTTCCACTTCATATTCATCGAATGCATTTAATTCGTTGCTCTCGATATTGAGCAACGCAACTACGCGCTTGTAGATCTTGATCGGAATGATCAATTCGGAATTGATCATTTCGTGGCCGGGCACCTGCTTATACTCGGAGCGCTCGTGAACGTTGTTGGCCACCACCACCTTGCCGCTGCGGGCGGCCACATCCAGCAACCCGTCGCCAAACTGCTGGCGATACCCGCTCTCGGCAACCAATGGTTCGAAAGTGCCGCTCACGGCCGAGAGCACGTATTCCCGGCTTCCCTCGTCAACCACCGAAATGTCTGTCGAGACGTAGTTCATGTCCTTGTTTAGGCGTTCCACGACGATCTTGAATAATTTCTCCTGGTCCAAAACCCCGCTCATTTCGCCGGTCAGCTTGTTCAAAATGCCAAGCTGCTTGGTGCGCTGCCGTTCGGAGGCGGCGTTGCGTAGCCGCTCAATGCCGCTGGCCAGCTGCCCGGAGAGGGTAAGCAAAAGCTGCTCATCCGTTTCGCTGAAGTGATCTAGCTCACTGCTTTCGGCGTTGATCACGCCGATCACTCGGTCTCCGATCGTCATTGGTACGCATAATTCGGATTGGGTGTCCTCATTGCAACCAAGGTAATTTTTTACCCGGTGTGTATTGGCCACTCGCATGGTCAGGCCCTTGGCAGCCACCTGGCCGGTGATGCCTTTGCCCAGGGGAATGCTGAGAACGTTAAGCGCGTTTCCGGTTTCGTACGACGGATGCACCTTGAGTTGGTTGTCTACCCTATCCAGCATAAGCACACCCAAATCCTCTGGATAGAGATTTTCTCGAATTAAAAGGGTCGCCCGCTCGATAAGTTCGTCTTCACTGGTCGCTTCGGTGGCGATTGCGGACACCTGATATAAGATGCTCAGTTCTTGCACTTGCCGGCGGGTGGCTCCAAATAAGCGTGCATTTTCGATCGCCACGGCCACTTGGTGGCATAGTGTCTGGGCCAAATAGATCTCGCGGTCGCTGAAGGTGCGCGGTCCCCGCGTTTCTTGCAATTCCACCAAGCCCATGGTCTTGTTCTGGGCAACCAGTGGTAAAAGCAGCAGCGTGGATATCTTCGCTTTTTTGAACGCGGCCTTTTCTTTAACCGTCAGGCCGGGGTCATCGGTGTGCTTTTGGATGGGCAGGTTCTTTTCCACTACCTGGGTAAGGGATAGCTGCTCGGCTAATGAAACCATTTTATATGTTTGCGGTAAATGGGTCACCCTGGGGTTGGCAAACATCGTGTGAGCCTTGATCCCCGGGTTGGGCCGCCAATCGGCCAGGATACAAATAGGCACGTCCAGCAGGTTGGTCAACTGCTGCGCGATGAGCTGCAGCACTTTGTCCACATCCAGGCTTGAGACAATACTGGCGCCGGCGATAGCCAAGGCAGCCAGATCCTCGGTATTGTCACGCTCAGCCCCGGGGTTTGCCTGGTACCTGGAATCGGTCATCGAACGGCTATTGCTCCGTAATGTTTTTTCCTGGTCATGCGATTTAAGCAGCATAGCTTACCTTAGTCATCCTCACAGCTTACGATCCGCTTTTCCGGGGAAGCACCCCGGCTCCACTTTAAGAACACTAGTGTGAGTCATCTTCACCCACACCCCTGGTCTTAATCTTGACCCTGAGGGTCTTATTTTTGTGTTTTCAGTGACAAGCCGCTGTCACGGGTTACGCAACTGCTGTGCCGGGTTGGATGAGCCCGCTCAGGTGGCGAATGAACTGGTCCAGATCCATAGCCTGGATGGACATCACTGCCTGGGCTTCTTCGTCATTCAACTGGAAGGCGCCGAGGCGCTCCTGCAGCTGGCCATTCAACACCGCCGTCTTGAACTCGTTGTCCAGCAAAGCTTGTGTAGCGATTGCATTCAGTTTTAGTTTAGACATTGCAAATCTCCTTATTTTTTTAGTCGTGCAGACCTTAGTGGTCGGTGCCGATGCCGCCGCCCATGGGGCCTTCAAATTGAACACCAGTGCCAATGCCGCCGCCCATGGGGCCTTCAAATTGAACACCAGTGCCGATGCCGCCGCCCATAGGGCCTTCGAATTGAACGCCGGTTCCGCTTGTCATCTGTGTTTTAGACATTTTCGAGTCTCCTATCGTAGTTTGGTTGAAGAATGGTTACGCAACTGCTGTGCCGGGTTGGATCAGTCCGCTCAGGTGGCGAATGAACTGGTCCAGATCCATAGCCTGGATGGACATCACTGCCTGGGCTTCTTCGTCATTCAACTGGAAGGCGCCGAGGCGCTCCTGCAGCTGGCCATTCAACACCGCCGTCTTGAACTCGTTGTCCAGCAAAGCTTGTGTAGCGATTGCATTCAGTTTTAGTTTAGACATTGCAAATCTCCTTATTTTTTTAGTCGTGCAGACCTTAGTGGTCGGTGCCGATGCCGCCGCCCATGGGGCCTTCGAATTGAACGCCGGTTCCGCCTGTCATCTGTGTTTTAGACATTTTCGATTCTCCTAGCGTAGTTTGGTTGAAAAATGTTTAGGCAACTGTAGTGCCGGGTTGGATCAGTCCGCTCAGGTGGCGAATGAACTGGTCCAGATCCATAGCCTGGATGGACATCACTGCCTGGGCTTCTTCGTCATTCAGCTGGAAGGCGCCGAGGCGATCTTGCAGCTGGCCATTCAACACCGCCGTCTTGAACTCGTTGTCCAGTAAAGCTTGTGTGGCAATCGCATTCAGTTTTAGTTTAGACATCTCAATCTCCTTGTTTTTGCATAGGTGTTATTAGTCGTGCTAGCGCACAACAGTTGATGGTTGGTACCAAAGTACCGCCCATGGCGTTACAACATCTGTTTTTTTAGACGTTTCAACCTCCTAAAAGCATAGGTTTGCAGGTGGGCATCCTATCCGAGGCCCTATGAACGCAGATATGAGCAAGGTCTGTGCCAGGGGACCAAAAAGGCCACCCCCAACCCTTGGTAGCCTTGCTGGCGGCGTTGCTTTTGGAACATTGTCGTCTACATGGTGGCCTCCTTAAGCCTTTACCGCCAATTGGTCGTAATACGCCTGAAGTTCCGGCAATGGCTCTGCATTTAATTCCCTGCGCAGCATGGTGCGGTAATCTTTGAAATGGGCGATCGCTGCTGATGGTGCGCCCGAAAGCGCCAGGCATTTCATCATCGCCAGGTGCACTTCGTCGCGATACGGGTCGACCGCCAACACCCTCTCGTAATTATGCTTTGCTGAGCGGTAGTGCTTGTTGCTGGTTTCCATGGCGGCCATGTCGATAAGGGCTTCAAGATAAAGGTTGCGCAATTCTTCTCGGCGCAGGTCTGCCCATTCCATATAGATATCCTGCAAGAAGGGCGCCTGGTACAGGTCGATAGACTGTTTGATCAGTTCGTTGCGCTCCCGCTTCGAAAGGCTTTGTGCTTCTGCCCGGCTCAAGTTGTTTTCAAATTCTGCTACGTCATACCAGAGCTGGATGGACGGGTGCAAGCTATATTGTTCGTTCTCAAAGATGATCGCCTCTTTGAATCCCAGCGCCTGCCGCACCCGCCACAGCGTGGCGTGGAAATTGCTGCTGATCTTGCCTGAACTGAAATCCGGCCAGAAATCCAATCCGATGGCTTCCTTGCGAACCTTCCCGTGGTCCAAAATATAGAAGAATAGCGCCCGGGCGCGGCTGGAGCGCCACGTGCTGGGATGTACCAGTTCCCCATCGCGGCGAATCTCTCCGGTCCCAAAAGCATGTATCTCCATATGGATGGGAGTTAACTCGGGGTCGGGGGCTTTGCGCTCGAGTGCTACCTTGCCAGTAATGAAATTTGCCGCCCGTTCAAACAAGGCTTGTATTTGTTCTGATGACCTTGTTTTTGAAAAATAAGTCAAAAAATCAGGCAAAGACCGGGCAGCATTAACTAAAAATTGATCGTAGCCTAACTGAGCCGAACCCTTTAATGCCTTATTTAGCAGCTTTTCTGCTTTTTCATATTCCCCATTTTGAAATAAGGTTCGTCCAGCTAGGAAGGCTGCTAGGACTTGGGGTTGCTTTGGCGCTTTTCGTTCAGGCCAATTGGCTATGGCTTGTTCAAATTGCTCCATAGCCAGATCCATCTGCCCCATTTCCCCATAGATCGCCCCGAGTTCCGTAGCATAGTCGACTTTGTCCAAACCACCCCCCTTGAAATTAGCGGCCAACCTCAACCAATTCATGGCCTCGCTGTAGTGGCCCTTCTTGCGCTCGGCCCGCGCTAAGCCGGTATAGGTGTCGATCGACTCGGGTTGTTCTCCAGCTTGTTGCTTCAAAGCAAACGCTTGTTGAAAGTTCTTATGTGCTTCCTCGGTCTCATCGACTTCTAACAACATTTCCCCACATCCGTTCAATATTGAGATTTGTGCGCGCACATGGTTTGCCGCTTTCGCGTGGGCCATCCCCAGCGAATACTCACGCCATGCTTCGATGTATTGCCCAATTTGATGGTGCAGATAAGCAATATTGTTGTGTGCGGAGGAAAGTGCACCTAAATTGCTGTGAATATTTGTATGTATATCCAGGGCTTCTTGGAAAGCCTTTTGTGCGCCAAGTATTTTCCCAATAGAGATTTGAACGAATCCGAAATCGGTGAGGCATTCTGCTAGGTCGTATAGGTAACGGATTTTTTCTGAGGATTCGTTGAGCTCGGTTAACTCCCGTAACCCCGAGGAAGCTGACTCCAGGCATTTTATAGCCTTCTGCGATTCACCTAAATAATAGAGCGGTAATGCCTTCAAGCGTTCTGCCTGAAACCACTTCTGACGGCTCTCGGGTTTGCGCTTGCCGTGCAATAGGTCCTGAGCTTTTTCCGCTAGCTCGAGCCCCTCATGGTACTTCCCGGTAAATCGATAGATCATGCCGCGGGTGATGATGGCGTTCGCTAATGCGTCCACATCCTTTAATTTCGACAGGATGGGTTCGGCCGTTTGCAGGAGTTTCAGCGCCGGTTGGAACTGGCTCTGGTTGCCGAGGATCTTGGCCTGGTAAAGCATCAGGTGCGGCGCTTTCTTTCTTAGGTTCGGCGGGCTGCCCAGGCGCTCCATCCAGCGCGCGATCAGCATTTGCCGCCCGGATGTGTAGAACTGAACAGCGACTGCATCCATCCAGTTGGCCGCTTCCTGTTTATCGCCGGCCTCCAGTTTGTGGTCGATGGCGCGTTCCCACTGCTGCCGTTCCCGGTACCACTCCGCCGCTCGCCGGTGCAGGTCCCGCACCCGCGGCTTTTGGTTGCGCACAAAATAATCCTCAAGGAATTCCGCGAATAACTGGTGGTAGCGGTAGCTGGGTCCTTCGCTGGTCTCCGTGCGGCTCACGAACAAGTTACGCTCTTCGAGTGCGCGCAGGTAGTCGGCGGAATCCTTGCGCTCCAGCAGGAAATTGCACAGCGGCTCATTGAAATCTTCTAATATGGATGTGGCCAGCATGAAGTCGCGCAGTTCTTCACTTTGGCGGCTGACCACTTCCTCGGCCAGGTAAGCGTAAATATGTTCGATGCCTCCGCTAAGGTCTGGCAGTACGCCGTTCTCCATTGTGCGCAAGGCCAGCAGGATGGCAATGATCCAGCCATCTGCCCGCGTGGCAAACTCTTGGGCCTGCTCATTGCTCAGGCGCACCCTGTGGTTCTGCAGCACCAGCCTTTGCAGCTCGTCCGCCCTAAAGCGCAGTTCGTCCGCGCTGATAGTTACTAGCTCGTCGCGAATATAAAGGTTGGCCGTTGGGATTCCATATACGCTGCGCGAACCGATCAGGATACGCAATCGGTCGGGCAGGTTTTCCAGCAGGTTTTCGATGAAGTCAACGATCTGCTGGTTTTCCCCCGCCAGGTGGTAATCGTCCAGCACCAGCAGTGAAAAGTCCTCTACTTTTTCTTCTATTTCATTGATAAGGTCAACCGCCAGGGTGGCCGCGTCTGGGCTGCCCCCGGGTGAATCCAACTTCTCGGCTAGCTCCAGGCCAAATTGCGGGATTTGCTGTTGGAAAGAGGCTACCAGGTGCTGGACGAACAAAACCAGGTCTGCGTCATCCGGGCTGATGCGGTACCAAAACACCGCGGCATCTACATCCGCGGCAAAATCCACCAGCAAGGTGGTCTTGCCGTAGCCGGCCGGCGCCGACACAAAGGTCAGCTTGCGGTGCAGGTTTTGATGCAGGATGTCGATCAACCGCACCCGGCGCAGCACATCTTTGCGCCGCTGTGGCGCACGCACTTTGGTGAGTAGGATAGTCATCGCTTCCCGGGACGCTATTTCATCTCTTCTTCCTTGAAAAGTGAGTCTATTGCGCTTGGCTAAGCTTTGTCAAGCCCGCTTGGAAACCGCGCCCTCAGTTGTATGACAACCTGAGCCTATATTATAATTTTAGTCTTCAATGCGCGCTGTAGACATTATTATCAAAAAACGGGACCGGAAAGAGCTAACCGCCGCCGAGATTCGCTTCTTTATTAAGGGATTTACCCATGGCACGGTGACGGATTACCAGGCTTCCGCTTGGGCTATGGCCGTCCTCCTCAATGGCATGACCGACCGGGAGACCACCGAGCTTACCCTGGCCATGGCCGCATCGGGCGAACAGCTGGACCTGAGCGAAGTCGTGGGCTTAGCCCTCGATAAGCATTCCACCGGCGGGGTGGGGGACAAAACCACGCTGGTGGTCGAACCCGTGGTGGCCTCTTGTGGCCTGCGAGTCGGCAAAATGTCAGGCCGTGGCCTGGGCTACAGCGGGGGCACCCTCGACAAAATGGAATCTATCCCCGGCTTTCGCACCGATCTAACCAAAGAAGAGTTCCTCCGCCAATTGAAAGAAGTCGGCTTAGTCCTCACCGGCCAAACTGGCGATTTGGCTCCTGCCGATGGCAAGCTCTATGCCCTGCGCGATGTGACCGGCACCGTGGATGCTCGTGCCCTGATCGCCTCGTCCGTGATGAGCAAGAAATTGGCCGCCGGCGCCCAACGCATCGTGCTGGATGTCAAAGTGGGCACAGGCGCCTTTATGAAAACCCAGGCGGATGCGCGCGCCCTTGCTAAGCTTATGGTGAAGATCGCCAGGCTGGCCGGCCGCAAGGCGGTGGCCCTCATTTCGGACATGAACCAGCCCCTCGGCCACGCGGTCGGCAACGCCCTGGAAGTAAAAGAAGCCATTGAGACCTTGCGTGGGGGCGGGCCACCCGATTTTCGCCTGCACGCCATTGAAGTAGCCGGCCACCTGCTTGTGCTCGGCGAAGCCGAAAAGACGTTAGCTGCCGCCCGCAAACGCGCCGCCGCTGCTTTGGATGATGGCCGCGCCTTCGATCGCTTTCGGGTCTTGGTCGAGGCACAAGGCGGGGATGTCAGTTACGTGGACGACCCTGGCCGCCTGCCGAGCGCTCAGCTTATTGAAGACGTTCCGGCGCCGCGCTCGGGTTACCTCAGGTGGGTGGATGCCAGGGAGATCGGCGGGGCCTCCGTAGATCTGGGCGCCGGCCGCGCCAAGAAAGGCGATTCCATCGATCATTCCGTTGGCATCGTCGTGCACCATAAAGTTGGGGATCGAGTGGGGAAGGGCGAACCGCTATTTACTGTTCATGCCAACGATCAGGCCAAACTCGAAGCTGCCCGCGCCCGCGTGCTTGCCGCCCACCAATGGAGCCCCAAAAAGGTCAAACCGCTTCCCCTTTTCTACGGCACCGTGAAATAGCATCCACATTTGTCATTTCAAGCGGCTCTGTTTTCTTGTCATTTGAGGCGGCTCCGCTTGGTTTCCATTCAGGAAGACTCCTCCATTTGTCATTCCGAGCGGCATACCGAAGTCCGTACCAGATGGAGATTCAATAAAGCGAGAAATCCGTATAACCTCATATTCCAAATAACCATCGTTCTGCTTGTCGCGCCGCAAACGCCTCCTGTTCCCCGTAACCTCATATTGCAAGACAACCAATTTTGTGCCACTCAAGTCTGCCTTACAACAAAACAAAAAAGCCCTGCCGAACCTGGCAGGGCTTTTATATCTTATGCTTTTACTTATATCCCGCCATAAACGCGAATCCCAACGTGCCGGGGCCTGTGTGTGTGCCCACCGCCGGGCTCACATCCGTAAGGGCGGACTCCTCTGGCTTGACCCTCTTGCTGGCCTCGGCCAGCAAAGCTTTGGCATCCTCGCGTGCATTGGCGTGCAGCACCGCCAGGTGCAATGGCTTACGCCCGCCCACCCGGTCCACCAGCAACTCCACCAGGCGCTCCAGCGCCTTGCTCTTGGTGCGCACTCGTTCTGTAGCTTCTAGGGCGCCGTCTTGGATCTCGAGGATGGGTTTCAGGTTGAGCGCCGTGCCCATAAAGCGCGCCCCGCCGCCGATCCGGCCACCGCGATGCAGGAACTCCAGGGTGTCTACCAGCAGCAAAACACCGGCGTTCTCCCGGGCGCTTTCGAGGATCTTTACGCAATCCTGGGCGGATTTGCCAGCCTTAACAGCCTTGGCGGCTTCCAGCAGCGGCCAGCCGGTACCCATGGAAGCCGAGCGGCCGTCCACAATGTGAATATTCACGCCGGAAACCATTCCCTTGGCCTGTTCGGCGGAGGTCAGCGTGCCAGAAAATTTGGAGGAAACAAAGCTGCACACAATGTCGGTGAAACCTTTAGAGCCCAGCTCCTCGAATTTCTCTTTGAACGCAGCTGGGGTAGGCTGCGAGGTCGTGGGGGTCTCTTTTGAGCTTGCCAGCCGTTTGTAAAACTCATCGGGCTGGATATCCACCCCATCTTGCAGCGTCTCTCCCCCCCAAATGATCACCGCGGGGACCACGTGAATATCGTGACCTTTGCTTAACTCTTTGGGGATATTGGTAGTGCTGTCAGTGACTAGCGCTATCTTTGCCATTTACTCTCTCCTAGGGGTAAGCGAACTATCTACTAATTAGAACACAGGTTTGAGGGCGAGTCGCGCCCTTTCCCAAGGCTTACCCTTGACCGCCATGCTGTTGCAAGCTAGAATGGCAGGCTGTGCGCAGGGATGCTCGGCGCAACAGGTATAATCCAGGACATCAGAATTCAGGAGTTTTTCGATCATGGTTCGTATTCGATTGCGCCGCGTAGGCGGAAAAAAACAGGCCAGTTTTCGAGTTGTGGCCGCGGATAAGGAAAGCCCCCGCAACGGGCGCTTTATTGAGATTCTCGGCTTTTATAACCCTCGCACCGAACCGGCTACCATCAACTTAAAGGAAGATCGCATCTATCAGTGGATCAGCAACGGTGCCCAGCCCAGCGATTCCGCCATGCAAGTGTTCAAGGTGGCCGGCCTGCTGGACCGCTTTGAGCGCTTCAAATCCGGCGAGAAGGTCGAAACCTTGCTGGCCGAGGCCGAAACGGCTTCAAAGACCCGCAATGCTAATTTCCAGACGGAGCACGCCGCCCCCGCTGCCGGTACATCTATAAGGAAGAAGGCCTCCAAGGCTGAGAAGGCGGCTAAAGAGCCTGCCAAATCGCCAGAAGTTGCCGCCCAGCCGGCTGCTGCGGCTGAACCTGAGGCCCCTGTGGCTGAGCCTGAAGCCCTTGCGGCTGAAGCTGCCGCTCAACCCGAAACACCCGCGGCCGAACCTGCTGCCGCTGCGGAACCCGAAGCTCCCAAAGCTGAAGAGACGCCTCCCGCCGAATAAGTTCTTCAATGAAAGAATTGATCGAGTACGTGGCGCGCTCCCTGGTGGATGATCCCACCCAGGTGCGCGTTTCCGAGCGCCAAAAGGGCGAAAGCACCGAGATCTCTCTCGAGGTAGCCAAGCCGGATATGGGTCGTGTCATCGGCCGCTCTGGCCGCGTGGCGAACGCCATCCGCATTCTCCTGCAGGTGGCAGCCACCCGCGACGGAAAGCGCGCCTTCCTGAATATCTCGGAACCTGATTGAGCTCCCCCAGACGACGCCTGGCTGCCCGCCGTAAAGCTGCCAAATCGCCTGAGGACGTGGAGACGTCCTCAGGCGATTTGGCTTTTGTCCTGGTGGCCACGTTTCGCCGCCCCCACGGCCTCAAAGGCGAAGTCTTCGTTTCCTTGGAAACCGATTTCCCGGAACGCTTGCAAAAGGGCACCCGCCTCTATATGGGCGAGGAGCATAACCCAGTCACCATCGCCAGCCGCCGGCCCCACGGCGATGGCTTGCTTCTGGCTTTCGAAGAATTCCCCGGCCTTGAATCCGTCAACCCCTTTCGCAATGTTCCCCTCTTCGTCCCGGTCGAGGATCGGCCGCCGCTCCCTGAAGGCGAGTATTACCAGCATCAATTGCTGGGCATGCGGGTGGTCGAAGAAGATGGTTCCCTTTTGGGAACCCTGACGGAAATACTTTCCACCGGCGCAAACGATGTCTACGTCGTTCGCTCGGAAGAGGGCGGGGAATTATTATTGCCCGCCACCACCGACGTCGTGCGCCAGGTTTCTGTGGCCGAGAAGCGCATGGTTGTGCATCTCCTGCCCGGCTTGCTCGAGATCGGTAAGAAATAAAATCCCTTGCGCGTCATTCTAGGTCGACGCCCCCTCTATTGTGTCATTCTGAGGCGAACTTTTTCTCTCGCGTGCCATTTCTCCACCTTGTCATTCCGAGCGGCCTACCGAAATCTTTACCAGTCGGAGAATCAAGAAAGCGAGAAATCCCTACAACCTGATATTCCAAATAACCAATGTTCTGCCTCTCGAGGGCGATGAATGCCGAATACGCAGCCGACGTTATTTGGAAACCAAGCCCCGCCGCTTGCGGCGGGGTGCGTTACTCCGAGGCGACTCTTTATCTTCCGTGTCATTCTGAGGCGAGCTCCGCGAGCCGAAGAATTATTATTACCTTGTTGTCCAAATTGCCTTGTACTGTAAGTAAAGCTGTTTTTGTGATTTTCTTCCAAATAGCCACATTCTGGAATTACCTTCCCTTCCCTAATCTATAACTCACCCCCATAACTCCCTTTCTTGACATGCCAAAGACGGCTATGATATTCTCTGCCACCTTGAGGGGGGCCCATAATGAGTGACGAACGTACCTACTGGTTAGCCTTGAACATGGTCAAGGGGATCGGCGCCGCCCGCCTTCGCACACTCTTGGACGCCTTTGGCTCCGCGCAAGCCGCTTGGCAGGCCGCGCCCGCCGCCTTGCGCGCCGCCGGCGTGAACGAAGCCACCGTCCAAAATTTTGTCGAATTGCACCAGACCCTTGATTTGCAGACCATCGAATCCGACCTAGCCAAACACAACGTCGTCGCACTTACATTGCAAGAAGACGCTTACCCGCGCAAATTGCGCGAACTCGACCAGGCGCCGCCCGTCCTTTACGTGCGCGGCCAGCTGCTGCCCGAAGACGAATGGGCAGTCGCCGTGGTCGGCACCCGCCAGGTAACCACCTATGGCCGCCAGATCGCCGAGGAGTTCGGCGCCTTTTTGGCGCATAATGGCATCACCCTGGTCAGCGGGCTGGCCCGCGGGGTGGATGCCATCGCACACCAGGCCGCGCTGAAAGCTGGTGGCCGCACGGTGGCCGTGCTGGCCCACGGGCTCGAGCAGATCTACCCGGCGGAGAATCGCCAGCTGGGCGAAGAGATCGCGGCGCGCGGGGCACTGGTCAGTGATTACGCCATCGGCACCCCGCCGGACGCGGCCAACTTCCCGCCGCGCAATCGCATCATCTCCGGCCTTTCGCTGGCCGTAGTGATCGTTGAGGCCGGCGAGCAGAGCGGTGCGCTGATCACCGCCGGCTTCGCCGCCGAGCAGGGCCGCGAGGTCTTTGCGGTGCCGGGTAACATCCACGCACCGCAAAGCAAAGGCACCAACCTGCTCATCCAGCGCGGCGCGCATCCCCTCATCCGCTACGAGGATCTGCTCGACGTTCTGAATTTGGAAATGATGGCCGAGCATCGCAGCGCCACCGTGGCCTTGCCCGCCGATGCCACCGAGGCCGCCTTATTTAGTCTACTGGGCCAGGAGCCGCTGCACGTCAACGAAATTGGTGCCCTCGCTCGCCTGCCGATCGATCAGGTATCCTCTACCCTTGCGCTTATGGAACTCAAGGGCTTGGTTCGCCAGGTGGGCGGCATGACCTACGTGGCCGCCCGCGAATTGCGGGCTGAATACCATACCGGCGATGGGGCCGCTTAATAAAGGAACGCATGACCGAAAACTTTTATGCAGTCATTTTGGCCGGAGGGGGCGGTACCCGTTTGTGGCCGCTTTCCCGCCAGGCGCGCCCCAAGCAGATGCTGCAATTGATCGACGACCACACCCTGTTCCAGATGGCAGTGCGCCGCCTGGAATCCTTGTTCCCCCCGGAACGCATTCTGGTAGTGACCAACGCCCAGCACAGTGTCGAGTTGAGCAAGCAGGTCCCGGAATTGCCTGAGGCCTCTTTCCTGCTGGAGCCCGTGCCGCGCGGCACGGCCGCGGCCATCGGGCTGGCCGCCGCCTTCCTGCATAGCCAGCATCCCGGCTCGCTGATGGCTGTGCTCACCGCCGATCACTACATCGGCAATCCGGCCGAATTTCACCGCACCCTGTTGGCCGCCGCGCAGCTCGCCCAGCAGGGCCACCTCGTCACCCTGGGCATCGACCCGACCTACCCGGCCACCCAATATGGCTATATCCAGAAGGGCGAACTGTTGGGCGCGGTTGGCGGCTACCAGGCTTTTCAGGTCCAGCGCTTCAAGGAAAAACCTGAGGCCGCCGAAGCCCAGCGCATGCTGGAGAGCGGCGACTTCATCTGGAATTCCGGCATGTTCATCTGGCAGACCGACCGCATCTGGGAGGAAGTCAAACAGCATCTTCCGGATCTGTTCACCGCCCTGGACGAAATCAGCCAGGCCTGGGACAAGCCCGGCTTTGATCGTGTGCTCAACGAGCTGTGGCCGCGTATAGCCGCCCAGACCATCGACTATGGCATTATGGAGCATGCCCGCGACGTGGCCGTCATCCCCGCCAAGGACCTGGCCTGGAACGATGTCGGCTCCTGGACTTCGCTGTTCGATGTCATGGACACGGACGGCGATGGCAATTTGATCCTGCACGGGCAGCATTTCGGCCTGGATAGCCACGATTCTTTGGTGCACAGCAACGGCCAGGAGCGTATGATCGTTACCGTAGGTATCAAGGACCTGGTGGTGGTTGATACCGGCGACGTGCTGCTGATCTGCGCCAAAGAGCGCTCGCAGGACCTGCGCAAGATCATCGAACTGCTCAAAGAAAAAGGACTGCAACGTTTTCTATAACCCAACCCGTCACTGCGAGCCCGTTTGCTTCGCTCAGGGTAAACTCCGCAAGCGAAGTCTCTCCCGGCTGGTGGTGGAGATTGCCACGTCGGGCATTCGCCCTCCTCGCAATGACAACGAAATCTGAGGTTCGCCATTGGAAGCATATTGTGTAAAGTGCAAAACTAAACGTGTCATGCAAAACCCGGCGCCTGAGTTCACCAAGGCGGGCTCGCCGGGCACCCGCGGCACCTGCCCCGTGTGCGGCACCACGCTCTTCCGCATGGGCGGCACGCCAGCCCATGCCGAGCTGACCCCGCCGCCCAAGCCCACCCCCGAAGAGCGCGCCGACGCGCGCCGCTCCGGCAAGCTGGTCATCGTCGAGTCGCCGGCCAAGGCGCGCACTGTGGGCCGCTTCCTGGGAAAGGGCTATCGCGTGGAGGCTTCCGTCGGCCACGTGCGCGACCTGCTGCGTTCCCAGCTTTCCGTGGACGTCGAGAATAATTTCGAGCCCAAGTACCGCGTGCCCAACGAAAAGCGCCCGGTGGTCAAAGAGCTCAAGAAAGAGGCCGCCCGCGCCGAACAGATCTATCTGGCCACCGACCCCGACCGCGAGGGCGAGGCCATCGCCTGGCATCTCATCGAGGCCGCCGAGATCGACCCGGCCCGCGCCCAGCGCGTCGTCTTCCACGAGATCACCAAGCCGGCCATCGAAGAGGCCTTCAACCATCCGCGCGCTATCAACATGGACCTGGTCGACGCGCAGCAAGCCCGCCGTGTGCTCGATCGTCTGGTGGGCTACAGCCTCAGCCCCATCTTGTGGGCAAAGGTGCGCAATCGCCTTTCCGCCGGCCGCGTCCAATCCGTGGCGCTGCGCCTGATCGTCGAGCGCGAGCGCGAGATCGAGGCCTTCGTCCCCGTCGAGTATTGGTCCATCGAGGCCGAGTTCCAACCGGAAGGCAGCCAGTCCACCTTCATTGCCAAATTGGCGGAGGTGGACGGTGCCGAGCCCGTGCTCGGCAAGAAAAACGCGGTCGACCCCTTGCTGGCGGATATGCAAAATGCCGCCTACGCCATCAACGAGATCAAGCGCGGCCAGCGCCGCCGCAAGGCCCAGGCGCCCTTCACCACCAGCACCCTGCAGCAAGAAGCCAGCCGCAAGCTGAGCTACACCGCCAAGAAAACCATGGCCATCGCCCAGCAGCTCTACGAAGGTATCGACCTCGGTGAGGGCGAGAGCACCGGCCTGATCACCTACATGCGCACCGATTCCACCAACGTCTCGCCGCTGGCGCAGCAGGAAGCCCGCGATTACATCAAAGAGGTGCACGGCGCCTCCTACCTGCCTGACGAAGCGCCGGTCTACAAGACCCGCGCCAAGGGCGCCCAGGAAGCCCACGAAGCCATTCGCCCCACGTCCGCCCTGCGCACCCCGGCCCAGATCAAAGACCAGCTCAGCCGCGATCAATTCCGCCTCTACCAGCTCATCTGGCAGCGTTTCGTCGCCTCGCAAATGAACCCGGCGGTCTACGATACGGTTTCCGTGCGCATCCAGGGCGCCGGCGCCGCCCACCAGTATTTGCTGCGCGCCTCCGGCTCCAACCTGGTCTTCCCCGGCTACCTGGCGGTCTACGAAGAGACCAAGTCCTCCGAAGATACGGAAGAGGAAAACACCAACATCCCGCCCGACCTGGCCGAGGGCCAGGTGCAAAAGCTGCTCCAGTTGCTGCCCGCCCAGCATTTCACCCAGCCGCCGCCGCGCTTCAGCGAGGCTACGCTGGTCAAGACCCTTGAAGAATACGGCATCGGCCGTCCCTCCACTTATGCGCCCACGCTCAACACGCTCCAGCAGCGCGGCTACATTGTGCGCGAAGAGCGCCGCCTGATCCCCACCGAGACCGGCCTGCTGGTCAACGACCTGATCACCGAACATTTCCCCGCCATCGTGGATTACCAATTCACCGCCGAGATGGAAGAGGAGCTGGACAAGATCGCCTCCGGCGACTTGGGCTGGGTCAGCGTGATCCGCGAATTCTATGGACCGTTCTCCGAGGTGGTCGAGCGCGCCAAGGCCGAGATGCCCGAATCCAAGGCCGAGCCCGAATACGTGGGCCGCACCTGCCCCACCTGCAACCAGGGCCAGCTCATCATCCGCTGGGGCCGCTATGGCAAGTTCATTGGCTGCGAGCGCTTCCCCGATTGCCGCCACACCGAGCCCTGGCTGCAAAAGATCGGCGTCATCTGCCCGCTGGATAGCGGCGAGCTGGTGGAGCGCCGCACCCGTAAAGGCCGCACTTTCTTCGGCTGCGCCAATTACCCGGCCTGCGAATTCACCTCCTGGAAGCGGCCGCTGCCGGCGCCGTGCCCCAATTGCGGCGGCACCCTGGTGATCGCTAATAAATTAAACGCCTCCTGCCTGAAATGCGAGACCGTCTTCCCGCTGGATGAAGTGCAGAAGGAAGAGCCAAGCGCAGTAGAAGGTTGAAAATAGACAAATAAGCAATTGATATAAGGGCGACGCATGCTGAGCTGGAATCAAAACGTCTGGCAGCTTTTTCGTTCACCCTGAGTTTATTAGACTAGGGTCGTGAAACCGAGCAGTTCCCTGTCGCCAATACCGAGCCGCTTCAGGATCGCCGGGCTTGAAGTCGGCCTCGCTGTGATCGAGGGGCAGCTGAGTTCGGTGAGCCGCTATACCGCGAGGGCCACCATCTTCAGGGGCGGCTTGCCGTCTGGGCTGGGGAAATCGGCTTCCGGCAATATCCACTCGAAATCGCGGATCGGCCGTCCCGCCTTGCGGGCGCTGCGTTGGAGCTGGTCCAGCCAGGCGTCGCGATCAACTTCCGCCACGTTGTTGCAGCAAAATAGGGTGCCGCCCTCGGCGGTGCACAGCAGAGCAGGCTTGAAGAGGGCGGGATAGTCATTGATCAGGTCCACGACGCCGAAGGGGCTCTTGGCGTAGCGCGGTGGATCGAGGAAGACGAGGTCGAACTGCTGGGGTTCCAGCTTGGGAAATACGGGCATGCGCTTGCCACGCACCTGCTCCGGCTGGCCAATGCCGGAGAGCTGGCGTAGGGCGGCGAAGGCGTCGCTCTTGATGAAGCGCGGCCGGATAGGCAGGTCGTTCAGGCGGGCGTTGGCGCGGCCGACGGCGAGGCTGCTCTCGGCGAAATCCACGTTCACCACCAAGCGCGCCCCGGCTTTGGCGGCCGCGATGCCGACGCCGCAGGTGTAGGCAAACAGGTTTAGCAGGGATCTTCCAGGCGCGTCGCGCATCACGCGGCGGCGGCCGGCCCGCAGATCCAGGAACAGCCAGGGGTCCTGGCCTTCGTGGCGGGCCTGGATGAGGTAGGTGACGCCGAGTTCGTGCACCTCCCGGGGCAGCCGGGCGGCCTCCATCTGCTCGGGCGCCAACTCGTTGGCTATTCGCGAGTTGCCGTGGCTGCGATCGTTGTAGATCGGGGTTAGGTCCGGCAGCGCCTTGGCGTAGAAGTTCTGCAGGGCGGCGAGATCTTCGGTCGCGAGGAACTGGTGGAAGCTCTGCACCAGCATCAGGTCGCCGTAGCGGTCGACGGTCAGCCCCGGCCGGCCTTCGACGGTGCCGTGGAACAGTCGATAGGCGTCCGTTCCCTCAGCATGGAGACGACCAAGCAAGTCGGTGCGGACCTCGAGGGCGGCGGCCAGCAGGTCGGTCAGGGTTTCACGTATGGGGATCAAGGAGTCGAGGGCGGCAAGATGCTTGAATTGTAATCGTCCAGCACCCTGTATTTCCGGTTGGCCGCCGTTTGGCTGGATTGGTTGCGAATGCGCCATTAACGGTAGTGGCAGCCGCCGAGGCCCGGCAGCGGGAAGCGAGGCAGCGGGACGGAGCCGTTTCGATGAGCTGAGCGAAGAGGCGTTGCGGATCGGACATGGAACCCCCAAAAAAGCGGTGAAAGTTTAAAGTTGCAGGTTGAACGTTAACAGAGAGCGAGGGGTTTTTGGGGAAAATAGGAGGGTTGTCAAGGTATTGAAGGTCGGGTCATTTAGCGTAAAATAAACTATTGAGGGAAGCTTATTCCAAACTTATTTGAGTGTGAAGAAGTTCAATCGCTAAGATCTAAATATCGGGGGAAAAGACGATATGAGCTACCTGAAATCCTAGCAATAGACACGTTAGAGGATTTGAGGTCCGAGCGAGAAGCGCTGGAAAGTATCGCATCTAGGGTGCCTAAGTCGAAACTCGCCTCTGTGAGAGGTCGATTATTCAGCGACAAACATGATCAATTCCTGGGTGCCTGGTTTGAGCTCCAACTTTTTGGTTGGTTGGAAAATATAGGCAAAGCTGAGTTTGAACCTGAGGTGAAAGGAAATTTCCCAGATGCTACATTAGAAACACAAGGTGGCTTACTTGTGTTTGAGGCTCATGTGGTTTCAAACAGCCCGGAAACAATTAAGAGGGAAAAGCTACTAAGCCAGATCTTCTTTTTACTTCGGCAAATAAATAAACCTTACCTGATTGTCATAAAGGGTAACACTTTGAAAACGATCTCAGATGAAGACGAGCTCATCGGTTCAATATCCGATTGGCTGGAATTGGGAGGCGACCCCGTATTCGATTACGGTGATAACAAAGTCGGACACCTAGTATTAGAGGCAAAAAAGATGCCCGGTTTTAGTAATGTCGAGATCTTAAGTTCTTCTGAGTTTAGTTTTGTTAATCCCAAAATATTTAGGAGACCTCTGAAACAAAAATCAAAACAACATAAAATGCTAAGAAAGCAAGGGTTTCCTTACATCATAGCTTTATTCATCGAACCGTTCCTTTTTTCCGCAGAAGAGGTAGTGGAAGCTTGGTTGGGTAAGCATGAGGTAATTATTGATACAAGCGGAAAGGAATTTAAGATCTTAGAAGAACGCGTTGATTTAAGTGGGCTCCATTTTTTCGGTAAGAAAGTACTCCATACAACAGTTAGTGGGACGCTTGTATTTAAAAGGAAATGGGAGCACGGAAAGTTTGGCTTGGAATCTTTTTGGATTGAAAATCCTGTAGCCAAGGTGAAAGTTAATCCTAGTATTTTTCCTACAAAGTCAAATTGGATGGTTACAAAGATAACCAAAACTGGGGTTGAAATGGCTTGGTTGAAGAATAACTAAAAGTCACGTTTAGTTTAAAAGCCCGCCACTTGGGTTGGAGCTGAGGTCGCCGCCCGTGCCATTACTACTTCCTTCTCGCCACCACCCAGGTATAGGCGCCTTGCTCGTCCGCCCCGCCCTGGGCGTGCTTGTGCACCAGGCGCTCGGTCAGAGCCAGGTTCCAGCGGGCCGGCGCCAGGATCCAGCGGCCGGTAAGCGCCCGCGCAACCAAACTAGGCAGCCCCCAATAATGGCCCCACTCCAGGGCGTGCACCGCCGCCGATGGGAAATAATGCCAATAGCGCTCCAGGCTGAAGCCTGCCAGCCCCAGCCTCGCCTGCCATTCTTCGGGGGAGAGCATGTTGATATGCCGCGAAATGCGCGTAAAAAAGCGCGTGTAAGCCTTCGCCAGCCCGCGCAAACCCACGAGGTTCAGAAATGTGCTCACCGACAACGACGCCTGCCAGCGATGGTTCGGCACGCAGAACAGGAACAGCCCGCCCTGCTTCACCACCCGGGCGGTTTCGTTCAAGACAGCTTGCAGGTCGGGAATATGCTCCAGCACCGAATTGCTGAACGCCGACGCGAAATACGCATCCGCGAACGGCAGCCGGGCGCCGAGAGATTGCAGCAGCAAGCGATAGGCGCCATAGGTCTTCGCCTCGCGCAGCGAGGCCAGCGTCGGGTCGATGCCCACGTCGACGGGCTTATCGAACACCAGGCTGGCGAAATGCCCGTCGCCGCAGCCCAGGTCCAGGGCAGGCGCGGCCAATTCGAACTCACCGTAAAAATCGGCTTCCACCGCCCGCAGCAGGGCGCGGAAATAGGGCAGGCTGAGCAGCATCGGCCAGAGATAAGGGTTCTCCGATTTCTTTTGATCCCTATTTATCATCTAGCTCGAACTCTCTGGAGAAGCGTTACTCGGCAAAGCCGAGTAGCTTCTCCAACGCGTTGCGCAGCAACGCAAACTCCCTTGCTCCCTAGCTCCCCTGCTCCGTTGCTTTGCACTCGCCATCTATCGCTTCAGTTCTTCCGCGATATCGTCGAACAGCGCCTCATGCCGCGCCGCGCAGGTATCCGGGCTGAATTCGGCCCGCAGCTTGCCGGGCTCGCCGCGATATTTCTCTGGGTGCCCCAGCACCTCCAGCATGTTGTTGGCAAGCATTGCCACATCCCCTACGGGGGTCACCTTGCCCATGCCGGTCATGCGGGCAGGCTGGCGCACCCCGGGCAGGTCGGAGGCGATCACCGGCTTGCCGTTCATCATGGATTCGATTTGCACGAAGCCGAAGGTCTCGGTGGAGTTGGTGCTGGGTACCACCAGCAGGTCAATGTTGGGATAGAAAGCCGCCATCTCTTGCATACTCAGCGTGCCCAGAAAGGTCCATTGGCCGGCCTGCTGATAGGCCGCGATGCGCGGCCACAGCGCAGCCAGATATTTCTCTTCTCCCAGCACATCCTTGTATTGCCCGGCGAACCACACCAGGGCCTGCGGATGCTGCACCAGCACTTGGGGCAGCGCCGCCAGCAGCAGCTCCACGCCTTTTTCGGCGGCGAAGCGCGTGGCCATGGCGATCACCGGCCGCCCCCCCTGCGGATTGTGCTGCGCCGCGAAATCCTTCACAACATTAGCCGGCGCTTCGGGCAGCTCCACCGCCGGGGAGATTACGCGCACTTTGCGCGCAAAGCGCCGCAAATAGGGCGAGTGGCTGGCGAAGTCCTCGGTATACGAAGAAATGCGGTGGGTGAAGATGGCCGCCAGGCTGTTCATGAGATTGACCACGAAGCCGACCACGCGATTGAAGATGCCGGGCGGCAAGATCAGGTCGGAGTGATAGATGATGACCGTGGGCTTCTTCCACAGCCGGCCGCGCAGCGCCAGGCCGGCGGCGTCGAATTGGGGCAGGTGCAGCAGCAGCGCGTCGTGCTGGCGCAGCTCGCCGGAAGCGATGCGGCCGAGGCTGGGCATGATCACGCCCTTGCTCACCCGCGCCGCCACCGGCACCCGCCGGATGCGCACGCCGTCTTGGGTTTCCTCCAGCGGCAGGCCCGGCTCAAACTGGGCGGTGAGCACCGTCACCTGGTGGCCGCGGCGCACCAACGCCTTGGCCAGGCGTTCGGCATAGATGGTTAATCCGCTGGTATGGGGGCGGTAATAAGTGAGGACGGTTAAGATGCGCACGCCCCCGAGTGTAGCCGAAGCTAATCGAACAAGCTACGGTGGGTTTGCACCCAATCCACCAGCTCGCGTGCCCCTGCTTGCACGCCGATCTTGGGCGCCCAGCCGAGGTCCTTCTTGGCTTTGCGGATGTCGCTGATGTAGACCATCTGGTCGCCGGGGCGAACCTTGTCGCGCTTCACTGGGATCTTGCGCCCCAGGATCTCTTCCAGCATCGGGCCGCACTCCTCCCAAATGGAGAGCGTGTGCTGCGGCCCGCCGCCGACGTTGTAGACCTGGCCGGCGATCTTCTTGCGGCGCGCCACGGCGGCGTCATAGGCGGCGATCAGGTCGCGCACGTGCAGCATGTCGCGCACCTGCTTGCCATTGCCATAGATGGTGATGGGCTTGCCCAGCACCGCGGCGATCACGAACCAGGCCAGCCAGCCCTGGTCTTCGATACCGAATTGGCGCGGGCCGTAGATGCAGGATTGGCGCAGGACCACGCTGGGGATACCGTAGATACGGGCGTAATCGTGCACATATTGCTCGGCGGTGCCTTTGGAGCAGCCATACGGCGAATGGAAATCCAACTGCTGGGTTTCCGGCAGCCCGTTGGGCAGCTTGGCGTAGCGATAGCGGGTCTTCTGCTCGAGGATGCGATGCTCGCTCATCTCGCCGTAGACTTTGTTGGTGGAGGAATAGATGACGAAAGGTTTGCGCCCGCTTTTGCGGACGGCTTCCAGCACGTTGAAGCTGCCCAGGGCGTTTATTTCAAAATCGCTGCGCGGGTCGATTACGGAAGTGGTGACAGCCACCTGGCCGGCCAGGTGGGCGATCACGTCCGCCTCGGCCACCACGTCATCCAGGGCGCCCTGGTCGCGCACATCGCCGACGCGCAACTCGAAGGCATCGGCGCCGTGCTGCGCGCTCAGCCAGGCCAGGTTCATGTCGGCGCCGCGGCGGGAGAGATTATCGAAGATGGTGACTTGGGCGCCGCGGGCCAGCAGATGGTTGACGTAATTGCTGCCTATGAAGCCGGCGCCCCCGGTGATCAGATAGCGGTCAGCCATG
Organism: uncultured Anaerolineaceae bacterium; assembly: GCA_964572455.1. GTDB lineage: Bacteria > Chloroflexota > Anaerolineae > Anaerolineales > UBA11579 > JAMCZK01. Next base: position 67,157 of record CAZNFL010000002.1, read on the forward strand.
GTTTTGTTTTGCCGGAGAACGGGTGAGCAGTTGCTTGTAAATAGCGCCCAAGGATGAACCTTGCTGCCAGAAGCCGATGATGCCCAGGATTCCGGTGATGACGAAGTATATAACGTGGGCGACCAAAGCATAGGCCAAAGCGTCGTTTTCGTCGCCGCCCAGCAGGCTGATGGAGCCCACCAAGGCAACTTCCAAGACGCCGATGTAGGAAGGGGTGGAGGGCAGGGCCACGCCGACCGAGGCGACGGCAATACTGAAAGCTGCCCAAAGCCAGGTTGCCTCGTCGAAAAAAATGCGCATCAGTGCAAAATACCAGGCCAGGTTGAAAAGCCAGGTGAGCAGCATCCAAAAGGCGATGCGCAGGAAACGAGCTGGCTGCTTCAATGAAGAAAGTCCTTCTAAGAAGTGGCCAAGTTGCTCGCGCAGCCATGCCTGCAACTTTGGCCAAGGGCGCAGCAGAGCGCCAACCATATTCAGCGCCAATTCAGGGCGGGTTGCCATAAGGAAAAGGGTGAGGAAAACAACTGTGACGAAGATCACCGCAACGATGCCACTCAAACTGGCCGACTCGGCGCCGATTACATCAGGGAGTGAGGAAAATAATAAGATGGCCGCAAATCCCAGATCAAAAACGCGCTCGAGCACAATGGTAGGTAGCACGCGCCAAAAACGTAGGCCGATGCGCTCGCCAAGAAGGAAAGCCCGGCCTAATTCGCCTAAGCGAAAGGGCAATACATTGTTCAACAAATAACCTTGATTGAGCACAAAGAAACAATCCTTGAAACTGGCTTGCTCAATAAGCGAAGTGCGCCAGGCCATGGCCCGCGCGGTTACCGTTCCTAAAAATAATATGATAACGAAGGGTATGGTTGAGAAGTCCCGGCCGGAAAACGACCGCTGCACTTCGCCCAGATCAACGAAAAGCAGCAGCGCCGCCACCGCCACCACGGTGACCAGGAGGCCCGGCAGCATGCGCAGCAGGGTAGAGCCCGGGCGGGGTGTGGTGGGCTGGCCGGCTTTACTCATCGCCCAGGCGCAGCACTGCCAAAAAGGCTTCTTGCGGGATCTCGACGGCCCCCACCATCTTCATGCGCTTCTTGCCCTTCTTTTGCTTTTCGAGCAGCTTACGCTTGCGGGTCACGTCGCCGCCGTAGCATTTGGCCAGCACATCCTTGCGCATGGCCTTCACATTGGCCCGCGAGATGACCCGCCCGCCGGACACGGCCTGGATGGGCACCACGAAGAGCTGGCGCGGGATGAGGTCTTTGAGTTTGGTGATCACCGCCTGCCCTTTGGAGTAGGCCGCGTTCTTATGCACGATGGTGGTGAAAGCATCCACCGGCTCCTCGTTTACGTGGATCTCCAGTTTGACCAGCTCGTCGGCGCGGTACTCTTTAAATTGGTAATCCAGGGAAGCGTAGCCGCGCGTATACGATTTGAGTTGGTCAAAAAAATCAATGATGATCTCAGCCAGGGGGATCTCGAAGTACAACTGCACCCGCTCGGGGGCGGGGTATTCTTCCTTTATATAGATGCCGCGGCGCTTGGTTACCAGCTCCATGACCGGACCATAGTAGGAGGTAGGCGTAAAGATCTGGATGTCCATCCAGGGTTCGCGCACCTCGGCGATGAGGCCTTCATTGGGCAGCGCAGCGGGCGAGGCGATGGCAACGGTTTCGCCTGTTTGCAGCACCACCTCATAGGCCACTGAAGGGGCGGTGACGATAATGTCCAGGTCATATTCGCGCTCCAGGCGCTCTTGGATAATTTCCATATGAAACATCCCCAGGAAGCCGCAGCGGTAGCCGAAGTTCAACGCTTGGGATACCTCGGGTTCGTAAACCAGCGAGGCATCGTTGAGCTGCAGTTTCTCGAGCGCTTCCTTTAACTCTGGGTAATCGTCTCCTTCCACCGGGTAAATGCCGGCAAAGACCATAGGCTTCACCTGGCGGTAGCCGGGCAGCGGGGCGGCGGCGGGGCGCGCCTTATAGGTAAAGGTATCGCCTACCCGGCACTCAGAGACCGTCTTGAGCCCAGTGGCCACATAGCCAACCTCGCCGGCTTCCAGCGTCCTGACGGGAGTTAGGCCGGGGGAAAAGGTGCCGACTTCGATGGGCTTCAGTTCGGCGCCGGTGACCATCAAGCGCAGGGTGTCTGTGCCTGCGATGCGGCCATCTACCACTCGGATGTAGGCGACCACGCCTTTGTAGGCATCGTAATGCGAGTCGAAGATCAGGGCACGCAATGGCGCATCCGGGTCACCCTTAGGCGCCGGCACGCGCTTTACCACCGCCTCCAGTACCGCCTCGACATTGATGCCAGACTTTGCTGAGATGCGTAAAATGCCTTCCGGGGGAGTGCCCAACAGCTGGCTGATCTCTTGCGCAACGCCGTCGGGGTTGGCGGTGGGCATATCGATCTTGTTGATGATCGGGATGATCTCCAGGTCGGCTTCCAGGGCCATGTAAAGATTGGCCAGGGTCTGCGCTTGCACGCCTTGGGTGGCATCTACAACCAACAGCGCGCCTTCGCAGGCTTCCAGGGCGCGGCTGACCTCGTAACCAAAATCCACGTGCCCGGGCGTGTCGATCAGGTTTAGTTCGTACGATTGTCCATCATTCGCCGTATATTGCATGCGCACGGCCGAGGCCTTGATAGTGACCCCCTTTTCGCGTTCCAGGTCCATCGTGTCCAGCACCTGCTCGGTCATCTCACGCGCCGAAATGGTGCCGGTGATCCCCAGCATGCGGTCGGCCAGTGTGGACTTACCGTGATCGATATGGGCGATGATGCAAAAGTTGCGGATCTGCTGCATAACCTGCGAAGTATAACTGACCTCAGTTTCCCAAAAACTTCGGTGCACTGTGCAAGGCACTATGCCAACCCCGGATTAATTGTGCCAAGATGAGTTCCAAGGCGATCGCTGTGTCTGCCTATATTCAGCCTAACCGGGGCGGCCTAGGAGTCGACAAAGAGGCCTTGGAGGCCTGGCTGGCGGGGAAGGCAGCCTCACTCTTGCGGTAGTTCGCCAGACCTGTTTTCCCTGTTATCCTGAGAGGTAAGGCTTGTTTCTCTTGCCCATCTCTGTTTTAATGGAAAACGGAGGCTCCATGAAAAAGTATAAATACATCATCGTTGGCGGAGGCATGGCAGGCGACGCAGCCGCCCAGGGGATCCGTGAGGTTGACGAAACCGGCACTATCGCCCTGATCGGGTCAGAAAACTTCCCGCCCTATATCCGCCCCCCGCTCACCAAAGGATTGTGGACCGGCAAGAAAAAGCTGGACGATATCTGGCGCCAGACTGCCGGCCACCATGTGGACCTGTACCTTAACCAACGCGTCACTGCTATTGACGCGCACAAAAAAGTGGTCACGGATGACCAGGGACTGGAATACGAATACGAGAAACTGCTGTTAGCCACCGGTGGCAAGCCGCGAGAGCTGCCTTTCGGCGAAGGGCTCATCCGTTATTACCGCACGCTGGAAGATTACCAGGCCTTGCGAGAACAAGCCGACAAAGGCGGCCGCTTCGCGGTCATCGGCGGCGGATTCATCGGCTCCGAACTGGCCGCGGCCCTGGCCATGCATAAGCAGCCGGTCACCATCATTTTTCCGGGGCCTGGCATCTGCGCCAACATCTTCCCGCCTGGGCTGGTGGCCCATTTGAATGATTACTATAAGGAAAAAGGGGTGCAAGTATGGAGCGGTGAGAAAGTGAGCGCAGTGAGCGCCGGCGCCCAGGGCGCGGAAGTGGAAACCAAGAGCGGCAAAAAGCTGGAGGTCGACTATGTGGTGGCCGGGCTCGGCATCGAGCCGAATGTGGAATTGGCCGAGCAGATCGGCTTGAAAGTGGACAACGGCATTGTCGTCGGGCAGGATTTGCAGACCAGCCAGGCGGACATCTACGCGGCCGGCGATGTGGCCAGTTTCTCAAACTCGTTGTTAGGTGGGCACCTGCGCGTGGAACACGAAGACAACACTAACACCATGGGCAAGGCAGCCGGGCGCAGCATGGCTGGCAGCCCTCAGCCCTACCAACATTTGCCCATGTTTTATTCGGACTTGTTTGACCTGGGTTACGAAGCCGTTGGGCGGCTGGACGCGCGTTACCAACTGCTCGAGGACTGGAAAGAAGAGCCATACAAGAAGGGCGTGGTCTATTACCTTGACGGTGGCCACTTGCGCGGCGTGCTGCTGTGGAATGTTTGGGACAAAGTGGAGGCGGCCCGCGATTTGATCCGCGCGGTGGGTCCCAAATTGGCTAAGGATTTAATAGGGAATATATGACGTTCCACCTATCTCGAGAGGCACACGCATTTTGTCATGCCTGGTCTTGCGCAGCGCTGCAGTTTACTTCTCCAGATTAAACTGTTACAATGCTTCTGTAAATCAACCCCCAAAAGGAAATTAGAAGGAGAAGAAAGATTATGTTTAAGAAGATCAGTTTGATCGTTTTGGCAGTTATGCTGGTCGTGGCGTTGTTTCCAACAACCGCATTTGCTGGACCGGGAACAGGCGACTGTGTAAAACTAGTTAAGGCTTTCGTAGATGCCAGTCTAGATTCGGCTTCAGACACTGAGGCGAGCCATGGCGACGCCATCTCAGATGGCTTTTTTGGCAATGAACCAAATTTGCTCAACACTAACACCAACCTCGACCTGGGACCCAATGAAGTGGACCCTGGTTCAAGCGCGGGTTTCGTAGTTGGCTCGTCATCGCCTGGACCCAGCACTATCGGTGGTGGCTTTACAACCTGGGGTAGTGTCTTTAGCGGTGTGGTCAAAGACAACTGCAGCCACTAACGACAGTTTCAAGGAATGTTTCAAGAAAAGCCGGATCATAGATCCGGCTTTTTCCTTTTTAAATGCCTCCTTGCTCCGCACTGACAACATATGTGCGAAGGGCCTCACCAGCGCTAGGTATAATCAGGCCCGATCTCCCATGGCGCAGAATCTGGTTGAGTGCATCCCTAACTTCTCCGAAGGACGCCAGCCTGAAGTGGTTGACGCCATCGTAGAAGCCATTCAAGCTGTGGAGGGCATTACCCTGCTGGACCGCAGTTCCGACGCGGATCACAATCGTAGCGTGGTCACCTTCATCGGCCTGCCCGAAGCAGTAGAAGAGGCGGCCTTCCGAGGAATTTCCAAGGCCGCCGAACTCATCGATATGACCAAGCATAAAGGGGAGCACCCGCGCATGGGCGCCGCCGACGTGGTGCCCTTTGTGCCGCTCTCTGGAGTGAGCATGCAGGATTGCGTGGACATGGCCCGGGGCCTGGGTCAACGGGTTGGCAAGGAGCTGGGCATCCCGGTTTATTTATATGAGGAAGCTGCTCTCAGCCAAGAGCGGCGCAACCTTGAAAACGTACGGCGCGGCGAATATGAAGGCATCCGAGATGCCATCGCCAGCGACCCGGAACGCAAACCCGATTATGGCCCGGCGAAACTCGGTAAGGCCGGGGCGGTGGCCATCGGGGCGCGGCAGCCCTTGATTGCCTATAACATGTACCTAAATACGGACGACATCCAAATTGCCAAGAAGATCGCCAAGGCCGTGCGCACTTCTTCCGGGGGGCTGCCTTTCGTGAAGGCCGCCGGCTTTTTGGTGGACGGAAAAGCGCAGGTATCGATGAACCTGACCAATTTTCACGAAACGCCAGTTGCTCAGGCAGTGGAACTGATCCGCGGCGAAGCCAAAAGATATGGGACCTCAGTGGCCAAGAGCGAATTGATAGGGCTCATTCCCCAGGAAGCCCTGGAGGATGCCGCCGCTTGGTATTTGCAGCTTGAGGATTTCAACCGCCAACAAGTGCTGGAACGGCGCATGCAGACCACCCAAGGAACGGGCGGGCAGACCCAAGATGCTGGGTTCCTGGAGGCGCTAGCCTCGGCCGCGCCCACTCCCGGCGGAGGCTCGGCGGCGGCTTATGCCGGCGCCATGGCTGCCGCCTTGGTGGCCATGGTGGGCAGGCTTACGCTGGGCAAGAAAAAGTACGCCGACGTGGAAAGCCTCATGGCTGAGCTGGTGCAGCAGGCCGATTTATTGCGGGCTGCCTTTGTGCAGGCGGTGGACAAGGATGCCGCTGCTTTCGATGCCGTAATGGCCGCCCTTAAGCTCCCCAAAGAGAACGAAGAACAAAAAAAGGTCCGCCAGGCCACGGTGGATGACGCCACACTGGAAGCCGCCCGACAACCGCTGGAAGTGGCCCGCCTGGCCACAGACTGCCTAGGCCTGGCGCACCAGGCGGCGCAGCTGGGCAACACGAATGCGATCAGCGACGCCGGAACCGCGGCCGCATTGGCGCGGGCCAGCTTATCGGGCGCCGGGCTGAATGTGCGCATCAATATGCATTCGCTGGGCAGCTCTGCGGAAGGGGCCAAGTTGATTAAGGAGCTGCGCCGGCTGGAAAAAGAGGCGGCCTCCATTGAAGCTGAGGTCAAGGTACAGGTTCAAACCCGCAGTGGTTTTGACATCGACTAATCTCCAAAACCATCGAGAAATTCATGCCTGCTGCCAAAGTCGCCCGATATTTCATACTCGCCTGCATGCTGCTAATGGCGAGCTGCAATTTTCCGGCCGCTACCCAGGAACCGGCTCTCACGCTTGGGATCACCGCCACCCCATTTCAACCAATTATCGGCGCCCAAAACCCTGAAGGCACCGTGCTGGAGGAAGACGAAGCCGAAAGCCAGGAAGCGGTGGCGAACTGGTGGCTTTCGCCCGACTTGCCGCTGATCTACCGGGAATCATTGGCGCTCCCCGAGGGAGCCCAGGTAATTGAAGACAAGGACCAAGCTCATTTGCTCGTTTCCGTGAACGAAGGGGAAACCCTCACCCATTGGGTTTATGCTTTGGTCGCTCAGTTTCCCACTTTAACAGATGAGGTTTCCTACTCAGATCTGCAAGCCGCCTGGCAAGGTAAAGGATCTGAGCTTTTTAGTGATTCCCCGTTGATGATGAGCGCAGAAACCGAGGCTGTTTTTAGCGCCTGGTGGGGCGAACCCGGCGAAGGCGCCGTGCGAGTCGAAGGCGTTGATCAGGTGTTGGAGGCTGCCTGGTCTTCGCAGCCGGCCTGGGCGATCGTACCATTCGAGGAATTGCAGCCCAAATGGAAGGTGCTGGCGGTGGATGGACAATCGCCAATATGGAAAGCCTTCGATATCGCAGATTATCCGCTGAGCGTGCCTATCGGCCTGAGCGGCGACCCGACCTTGCTTGCCGAGGCCTTAGCGCGTTTCGGACCCGAAACCGCAACGCCGCTGGCGCCAGCCAGCAACCGCCATGCCGATAAGCTGACCACCGTTATTCTGACCGGAGTTACTGCGCTGGTAAGGGCAACCGCTTACGAAATGAACCGATCTGGGGTTACCTATCCAGCTGAAGATATAGGTCCCCTGCTAAACGAAGCAGACATTACCCACATCAGTAACGAGGTTCCCTTTGCGCAAGATTGCCCGGCTCCAGACCCCGTGCAGCGCACGCTGATATTTTGCAGCGATGCGCGCTATATAGAATTGCTGGAAGCGGTGAGTGTAGATGTAATCGAGCTAACTGGCGACCATTTCAACGATTGGACCCGAGACGCCATGTTGTTTACGCTGGAGCTCTACAAGGAACGCGGCTGGCCATACTACGGCGGAGGGGCAAACATCGAAGAGGCCCGGAAACCGTTGACTCTGGAACATAACGGCAACAAGATCGCCTTTATCGGCTGCAATGGGAAGGGCGGCGGCTACGCCTCCGCGGACGTGGACTATCCCGGTGCAGCCGAATGCGACTACGAGCTGATGGAAACACAGGTGGGCGAGCTGGTGGCGCAAGGCTACCTGGTCATTGCTACCTTCCAGCATAACGAATACTACACATTCATTCCCCAACCCACCATGATCCGCGATTTCGCCCGCATCAGCGGGGCGGGCGCGGCGATTGTGAGCGGCAGCCAGGCGCACCAATCGCACGGAATGGAATTTCCCAGGGATGACGCCATCATTATGTACGGGTTGGGAAATTTGTTTTTCGACCAGCGCAACGTGGTGGATAATGGAGACAAGGCCCTGATCGCACGGCATGTGATTTATGATGGCCGCTACATAAGTACGGAGTTATTCACCATCCAGTTCGTCGATTTTGCCAAACCGCGTTTTATGACGGCGGACGAACGAGAGGCTTTCCTTTCAGTGATCTTCGATGCCAGTATATGGCATGAAGACGAATAGTTGAGGAGGAACCATGGGATTAAAACCGGATCATTGGATCGAAAAGAATGCCCGCGAGCATAAAATGATCGACCCGTTCGAGGCCAACCAGGTGCGCAAGGGGGTGATCTCCTACGGCGTATCTTCGTATGGCTACGATATTCGCGTGGCAGACGAATTCAAGATCTTCACCAACGTGTTTTCTGCGGTCGTGGACCCCAAGAACTTCGACACGAAGTCCATGGTGGATTTCAAGGGCGAGGTGTGCGTGATCCCGCCGAATTCATTTGCCCTGGCGCGCACCATAGAGTATTTCCGCATCCCGCGCAAAGTACTTACCATTTGCTTGGGCAAAAGTACTTATGCGCGCTGCGGCATCATCGTGAATGTGACGCCTTTTGAGCCTGAGTGGGAAGGGTACGTCACCCTGGAGATTTCGAACACCACCCCATTACCGGCCAAGATCTATGCCAATGAGGGTATCGCCCAAGTTTTGTTTTTCGAGGCGGACGAAGAGTGCCTGATCTCCTACGCCGACAAAAAGGGGAAGTACCAGAAGCAGCAGAATATTGAGTTGCCGAAGCTGTGAAAGCGGCCAGTTAGCAAGCGACGACTAGGATCACATATGGTCAATCCAGGGGATGGCTCGTCCCCTCAGCTTTCCGGTCATTCATCGCCGAGGGTGATGAAGGGTTTTATCGCCTCAAAAGTCCGGGGGCCGATGCCAGGGACCTGTAAAAGCTCTTCCAAAGTCTCAAACGGCCCGTTGGCATCCCGGTAGGCAATGATGCTCTGCGCCAGAGAGGGGCCCACGCCCGGCAGTTGATCCAGGTCGGCGACCCCGCCGCTATTGATATTGATCGGAAAGGAAGATGTGGATTCAAGACTGGGAATCAATGCAGACTGGAGACTCAGCGGGGCGCTGGTGGGTGCTGGCAGCAACTCAATCGGCTGGCCCCGGCGAGGGACCACCAACAACAAGATCAGCCCGGCTGCAGCCAAGCCGCACAGGACCCCGTAGGCAATCCACCAGGACGGCTTTAAATTGAAATCCTTTCCCCTGGGCATGACGGCAATTATATGCGAGTTCCCAGGCGCCCAATCGGTATAATCCTCAAAAACCAAGATGACCGGAACTTTTCTGAATATTGCGACTGTGCTGGTTGGCGGGGCACTGGGCCTGACCTTCGGGTCTCGGTTGCCGGACCGGATGCGGCAGACCGTGGTGGCCGGCTTGGGCTTGTTCACACTTGCCTACGGGCTCATCATGTTCGCGGGCACGCAGAACCCTATCATCGTGCTGGTGGCTCTCTTGTTTGGGGGCGTGCTGGGCGAATGGTGGCAGATCGAGGCCGGGCTGGCGCGCCTGGGCGAATGGTTGCAAGGGCGCTTTGCCTCGGGCGCACAGGGAGGCAGCGCCCGTTTTGTACGCGGCTTCCTCACTGCTTCCCTGGTTTTCTGTATCGGGCCGATGACCATCCTGGGGTCCATTCAAGACGGCTTGGTTGGAGATTTTCGTTTATTAGCCATCAAGTCCGTATTAGACGGATTTGCTGCAATGGTTTTTGCATCAACGCTTGGGATCGGCGTTCTGTTTTCCGCCCTGGTCATTTTAGTCTTCCAGGGAAGCCTGAGCCTTTTGGCTCATCAGGCGCAGGCACTATTCACCGATGCGATGATCGCGGAACTAAGCGCCACGGGCGGCGTGCTGCTTGTGGGTATCGCTATCAGCAGCCTGCTAGAGATCAAAGCTATTCGGGTCGGCAATTTCCTGCCCGCCTTGCTTCTGGCCCCACTGATCGTTGCGCTTTTGGCCGCCCTGAGTATTTCGCTCACGTTTTGAGGAAGTCGGGCAATAAAAAATCTCCTGCATGAAAGGGGATTTTTGTTTTGACTGTGTGTCTAGTTGGCTCCTACGGCTGCCAAGGCGTCCTCAATGGCTTGTTGCAAAACTGAAAGTGGCTGGGCGCCTGAAAATACCGAGCCATTGATCACAAAACCAGGGGTTCCGGTGATTCCGAATGCTGAGGCCTGGCTCCCAGCCTCATCTATTCGGGCAAGATTTACGTCACTAGTCAGGCATTGGGTAAACGAATCGATATTGAGGCCGTTTACCTGCCGGGCAAAGTTAATTAACCTATCTTCGGAATAACCACCTGTGTTCCCATTGGAGAAGTTATTCGTTGCAAAGACTACATCGTGGAATTCCCAAAAATAATTCTGGTCTGCGGCGCAATAACCAGCCTCAGCGGCCAACGTTGAGTCTTGGCCCAGGAAAGCCACCAACTGGTAGGTGTATTTGGCTTTCCCAGAATCTATATATTGTTCAAGAAGCGGTACCTCGGTTGTGTTATACGCGCTTTGGCAGAAAGAACACTGGAAATCTGCGAATTCGACAATGGTCACGGGGGCATCCGGATCACCAACGGTCATGCCATCTTTTTGCGTGTAGGTAACTGAACGCGGCCCGCCGATCTGTTGGGCCAAGATCAATAGTCCGGTGACGACCACGGCGGCCACCACAATGTACACCAGCCATTTGAGCTGAGATTGTCGTTCCTGAGAGCGGCGACGGTCCAAACGAGCCTGGCGTTTGCTGCTTTCCATGAATAGAGCCTCCGACGCTAGTAAGTTTCTCCGTACAGCGGAATGCGGGCCCCATTGATCATGCCCGCCTCATTGCTGCAAAGATGGAGTAGTGTAGCAGATATTTCTTCGGGGCTAGTCCAGCTCCAGGTTTCTTTGCTTGGGCTAATCTCCCGTTCGTGGCCTACATCGATAGTTCGTATTAGGAGCAGGTTGGCCGTCACCCCCGTGCCTTTGAGTTCCGCAGCCAGCGAGAGCATTAGCGCTTCCATAGCGGCTTTGCCGATGGCATACGGGGAGTTTTTGCCGGGCGGCCGGCTGGCATTGGGCGAGGAAATCGCTATCACCCGCCCCCATTTGTTTTCAAGCATGTGCGGCACCATAGCCCTGATCAGGGTATAGGCTGCAAACAAATGCTGATCGAGCATTGAAGCGAGGTCTTCCTGCTTAGTTTCAAAGACAGTCTTGCCGCCGATCCAACCGCCCACCAGGTTTACCAGTATGTGCAAGCTCTTGAATTTCTTGAGGATGGCGTCCGTGGCGGCTTTCACCTCCTGCGGCGAGGCCACGTCGCAGGCCAGGGTAAGCACCTGGCTAATGGGGATGTCGAGATTGGAAGCCAGATTCTCCAATTTGCCAGAATCGCGACCCAATAGAGCTAGGTTCGCGCCTGCGGCAGCAAAAGCGGCCGAGGCCACCGACCCGAGGCCGCCGGCAGCTCCGGCGATGATGACTGTCTTACCTTCCAGCGAATTTTGAGCCATGGGAGTTAATTTAGGTCGAATTGAAATACGGGAAACTGTTCCCGGGTAAGCTTGAAACCCAATTTGGCATACAGGGCCAGGGAGGGGGCATTGTTGTCCTGAGTATTAACGGTCAGAAAGTCCTCGGGGCGATCCAGCACCTGCTGCTGCACATGGCGCACTAGAGACGAGGCCAAGCCGCGGCCCTGGTAATCGGGATGGGTGGCTAACCTGGCCAGGTGCAGCCCGCGTGAAGCCCGTGTGCTGATCTGAAAGGCTGCAATGCGACCCTCATCTTCGATCACCGTGGCAAGGCCGGCCTGCTTGAAAGCCAGGCCCACAGCTTCCTTTGAATTCTGCCACAGGGGTGCAAAGGCTTGCCGGTCGACCTCGACAACCCCGTTAATATCGGCTTCAGTCATTAGCCGAAGACCCGGCGTATCTCCCGCGCCGCCCAGGCTAGGTGATGCGCCTGGCCGCCAATCGAGAACGACGACGTTGTGAGTATGAGCGAACTGGCTAGCGGCCAGAATATCCCGGAACCAATCTTGAAGGGGAATGGCGGCTGCGTGCTGGACGGAAAGGGCGCGCAGTTGAGAGTACGCTTGGGGCCAAAGCACTCCCCAGGCTTCATGGGGGTCAAATCGGCTGGTTGCGGCAAACAGCCGGATCCAGGAAACCCCAGGGGGGTCAGGAGGGCAAACCAGGGTGGCTAGCAACCTGCCCCCAGATTCTAGAACCAGATAGGGGTCATGCCCAAGCCAATCCAAAGGCCGGCGCCAATCCAGGTGGCGGTGCACGTGTGTTTCGAAATGCAGCAGGTTGGCTAACCGGCTGCGGTCCTCTTCAATTGCCGAACGGGGGCTGAGGACTGCGGAAACAGCCATCCTGCTTATTATACTTTAGCCGTCTTGGTGCTTAGCGGTTAGTCAAGCAGATCAGTCAAAGCAGCAGCCAGGGCGCGCAATTTCTCGGAGGAGATCTCGCTGAGGCGCTGGGCTAATTCAAGATAGCTGCGCTTCTGTGGATCAGCGATGAACTCCTTTAGGCTGCGTGGCAGGTTGCCTAATTCTTGTTCTGCCCGCTGGGTGGCCATCCACTCACCCACCGGCCCGGTCGTGTCGGTGAAATCCTCGAAACTGTAGCTCAGGCTGACGGCCAAAAGCTCTAATTCAGGGAGAGGCACAGGGGTTTCGCCGCTTTCATAGCGGCGAATGCGGCTGGTGGAAATATCAGTGCGTTGGGCCAGTTCTTTTTGGCTCAGGTTTTTTTCGGCGCGGGCCTGGCGCAGCATGGCGCCAATGGTGCGGTGGCGCAACGCCAGCAGTTTTTCGGTTTCCAGGTTCTGGGTCGGATGGGGTTCCTCGGAAACGATCTCTTCGGACCAGAAATGGCTGATGGGGACGCGCAAGTAGAAAGCCAGCAACTCCAGTTCCGGCAGTGAAGGTGAATTCGACCCTTGTTCGATGGAGCTGATCGTGCTGCTGGAAACCCCGATGACTGCCCCCACTTCTTTCATGGATTTGCCCGCGGCCAGACGCGCGTCGCGTAACAAGACACCCACGATTTTGGAGCGAATTTGAATGGCTTTGCCTTGGCTCATAATAGGAAAGCTCCTGTCAGGCTTCTAACGGTTTAGCAGTCCGGTGGCGTACTTTTTTTCGATAATTCAAATAACACGAGTTCGATTGATCGCAAGGAACTCGCTCCTCCTCGGTTCTGACGTACCGTCGGCGCTGAAGATCTGTTCATTGGTGATGGCAAGAAATATCTCGTTTGAATTCGACGCATCCTTTATACGCTCATTTTCCCCGGCATGTAGATTGCCATGGATCTGATTGAGAGTGGTCTGAATAATTGCCGGAAACTGCATGGTAGTAACCACGGGTCGGAAACTAGATCTTTTTTCATGCATACGTTCCTCGATCCCCCCCCTAGGGCATCATGTACCCTTCACCGGAAAGAGTTACGATTAGTATCGGGGTCTTCGGATCCTTTTCCAGCTTCTGACGCAGGCGGGAAATGCTGACCCATAGGATTTCTTTTTCTTCACTATACTCTGGTCCCCAAACATTGCGCAAGAGGTCTTCGGCGGTCAGTGTTTTCCCTGCGCTGCGGGCGAACTGCAATAAAAGGCGATATTCCGTGGCGGACAGCGACACGGGCTGGCCATTGGCAGTCACCTCGGCCCGGGCGAAGTTGATACTCAAGTCGCCCCGGGTGAATATAGGTTCGGAGAAATCCGAAGTCGTGCGCTGGGCCCGGCGCAGGACGGCCTGGACGCGAGCAATGAGTTCGTTGGCCGAGAAGGGTTTGATTACATAATCATCCGCTCCCAGGTTCAGCCCGCGCACTTTGTGTTCCTCGTCCCCCTTGGCGGTGAGCATGATTATAGGAACTGTGGAGAAACCACGGATGCGTTCTAAGGCCTGAAAGCCATCCATCTCGGGCATCATGACATCCAGCAAGATCAGATCGGGTTTTTCAGCCACCGTCAGATCCAAGGCCTCTTTGCCGTTAGCGGCTTTTAGCACCTCGAACCCCTCAGTTTGCAGATTAGCCTCCACTAAGCGGACAAAGCGGGGTTCATCGTCCACAACCAGTATGCGATTTGCCATTTCTCTCCTGACTTAGGCGGGTTGGGGAACGGTGTGCCGGGGCAACGTGATGACAAATTCCGTTCCTTTCCCTTTGGTGGATTTGACGTGAATTTCCCCATGATGGGCTTTGATAATTTGCTCACAGATGTAAAGGCCGAGGCCGCTGCCGCGCGCTTTATCCTTGGTGAGGGTTGAACGAAAGAAACGTTTGAATATATGCTCGATATCCTCTGCGGGGATGCCGGGGCCAGAGTCACGAATGCTGAGGCGTACGTGTTCTGCAGAGCTTTCTAATGAAACCTGCAGTGGGCTGTTGGGTGCGTACTTCGCAGCATTTCCGATCAGGTTATCTATGACCTGGCTGAGACGCTTGGGATCAGCTTCTACCAGGCTATCTGGGCTGTTTGCTTTCCAGCGGATTACCAACTCGGGGTAACGAACTAATAACCGCCCAATATTTTCTTCGACAAGCGCGGCCAGGTCCAGCGTGCGGAGTTCGATATCCAAAGTGCCGGATTGCAAGCGCGAGGAATCCAGCAAGTTTTCCACTAACTCGGTAAGTCGATCCGTCTCCTCGTCGATGATGGTTAGAAATTCACGCTGAGCGGCTTCGTCCCAATTGGTGTCTTTGCGCAGCAGAGTAGTGGAGTATCCTTTGATAAAGCCGAGGGGTGTCTTTAATTCGTGGGAAATGGTGGCAATGAATTCGGATTGCAGTCGCGTCAGCCGGCGCTCGGCTTCAAGGTTTGCAACGCGATCGACCAAGCGCTTATGTTCCAGCACCTGGGTCACATGGGCAGCGATAAACTCAGCCAGGTGGATCTGCTCGTCCGTGAATACCGGTCCCCCAAAACGAATGAAGACTAGGGCGCCGATGTTCTTGCCGCCCAACAGCATCGGCAAGCCCAGATAAAAACGCTGCTGAAGCCGGTCCATTTCCGGTTTTATCTCCGGATGATATATGAAATTGCGCCCGCTGGCGAAGGCTCCGTTGGCGGCCACTTCTCCCCAGGCGGAATCGGCCTCTGACGAACGGCCGCGACCAATGGCGCGGGCAAATGCGGGTTCCAAAATTCCATTTTCGCCCACCAAGTAAAGCACGGCGTTATCAAAAATGAAGACCGGCCGGGCAAGGCGAACTATATCCGCCAGGGCTTTGTCGAAGTCCAGGGTTTCAGCTACGGCGCGACTGATGGCATATACGGCCTCCAGTTCATCGAGCCGCAAACTACTAGGGCGCGCAGACTGATTATTCACGTTAAACGTGAGCGAGGGAAAGACTAAACGAAAAGCGAGAGCCCTTGCCGGGAACCGATTCGACTACCAGCTTGGAGCCGTGGGCTTCAACAATGCGCTTGGCCAGAGTGAGGCCAATTCCGGCTCCTCCTACTTTCCGGGTCGAAGAGCCATCCAATTGGTGGAATGGTTTAAAGATCTCCGCGATCTTTTCCTTCGGAATACCCACCCCAGTATCCGCTACCGCGATCTGAACCCGCCGGCCATCCAGATTAGCGCTCAGGTGGACCTTGCCGCCCTCCCGGTTGAATTTGATGGCATTATCCAGGAGCTGGCTTAGCGCCCATTCAATTTTGTTGGCATCGGCCTGGACAGAGGGCAGGTCAGCAGGAATTTCGTGGCTGAGGGCCAAGCCCGCTGCGGCGGGCTTGGCCTGGGTTTGGGCGATCACCTGCGGGAACAGTTGCTGCAATTGAGCAGGTCCGGAGACCAGGTGCAGGCTCTCTGCCATGTCGAAGGACATAAAAAGGAGGTTGTCGATCAGGCTGTGGAGCCGGTGATAAGATTTTTCCAACACGACCAGCGCGCTGCGCTGCTCGTCGCTCAGCGGGCCTAGAGCTTCAGCTGAGAGCAAATCAATATAGCCGACCATGTGGGCCAGCGGCGTGCGCAACTCGTGAGATACGTTGGAAATAAAGTCGTTTTTCAGGCGGTTCAGTTCGGTTAGCTTATTCAGAGCTTCTTGCAGCTCGGTTGTCCGCTCCTGCACGCGCTCTTCCAAAAGCAGGTTGCTCTGGCGTAGCGCCAACTGCAACTGAGCGATCTGTTCCGTGATTGCGGCATCTAACTTAGCCCGCTCGATGAGGCCAAGTTGGATCAAAGCCTCGCCAAGCAGGACGCGTTTTCCCTGCTCTTGGCGCATCTTTTTTTGATGCGCCAGGGCGCGCTTCAAGTCGGCCTGCGTAAGCAAGCCTTTTTCGACCAGGCTGTCCCCCAAGCGAGGCACCAGGATCTCTGGGGCCAAGGGGCCCGTCATGCGGGGTTTTTGCATGCTTAATTTATCCGCAGGAAGCATTTATCCTCTCAGCCGCTCGATCTCTAGACGAAAAAAACCCGGGCACAAAGGTTGAGGAATCGGCCTCCCTGCCGCCATACTTGGGATCGGGTCATTCAGCTTCTATTTTAGAAAGTATACATGAGACAAGCAAGGGGCAAAAGCGTACTAATCTCCCACTGAGCCGAACAAAAACGGCCAGTTGAGGCCAAGCTTAGAGTCCACGCACGGGTTATAATTGTTTTTTCAGGTCTTTCCTCAGGTAACTCAAGGGAAACAACGTGGTTAAAAGCACATCCATTAAGCCAATAGACATTGGCGACCAAATGCGTTCGGCCTATCTCGATTACGCCATGAGCGTAATCGTGGCGCGCGCCTTGCCGGACGCGCGGGACGGGCTTAAGCCTGTCCACCGCCGCATCTTGTACGCCATGTACGATATGGGCATTCGTTCCGGCAGCAGCTTCAAAAAATCCGCCCGTATTGTCGGTGAGGTGTTGGGCAAGTACCATCCGCATAGCGATGCCGCGGTATACGATGCCATGGCGCGCATGGCGCAGGACTTCTCCATGCGCTACCCGTTGATCGAGGGGCAGGGAAACTTTGGCTCCATCGGCGGTGACCCGCCGGCGGCTATGCGCTACACCGAAGCGCGGCTCAACCCGATGGCCGAGGAATTGTTGGCCGACATTGACAAAGACACCGTGAACTTCGGTGACAACTTCGACGGCTCGTTGAAGGAGCCTTTGGTCTTGCCGAGCCGCCTGCCCAATCTGTTGCTCAATGGCTCCTCCGGCATTGCGGTCGGTATGGCTACCAACATCCCTCCGCACAATGTAAGCGAATTGATTGGCGCCTTGCATTACATGATCGACCATCACGGCAAGGCTGATGACATCACCATTGAAGATCTGCTTAAGTACGTAAAGGGCCCCGATTTCCCTACGGGCGGAATTATCGTTGGCCTGGAAGGCATCCGCGACCTGTATAGCAAAGGCAAGGGCCAATTGCTGGTGCGAGCCAAATCGCGCATCGAAGAAGGTCTGCGGGGACGCATGCGCATCGTGATCAGTGAGATCCCCTACCAGCTAAACCTTACCAACCTCATCGAACGGATCGCCGAACTGGTACGCGAAGGCCGGCTCGAGGGAATTTCCGACCTACGCGACGAATCTGACCGGGATGGTCTAAGCATTGTGATCGAGCTCAAAGCCGGGGCCGAGCCGCGTATGGTGCTTAACCGCCTGTATAAATTCACGCCGTTGCAGGGGACATTCGCCGCCCAATTGCTGGCCCTGGTGGATGGCGAACCGCGCCTGCTCTCGCTCAAGCGCGCTCTGCAGATCTTTCTTGAGCATCGCCAGACGGTCATTACCCGCCGTTCGGCGTTCGAACTGGAAAAAGCACGCGCCCGAGCCCATATTCTGGAAGGCCTGCTAAAGGCGCTAGCCAACCTGGATGCGGTGATCGAGACGATTAGAAAGTCAAAGGATGCAGAGGCAGCCAAGGCTGCCCTCATGACGCGCTTCAAATTATCCGACAAACAATCGCAAGCCATCCTGGACATGCAGCTGCGCCGCTTGGCCGCCTTGGAACGCAAAAAGATCGAGGACGAGTACAAAGAAGTTTCCGAACGAATTGCCTATCTGGAAGACTTGCTCAAACATCCCAAGAAGATTCTTTCCCTGATCAGAGCTGACCTGGGTGACATGGAAAAGACTTATGGGGATGCGCGCAAGACGATAATCGACGCTGAGGGCAAAGGCAAAGAAGACCTGACTGAAGAAAGCCTGGTCGCCGATGAGGCGGTATTAGTGAGCATTACCCTCCAAGGCTATGTCAAGCGCGTGGCCGCCAAGGCCTTCAAAGCCCAGACACGCGGAGGCACCGGGGTCAGAGGGCATGCTACCAAGGACCATGACGAAGTCGTGATCCTCACGCCGGCCAGGACACTGGATACTCTGCTCTTCTTTTCTGATCGCGGCAAAGTGTATTCGGAGCGGGCTTACCGCATTCCAGATGCGGACCGCACGGCGCGCGGCACACCCATCATCAACATTCTGAATGTCACCGCTGGCGAAACCATCACGGCGGTGGTCGCAGTACCCGATTTCAAAGCCAGTGAATTCTGTATCATGGCCACGCGCAACGGCAAGATCAAGCGCATGGCGCTGAGCGACCTGGAGGCCGTGCGGCCTTCGGGTCTGATCGCCATGGGGCTCGACAAGGGCGATGCCTTGGGCTGGGTTCGCCTAGTTGGCAGCAAAGATCATGTCATCCTGGCCACAAAATTGGGTAAGGCCCTACGCTTTCCTGTACAGAAGGTGAGGGCTATGGGAAGACAGGCTGCCGGGGTTAAGGCCATTAGTATTAAGGGAAAGGACCACCTGGCAGGCATGGAAGTGGTTGAGCCGGGCGGAGATCTTTTGTTGGTAACTACTAAAGGCTACGGCAAACGTACGCCTTTAAAGGAATATGCGGCCAAGGGACGCGGCACGAGCGGTATGCTAACCATCGACGTCAAGGCGCTTCCCATCGTTGGCACCATTGCTGCAGTGCGCGTAGTGCAGAGCGCCGATGAGGTAACGCTTATTTCCGCCGCCGGGGTCGTGTTGCGCACACGGGTGCAAGAGATCAAACAGGCGGGGCGCGCCACCCGAGGAGTGCGGTTGATGAATTTAGCTGAAGGGGACAGCGTGGCTACCCTGGCACGCATCTCGGCTGCCGACCTAAAGAGAGCGGGAGTTTCTCAGGAGAACGGCAAGGAAGAAAAATAAGCGGCGCGTCTTAAAAATAAAAAGCCTGAGCCAAGGAGGGGGCTCCGCCTTTTTTGTTTGGCTTTCTAGCCGACCGGGATGGCTATGACCCCAGTGACCAGCAAGAAGAAAGCGCCGATAATCACCACGATAAAGAAAAACATTAAGGATAGGATAAAGCGCTGGCCTGGAGTCATGCCCATAAAACCCGTTTCCGGTTCCCCGGATAATTCCAGATTGGCAGTTCCCTCGATCGCATCGACGGAACCGTCGGCATCTTCTTCCCTAAGAAAATCGTCGAGCATTGCGCCTCCTATAACTTGTTTAGTTTAGCCTATTTCGATTGACCGGCAACCAATGGGTTGATCTGAATCTCGCCCATTTGGAAGGTGCGCAACTCTCCCGAAGACAAGCGAAGCTTGAGCCCGCCATCGGCTGCCAAGCCCTGCAATTGGGCTTCCACTATTCCATTCGTGCCCGTTTGCAAGCGCACGGTCTCTCCCAAATAAGCCAACCGGCTCTGCCAAGCCTGGATAAATTCGGGAAACTGCATCTGCACTTTCCACTTGATAAGGCGGTCCAGGACCGCCCGCAGCAACTCCGAGGTCTTGACGCTGTCGCCGAGTTCCGACTCGACGCAAGTGGCCGGGAAGTTGATATTTTCAACGGGCGGCACGGAGTCGGCTGCAACATTGATGCCAATACCCAGGATGAGCACCTGCAAGCGCTCGCCGCTCCAATGGGCCTCGGCCAGGATGCCGGCTGTTTTTTTCCCATTGAGCAATACGTCATTGGGCCACTTTATCTGGGGAGCCAGCGAATAGAGATCTTCCAAGGCTTCACACACGGCTAGCGCCCCTAACCCGGAAGCACGCCCTAGCAGCTCGGTATCCAGGTTCATGCCAGGGGCCAACAGGAGGCTGAAAGCCAGGGCGCTCCCAGCCGGCGTGAGCCAGCGGCGGCCAGCCCGCCCGCGGCCGCGGGTTTGCTCATCCGCTGCGGCCATGGCCAGCCCTTGAAGGCCCTGGCCGGCCCATTCTGCAATCACGTCATTGGTCGATCCAATAGACGGAAAGAACGCGGCTTTCTCCAGCGCCAGGCCGGCAATGGCCTCGTTGAACTCGGCTTCATTCATAAAGGTGATTGTACACGGCGCCCGACCACTCGATTCTGGACGAACGCAAATGGGCATGATATACTCTTGCCGCGCCCGCTTTGGCGGGCGCGTTGCTTGTAACAGCAACATCTCACACGCTTCCCGACCCGGCAGGGCGTGCCCGCAAGAGCGGGTGCCTGCCCGGGGAAGACGGAAGCGCAGGAAAAACGCAAAGGAGCAACACCATGGCCGCTATTGAAATGAAGGCCTTACTAGAAGCTGGGGTCCACTTTGGGCATCGCACCCAAAAATGGGACCCACGGATGAAGCCATACATCTTCACCGAACGCAACGGGATCCACATCATCGATTTGCAGCAAACGGTCAAAGCATTAGAAACAGCCTATAAGGTCGTTCGCGATTTGGTGGCTGACGGCGGTGTAGTGTTATTTGTCGGCACCAAGCGCCAGGCGATGGAGACCATCGAAGTTGAAGCGCAGCGCGCCGGGATGCCCTATGTGACTGTGCGTTGGTTGGGCGGCATGCTCACCAACTGGCAAACTATGCGCCAGCGCATCACTGAATTGGAAAGGCTGGAACGGCAGCGCGAACAACCCGAGGCTTCCGGCCTCACCAAGAAAGAACTCCTGTCGAACAGCCGGGTCATTGAGAAACTGCAGGAACGTTTCGGCGGTATTCGCGGCATGACAAAATTGCCCGATCTGCTCTTCGTCGTGGATGTGAACCGCGAGCAGACAGCTGTTGAGGAAGCTAATATCCTGAGGACCCCGGTGCTGGGATTGGTGGACACCAATTGCGACCCCAGCGTGATCGACTACGTGATCCCTTCCAATGACGATGCTATTCGCGCCATCAAACTGATGGTCTCCTACATGGCGGACGCCGCCGTGGAAGGCCGTTCTCTGCGCAAGGACAAGGCGGAGGGCGAACAAGGCGAAGGGGCTGACAAGCCTGCCCGCAGACGCCGCCGCGCAGAAGCTGCTGGTGAGGAACTTTCCGACGCCGACTTGCTAGGCGCCGCCACGCTGGCCAAGGTGGCTGAAAAACAAGTGAAGGAAGCCGCCGAAGCTGAGGCCAAAGCGGTCAAAGACGCCCAAAAGGCTCAAAAAGCCGCTGAGACCCCTGAAGTAGCCGCGGCTAAAGCGCCTGCTAAGCGGTCTGCTCCCAAGAAGGCAACACCCAAGACCAGGAAAGCCAAGACCAAGATCAGAAAAAAGGATCTTGAGGGCGCAGGCGAGGAACCCGAAGAATAGTATGGCGATCACTACACAGCAAATCAAGGAACTGCGCGAAGCCACGGGCGCAGGTGTGCTGGACTGCCGGGCCGCTCTGGAACACGCCAATGGTGACTTTGACCAAGCGGTCGCTTACCTGCGAGAAAAGGGTCTAGCCAAAGCTGCCAAGCGCGCCGACCGGGAAGCCTCCGACGGGGTGATCGAGCTGTACTCTCACGGTGGGGGGCGCGTTGGTGTGATGCTGGAACTTAACTGCGAAACAGACTTTGTCGCTCTTTCCGAGGCCTTCCGTACGCTGGCCCATGAACTCGCCCTACAGATCGCCGCTGCCGCCCCGAACTGGATCACCGAAGAAGCGGTCCCCGTCTCCGCCCTTGAGATTGAACGCGAAGTGGCACGAAATCGCGCCAAAGAAGAAGGCAAGCCAGAAGCAGCGTGGGACAAGATCGTGGATGGCCGTATTCAAAAATATCTGGATGAAGTTGTGCTGATGCGCCAGGCCTACATCCGGGATGAGAATAAGACGATCAAGGAGCTAGTCTCTGAGGCCGTTGGGTCGCTAGGGGAAAACATTGTGGTGCGGCGCTTCCAGCGATGGGAATTGGGAGAACACGTCGAGAAATAATCCGGTCAACGGCCAACCAAACGAGTTGGCCGTTTTCTTAATGCGGCGAGACCTTTTTTGCAATAATTGGAAAGATTTGGAGGCAGAATGGCAAAGAAAGCAACCCCTAAGTACAAGCGTATTTTGCTGAAATTGAGTGGGGAAGCCTTGGCCGGCCCGCAAGGGTTTGGGGTCGATCCTGATCAAGCCGAACTCATTGCCCAGCGAGTGAGCGAAGTGGCGCGCATGGGTATTCAACTTGCCATTGTGATCGGGGCGGGCAACCTGTGGCGGGGCCGTACTGGCATCGAACGCGGCATGGACCGGGCGACAGCGGATTACATGGGCATGCTAGGCACGGTTATGAACGCTTTGGCGCTGATGGATGCCATTGAGCGCGGCGGCGTGGAAACCCGCGTGCAGACCGCCATCGAAATGCGCGCTGTGGCCGAGCCATACATCCGCCGAAAGGCTACTCGACATTTGGATCTGGGCCGGGTGGTCATCTTCGGCGCTGGGACTGGAAACCCCTACTTCTCTACTGATACGGCTGCCGCCTTGCGGGCGATGGAGATCGATGCCGACGTAGTGATCAAAGCTACTAAAGTTGACGGCATTTACGACTCGGACCCGCATAAGAATCCGAATGCCAAGCGCTTCACCCATTTGAGCTATATCGAAGCGCTCAACCTGCGCTTAACCGTGATGGATAGCACCGCCATCTCATTATGTATGGAAAACGACCTGCCGATCATCGTGTTGAACTTCTGGCAACCGGCTGCTTTGAAGAGCGCCTTGCTGGGGAAGGCGGTTGGTACCCTCATCAATGAGGTCAGCTGACCTAGGCTCTAAGCCGGCTGTTTGTTCGAAAGGGGCAAGAAGGTCTGGTGGTAGAATTTTCAAAAGTAGTCCATTTGCTCTTTGTTTTGTGACTTAAAAAGATCCCCTGCCAGGAGGCAATTAAGTGATTTCGGATATTCTCAAAAGTAGCAAAGAGCGGATGAAAAGCTCCGTACAGGCACTTAGGGATGAGCTGGCGGCGGTGCGCACTGGCCGCGCTTCCCCTGCCTTGGTCGAAAAACTATTGGTTGAATATTATGGCCAACCGACCCCGCTGATCCAATTAGCCAGCATCAGCGTTCCGGAACCCCGCCAACTGCTGATCAAGCCCTTCGACCCCGGCAGCCTTAAGGATATCGAACGAGCCATCCAGACCTCAGACTTGGGGCTGACACCCGGCAATGATGGCAAGCTCATCCGGCTTAACTTGCCCCAGCTGACTGAGGAACGGCGCAAGGAATTAGTGAAAGTAGTGAATACGCGCCGAGAAGAAGCTCACGTGGCGGTCCGCAATATCCGCCGGGATGCAATTAAAGATCTGCGGGACTTAAAGGAAGAAAAACTGATCTCTGAGGATGACTTGACGCGCGGGGAAGAGGAAGTTCAAAAGCTGACTGACGAGATCATTAAAGAAATCGATGTGATGGGGGCCAATAAGGAAAAAGAGGTCATGGAAGTCTGAAACGGCCTTATGGCGAAAACTAAGGCCGCCCTTCCCGCCCACGTGCCCCAGCATATCGCCATCATTATGGATGGCAATGGGCGCTGGGCGCGTGCCCGCGGCTTGCCCCGCCTGGCCGGGCACCGCGCCGGCACCGAAAACCTACGCCGCATCATTGAAGCCTGCGTGGAGTTGGGGGTCAAATACCTCACCATTTACGCGTTCTCAACGGAAAATTGGGGCCGCCCCGAAGACGAAGTCAAGGGTTTAATGGGGATCTTCGATGAGGTGTTCAACCGCGAGTTAGCGGAACTCCATCGCCAGGGAGCCCGGCTGAGGCATATCGGGCGCCTCGAAGGGGTGCGTAAGTCCTTGCGCGAGAAGGTGCTCAAGGGCATGGAACTCACCAAAAACAACACCCGGCTCGTGCTAAGCGTGGCGTTCAATTATGGCGGCCGGGATGAGATCGTTCAGGCGATCAAGGCCATGCTGGACGACGGAATCAAATCAGAAGAAGTTAGTGAAGAACTGATCTCCCGGTATCTGTATACAGCCGAGATCCCCGATCCTGATCTGGTTATTCGCACGTCGGGGGAGCAACGCATCAGCAACTTCCTTATCTGGCAAGCTGCCTACGCGGAGTGGGTGTTCCCCGATACCCTGTGGCCGGATTTTGGCCGGGAGCAATTGATCGCGGCCATTGAGGAATTTAGCCGCCGTGAACGGCGTTACGGGCTGGTGTTGGAACACTAAGACCTATGTTTTTTAAACGCGTCCTCTTCACTGTGATCGCTTTGCCTCTGGGGATATTTTTTATTTTCTGGGAAGCCTGGCCTTACGCCATTTTTATCGCTCTGATCCTGGGGCGAGCCGCTTGGGAATATGCCGCCTTATTTCGCAATGGCGGCGGGCGACCTTCCCAGATGATTTTGGTCGCCGGCGTCCTGGCGATCTTTTTTTCCCGATTTGCCGCCGGATTTGCTCAAGACCATTGGGTGTTTGTGCTTATCTGCGCCGGGACCCTAAGTTACTATTTGTTTCAATATGAAAGCGGACGAAAGCGCGCCGCTTCTGATTTTGCCGCCACGCTCAGCGGCATCTTTTATATCGGTCTGCTAGGCTCTTATATGCTGTTGCTGCGTCAGGATTTCCCGGATGGCCAATGGTGGCTGCTGCTCTCCCTGTTCGCGGTGATCCTGGCGGATACCACGGCCTACCTAGTGGGCAGCCGTTATGGAAAGACGCGGCTTGCCCCGACCTTGAGCCCGAAAAAAAGTGTGGAAGGTTACTTAGCTGGTATGGCGGCGGCTGCAATTGGCACCCCATTGTTCATGCTCTTATTTAGCCAATTGGGTTTGCCCGAAGTCCCCGCATTTTCACTGGTCAATGCCACTCTGTTGGGCCTCGCGGTCGGCACCCTACCCACCTTGGGAGACTTGGGCATTAGCATGATCAAACGTGAAATGAAGCTGAAAGACGCCAGCCAAATTCTGCCCGGGCATGGTGGCGTGCTTGACCGAATTGATTCGTGGATGTGGGCTTTTCCCATCGGTTATTACCTCGTCTTGTTCGTGTTCCTAACTACCAAATAGTTTAGGAGACTGGATGTCAAACAGCACTCCCTCCCGCAACTTAGCCATGGAATTGGTGCGGGTTACCGAAGCGGCGGCCCTTTCCGCGGCGCGTTTCATGGGGCGGGGAGACAAGGTAGGGGGCGATCAGGCGGCCGTGGATGGCATGCGCCTGGTGCTGAACACGATCGAGATGGATGGGATTATCGTGATCGGGGAGGGAGAAAAAGATGCGGCCCCTATGCTGTATAACGGCGAAAAACTGGGCAGAGGCACTGCCCCTCAAGTGGATATCGCCGTAGATCCTATTGATGGTACTCGACCGCTAGCTGAAGGCCGGTTTAACGCTGTCTCGACCGTGGCTCTGGCCCCGCGCGGCTGCATGTTTGACCCCGGTCCATTCGTATATATGGACAAGATCGCCGTCGGCCCGGCCGCCAAGGGATCCATCAACGTGGAAGTCTCTGTCGAGGAAAACTTACAGGCCATCGCCAAGACAACAGGAAAACGCATTCAGGACCTGGTGGTGGTGATGCTGGATCGGCCGCGCCACGAAGAGCTAAAGAATGAGGTGCGTCGTTGCGGGGCGCGCATTCGCATGATAGATGACGGCGACGTGGCTGGCGCTCTGATGACAGCCATGCCTGATGCGGGCATCGACGTGCTGATGGGCGTTGGCGGCACCCCGGAGGGCGTGATCGCCGCCTGCGCCTTGCGCGCCATGGGTGGCGAGATCCAGGGCAAACTATATGCGCGCAACGATGAAGAGCTGAAGCGCGGCCGCGCCATGGGCTATGACTTCGAAAAGGTGCTGACCATGGACGACCTGGTTTCGTCGGAAGACGTTTTCTTTGCCGCTACCGGGATCACGGACGGCGAACTGCTCGACGGCGTCAAGTATTTCCCTAACGGAGCCCGCACGCACAGCCTGGTAGTGCGCGGAGTCACCGGCACCGTGCGCCAAGTGATCGCAACTCACAGCTTGGACAAGCTGGAAAAGATCAGTCTGCTAGACTATTAGCCACAGATCTGCAGAAGGATTCCCCAATGCAAAAAAAGAAGGCCAGGAAAAGAAAGCCTGCTAAACGTTCCGCAGGCTCGAAACTGCACGGGGAAGTCTATTACCCGAGCAGGGAAGCAGCCGGCCAATGGGATCTGGCGACTTGGACGACGATCGCTAAGCGGGCGGCCAAGGATTACGAGGGCTTCTGGGCCGGCGAAGCCAAACAGCTCGAATGGTACAAGCCGTGGAAGAAGGTCTTGGACGATTCCAACAAACCTTTCTTCAAGTGGTTTACGGGGGCGGAAGTCAATATCGTTCACAACTGTATAGACAGACACTTGCAGACCAGTCGCAAAAACAAACTGGCGCTTATTTGGGAAAGCGAGGACGGTAAGGATCACCGCAGTTTTTCCTATTACGCGCTGAACCGCGAAGTTTCCCGAATGGCCAGCATTATCAAATCTCTTGGGGTGAACAAAGGGGATCGCGTCACCATTTACATGGGCCGCGTGCCTGAGATCGTGTTTGCCATGCTGGCCTGCGCCAAGCTCGGCGCCATCCATTCCGTGGTCTTCGGCGGCTTCTCGGTAGACGCGCTGCAAGGGCGCATAGAGGACAGCGCTTCTAAGCTGGTAATTACCTGCGACGGCTCTTACCAGAATGGAAAGCTTATCGAATTGAAGAGCATTGCCGACGAGGCTATTTCTTCATGCCCTTCGGTCGAATCCGT
Organism: uncultured Anaerolineaceae bacterium; assembly: GCA_964572455.1. Lineage (GTDB taxonomy): Bacteria > Chloroflexota > Anaerolineae > Anaerolineales > UBA11579 > JAMCZK01. The sequence goes on from CAZNFL010000002.1 coordinate 94,090, forward strand.
GCTGGTGGTGCGTCGCAGCGGACATGAAGTAGCTTTTAAGGCCGAGCGCGATTATTGGTATCACCAATTGCTGGAGACGCCGGTTGCCAAAGAACGATTCCCCACTGAAAGAATGGACGCTGAAGACCCGTTGTTTATCCTGTACACGTCAGGGTCTACAGGAAAACCGAAGGCGATCGTGCACACCCACGGTGGGTACATGGTCGGAACGTATGCCACCTTGAAATATGTATTCGATATTAAGGATGAAGACCGTTGGTGGTGTGCAGCCGACCCCGGCTGGATCACCGGGCATTCTTACATCGTATACGGCCCTCTGTTGAATGGCGCCACTAGCTTCCTTTATGAAGGAGGGCCGGCCTTTCCTAATCCCGGGCGTTGGTGGCAGCTGGTGGAACGTTATGGGATCACGATCCTTTACACGGCGCCCACGGCCATTCGCGGGCTCATGCGCTTTGGCGAGGATTGGCCTAAACAGTACGACCTCACCAGCTTGCGCTTGTTGGGGTCGGTGGGCGAGCCGATCAATCCTGAGGCCTGGCGTTGGTATTACAAAGTGATCGGCAAAGAGCAGTGCCCGATCATGGACACCTGGTGGCAAACCGAGACCGGCATGTTCATGATCACGCCTATGCCCGCCATTCCGCTGAAGCCTGGTTCTGCCACGCGACCGTTTTTTGGCCAGGAGGCAGAAATCGTGGATGAGCAAGGTAAGCCGGTCAAGGATAACGAAGAAGGATACCTGGTGCTGAACAGGCCCTGGCCGGCGATGCTGCGCGGCATCTATGGGGACCCTGAGCGCTATGTGCAACAATATTGGTCGCGCTTTCCCGGCAAATACCTGACCGGGGATTCTGCTCGGCGGGACGAAGATGGCTACTACTGGATCATTGGCAGAGTGGACGACGTGATCAAGGTTTCCGGCCACCGGCTGGGCACCGCGGAAATTGAATCCGCCTTGATCACGCACCCAGCGGTGGCAGAGTCGGCCGCCATCGGGTTGCCGCATGATCTCAAGGGCCAAGCCATCCATTGCTTCGTGCTCCTGAAACCAGAGCAGAAAGGCAGTGACGCGCTGGCCGAAGAGCTGCGGCAGCATGTGGCCAAGCACCTGGGCGGCTTGGCGCGCCCCGAGGAAGTTCGCTTCGTGGACAAGCTGCCCAAGACGCGCTCGGGCAAGATCATGCGGCGGGTGTTGAAGGCGCGCGCCCAGGGTCTGCCGGAAGGCGACTTGAGCACGCTGGAAGAATAAGCACGGCCTCACGGCCGTGCTTCGGCCAAAATTGACATCACCGCTTGCCAGTGGTATAGTCTCGCCCACAATTGAATAAAACCCATGGGGTTTGCTAGCGCAAACTCCCGCGTTCCCGCCAGGGAACGCACTTATCCAGAGAGGTGGAGGGACCGGCCCTTTGAAACCTCGGCAACCACTGCGCAAGCAGAAGGTGCCAAATCCGGCAGGACGATGTCTGGAAGATGAGAGGGTGGTTGAAGATAACCAATGCCCTTTCACATTGAAAGGGCATTTTGTATATATGAAAGCGGAGGTTCCTGTTCGATGAGTAGCACATTCATGAATGCCGAGAAACTGCTGTTTACCTCGGAGTCGGTGACGGAAGGCCACCCTGACAAGATCTGCGACCAGATCAGTGACGCGGTACTGGACGCCTGCCTGACCCAAGACCCGTATTCCCGCGTGGCCTGCGAGACGGCGGTTAAGACCGGGTTCGTTATGCTCCTCGGCGAGGTTACCAGCAAAGCATGGATCAATTATGACCAACTGGTGCGCTCAGTGGTTAGGGATATCGGTTACACCTCCAGCGACTATGGCTTCGATGGCGACTCGTGCGGCGTGCAAGTGGCCATTTCCCAGCAGTCCGGCGACATTGCCATGGGCGTGGATAAAGCGCTGGAAGCCAAATCCGGCGAAGAGATAGAAAAGGACTTGGAGGCCGTGGGCGCCGGCGACCAGGGCATGATGTTCGGGTTTGCCTGCACCGAGACCGCCACGTTGATGCCGATGCCGATCTATTTGGCGCATAAGCTTAGCCGCGGGCTAGCGGAAAAACGCAGGAACGGCCAACTGCCTTGGCTGCGCCCCGACGGCAAAAGCCAGGTAACAGTGGAATATTCCAAGGGTAAGCCGAAGCGCATCGCCACGGTGCTGGTCAGCACTCAGCATGCTCCCGATATTTCGCACGCCGACATTCGTGAAGCGGTGATGGAAGACATTATCCTGCCTACCTTGCCTGAAGAGCTTGTTGACAAAGACCTTAAGGTCTATGTGAACCCCACCGGCCGCTTTGTTATCGGCGGCCCGATGGGCGACGCCGGCGTAACCGGCCGCAAGATCATCGTCGACAGCTATGGCGGCATGGGCCGCCATGGCGGCGGCGCCTTCAGCGGCAAAGACCCCACAAAAGTGGACCGCTCGGCGGCTTACGCCGTGCGCTGGGTGGCCAAGAACGTGGTGGCCGCCGGCCTGGCCGACCGCTGCGAGATCCAGGTAGCGTATGCCATCGGCGTGGCCCGGCCGCTCAGCATCAACGTGGAAACCTTCGGCACCGGCAAGATCGCCGACGAGAAGATAGGGGCGTTAATTGACGAGCACTTCGACCTGCGCCCCGGCGCCATCATCCGCGACCTGGACCTGCGCCGGCCTATCTATCGCAGCACGGCGGCCTATGGCCACTTTGGCCGCGACGACGTGTCATTCCCCTGGGAGAACACGGACAGGGCCAAGATGCTGGCAAAAGCTGCCGGTTTATAAGCCAACAAAAGCCCCGCATAAGCGGGGACTTTTTATTGACATGGGCTAGGCGGCCTCCAAATGGGCCATTACTTTGCTGCTAATGCGCTCTTTGGGCTGGAAACCCACGAGGCGTTCCAACACTTCGCCGTTTTTGAATAATATCGTGGTCGGCACACTGAGCACCTGGTATTTGATGGTGATGTCCGCGGCTTCGTCCACGTCCAGTTTGGCAACTTTGACGTCCGCGCCCCATTGGGCCGCCAGTTCCTCGAGCACGGGCTCGAGGATGCGGCAGGGTTGGCACCACACCGCGCCAAATTCCAGCAGGACAGGTTTGTCGGATTTCAATACCTCAGCCTCGAAAGATTGGCTGTTAATCTCTTGAAGTTTGCTCATCGGTTCTCCACTGTTGGTTGGGTATTTATCCTAGCAAGCGTGGCGCGGGATGTCAAGCAAACCGAAGCCGGACATTGACCGCCGCTTTACACGCATGATAGAATTTCAATCTTGGTGTTTCGAAGTCGGAGAAGCCGACTAGAAACACCATGAGCAGCGCCGCCCTTTGGCGCTGCGTAGGGCGCGTAGCTCAACGGCAGAGCAGTGGCCTTTTAAGCCATTGGTTGGAGGTTCGAATCCTCCCGCGCTCACTAAATTAGCGATTTCTTCTCGCTAGGTAAATGCCATGAGCAGTCCCGATGCCGACAAGGTCTTCACTGGCTCAATTCCGAAGGTTTATGAAACGTATCTAGTTCCACTGATCTTCGAGCCCTACGCTGCGGATTTGGCGAACCGGCTAGCTTCGAGATCTGTTACTCGCATACTCGAGATTGCAGCCGGCACGGGCGTCGTGACTCGTAGGCTGGCATCTGTCTTGCCTCCAAGCGTCTCCATAGTCGCCACGGATCTGAACCAGGAGATGCTGGACCAAGCTGCCGCGATGGGAACCACGCGTCCTGTGGAGTGGCGTCAGGCGGATGCTATGAAACTACCCTTTCGAGACGAAATGTTTGACGCCGTCGTATGCCAATTTGGCGTCATGTTCTTCCCCGAAAAGCAGAAAGCGTTTTCCGAGGCACGTCGAGTACTTAAGCCTGGAGGAATTTTCATGTTCAGCGTGTGGGATCGGATCAAAGAAAACGAATTCGCCGACACCGTAACGATGGCACTCGAATCCTTGTTTCCTCAGGACCCGCCTCTCTTCCTCGCGCGCACACCTCATGGCTATTACGACCGTGCCATCATCGAGCGGGATCTTGCAAACGGCGGGTTCACAGCGAGGCCCCAAATCATCACGGTTGCAGCTCGCAGTCGGGCAGAATCTCCCCAGTTCCCGGCGATCGCTTACTGCCAGGGGACACCGCTACTAAATGAGATCGAAGCGCGCGGCTCTTCGCGGCTCGGCGAAGCAACCGACCTAGCGGCGGAAGCTATCGCCCTGCGCTTCGGGCGGAGGGCTGTCGACGGCAAGATCCAGGCGCACATTATTACAATCGAAAGCTGACTCTTCTAGAAACATATGACCAGACTGGTAACCGACGGCACCGGTTTTGTGGGCGGCGCGATCGTTGACCAAAGTGATGTGCTCGACAAAGAATCTTTGCAGGGCGCCATGCAGGGGTCGACACGCTCCCCAAGCCAGCGGACCCAGGACGCGTGGTAGGTATGTAACTATTGTCGGTCTGGCCGGTTTGGTAAGTATGGTAGGTGTGGTAGGTGCTCGCAACAACGCGTGGCAGCCGGGAAAAAATACCGGGTTGAAAAAGAGGCACGGGATTCGGCAGTCTAGGAAAGGTGATCATGGGGCTTATTATCAATCAAATCGAGATCGTCATGGGTAAAAAATTACAAAAATCAAGGGGTTGGACAACAATGGATTGCGACGGTGATTAACATCAGGCATAAGCCTCGTGAAAGGCAAGCGACACCTAATCTGCTAAAAACAGGAATTTGCACCCACAACCTAGACTCAGCGCCAATCCTAGTCTAAAATACTAACAGGCTCATTTCGTAAATTTCTCCTCTAATCTAGAGGAAAGGACCCCTAACGGTTGCTTGAAGTTAGGTGTGAAACATGGGAGTGTGACCTTGTATAAACTTTATTTAGAAATGCTTACTGGCTGTTATTTTTCTAAAGCTTCATCATCTCGACTCTCGGGCTACACAGGGTAATAACATCGTGACAACACCACACAAACCATTTGTAAAAACCAGAACCCCAAAACGATTTTCAGCTTTCACTCAAGGCTTACACTGGTCGCAAATGCGTTGGCTGTTGTTGTTAGCTGTTATAGCAGTGAAGGTTTCCGTCCTGTATCACGATGGCCTGGTTGTTGGAACTGATCAAGGCTTTCAATTGGCTGGCGCACAAGCTCTTCTGGACGGTGAAGGTATCAGCATCAAGGTCTTTGAAACCTCCGATCTGTCACAACAATCACCATATTATATTGCCTGGTGGCCGCCACTGTTTTCGTACATGGCGGCACCTGTTCTGGCATTTACTAATGATCCTGTCTTTACGTTATTCTTTTGGACGGCCTTTGGGTTAACTAGCATTTTTGTTGGTTGGTTTATTATCCTTGAATCAAATCATGATTGGATCAGTGTTCCTGCCCGTATAGCACTATGGATCTACTGGCTTGTTATTGCTCCGCCATATGTGCAAACTTTCGTGATGGGGGCAACTGATTTTCTTTCGCTTGGTTTCTTCGTGCTAGGCATAAGCTTAGCAATGCTAGGTCTAAGGTCTTCCCCACGCCATGGATTACTTTGGATTGCAGCCGCAGGTGCACTCATTGGACTAAGCGGTGCCTTACGTTACGCATATATATCCGTACTTGCAGTTCTTCCGGTGGCATTGCTTGTAATGGCTATTCTGCAAAGAAAACCATGGACGTTTGCACCAGCTTTTATATGTACTCTAAGTACGGTTATGATCTTCGGTTTGTGTATGGCGCTTCAGACGGGGGATTCTTTAAGCAATCCAAGTGGGATACTGGGAGATCAACAACAGATTTCTCAGATTCTTAGCAAGATAGCGCCATTTCCCGCGGGCGCATTTGCTTTAGGCACAACATGGATGCCCGGCGATCAAAACACAACCATATTGTGGCTAATCTCTGCCTTCGTTGTGCTCGGTTGTTTTATTATTGCCATTTCTCATCTTGTTAGAAAATTACGAGCATCTCAACGCGAATGGTTTGATAGTGAAGTGTTTTTCTACGTCATCACCGGCTTAACTACTGCAGGGATTTTTATACTCCTTATGTATTTATCTGCGCATCAATCAGCCGATTCGACCTGGCTGTTTGTACAAGAAATGCGCTACTACGGGCCCGTTTTTGGTTTTCTTATCGTAATTTTATTCGCTGGCGTTTTTTCTTCTCGCGCCTTGAATATAATCCCCCGCTTTTTGATAGGGTTGCTCATCGTGTTTGGTGCAGCCATTGTTAGTAGCGGAGAACTGAAGACCTGGAGTTTTAGATTGAATTCTCCTCCTCTGGGAATTACAACGGAGGCCCGAGAAGCCAGTTCCCCGAATTGGGCATTTGTTAGTGAAATTCGGCGGTTACGGGAAGAAGGGTACACAGTTGCATTTCTTGATAGTACCCAAAACAATTGGTACAAGGCTTGGGCAGCAGTTGCCGGTGCGAGCGTGCATCACAGCATTCATCAGACAGCCGTGTCAGAGACCATCAAAATAACCCAGCCGATCACTTTGGTTATTTTGCTTTCTCACGATCTATCTGACCCGGAACGCCCTATCTTAATTGATCTTATTGAACAAAATCGCTTAATCAGTCTAATATCTGTTCCCGATTACGATCTATACATCGTTGAAGCCCAGCAAAGTGCAATTGGCGAAACAACGGGCGCGGGGCCTGGCGAGCTGCTTCATATGGTCACCATCCCTCTACCTCTAGTTCAATAATCTGCCGCGTTTGGGCAAATCCTTTATTTTTTCTAACCACTCATCCAGCTTTGAAAGATTGGCATCCCACGAATAATGTTGTTGCACGTGGTGGGCTGCTGCTACACTTGCCTTCTCGAACGATTGGGGATTTTTGATCACTCGAAGAATAGCCTCGGCAAGTTCTGAATCGCTTTCCCCCAGCAAAACATGCCGCTCAGCCTCCAGGGAAAGGCCCTCTAAGGCTAATGGCGTGCAAACGATGGGGACTCCCAAACTGGCGGCTTCCAATACTTTGTATTTAGTGCCGCTTCCCGTTCGGAGCGGGATGCAGGTCAGAGTAGCCATATCAATGTAAGGGCGTACATCTGCGACCGTTCCGGTGACAAAAACCTTGTTACCATCAGCAAGTTTCCTTAGGTTTTGACCGGGGTTTTGCCCCACAATCCACACCCTCGCCCGGGGCGATTTGCGCCAAACCAAGGGCATGATCTGTTGGACGAGTCTTTTTGCAGCCTCCTCATTTGGAAAGTAGGCGAGGCTCCCGGTAAACACGACCTCCGGCTGTTCGGTTTTAACACGCGGTCTAAATGAAAAATATTCCGTATCCACGCTATTGTCAATTACAACAATTCTTTCCGATTCAAACCCATACTCGGAAATGTAACTCCCTTTATCCAATTCACTCACAGCAATAATGCCATCATAAAAACCAAGGCTATCCCGCTCAAATGATTCCGCGCGCTTACTTTCCATTTCCATGGCCTTACGGGCCAAAAGGTTGGGTTGCGCCGCGGCTATTCGCTGCATGCGGATCTTCTCAAGATCGTAGGATGACAATATGGTTCTGCAATTTTCAGCTACAAACGTGATTTGAATGGGGAGTGGGTTCAATTGTGGAGTAATGAACAGGAAATCAGGTTTTTCCACGCGCATCATATGGTTGAGCGCACGTAATACATAGGCCGAGTTAAGATAAATATTGGATGAAGCATCCACATGATAGCGGGGCCCAATTACAGGTATTTTCCGATTCCTAAGCCATCGAAGAACTCGGGTTCGAAATCCGATCTTAAAGGCTTCTTGATCAACCAATTCAGGCAAAAATGATCTGAGCCTCTCTGGGTCGTGAAGTGACCTCATATGCTGCCCCAGGAAATCAAGCCGGTCCTCAGTGTTGTTGGTAGCTAACGCCATGAAATCCACCTCAGCGATCGATGATAATTTCCGCAGAATATGGAAGTCCCTTATCTCCCCGCCTGATTTGCCGGGATGAAGGGGGAAGAAAAAACCACAAAAGGAAATCGTGTAGGTTTTTTTGTTTGGCGAGACCAAATAACTAATATCTGTTCGGACCTTACTATTAATTTTCGGAGGGAAGTAAGATTCCGCTGTCCTTTTCTTTAGTACCCAATTCGCCAAGCGCTCTGGGTTTAAAAGACGCAGGGTAATGGAAAAAACAAGGGTAAGTTTCAGCGGGAAATAAAGGCGGCGATACCTACCGAAGCGGCTTGAAAAATAGTATTGGAAAAATTGAGCCAATACCCTCCTATACTCTTGTGTTCCGACTTTAGGCCAAAGCGGCCGACTGAAGCGATACAGCTCGACTAAGAAGTTTTCCCAGCTAGATGTTTTTGATTGAACATGGATCCTGTAAAAGGCTAAGGTCTTATCGATCTTCTTGAATTCGGCAATTTTTCTTAACCGCCAAAAGAACTCGAAATCAAAGATGTAATGAAACGAAGTGTCTAGGCTCCCGACGCGCTGCAACAAGCTCCTGCGGAAGTAGACTGTTGGCTGAGGTATGGCGTGCAAATACGTCCAATAATAGGGGACTTCTAAGGCCTCCTGCAATTTGCCGTAATAGAAAGCGGTTTTTTGATGTCCATGATCAACGTTGAATAAAGCATCATCCTCATCAATGTAAAGCGCGTTCCCATAGATAACATCAGTAAACGGACTTTCTGTAAATTCCTTGGCTAATTTCCAAAGAGCTCCTTCCGCGAGCATATCGTCGGAACTTAGCCAGCCAACTATTTCACCAGTTGATCTCTTAAAACCGAGATTGATAGCCTCCGCGGGACCTTTGTCCTTTTGCGACTGCCAATAAGATAGCTTGTTCGCATATCTATCAATGATTTCGACACTTCCGTCGGTTGACCCGCCGTCCAAAACCAGGATCTCAAGTTTAGGGTAATTTTGGTTGATAATGCTTTCGAGCGCCCGCGGCAGATATCGGGCTTGGTTATAGGATGGGATGACGATTGAAATGGTAGGGAGGGTTTCGGAAGCAGGAATTAGCTTGCTTGGCAGACTGCTATCGGGAAATTGAATGTAAGAAGTATTTTCCGGATCGTTAGTTAGCGGAAAAGAATCACTTGTCCCCCAAGTTTTGCGCATCTCTTCTTTTATTTGTCCGATTGCCTGGTAAGCACCGCTCTTGCTTCCTTCCGGAAATTCACCTTGGTTTAGTTGGAGCATTGTTTCCATAAGGTAAAAGGAAGAGCCGAGGGTCATTTCTGTATCGTTGTGTTTTTGTGCAACGCGGATTAATTCAAGGGAACGGTGCATTTTTCCTGAGGCAGTTTTTGTTGCTTCGTATTCACGGCTTACTGCCAAAAATTCATTAATGGCAACCGCAGGATAATCTTCAAGGATACGAATGAATAAATCCCAATCAAGACCAAAATGCAGTTCAGTATCCAGGCCGCCAGAATGCAGCCAGGCCTCTCTTGAAATAAACGTAGCCGGTTGCAAAATATAGTCCAACCCTTCGCGCAATATCGGTTTTGAAATCGCGATGTGCCTGGGGCAAAACCTCTCTAACGACCCGTCTCGTTCGCGAAAGCCATTTCCGATAAACAGCCCATGATTGGGATTTTGAAGGTAAGCGCGAGCGACAATCCACAAGGCATCCTCCAAATACCAATCATCGGCATTTAGCCATGTAACAATGTCACCGCTGCAATATTGCATGCCTTTGTTAATTGCATCCGCTTGCCCCTCATCTGAGGCACTTTGCCAATGTTTAAGGCGATCTGCGAATTCTTTTATTATTTCGACTGAGTTATCAGTGGAACCCCCATCCATCACCACCACTTCTATTGCTTCATATTCTTGCAGGAAAATACTTTCCAGATTCTGACGAAGGAAGGCCCCGTGATTTAACGATGGAACCACGATACTGATCGTAGGCAACCCAGAGGAAGTTTGGCTTTCACGCTTTTTTTCTGTTAACGGTAATAAGTCAGAGACTCCCCCCGTCTTGCTTAGCTTTTTGGCTTCGGCTTCAGTCACCTGCGAGCCCAAGTAAGTAATGGCCTGATCCTTATTTTTAATTTCTTGGATCAACTCGAGCAAATTTTTGTTTTTTTCCTTAATTTGTTGGCCCAATTCCCCCATGTAATTGTCTTTTGCTTCTAGTTGTTTCGCTAAATCAGCGATAGCTTTATCCCTTTTTTGCAAATGCTTGCCTATGTGCGACATTATTTCTTCGTAGAACGGTAAACAAAAGTCCGCCATCCTACTAGAAGTAAGTCCTGCCTGATAGGCAGAAAAGTCATAATTAAGGGACTTCATTAAATTGCCATTGACCAACCATGCCAGAGCAACTTGTTGGTCCGTCAATATACCTGCCCACTCGTCTTTTTTACCAGAACGATACATTGTAGGAAATATAGAATTCCAATAGGCGAAGTCGGGGAAAGGAGCCGGTGTATCAATTCTCGATACTCCGGTGATTTCCTCTATTTGCTTCAGCGCCTTCTCTGTTTGTAGTCCTAACAATTCATAACGAATCTGCAAATATTTCTGCGGATAAACTTCGGCAAACTTCAGCCATCCGTTCGTATGAGAGGACCAACTGCCAACAAAGGCGTCACCAAAGATTACCTCCTCTAACGAGATTTTTGTTGCGCTGTCCTCGGCTCTCTTTAAATTTAAGTATGACCAAGCCGTTGCTGCAGGATGGCGGACCAAATGGAGGACGATCTCATTATCAAAATATTCGCGATACGGAGGTTCGTGGGTTTTGATCACGAAGCATTCGTCTTCTGCAGATAACTTCTTCCTCAAATCTGTGTTTAAGACCAAGCCGCAATTGTCTGCGAGACGACGGGCTGGTTTGCCTTCCCGGGGGGAATTATATAAAACAAGCACCTCCCCCAAGACTTGATTATCAGCTTGTCTTAAATTATCCGGCGAACCAGATTCAAAATAATAATTCGAGCCATAAATTCCAAAGTGGTGCCCAATTAAGTTGAGTATCCAGGAATTTCCTGAACGGGGGTATGAAGCAACATAAATTATCATTTAGCAATAACCCCTGTGGCGGCGGGGTCACCCAAGGAGTTTCTATACTCCTCGACGACCTGCGCGGGCGATCCGGATGTTCTCAGGCTTCCTCGTTCCAGCCAGGCCACACGCTGACAAAGGCGCTCAACCTCACTTAGGTTGTGCGAGACAATAACTATCGTGGCGCCCGCTTTCCTTAGATCATCAAACCGTTGCCTACATTTTTCTTGAAAGCGGGCATCGCCAACGGCGAGAACTTCATCTACTAGCAAGATCCCTGGCAAATCTGCCAAGGCCGTGGCAAATCCCAGCCGGGCCACCATGCCAGTTGAATATGTCCGCAAGGGCACATCGATAAATTCTTCGAGTTCCGAAAAATCCACAATTTCCTCAAATAGCCTCATCGTTTCCTGATCAGAGCGCCCAAGCATGGAGGAATACATATAGGCGTTCTCGCGGCCGGTCATATCATAATTAAAACCTGCACCCACGCTTAAAAGTGCGCGAACATTTCCCCAAACGCGCAGCCGTCCGTTCGTCGGCTTTATGATCCCAGCAATCAGCTTGAGCAAGGTGCTCTTTCCGGCGCCATTTTTTCCAATTAAGCCATATGTCTCGCCCTTCTGAATAGTCAGGCTGACCTGATCTAAAGCCTTAACTTGCGTAATTTTAATTTGACGTTTAACAAAAAGATTTGAAAACTCTTTGATGCTTCGAAATTGATTCCGTTCGATCCGGTAGGTAAGACCGACATCCTCAACACTGATAACAATTTCGCTCATGATCTATCCGGCACTAAACTCTGTAAGCTATTTGGTCGGAGAGACGCAGGAAAGCATATTGGCCAATCACAAATAAGGAAACGGCCCAAATCGCAGAGTAAATTATTACGCCTGTGTCGGGAAGAGTACCCAGGTAGATGGGGTCGCGAAATAACAGAATTAAGTGATAGATCGGATTTAGAAGAATCGGCGGTTGATATGCCTGTGGCAGACTGCTGACCACATAAAATATCCCGGATAGATAAAGCAATAAGCGCAGCAAAATCGTATAAATGTTTAGCAAGTCTGTGAAGAAGATCGAAAAAGCAGAAACCAATAACCCTAACCCAAAAGTGAATAACGTGATTATTAACAGTGCAATAGGTAAAAAAAGAAGGGCGGGTGAGATGGGTAAGTTCCAGACAAAGAACAAAACCGCAAGTGGTAATAAGGATATAGCCAAATTAACAAGATTTGCGCCGACTGAGGTGATGGCAAAAATGGTGCGGGGAATAGCAATTTTTCCAACCAGCCAGTTCCCCCCAATAAGATCGGTTATGGCTCCGGAGCTTGCCTGAGAAATGAAATTCCATACCACCAAACCGGATAAAAGAAATATTGGGTAAGCGGGAAGCCCCTGAGCAAAAAATGCCGAAAATACTATCGCCATGATCAGCGTTGTTGCTATTGGATCTAATAAGGTCCAAAGTACACCCAAAACGGAGCGTTTGTAGCGAGAGATGACGTTTCGACTTATCATATGCCATACCAGGGTTCGGAAACGATAGATCAATCTCGCCTCGTCCATAAAAGCGTTCCTCTTACGGGCCGAATCGTACGTTGGTTCGAAGCTAGGAATCAAACCCACTCCTATTTTCAACTGCCTGTTTCAAAGGTCTATATGTCCAAAAAAGTGGACATATGACAATTCACGATCCATGCGATTTTTGGGCAATTTGATTACCTAGCTTCCATTATAATTTTGTTTCATGATCTCTACTTTAACCCCTACCAAAACCCAACCAATAATAACAGCCTTTACCTTAAGCGCCAGTGAACCCTCAAAATTTCTTCTCCCGGTTGACTCGTTTCGCAAATTCCGTTAAATAACAGATACAGCTAATGTATAGGCAACGGGCTGGCGCAGTTAGACGATCATTCGGAGTAATACGTCTCGTTGATCGCTTGCAATGAAAATAGGCATAAACGTGGCGTGGTTGGCGTCGGGAAAAGCGGGGGGAACAGAAGACTATATCAGAAACCTTTTGTTCCAATTGGCCCAAATAGACAAAAAAAATGAGTATTACTTGCTAACTTCCACCTATAACTTCAGATCGTTTAATATCCCCAATCACAGGTGGAAAAAAATAGTTTATTCGGGCGTGGAAACATTCCCGTCGTCTCTTGTTTCGCTGCCGCGAAACGGGAGCGAGGAAGAAAGTTTTTCCGAGAAGGTAAAAAGCGTTGTGCGCCTTCTACGCGCATTTCCAAATTCCTATGTGCGGAAAAACCTAGCAGAAACAATAAAATCCCTTGGGCTTGATTTATGGTTCTGCCCGCTGGTATACACATTACCGGTCGGCCTAAACATCCCGGTAGTAAATACCATCCCCGATATTCAACACGAAATCTTTCCGGAGAATTTCGACAAAGAGGAGTTAACGCATAGGATGCTGGGTTTCCAATATAGTTGCAAAATGGCAGCTGCAACATTAACAATTTCCAGCTCCTCTATGAAACAACTTATTTCGAAATATTTTCTTTCGCCGGAACGCGTATTTTTGACTCCGCCGGGGTTAGATCTCCAATTTCTTTCAGATCCCAACCAAATCGAAGAGCTGGCTAAGAAAGTAAAGTTAAAGTATGGATTAGAAAGACCTTACATTTATTATCCATCTTATGGATGGAAGCATAAAAATCACGAAAATTTAGTGAGGGCGTTCGCACTGGTCCTTGAACAGGGCCACGATTTGGACCTACTATTTACGGGAACCGAATTTAACCTGTTGGAACGAATCGACCGGGTTATTACGGAACACAAGTTGGAGGGTCGAGTTAGGCATTTGGGGTACGTAGACAAAGCAGAAGTCGTGGGCCTTTTTTCGTTATCGAAAATAATCGCGTTCCCATCACTCTTTGAGGGCTTTGGGCTGCCGGTATTGGAAGCCCTACACATGGGAATCCCGGTGGCTTGCTCCCGATTAGCAAGCCTCGAAGAGATTGCAGAAGAGGCGGCGATCTACTTCGATCCGAGTTCGCCACCAGAGATCGCGGCCTCGTTAATAAGATTATTGACGGACATGGACCTCAGAAATAACTTAATTGTTAATGGAAAACAACGGGCCGAGGGTTTTAGCTATCGAAGAACAGCAGAAGAAACGTTGAAGGTTTTTGAGAAAATCGGACGCGGTGAATTGCCCAGCTCTGCTCTGCCACCATTTCGACCGCTACTGCCAAACGGCTGGATTAGGGATGGCCACTGCCGATGGTATTTCAGGGCAGAAGATCTTTCCGAAATTGAGCTGGAATTAGCGCGACCGACGGACACCCGGTACCCGAGGGACTTGGAAATCACAGCTATACTGAACGGGACGGAAGTAACAAAGGCGGAAATTAAACAAGAAGCAAGGCTTGTCTTGACCCAAAAGCCAACTACAACCGGTGACGTAGATTTTCATCGTTTGGAGCTATTTACAACAGATCCCTCTTCAAACAAAGGGTCCGCATCTCTCCAAGTCCGAAAATTTATTATTCACTACTCAAATGGCAAAACACTTCAAATAGCATGAGCCGGAATTCAGACGAATTTTCCTCTCTCGTAGAGTTGTTACGTTTTCGAGCGGGTAGTGAGCCGGATCGCATTTGTTTTACCTATCTTGTAGACGGAGAAAATGAAGAAAGAAACATAACGTTCGGTGACCTTGACGTGCGGGCGCGGGCGATTGGCAGGCGACTTCAATACCGAGGCGGGAAAGGAAAAAGGGCCCTGTTGCTTTATCCAACTGGACTCGAATACGTTTGCGGATTCTTTGGCTGCCTGTACGCCGGAGTGATCGCGGTTCCCTTATTCCCTCCACGACTAAACCGGAGCTTAGAGCGAATCGGAGCCGTGGCAGAAAATTCAAAAGCGTCGTTTGCCTTTACAACTCCAAATATCCTGGAAGGCGCGGCAAAAAGGCTTGAAAAAGAACTTGGCCTGCAAGGGTTAGAGTGGGTGGACATTTTTGAGATCGATGACCAGCAGGCGGAGAAATGGACAGAACCAGAATTAAGCAAAGAAACCCTGGCCGTTCTGCAGTACACATCAGGATCAACGGCTTCGCCTAAAGGGGTGCGGCTCAGCCATGGAAATATCCTTAAAAACCTGGAAATGCTCCAGGTGGCATGGAAGACATCCAAAAATTCGGTGATTGTAAGTTGGCTGCCGCTTCACCATGACATGGGGATCATCGGCAACATGTTGCATGCGATCTATTCATCCTCCCGTTGTATTCTCCTATCCCCAAATTCAGTTGCCCAAGATCCAATGCGCTGGCTTAGGGCGATCTCCAAGTATGGAGGCACTTTCAGCGGTGGGCCTAACTTCATGTTTAATCATGTTTTGGAGCAAGCCGCCAATCAAGATAGGGAGGACCTAGATTTATCGACATGGAAAACAGTTTATAACGGGGCCGAACCTGTGCATGAACAAACATTGAAAGGATTTGGCGAAGCATTTGCCCGGAATGGGATCGGAGAGGAGGCGTTATACCCCGTATACGGGCTTGCAGAAGCGACTTTGTTTGTGACCGGTAGTCGCCCTAAAGGAACTACCCCACTGATCCTTAGTCTCGACAAGCAGGCTCTTTCTCAAAATCTGGTGAGGGTCATTTCAGAGAAGGACAGTAATCGAATTAGCGTGGTCGGATGCGGCGAGCCGGCGTTGGGGCAAACATTGCTTATTGTCGACCCGCAAACATGCAAGCAGGTCAGCCCCGATAAAGTGGGCGAGGTATGGATATCGGGAGGAAATATTGCATCCGGATATTGGGAAAATGAGCAAGAAACTGAGAATACCTTCGGCGCTTATTTAGCAGACACGAGCGAAGGACCCTTCTTGAGAACGGGCGATCTTGGATTTATGTCTTCAGGTCAACTCTTTATTACAGGGCGGATTAAGGACGTTGTCATCCTTCAAGGAAATAATCATTACCCTCAGGATATTGAGCGCTCGACCCAACAAAGTCACCCGGCCCTGCGCGCCGGCTTTGGGGTTGCATTCTCGGTCCCGGTAGATGGCATTGAGCAATTAGTAATTATCCAAGAGGTAAACCGCGAGCATAGAAAAGCCAAGTCGTTTGATGAGGCGATCAATGCCATCCGCTCGGCAGTTGCCCGCGATCACGGAATCAGACCCTACTCGGTAATCCTAATCGCGCCCAATAGCTTGCCAAAAACATCCAGCGGAAAGCTTATGCGGAACGCCTGTCGCAGGCAATTTCTAAACGGCGAGTTGAGCATAATTAGCAAGTGGACAATCCCGTCCCCCGATGGTCACAATATTTTTCGCTCCCCGCAATCTTTTTATCTTTAAGCAGTGAGGATTTGTTGATAAACGCGAATTGTTTCCCGGGCCGTCTTTTCCCAGGAAAAGCGCCGCGCCCGCTTATAAGCATTTAAGGCCAATCTTTCGCGTAAACCGTTATCGGAGGCAATTAACAGCATTTTTTCTTTTATGTCCTGAACGTTTCCAGGTTCCACTGGCAATCCCCCATCCCCGACTATCTCGGGAAGTGAAGAATTGTTCCCAAATATTACCGGGGTAGCGCAGCTCATAGCCTCCAGAGGGGGCAAGCCGAAGCCTTCATAAAACGATGCGTAGCAAAGGGCTATCGAACCCGAATAAAGAGGGGCTAGGTCATTATCCGACACGGTTTGCAAAAAAATAATTCGATCAGACACAAATTCACCTTGAAATATTTCTTCATACTTCCATCCCTTCTTGCCGACAACAACAAAGTTCACGTCGAGCTCAGGATTATCCTTTAGTAACACCAAGAAAGCGCGCAGAGTATTGGTAAGATTTTTCCTTGGTTCCAAGGTTCCGACCGATAAAAAGTAGGGGGTGCCGCCAAGCCTATGCTTTCTCCTAACTCTGAGCAAGGTTGTGGGGTCCGGAGTTGGTCTAAACCGTTCCTTATCACATCCTAAGTGGATTGTGTTCACCTGAGCGGGAGAAACCTTGTATTCCCTTAGCAAGTCTTTCCTAGTGGATTCGGATATTGCAATAAAATCGGCATTTCGATTAAGCGCAAATTCAAGACCCTGCTTTGTAATCTTCAAGTTCTCGTCTATGTGGAAGTTAGGGAAATAAAAATGGGTAAAGTCCAGAACGGTCATCACGTATTTTCCATCGTGCATGATCGAGTAATTCTGAGGAATGGTTAGATGCACAAGATCATATCCGGGCCCTCCGTCTCCTTTTGCAATCCTATTTGCAACACGTGCATCTTTAAAGGATTTAAAGAAATTCCAAGACCTTGGGAACAATATTTTAATCGATAACAAAAATTTCGAAGCGGGCCGGGAATAAATCAGGCGAAGAAAGTAGTGCCAGCCCAAAAAGATCTTCATCGTAAAAGTATGGCGCAGCCAGGTCTTGCCAATAGTTAATACACGGCGGAACCAAGCCATGTCGCTAATCACCGGTTGAAGGGAAAATGAATCAAAAGAAGAAATATAAGGAAGCGCATGAAGATCAGTGATCCATCCATTAACGCTCACATGAATTTGAAAATCCTCAATCCACTCGTCGGTGATAGACAGAAGCCCCTTAAGAAGACCGCGGGCGTATCTTTTGCTTCCGTCCATATGAGTTTGAGATATTTTGGAGGCTTCGATTAATATTTTCTTTCGCAAAACGGGGTCTTTATTTTCGTGATAAACCGAAATCGTGTCGACCTGCCGCGCAGTAAGATCGGCTTGGCTACTTGCCCCGTCATCTTCATAGCCCATTTCACGCCGGCGCACAGCACGAATTTCAAGGGCTTGATTATATAAAGCAAGGTCTTCGTAGTTTAGTTCGCGTATTTCATCCAGTATGGCTCCTTCCACTTTGCCAACGCTCTCGTTCTTAGGTGGCAGAGCGTCGCTTTCGCGCAATGCTTGCAAGATGGATTCTCGGGGCGTGCGATTGTGGTGAAAGCTGGCGTACGTGCTCCAATCAAACAATTCCGCCAAATCTTTGAGATCTTCGGCATAACGCTCTAAAATGCCGATAAAAAACAGGTCTGCAATGTCTTGGCCTTCTAAGAATCGCGCCATCCGGTTGCGCATCGATTTATCTCTAGCAAACTCGAGTAGCGTTCGCTGTATGGTATCGAGGAAGTGAACGTCTCTTTCTTTCTCGCGCACAATGTCTCGCAATAATTTTTGCTGGAAAAAAAAGTCCGAAAGCACTCGCTCAACGGGATCCCGCAACCAAGTGATTACGGGGATTTTCCTATCTAGCTGATATTTTTCCTTCAGATGAGGGTAACGAAAATGACCAATAATTGCCTGGATCTCTGTGGGGATAGCCTCAGGAAGATCGGGAAGATTGGATCGCTGCTCTTGTTTCTCTGCCCAAATAGGGATTTCGAGCCTCAAAACCCTATCCTTACCGTAGACACTTTGCAATGCTCGCTCAAATGAAACCCCGCCCGTCTTGGGGATATGAACCGCGATTAGTTCGATCATTTTCGAACCAATTTCAGGCCCTCGTAT
>CAZNFL010000003.1:0-107557 GCA_964572455.1 uncultured Anaerolineaceae bacterium
GTTTTTCTTGGCCGCCACCGCGGCCACTTCGCCGGCCAGCGCGGCGCCCAAGGCACGCGCCGTGGGGCGGGCGAGGAGCTCGCCATTGGGCACGCCCAGCAGCGCGGTGAGCGGATTGATGGCGGCGTTGATCACCAGTTTGCTCCAGGCCACGGAGTTGACGTCGTCTACAGTTACCACCTCAAAGCCGGCCGCTTGCAGCGCGGTCGCTAGAGGCTCAAGGCGCGGGTGCGTTCCCAAAGTGATCTGGCCTTCGCCTGCCCAGCGCACCTCGCCGGGGGCCAGCAAAGTGGCGCCGGTGGTGATGACCCCGGAGGCCACGCGTTCCGCTCCCAGCTTAGATGCCAATTGTTCCCGGTTGCCCAGCCCGTTCTGCAAAGTGAGCACCAACCCGTCCACAGCCAACGCGTCAAATAATTGCCGTGCGGCTCGTTCAGTCTGCCAGGCCTCGACCAGCACGAGCGCGAGGGTGGCCCCGGCAAAATCTTTGGGATTGGCGCTGGCTTGGACCGGAAAACTTTGGCTGCTGCCATCGGCGCCAACAAGTGTGACGCCGCGTTCCTGCAGGGCGGCCAGGCCTTGCGGCCAGGCGCCTAGCATGCTCACCGGGTGGCCGGCCGCCGCCAAGCGCGCGGCGAACAGGCAGCCCAGCGCCCCGGTGCCGACGATCAGGATCGGCTGGTCTTTAGGATTCGCCATCCAGCTCTTTGAGCAGCGCCTGCCATTGCTCTTCTTTGATTGTCACGCTGTGCTCATCGGTAGGAAACGTGCGGGCTTCGACATCAGCTTTGTAGCTGGCAAAGGCCTCGGCCATCACGCTGTGCAAGCTGGCGTATTGCTTCACGAACTTGGGAGTGAAACGGTCGAAGAGGCCGAGCAAATCATGGGTCACCAGCACCTGCCCATCGCAGCCCACCCCGGCGCCAATGCCAATGGTGGGGATGGAAAGTTTTTTCGACACCCTTTCGGCGAGGCGGGCGGGCACTGATTCCAGCACGACACTAAAGGCGCCGGCTTCTTCGAGCGCGAAAGCGTCGTCGATCAGGCGCTTGGCGGCGGAATGGGTGCGGGCTTGCGGGCGGAAGCCGCCCAGGGTATTCACGCTTTGCGGCGTGAGGCCCAGGTGGCCCATTACCGGGATTCCGGCGGCCACGATCTGGCGCACGGCTTCGGCGCGCTCCCGGCCGCCCTCCAGCTTGACGGCGTCCATGCCGGCTTCCTGCAGGAAGCGGCCGGCGTTGGCCACCGCTTGCTCAACGGAGACCTGGTATGACATGAAGGGCATGTCACCGATCAACAAGGGGAAGTGCGCTCCACGTGAAACCGCGCGGCAGTGATGCAGCATGTCTTCCATGGTGACCGGCAGCGTGTTGGGATAGCCCAGCACCACCATCCCCAGTGAATCGCCGACCAGGATGGAGTCGATGCCCGCCCGGTCCACCGCCACGGCGGTGGGGTAATCGTAGGCGGTGAGCATGGTGAGCGGCTCGCCAGCTTTTTTCTTTTGGCGGAAATCGCGCACGGTGATCTTGGCGCGTGCGGCCTCCCTGGCTTTGGCTTTGGTCTTGGGAGCTTCTGTAGACATCGGTACCCTCCTCAACGGGTAGAGTCAGTGCCAGCTTAAAAACAAAAACCGCCTCTGCTTAGAGAGACGGACGTTATCCACGCATTTAGCGTGGGTGAACCTCAGGATTTGTCCGCAGTCTCAGCCCAGAAAGGGTCTAAGCAGGAACTGAATTATCACAGATTTAGTAGTAAGAGGCAAGTGCCATTGGTAGGGGTGCTTTGCAAACCGCCCCTACCCGTTCCTAAACCGTGTAGCCCATATCGGCCAAGAATGGCGAAAAGGCCATGTTTGCTACGGCCAGCTGTTCGGCGGTGAGTTCCTGACGGAAGCGCTCGGCTTCGCCATGTTGGAAGTGCTGGCCTTTGCCGCCCCTTTCGGAGCGATAGAACTCTATAGCTTCCTTTACCGCTGGGGCAGCCGGGTCCGTTTTGAGGAAGGCGGCCAGGCGGGCGGCTTCAGCGTCGTAGTTGGTCAGTAAGTCCTCGAAGCGCACGATGTGGACGCCCGGCAGACCGGTCCACTGGCGCCAGACGCGCAGATAGAGCTTGACGAAATCGATGGCCTGCTCGATGGTCTCCAGGCGGGTGAAGGCATTGCTGCGCCCGGCAGCGCGGGCGCGCTGGCCGTATTCGTAGGCGGAGAGCAATGCAGCCCGCGGGTCACGATAAACATAAGTGACGCGCATGCGATTGCTCTGCATCAGGCGCAAGGCCATCGGCGTAGGGCCGGAGTGGGTCTTGATCGCAAAGGTATTGCCCAGCATGGACGGAACCAACACCGGCGCCAGGCGCTTCACGCTCAGGCTACGAATATTGCAATTGACCTCGGTGAGGATGGGAGTCAACAGGAATCGCCGCCGGATGGCGCGCGCGTCTTGCCCGCCGAAGGCCACAACCATGTCGTGCACCAGGTTGTAATGCCAGCCGGAGCCGGCGCGGGGCATGCCTGCTGCCAAAATGATCATGGCGTCCACCGCAGATAAACACGGATAAACACGGATTTCTCTTTTGATTGATGGTTATCTGCGTTCATCGGCGGCTCATAAAGACTAAGATCAAAATACGCACCATTAAGTTTCATCAGATTTTTTCAGGGGTTCAAAAAGGCAGAGGGGCATGTTACCATAGCTTTTGGAGGCGTCTGATGCGGAGAATATTTAGTTTTCTACTGGGAACGGCCAGCGGCGCGCTGGTGGGTGCTACATTGGCTATTTTGCTCACCCCGTCTTCCGGGCAAGACCTGCGCAGTGAACTGCGTAACCGGGTGACGAATTTTCGCGATGAATTGAAAGAGGCGGCGCAACAGCGCCGCACCGAATTGGAGCGCCAACTGGAAACCCTGCGCCATCCTGGCGCCGAAATTCCGTTGGAAGAACGATAAAACATAGACAGATGACAGTTGACGGTTGACAGAAACACCGTCTTTTATCTTGTCATTCCGAGCGGCACCCCGCGAAGAATAACTGTGGCCTCTTTTGTCTAGCAAGCGAAACTGGCACAACCAACCTATCGGTTATTCTTCGCTTCGCTCAGAATGACACGTGGGTGAAGCCGCAGCATGCTGCGGCTATCTTTTTAAGGCAAGAACGAAAGGCTATACACCGCCGGCTGGCGAGTGAAGCGGGTGGTGCCGACCACAACCAACAAGGCCTCATCCAACTTGTCGAAATCCAAGGGGATGTCGATCTGATTGGTTGCGGGGACCTCGATGATCTGCACGCTGGTCTCATCGCCATACGAGATCAGCGCCAGACGAAACGTTTGCGGCAGCACGTTTTGCACGCGGGCAAAGCCATCAGCCAGCCAGCCGTCGTTACCCTGCTCGAAATCTTCGAAGTAGCCGAGCGCCTCGATGGCAATGTCATCGACCAGCAGGCCCTCGCCGTTCACGGCGGCATCGGTAACATACTCAAAACGGATCAGAACTTCCTGGCCGGCATATTCGCTCAGATCAACGTTCTCCAGGATCCATTCCGGCCCCCCGCCGGAAAGGTCCGTGTAGCCAAAGCCATAGTTGTTGCCTAAGGGATTGCTGTCGGTACCGCTGGGCGTTTCGACGAACGACCAGTTATCGCCGTTATCGGTCGAGGCCAGCACGTACACATAATCCCAGTCGGTCTCGATGTCATACCAGGTTTGGTAGCTCAGGGTGATCGGGCCGTTGGGGTCGCTGAAATCAAAGGCGCGGGTCAGGGTCATGTCTGATTCGTCGCCCTTGTTGGACCAAAGCGCATAGTCGCCGGAATAGGCATCCGCCGGCACCAGCGAAGTGCGGTTCGACCCTTCGAAGTGCAACGTAGCCTGGCCGCTGCAATTGATCGAGATGTAGTCCACTCCATATTGGCTCACTGTGCGGGTGTTTTCTTCGGAAGCACAATCGCCAATCGACTCGGTGGTTGACACCTGAAACTCCAACACTTCAGGATATTCCTGATAGGCATAGCGCCCATCCGCCACTGACGGGTCGGCTACGTAGTTGGCCACGGCCCAATCCATAACCACGTCATCTGCACCAATTAGGTCTCCGGTTTGCGGATCGGTGAGGCCAAGTTGGGCCAGCACGTTGTCCACACTTTCAAGTCCATTGGCTGGGTCGCCTACCAGGGCCTGGGTGGCTTCCGGTCCAAAACGATCCAGGAAATAGGTCAGGAACAGCAGGCTGACACCGTAATGAGGGGAGGTGGCAGTCTCGTCGTTGGGCCAATCATTGAGCTGCAGGTCCGGGTCAAACAGGTACTCATACACAAAACCACCCTGGCCATAGCCGTTCAACAGCGTGGCCAGCTCGGACATGCCTTCGTTGATCCAGCTGGTCTCATTGCGATCACGGTACCAATGGATCATATGTTGGTGTTCATGGGCCAGCACCGTATAGGCATAGTCAGATCCCAATGAGGTGTTGCTGGAATTGACCATGAACAATTCGGCCGCGTTGGATTGGGGCTCAGCCAACGGGTGTACTTCATCATTGGACACAAAGACTCCGGCGGCGAAAGCGCCAATGTTGCCGGTGTAGACAATGTAGATATGCGGGTCGTTATCGATACCGGGGATCCATTCGTCCCCAAAAAAGGCGCGGTTGGTCGGCACCATGTGATCTTCAAAGGCGCGGGCCAGGTCGGTCAATTCCCGCATGTCTACGTCAACGCCTACCTCCACCCAAAAGTAGACCAGGTCGCTTTCATAGCGTAACTCGGCCTCGGTTTCATGGGTCACGTTTTCGAAGCTATCCAGTACATAAAATACACGCCGATCGCCCACATTGAACGGCCCGTGAGGGGGAACGGAATCAGGGATATTCTCGATCCCCAAAAAACGGTCAGCTAAAAGCTCTGGGTCGTTTTCGGGAACAATGGTGTCTTGCAAGGTCAGCAAGGTATCCGGCGAAGGCGGGTCGCGGTTCTCGAATGGCTGGGCGGTCGGGTCCTCTCTATCTTCGGAGGTTTCGACCGTTACTTGAGCCAGCGCCTCTCCAAGATCTATCACCGTATTGCAGGACATAGAGATCAGGATCAGCAAGCTGGTAAGACCGAAAAATATTCGTGATTTCATTTCTCACCTTTAGTGGCGCCCTTTTGGGGAGAGCCGGGATATAAGCCGACCAACATGCCTAACATAACCCACATGATGGGGATAGTGAATGAATCCTGAGTTAGATTTCGCAGGGCGATGCCGACCCAGGCGAACAAGCCGGCCACTGCCACGAAGCGCAGGAAACGGCTGCCGGAGGCGTGCATGCGCAAGATGATAGCCAGGAAGGAGACGAAGAAGACAATGAAAAGCCAGAACCCGGGCAGCCCGGTTTCGGCCAACAGGCGCACGTATAAACTCTTGGTATTGGGAATGAGATTGGAATCCGGGCTCATTTGGAGGGCAACCTCCGGGATCAGCACAGCCCAATCCGGATATTTGGGCAGCAGGTAAAGGCCGGAAGCACCCAACCCCACGCCGGTTAGCGGCTGCTCTTCGAAGACCTGGTAGCCGGCGATAGCATAGGCCAGACGCTGGCCGGCGCCGATATCCACCAGGTAGCCCAGTGGGTCCTCACTTTCGCCCAAGGTCCAGATATTTGAAAAATATTCGTAACGCGAAAGAAAGCTACCGGCGGCTATTAAAGTAAGAACTATCAATAAAAGCAGCCCAAGCCGCAGCCAGAGATTGGACGCGGAAAGCGGGCGCGCTATCCAGGCCCAGGTGCGCCGCATGAGGTCCCGGCCCATGAGGATGAGCACGACCAGGATGCACAGCGCGGCGCTTATCAGGCCGCCGCGCGAATAGGTGAAGACCAGCACCGCCAGGGACAAGAAAATGAGCACGGGTTCGACCCAGCGCTCTTTGAATAACCTGCGGCCGGTGAAGAAGGCGGCTAAGACCCAGGGCAGATAAAAGATGACGATCTGGTCTGCCAACCAGGCCGACTCGTAGGCGAAACCGCTGATGCGGCGGGCCAGCAGCGGGCGCACGGAAAAGAGCAGTTGGATCTGGTTTATTAGGTTGCGCGGGATCAGCGAGGTATTCACCGCCACGGCCTGCACCAGGCTCCACAGGATGGTGAGGGCCAGGCTGGCATAGATCCATTTGAGGGAATTGCGCAACTCCGATTCAGAGCGGTTCATCCAGAACGCGGCAAAGAAAAAGGCCAGCCCGATGAGCAGGGAAAACCAGCCGCGCAGCACGCGCTCTTCGTACTGCGCGCCACGCAGGGGCAGCGCCGCATATAGCACACCAAGCAGGGAACCGATGAGAGCGAAGAGCAAGAAAGCCAGCAGTAAATTGAAGTTGGCAGGCAGCGGAACGCGGCGAGCGCGCCAGAATAAAAACAGCAAAATGGGGATCAGCAAAGCCAGGGGGAAAAAAGACAACGGCTGAATGAGCGTGCGGCCCATGAAATCCGGCATATAGCGAAACGAAGTGACCGGCAGAGTGAGCAGCACCAGCCCCCAGAGGAAGCGGGCGGCTCGTTCCAGGCGCGGCGTGGAAAGGCTGGCGAGCATTAGCGGCGTTGGGGGTTGAGCAAGATCCACAGCGGCGCGGCAAACGCGCCCACCAGCGAACCAACGAATAGATAGGTGGATTGACTCACCCCGCGCTCGACCGGCAGGTCAGCCACCTGGCTCAGGTTAAGTTCAGTATAAGGAGAGATACCTTTGGTTTGCTCGGAGAGGGCGGAGATCTCTTCCATCAGTTCATTCAGGCGGGCCTCGTCCGGGTCAGCCAGTAGCAGCTCGGCCTCCAGCGCGGCGCGGGCCGCCTGGAGCTCCGGTGAAAGCTGCACGGCACCACGGGCGGCGTCTACGAAGGCTTGCGCCCAGGCCGCGGCCAGCTGCTGGGCTGTGTCCGCGTCAAGATGTGTCGCATAGAAATGCCAGCCGCCATCCGAAGGCTGGCTGAGGGTCAGGATCCCGCCGCGCAAATCCTGGACGGAAATGCCGGATCCAGCAGACACCCCTTGCATCACCCCGTCGGACCAGGCCAGTTCTTCCAGGCGCTCGGTTTCTCGCGTTAAGAATTGGAACAATTGCCGGTCGGGGAAATAGACCCAGGCCTGCTCCAAATTGTTGTCCACTTCTACGGTGGCCTGGGCGCGGAAAGCGGGAGGCGCAATTTGAAAAATCAGCCAAGCCAACACAGCCCCTATGAGAGCGCCCAGCAACCAGAGACGCCAGGCTTCCAAGACTTGGACGATGGAAGTCTCAGTCTGAGTTGATTTCGCCCTTCGAGAGGATGAGGCCGAGGCCTTTTTTACCGGTTTGGGCGACATAGCCATTGATTATAGCGGTTCAAATTTCCCGTCCTCCCCCAAAAGTTTAATGCAGGTGGAGGAGGGAGGGGGGGGTCATCATAACTTGACAAGACCTGGAATTTTTCAAGAGGCTTATAGAAAAAAATAGAGGCATAGATACTTCTTCGCGGCGTCACGCTTGCCTGCGGCCGGCTTCCCTCGCTTCGCTCAGGGCGGCGACTTGCTCAGAATGGCACGATAGTTTGGATTGCAGCAATAAATAACACGGTTTTTGGGAAAGTGGAGAAAAAGGGCAAGCCTGTCAAGCAGTTAGGCTTTATTGAGCAAACGCCTGCGGCGAGCTTGGATCAGCGGCGCTACCAGGCGGCGAATCCAGTATTTGGCCACGATGGGCGTAAGCCAGGAGCCGCCCTCGCGCCAGTGGACTCTGAGCATTTCATCCCAGGCTTGCTGATCATTTTTGATCGTCTTGGAAACGGCATGCAGGCGGAAGTCGGCCCAGGGACGCGGCTGATAGTGAAGCTTGCTTATGCGGGCCAGACGCACCCAGAGATCATAATCCATGGCGAAATTGAAGGTCGGGTCCAGCGGACCCACCCGTCGCCAGAGGTCGGCGCGCCAAAAAGCGGCTTGCTGGGGAATGTGCACATAGCCCTGGCGCAGACGGGCGTAGTCCGTTTGGGCAGCGGGGAAGCGCCCGACCACGCGGCCCTGGGCATCGATGTAGTCGGCGTCCCCGTATACCATGCCCACTTCAGGGTGAGCTTCCAGGAAGGCCACAGCTTCACCTACTGCGTGCGGCCGCAGGCGGTCGTCGGCGTTGAGCCAGGCGAGATAGGCGCCGGTGGCTTTGGCGAAACCTTTGTTGATGGCGTCGGTCTGGCCGCGGTCAGGCTCGGAGACCCAGTAGGCCAGCCTGGTTGCACTGCGCTCGATCCGCTGGCGGCTGCCGTCAGCGGAGGCGCCATCGATGACGATGTACTCAATAGGCGAATAATCTTGGGCGAACACGGAATTCATAGCTGCTTCCAGGAAAGGCGCCTGATTATAGGACGGGGTGACGATGGAAACTAAGGGCGCGCGGGTCACTAGGCCCAATCCTCGTCACGATAATAGAGGCTGGCCACATCCTCGGTTAGCGAGCGCACGCGGGCGATCTCTTGTTTGCTGAGGCGCTGTTTCCAGTTTTCCAGGTTTGCGGCGCTATCCAGGTTGGTGGAGTAAATGGAATCAAGGGAGATCTCCTGCGGGTTTTCCGCGCTGGATGCGCGCAGGATGCTGGCTTTGACTCGGCTGGTGAAGGGCAATTCCAATTGGCCATACAGCCTTTCAAACCCCTTGATGGGCTGCAGGGAGAACTCTTCGTGGCGGACAACGTGAAAAGAGGGATACTTCTCGGACATCTTATGAGTTACGAAACAGATCATGCGCCACAGGAGGCTGCCCTGGCCGATGACGTCGCGCGGCTGGGTGACGGCGATTTCCATCTCGGCACGGAACGGCTCCAGCCAATCCCGCATCAGCAGGGGCTGAGCCAGGATGTCCTTGAAGTCGAAGGGCCAATCCAGGCGCTTAAGGCTGCTGACAAAAGCCGCCGGATGGCGCAGCACGATCACCACTTCGCAATCCAGGCGCTGGGCGAACCAGGGGGTGGAGAAGATGGCGAAGGGGTCCTTCAGCAAGACGCGGCGCTGGCCGAGGCGGCCGAAGGTGAAGATGCTCACATCGCGGAACATGCGCAGCAGGTCCCTGAGCGAGCGCAGCGATCTGATCTCTTTCCAGAAGTGGTAATCCAATTTCAGGGTCTGGTGGAACGGGGCCAGATAGATGCCCTCGTTGTCCTTGCAGATATAGGTGTACCAATGGGCCACGGGTGCGTCGAAGACGCCGGGGCGATGCCAAACGTTGAGCGGTTCACTGACATAGGCGACGTCCCCATTGACACTGAGCATGCGCCCTACCCAAGTCGTGCCGGAACGGTGCGGGCCTGTGACCAGGATGGGGCGGGTGTTGGAGATCTTGCGATACAGCCCGCGCGGGCGCAGCCAACTCAAGCCCAGCAAGCTGAGCAGCGCAAACGTGATGCGGTGCAAATGTTCCAGGGCGAAGCTCGGTCGCAAAGCGAGCACGCGCCCGTAAGCTTTGAGCGCCAACTTAGGTTCGCCGCCATCCAATAGGTAGCGCGCATCAAGGCGGTGGGCGCCTGCCTGCACAGTGCGAGCGTGCTTGCGCACGATATCACCGAGCACGGGCTCAGCGCTGGCCCATTGCAGAATGCGGAAGGCTTCTTCCCCGAAGCGAGCCGCCTGCGCTACATTTTTGGCAGAGGGATGGTGGCGGGCCGCGGCCCAGACCACCGGCACGTATTTGATGGGCTCCAGGCGCAGCATGCGCAGCCACAAATGGTGGTCGAGCAAATAATTGTAGGTGGGGTCCAGCGGCCCGGCGCCCTGCAGCACGGCGTGGCGCATGAAGACGGTGGGCTGGCCGATGATGCGGAAGGAGAGCAGATCGAGTAGGTCGAACGGTTTGTAAGAGATCGTGTTGAAGATCTCGCCGGCGCGGTCGATGGAATGCAGATTGCTGTAGACGAAGCCGACCTCAGGATTCTGCTGGAGCACTTCGACTGCCTGGCGAACGGCGCCGGGCCGATAGATATCATCGGAGTTCAGCCAGGCGACGATCTCGCCTTTGGCGCGGGCCATGCCTTTGTTAAGCGCATCTGCCTGGCCGCGGTCGAGTTCGGACACCCACCAGGAGAACTGTGGGGCATATTTGCGAATGACGTCCACGCTGCCATCTTTGGAGCCGCCATCCACCACCAGGTATTCGATGTTGGGATAATCCTGCTCCAAGACCGAGCGGATAGTTTCTTCCAGATAGTCTGCCTGGTTATATGAAGGCGTAATGATGGAGACCAGGGGGAATTGTTGTTTACTGGCCATGGCTAGGAATCGGAAAGCGGAACGCGTAGATCGTAAATAATGTAACCATCCCCCTCTGAATAGATTGGGAAATGAGTCTCAAGGTATTCAGCCAAGTTTGGCTGGAGTTCCAGTTGATTGAATGAGGAGACCAGAAAGAAATCCATACCCGGGGTGCGCTGCATGAAAAGGGTTTCGAAATCTTGAGGGGCCGCGCCGCGCAGATCGCTGAGGGCCAGCTCGCCGGTGATCGGCCAGAGCGCCACCTGCCGCCAGCCGTAATAGCTGAGCAGGTTGCCGTAGGCTTGCACCAGGCCGATGGTGCGGCCCTCGGCTGGCACGGCCGCGCCAACGCGCTCCCAGAAGGCAGGCTCCTGGCGATAATCGACGCCGAGCAGAGTGGAACGCGCGCTCCAGGCAGCGAAAAACACCGCTCCCAGGGCGAGCACGGCGAACGAGGCTTGCCAAAGGCGGGTTTGCTGGGACATCTTTTTTACGATCAAGTCAATAATTGGGGCAATCGAGAGGGCGGCGAGGGGCACGAGGAATAAATGATAGTAATTGTGGGTCGTGGTCTGGTGAGGTAGCGTGACGCCGTAAACCGCGTAGCCCGCCCAGGCGCCGACCAGCAGCCAACGGGCGCGCAGGTCCGCAATGAGCACGCCGCTAAAAGCAGCGACCAAGCCGGCGACCCCGAGCAGCTCGGTGAGCATATTGACCCACAGCACGTAGAACGAAGGCTGGAAAGCCAGGGGCAGCAGGGCGACGATCCAGTTCTGGATGTAAGAGCCTGATGTGCCGCCGATATTCAACAAGTAATAAAAGACGGGGGGCAAAACGCAGATGGCCGCCATGGCCCACACCTGTTTATCGCGCAGGGCGGCGCGCAAGCCCAGCGTGAAAAGAACCGCGGCCGCCAGGGTGCCCAATACAAAGTAAGCTGCAAAGGCCTTGATCAGAATGGCCAAGCCGCCAGAGGCGGCCGCCAGTAAAGCCCAGTTCCAGTGGCGTGTTTCTGACCAGCGGTAAGCGGCATACATGGATAGGACAAGCCAGACGACCATGAACGGGTCGGGCTGGAAGGACCGGCTGGCAAGCACCCCGAATGGCAGGAACAGATAATAGGCAACGCACAGCAGCGCGGCGGCGGGCGAGGTGAAACGCCGCGCCAGCGCATAGAGCGGGATGGCGGCCAGCACCCAGAACAGCGAAGTAAGGATGCGCGCCACCCACAGCGTCTCGCCGCCGGTCACCAAGTAGGCGAGGGCCACAATGGTTTCCAAGATGGGCGGTTCCAGGTCGGAGACCGAATTGCGCAAGGAAGCTGCTTGCTGCTGGATATAGGGATCGTTCGAAGGAGCCAGCTCGTAATAAATGCTGCGAGCCACCACCGCCCCGCGGAACTGGCGGGTGGGATGGAAGTCCAGCGGCGGGTCGGTGAGGTCCACCATACGCAGGCCAAAGCCGGCCAACAGCAAGACGCCCAGCAGGATCTCGACCCAATGCGGCCTCAACCGCGCAATAAGAGTGTCTTTGCTCTTTGATTTTTTTCGGGGGCTCATCGAAAACTAGGAGAACAAAGAATTATAGTCAACCTTGGGGAAGACTGTGAGTTGGCCTCCGATGGTTGCATCCAGCACCTGGCGGTCATCGGCTTTAAAGGCCCGGCGCGCCAGGCGATAAGCACGCTCGGACTGTTCCAGGTCGGGGAGCTGCCAGCGAAAGCCGGCGCCAAAATATCTTTTGTCGAAATGGTCAGGGTCCTCGCCCTGCGAGACCACGGTGGTGTTGGGCCTGCCCTTGGATTCAAAACTATGGTCGACCCCGATGAGGATGACGGGGTCGAAGCCCATGTGGTAAGCCAACTGCAACGCTATGTAAGTGACTGTGGCGCCTTCCCAAAGGCGCCCACGGGCATCGCGCGCAAAGCCGGCGCCTTCATAAGTGCTATGCAGGAAAACGGTGTGCTCGTCCATCGGCACAAAATGGTGCGAGCGCCAGGACAGGAATTTCGGCAGCGCCATAGCAGCCAGGTCCTGCGCCGACTGTTCGATGACCAGATCGTTCACGCAAACGAAATAACTGGTTTGAAATCCCCATTCGGGAAAAGCGAGGTAGACGCGGTTCATGCCGAAGGTAGTCTCCTCCTTCAGCTTGCCCACATCGGTGCGCGCCAGGCTGGGGCCGTTGCCAAGAATAAAGGCGCGTTGGCCGCGCTGGCTATCTTTTAGTTCAGCCAGGCGCTGGATGCTGATTCGCCGCCATGGGTGAAAGGTGGCTTGCGGCCAAGCGGCCGCATGTTTGAGATTAATCCAAGTTTCGCGCCCAAACCGCCAGAGCGGGTCCGGCGCGGCGCGCTTGATCTTTTCGCGCACCGAGCTCATTCGCTGCTGAGGCGGGCCAACACACCCCCATCGGCCACCAGTGATTGGCCGGTGATGTAGCTCGACTGGCGCGAATCGGCCAGGAAATAGATCACGCGGGCGATCTCTTCGGGCGCGGCCAAGCGTTTGAGCAGGATCTTTTCTGCCAGGTCAGCTTTGCGCGCTTCGATCTTGGCGCCCTTTGCGCTGCCGCGGTCCAGGCCGGCAGCCAGCATGGGCGTGTCCGTGGCCCCGGGCAGCACCGCATTGGCGCGAATGCCATCCTCGGCGAACTCAATGGCCATGCTGCGCGTCAGGGCCAGCAAGCCGCCTTTGGCGCTGGCATAAGCGCCGATCTGCGCCGAAGTGGCCAGGGCGTGTACGGAAGACACGTTGACAATGGCGCCTTGAGCTTTTTTCAAGGCGGCGTGGAAGGCCCGGGCCATTAAATAAGGTGCACGTAAATTGACCGCGTGCACCTGGTCCCAGTCCTCGGGGGTGGTCTCGACCAAGGACTTTATGATCTGCAAGGCGGCGTTATTGATCAGGGCGTGCAGGCCGTCGGGGACTTCGCTGCTCAGGCTATCCGCCAGGGCCTCCACCTCGTGGGCAACCGAGAGATCGGCGTGCATAAATAAGGCTGGCTTGGGCAGAGCCAGCTCGGGCTGCTGCTTTACATCTACGGCCAGCACCCGCCAGCCTTCTTTTATGAACAGCTCAACAGTAGCGCGGCCCACCCCGCCCGCGGCGCCGGTGATCAACACGGTTGGTTGTTTTGCCATGTGCCTATTTTATCTAAGGAAGGTCGGCGAAGTGCGGTTTTGGATGCCATCATGCAAAGATTATGAGTTACCAGGCTTGTTATGCTAGTGAGGCAACCGGGCGAAGTGGGGAATTGGCCGTCAAAAATACAGTTAGATGGCAAAACAGTGGTTATTTGGAATATGAGTTTAGAAGGATTTCTCGCTTTATTGGTTCCCCATCTGGTAAAGATTTCGGTACGCCACTCGGAATGACAAAGTAGCGGGTCAGCTTGACTAGTTTCTTAGGCTAGCGGCGGGAAATCTTCAGGGCGCAGCGTGCTGGCATCCAGGCCCAGGCCATCCAGCAAATTGCGCACGGTGTTGAAATTCACCCGCGCCCAAGCGGAGGGGCTGGCATTCGAGTTGTGCGGGGCCAGCAGCACATTATCCATGCTTAGCAGCGGGCTATCCGCGGGTAGAGGTTCTTCTTCAAAAACATCCAGAGCCGCCCCAGCCAGCTTTCCCTGGCGCAGAGCGTCCACCAAGGCGGCCTCATTTAACAGCGGGCCGCGGGCGGTATTGATCAACACCGCGCTGGGTTTCATTTTGGCCAGCGCGGCAGCATCGATGATTTGACGGCTGGTCGGGTTCAAGTCGCAGTTTAGGCTGATGTAATCAGCTTCGGACAGCACCTCATCAAACGTAGTCATCTTTACATTCACATGCACTAGGAACTCGGCGGGCATCTCGACGAGATCGTTGCCCAGCAGGCGGGCGCTAAAAGCCTGGGCGCGTCCCAGCACTGCCTTGCCGATCCGCCCCACGCCGATGACGCCCAGCGTGGTTTCGGAAAGAGAGCGGCCCATCAACTTGGTCCAACGTCCGGCTTTGACGGCGCGGTCGGACCAGGGCGTCTGGCGCGCAAAAGCCAGCACATAGCTCAGCACCGAATCGGCGACTGCATCCACGAAGGCATCCGGCGTATTGCGCACCGGGATGCCAAGTTTGGCGGCCGCCGCCAGATCGATCGAGTCGATGCCGGTGCCCCACTTGGAGATCACCTTGAGGCGCGGGCTGCAGGCGGCCAGCACCTCGGCGGTGAAACGGTCATCCCCGCAGATGGCGCCGTCGAAGCGCCCAGCAAATTGAAGCAGCTCGGCGGCCTCGAGGCGCTCGTTGACTTCGGGGATGATCAACTCGATGCCGAAGCGACTGAACAGGGGCCGATAAGCCTCTGCGTTGAACAACATGTAAGGAGCGGAGAATAAGACTACTTTGGACATGGCGGGTTTTATAGAATGCGTTGGCGCATAAGGAGATCGACCACCTGGAAATCGAATTCCTCGTCGATATCCCAGGCTTCATCCCGCGGCAGGGGAAACACGAGCGGCGTTGCGCCGATGCGGTGGTTGTGTTTCAACAAATTCTCCCGCGTAAAAATGTACAGACAAGAATTCTCCTCATACACCGGAGGCAGGTCCTGGGTGCGCAGCAGCTCGCGCGGGTTGTGATTGATGGCGCGGCCATCTTTATCGTAGAGGCGGGTGCGCAATTCAGTGACGCCGAACAGCGAATCCTTGGCAGCCCGGTTTGCCATGAACGCCAGGATGGCGGCGCTGATGGTTTGAGGACGCAGCAACGGATTGGTGCTGTGGGTCTGCAGATAGAAATCTGCGGGCACCAGCTCCGTGTCGTGCAGCAGGATAGTGTTCATGGGGACTTCGTCGCCGCGCAGCGCTTGGGGGCGGTCCAGCACCTGCACGCCCGGGAAATGTTCGGCCAGCCCCTGCTTGATGGTCAGGCTGTCGGTATCCACCACGATGTCGGCCAGCTCGGGGCAGGCTTGCAAGGCGAGCAGGATATGGTGAAACAGCGGCCAGCCCGCCAGCGGGCGATAATTCTTGCCGGGCACGCGTTGCGAATGATCGCGCATGGGCACCAACGCGACAATGCGAGGAGGGCTGGCCATCATGCCTTGGCCGACTTTCGGTCAGCTTCTTTAATGAGTTCGGCGTTCGCTTTTTGCGAACGGTCCTCTAACGAGCCCGGAGGGTAATAGAAAACTTTCTTTAGCTCCGTGCTCGGGTCCAGTGGATCGTGGTAGCCCAGATAGGTTCCCACATATTGCATGAAACGAAAGGAAACGATGCCGCCCACCTGGCGAAAAAAGACACGTTGGCGCCAGGCGGCGCCGAAATCGGAGGCCACGTAGCGCACGAACAAGCTGGCAAAGTGCCAGAGGTTGAAGCGGCTCGAGGGCAGGATGCGCCTTAAGGCGATGGCTTCGCGGCGATGACGGTTGAGGATCTGGGCCGTGGTTTCCTGGTGAAGGTGGGCGACGCCCGCCTCGGCTACGTAGGCGATCTTGTAGCCCAGCTCGCGCCAGGCCGAAGCCCAGGCGAGGTCCTCCAGGCCGGTGAGAGTTTCGTCGAATAGTTGCTGCTTCCATAGGGCTAGTCGCAGCGCAAGATTGGCGTTGTTGCAGAAGGCGTTGGCTTGATCGAGGTTAGATCGGTCCGGGAACCAGCGCAAGAAATGTTGGGCCTCCGAGAAACGGCTGCCGGCTGCGCCGCGCTGGGCGCCATAAGTGATAGCCACTTTGGGGTCTTCGAACGGCGCCAGCAGCTCCTTCAGCCAGTCGCGGCTGAGGGGCAGCACGTGAGCGCTGGCCACCACGGCCAGGTCTGCGCGGGCAGCGCGCAACCCGAGGTTGAGCGAGCGGCCAAAAGTGAACTCACCCGGCTTGATATGCAAGACCTTGACCGGGAAGCGGGCGGCGATCGCCAGAGTGCTGTCGGTTGAGCCGGAGTCCACCAGGATAATTTCTATGTCGCGGACGGTTTGCTGCTGGATGGAATCGAGCAAGTCCCCCAGGTGTTTTTTTTCATTGAATGCGCGGATAACTACGGAAACGCGCGGTTTTTTGGCTCGCTTAGCGGGCATGCATAAATCTTACCAGTTCTGATTCTGCTCGTAGCCCAGGCGGATCAGCAAGTCGCCGGCTTTCTCATTGAACAATTCCTTATGGTGTGGGGTGAAGTGCTGCTGCCAGCCGCCGGCTTGGCCGCTGCGGAAGGTGGGCGATTCTTCGGGTTTGATACGCCCAGAGAGCGTTTCAATAACCGCGGCGCGATCGCCGCGGTAAATGAAGCCGCGGCTCACGGCGTGGTCAAAAATACGCCCGAGCTGGACCTGAGCGTCCTGTAGTAAATCCTCATAGCGCAGCGCAAGAACTTCGCGGCACTCAAGCCAGGGCAAAAATGGTTCGAAACGAGCGCGAATATCTGGGAAGGGGTTCTCGAGCTCCGGCCTGCCCAGAATGCTTACTTCCAAGCGCTGGTCGAAGCTTTTTAATTCATTGACGTAATAGGCATGATGCAAATGGCGGTTGTTTATGTCGGTGACATAAAAGACGTGCGATACAACCACGTCGCGCGGATCGCGATAAATAAAGTAAGGCGCAACCCCATCTCGACAAAGGGCTCGGAGGACTTCGGGGAGCGCATGCAGGTGTCCGTAACCAATATCGCCGGGCAGCAGGCGCGCCAGGTCGGCGAGGATGGTTGCGAGAGGGCGCGGGCGGCCGCTCTCCCCCTCGAAGGTGAGCACCGGCGGCAGGCCGCTTTCGGCTATCGGGCCAAGGCGGGTGAAACCCGCCAGGATCTGGGTGAGCAGATGCGTGCCGCTCTTCGGAAATGAGTTCCCGAAGAGCACGGGCATCTGGGTTATGGCAATATCGGGGAAATTCCTTTGGGCGGCCCTGCGCCTGAGGCTGCGGCGCACCAGCCGGGCCAGCAAGCTCGGGTTCACCATTGGCTGTCTTTTTCGTAACCAAGGCGCTGTAAGAGATCACCTGTAGCAGCTTTGAAGTTACGCGTATTCTCGGCGGTGAAATGCTGCCGCCATTCGCCGGGTTGGCCGCGGCGGAAAGTGCCCGAAGCGCCCGGCACGATGGCCGCTGCGAGCGCGACGATGGCTTGCGGGCGGGGCGGCTGCGGCTGAAAGCCGCGGGCTGCCAGATGATCGAGGATGCGCCTCAGGGCCGCGGCGCGGTCCAGCATCAGATCTTCGAAACGCAGGCAAAGGACATCGGGCTGGTCTAACCAGCCAATGTAGCGCTCATATTTGGCGCGAATAGAAGAGAGTTGCGCTCCAGGAGCCTGCACGCCCTGAATGGCGGCGTTGAGGCGGTCTTCCATCGTGGAAAGTTTATTGGCGTAGTAGTCGTGCATGCCATGGCCGGGGTGCAGGTCAGTGGCATAGAAAACCTGGGACACGATCACATCCCGCGGATCGCGATAGATAAAGAAGGCGGCCCTGCCCAGGTGAGTCAATTCGGCCAGGAAAGGCTGGCGGGCATGCAGGTAGCAATAGGCGATGTCGCCCGGCCTCAAGCGGCCCAAGTTGGAGAGGATCTTCGTTTCGGGCACATTGCGGTTGCCCGCCGAACGGTTTAGCGGAGGCATGCCGGGATCTACAAAAGGCCCAATGCGCGTGAGGCCGAGCAAAACTTGGATAAGCAAGTGCGAACCGGATTTGGGCAGCGCGTTGCCGATGACTACCGGCATGCGCTCCAATTGGGCTGCGCCCCAGCGCCGGGCGGTTTGGGCGCGCCGCAGCCGCCAACGCAACAGCTTGAAGGGTTGCTTGACTTCGGCAAGTAAAGGCATCTTAGTTTAGGTGAGGATCAGTCGGCTGCGAGGTCTGGCTGAGGAAAACCAGATCCTTCTCAAGCAACTGTCCAACCAGTTCCCACACCTGTTGGAAAGAAAGCCCCAGCTCGTGGGCAATATCCGCCGGGCGGCGGGTGCCATCGCAGCGATCCATGATCGCAAAACGAAGTTTGTGGCTGGCGGCATCTGTCTTGTAATCTACCCACAGCCCGTAGCCGGAGGCGAACACCTCGCCCTTGAAGCGGTTGACGATGTAGCGATTGCGATCGAAAGCCGCCAGCAGTTCCAGCACAAGCTTGACCGAATCCTCCAGGCGCTCGGTGGAAACGATGGCCGGGGTATCCAGACTGGAGTGATATTCACGATAGGGATAGAAACGCGAGCCGGGCAGATGCGGGTCGCGCACGCGGGAAAGAGAAAGCATGGGCACGCGCACGCCGGGGGCATTGAATTGGCGCTCGTCATTATCGATGACGGTGCGGTAGCCGCCCACGTAAGCGCCGGGGTCGGCGCCGCGCAGAGCGGCCACCAGGCAGGCGTCGGCGTTGCTGCCGGCTTGAAAGGAGGTCTGCAGGGCGTGGGGAGCATCGTTGCCCAGCATCTCCAGGAAGAGGCCGCCCAGCATGCCGGGGATCAGGTTCTGGTGCTTGCTGAGGTAGGCAATGGAGCCCAGAGTCTCGGGCAGGAAAAGGAAGCGGTAACTGAAATAAGGTTTGAGCCCGGCCAGCAGCCGCCGGGCGGCTTCCAACCCGACCACAACCCCGCTCAGGTCATCGTTGACCATGGCGGGATGGTCGAGATGGGCGGCAAGGACGAAATATTCCTCGCTCTCGCCGGGAACCAAGACTTCGCCGATCTTCAGGTTGCCGGGCGTCTCTTCGGTGCGAATGACCACGCGATAGCGCTCGTCTTTGAGCGCATCCCGCAAGGTCTGCGGTGCGCACAAGCCCCAATCGCGCTGGTAAACCTTGAAGACATAAGGAATGGCATCCGGCAGTTGCGGATGAACGTGCAGATGGCGCAGCAATTCTGCGCGGCTCACTTCACCCTCGAAAGGCAATGAATACGAAACGACGTGCAGGGGATGGTTAGCCGCGTCGATCAGGCGCTTGCCATCCAGGGTTTCCAAATAAGCCTCGCGGCAGGTCCATGCGTTGGGGATCGTCCACGTCCACACCTTTGTTCCCGAAGGGACCTGGTGAATGGTCATGGGAAGCTCTTCGGCGAGACGCGCCAGAGCGCGATCGAAACCTGGCGAAACAAGGTCGCGCTTGAGGAACCACAGTTCCTCGATCAATTCCATAATGGTGGACATTTCAGCGCGGCGCGGCCTTCGCGGGTCTATTGATCACCAGCGCCCAGGGGTCGGCGGCCAGTAGGGCATCCGCGGCGACCACG
Organism: uncultured Anaerolineaceae bacterium; assembly: GCA_964572455.1. Lineage (GTDB taxonomy): Bacteria > Chloroflexota > Anaerolineae > Anaerolineales > UBA11579 > JAMCZK01. Next base: position 19,411 of record CAZNFL010000003.1, read on the forward strand.
AAAGCGGTCAGGGTGCAGCAAGCGATCTCCCCAAAATTTAACACCGCGATGCGCCACAGTCCGTCGGCTTCCAGCCTGCGCTGAATGGGAGCCAGCTTGAGCTGTGCATCCAGCTCCAGGTCGCGGACGAACATGCGGTAGGTCTTGGTCTGCCACCCGTCGTGCAGCTTGACCCGCCCGCTGAAATCTTTCCAATAGCGGTAGGGCACCTGGGCGCGCTGCTCGCTGTAGTGGACGAAGGAGGCGGCCTGGATATCGGCGCCCAGCAGCAGCAGCTTAAAACCCAGATCCAACATGCGGTCGAACGCCGAGGCGTGGTCGAAGGCGGAGAGCGTATCGCGCTGGGCCAGATCTGCGGCGTGCTTGCCGATCACCGCCACCGATTGCATGGGGTGCGCGGTGCGCTGCGCGCCGGGGAGCTGGCGCACGAATTCCGAAAATGCACCCATGCCCGTGGAGGGCGTGGTCTGCGAATCGTAGCCGATGCCGCGACTGAAGCTGAACGGGAAAGTCGGCACAGCCAGGGTGCCTTCGGGGCCGATCACAGAGCTGATCGCATCAAAGATCATTTGGAGCCCGCCCTCAGGTTGGCCCAGCAACTGCAGAGCGGAATGAACCAGCAGGCCGTCGCCCGGCTGCACGCCAACGGCCTTGAGCGCGTCTTCCATTGCAGAGCGGGTCAAAACAGGCAGCGGCATGCTTAATCCTTCAACACCTTGCGCACCAAAGTTAGATCCTGATGGAAGCCTTGCTTGGTCCAAAACTCCAGCCCGGCGTTATTCCCGGCTTGCACCTGCACTTCCACAGAATGCAGGCCGAGCTCCTCGAATTTGTGCATGGCAGTTTCGACTAAACGCGTGCCCGCACCAGAGCCGCGCAAACTTTCATCTACATAGAGATCGCTGATATCGCCAACTTGCACGCCCCCGAGGAAGGCCGGACTTTGCTTCACCCGCGCCAATAAAAAAGCGTTGACCTGATCCTTTGGCCCCATGACCCATAAAAAGCTGAAGCGGCCAAACGTGCGCTGGAAAGAATCCAGCCATTTTTGGGCCGCGTCTTCCGGCAAAGGAAAAGCCAGGCCCAGGCTGCGATGGAATTCTTGCAGCTTGGACCAGGCCGCGCCAACAGCCGCCAGGTCACCCGCGGTAGCCACTCGCACTTGGAGCTCAGCCATGCCAGGCCTCGCGGATCGGGGCTGGCCAGGCGGCCGGCTCTAGGCCGAACTGGCAAATGAAGGCATATGCCAGCCTCTCCAGACCGAAAGCTACGCAGCCGGTGTGCGCCGGCTTGCCATCCGGCAGGGTGATGTTCAGGTGGCGGCCAAAGAAATCCTGGTGATAGTTATAGGAGCCGACCGCCAGCGTCTCACCCTTGAAAGGTAAGCGAGCGCGGATCTCATATTTAAGCTGGAAGGCATTCTGGAAAGCGGCTTGTTTGCGAAACTCGCCGACGAAGAAGGGATCGTTGGCGCTCTCTACCTTGTAGGCCAAGCCGAGTTGCTCCAGGAACAAGGCCACCTGCTGCCTTGCGCGGTCTCGGTATTGCAGCACGAAGTCCGCCGGTCCCACAAAGATAATCTCGCGCATGGTGAAATCCCACATGCGCTCAAGGGTGCTCAGGTTGCTGGATTCGTAACGGAAGCAGTGTCCCACCGCTGTGGCAGCCAACTGGCCGCCCGGCAGTGGGTTATCCGCCAGGGCGAAGTAGAGGTGATAGCAAACTGCGGGAGACAGCAGTGCTTGGATCTTCGAAAAGGATGCGGTCGGTGTGTTCAGGCCTTCGGCCTCGTATTTGGCACCCTCAGCAAATTCGTTGATCACGTGCAAATCTTCGCGCAAATGGGTGGCGAAGGTGAGCGAATGCGGGAAGGCGCGGAAGTAATTGACCCGTCCCAGCTTTTCGGCAGAGATCAGCGTCGGAAAACGGTGTGGTTTGGCGTCAAATTCAGCGGCCAGTTCTAAAAAATAGTTCTCGAAGACCTCGATCAGGCGCGTGAGCATGGGGCCAAGCGAATAGATGCCGGTATGCTCGCGGCTCACCTCGCCGCGCGCCAACAGGTCCGCCATCGGGTCGGCGGCGAATGGCACCCTCCGCTGCAAGTGATCTTCGAGCACTTCTACCTTAGGCTGTACGGCGCCCTTGGCCATGTCCTCGACCACGCTGTGCACTTTGGCTTCTAGATCTTCGAGCGCCTGCTGGGCGGCCGCTGAATACAGCTGCAAGAGGATCGCGCCGCCATCCGCGGAGATTGCTACGCCCGAAATATTCTCGTCCACATAAGCCAGCCTGGCTTGCACCTGTGAGCGCAGATGGGACGGGATTGCTATTTTGGGAGCAAGACTATGTTCAGGCATGTTGTTGGCTCTGCAGGTGAGCTTGGATAGCTGGTAGGCTGGTGAGCTGGCTGATGGTTTCGGCGGTGATCTCGAGGCCGAAACGCGATTCCAAAGCTACCATCAGATCCATGTGAGCCATCGAATCCCATTGGGGCAGTTCGCCTAATTGGGCTTCCGGGCCGATCTCGTTGGCATCCAGGCGAAATATTTCGGCCATCAGGCTGCGCAGGTCCTCCAATAGAACGCTTTCCTTCGTTTTTGAAGGCATCCGAGTCTTATACCAGAAAAGGCTCGCCGTTTACAACACCGCCCCGTATGGCGCCAATGGCGGGAGAATTTTGGGGCAGCAGCGCCTCAGATGGGAAGGATTTGAGATTGACATAGCCCATGCGCGAGTGCGCCTCTAAGAAATCATTGAAGGGCAAAGCAGTGCGGAATAGTTGGAAGTAAAGCACCCGGCGGGCCTCAGCGACGAAGTCCGTTGGTTGGTCCACCTTTTCCGATCTCAAAAGTTTTTCAGCAAGTTTTACGTACTCGGCAGTTGAAATGGGATAGAACACCGTCTTATATGGGCTATAGCGAGCAGCCCCGGCGCTCAGCACTGGCTTGTTCATGATCGACGCCTCCAACCCGACCGAAGAATTATAGACCATCACCAAGTGGGCGCGTTGGATGAGCGCATAAGAACTGAGATAGTCTCCCGAATCCACAAAAATCACATTTGGTGCGGTGTCTAGGCCTTGAGTCTGCAACCAGCCGCGCACACTTTCGCGGCTCTGTTTGCGCGTGCCTGGGCGCATCTCGTCCGGGTGGGCACGGATGACGAACAGCGTATCGGGGTGGGCATTGATCAGTTTCAGGACTTCATCTAGCCATGCGAACATGTGCGGGAACAGCGTGTTGGCATGCACCTGGCTGGTATCAAAGATCACGTTGGTAAAAACAGGCACGATCTTTTTGAACTGGGCAGCTTTCGCCAGAAAGTCTGCGTCCAGCTCCTGCATCTTTGGCCAAAATTGAATCCCCGCCATAGTGAACTGGCCCTGGAACCTGGCTTCCAGGTAGCTGTCCAGCTCTTGGTTTTGTTCGGCACTGAGCTGGAAATCGGGGGGAATTTCCAGCGGGTAGGCGGTGGCTTGTTCGTCCGTGAAAAAAGCGGAGAGCGGAAGCAGGGCAACCTCATGGGTGATGGTGCGCAGGCCGCGCTTTTGCGCCAGCCAACGCGCCACGGCTTCAGGATACATGATGCCGTTGAAGAGCACCACGGCCTGTGGGTTTAGTTCATCAATAAACTTTTCAAATTCCTGGCCAACACTGAAAGCTGACAAAATGTATTCCTTGAACAGGAAGCGGGTCGGCTCGTCATCCACCAAATTGTGACGGCGCAGAGCCCAGCGCAGCCCCGGCAGCACCAGCTCTCCCAGCGGCCATCCGTTGGTCGAGAATTTTTCCAGATCGGCAAGATCCAAGCCTTCCAGCGCGGCCGCTACCTTGGGATCCGCGCCGTATTCAAACCAACGCACATCCGCATGCGCATACAGCCGCTTCGATTGCGCCACGCAGGCCGCACAGGGCGGCGGCTGCGCCGGGTCGTCGGGGTTGGTGCCCAGCACGCAGCGGCTCATGCCGCGATTGCAGACAAAGTGAACGATGCGCACACCGGCCAGGCGCAGTCCCCAGGAAGCCAGCAGGGAGAACGCCGCGTTCTGGCTCAGGTAACCCAGCCGCGCCGAGGCGTTGAAGAAGACCACAGGCCGCCCTTGCGGATCCGATTTCGCCGCCACACCGCGCGCCAAAGCGGCAATGCGCCGGTTGCTTATCCAGGTCTGAATTTTAGAGGCTATGCGTTTGAACAAGGTCTGGCGCCCACCGGGCGCGGCCAGCTACTATTGAACGCGTCTGAGCTTTTGCAGCGAGGGCTTCTCGCTTTCGTACACGCGTTTTTCTCCGTCACCGAGCGCCTGCTCGGTGACGCGGATGTATTTCACCAGGCGCTGCAAGCCGCCAGGCTCCACGGAGGCCGCCTGGTCGCTGCCCCACATGGCGCGGTCCAGGGTGACATGGCGCTCGATCAGGCAGGCGCCCATGGCCACGGCCACCGCCGAGATGACCAGGCCCACCTCGTGGCCCGAATAGCCCACGGGCACCGGGAAAGTCTCGCGCAAGGTAGAGATCATGCGCAAATTCAGCTCTTCAGGCTCGCAAGGGTAGGTGCTGGTGGTGTGGGTGAGCATGAGGTTATCCGTACCTAAAATATCCACGGCGGCTTTGATCTGCTGCATGGTGGACATGCCGGTGGACAATACGATCGGCTTTCCGGTTTTTTTCAAATACTTCAACAAGCCGTGGTCGGTGAGCGAAGCGGAAGGCACTTTGTAACAGGGTGTGTCGAACGCCTCCATGAAATCTGCCGAATCTTCGTCCCACACGGAAACAAACCAATTCACACCCTTTTGTTTGCAATAGGCTTCAATCTGGCGGTATTGTTCTTCACCGAATTCCATTTTGCGGCGATAGTCCAGATAGCTGATGTAGCCCCAGGGCGTCTCGCGCATCTTGTCTTTTTGGTCGGCGGGCACCGCCAGTTCCGGGGTGCGCTTTTGAAACTTGACCGCGTTGGCGCCGGCCCATTTGGCCAGGTCGATCAATTGCTTGGCAACCTCGATATCGCCGTTGTGGTTGATGCCGATCTCGCCGACGACGTAGGTGGGGTGCCCGTCCCCGACCAGTTGCTTCCCAATGCGTACCTCACGCTTCATTTATTCTCCTTGGTCTGCTGCGCCAGGATTAAATCACACAACTCGCGCACCGCACCTTGGCCGCCGCGCCGGCTAAGCACCAGGTCGGCTTCGCGCAGCACCGCGGGGTGAGCATCCGCCACGGCGATGCCACAGGCCACCAGTGGGAAGCAGGGCAGGTCATTGGTATCGTTGCCGAGAAAAATTGCTTCAGTCGCAGAAACGCCGTGCTCGGCCAGGACTGCTTGCAAGGCCGGGCCTTTATTTTCAATCCCTTTTTCATATTGGATGCCCATTTTTTCACAACGCCGAGCCACGACGGGATTTTCTTCCATCGAGATCACTACGGCGTTCACTCCCGATTTAAGCAGCATCTCGATCCCCAGGCCATCACTGCGATTGGCGGCCACTTGCTCTTTACCTTCTTCATTGTTCCAGACGCGGTTATCGGTGAGCACGCCATCAAAATCCATGACCAGCAACTTGATCTTCTCTGGCAGCGGGCGCGGAGCCTTGCCCGGCCGCACAATAACCAACTCGGCGGCCAGCCACTCGGCGCGGCGCCAATCGCCGAGCGTGTCGATGTCCACGCTATATTGCGGGTCGATCAGCACCGACCAGATAGCCTCGCCGCTCATGCTGTCCTTCTTTAAAATAGTGGCAGCCCGGATAGCGTCTACGTGTCCGGTCTGCCAATAGGTCTGCGGCAAACCCTGCCGCGGCGCGTTGTAAGGTTCGCTGAGGCCTTTGACCTTCAGCAGCGGCTGCAAGGCTCCGCCACTAGACAGGGTCCACATCTTGTGCGGATTCTGCCCGGCGGGAACCACGCCGCGCACCGAATCCGCTGCCTTGTGCTTGATCAGCGTTTCCACGGCGCGGTCCACCAGGCCTCGCGGCCGCAACGGTGAGGTTGGGCGCAGCTGCACCACGATATCTGGGCGATACTTTTCGTTTTCAGCCAGCCAGCGGAGGGCGTGCTTGAAGACGGGCAGGTCCGGCGTGTCGTCCTGGGCATATTGCGCCGGGCGCAAGAAAAGCGCCTCGGCGCCATATTGGCGCGCAATGGCTGCCAGAGCTTCATCATCGGTGGAGACGATCACCCGAGATACGCTTTTCGCTTGCAGGCCGGCGGCAATGCTATAGGCCAGCAAGGGGTGTCCAAGAAAAAGTTTGGCATTTTTGCGCGGAATGCTTTTCGAGCCGCGGCGGGCCGGCACGATGGCCAGCACTTCCGGTCGCTTTGCCTTCACCAAGCCGTCCACCCTCCGTCCACCACCAGGTTGGCTCCGGTCATATAGCTGGATGCATCCGAGGCCAGGAACAGCAAGGCCCCGTTCATTTCGTCCGGCTGGGCCATGCGGCCTAAGACCGTGCGGGCGGAGTACGCCTGGGTGAACTGCTCGTCGTGAGCATTAAAAACGCCGCCGGGGGTGAGCGCGTTCACCCGGATGTTCTTATCGCCGTAATAGGTGGCCAGATATTTGGTGAGGCCGAGGATGCCGGCCTTGGTCACCGAATAATCCACCGGTTTATATTGCGGGGGGTACCCTGGTTTCTGATAGATGCGTTGGTCCGGGCCGCCAAGGCCGTATGTGGAGCAAATGTTAACGATGACACCCCCGCCCTGCTTCAACATGGGGCGGACTGCCGCCTGGGAGCAAAGGAAGGCGCCGGTGAGGTTGACCCGCAAGGCTGCCTCCCAGGCCTGCAAAGAATAGTCTTCAAAGGCGCTGCTGTGCCTGCCTTGGCTGCTCTGGTCGAACTTGGGGTCGAGGGCGGCGCTATTGACTAGGATGTCGATGCGCCCAAATTCTCGCAGGGCGGCCTCGGCCAAGGCTTGCACCGAGGCCGGCTCGCCCACATCTGTGGCCTGCGCCAAGGCCGTGTGTCCTGCTGAGCTAAGCTCTTTAGCGATATTTCCCGCCGCGCCCCCGTTGACATCGGCAACCACCACCGCGGCGCCTGCCTCGGCCAGCGTGGCGCAAAATTGGCGGCCAAGCAGGCCGGCGCCGCCGGTTACCACAGCTACGCGGCCACTCAAGTCAAAGGACTTCGCCAGGTTTGGCATTTAAACGGGGCAGGACTCTGCCCCCTAATTATGCAGCTTTTTCAGCCCGATGGTTGGTTGTGGGCAAGAGCAAGCCGCGTTCCTCAAGGTATTGGATGATCTGCCGGGCATTTTGCTCGGGGGAATTCTTCACCGTATGCACCGTGATCTCGGGATTGCGCGGCTCCTCGTAAGGGTCATCGACCCCGGTAAAGCCCTTGATCTCCCCGCGGCGGGCCTTGGCATACAAACCTTTCACGTCGCGCTCTTCGCAAACCTCGATGGGCGTGTTTACGTAAACCTCGATAAAACGTTCTTCACCAACCAGTTTGCGGCATTCGTTGCGCGCCGCGGCGAAGGGGCTGATCGCCGCGCAGATCACCGCGCCATGCTGGCGCACCAGCTCGCCGGCCACAAAGCCGATGCGTAAAATGTTGGCATCGCGGTCCTCGCGGCTGAAGCCAAGGCCTTTTGAGAGATGGGTGCGCACTACGTCGCCGTCCAGCACGGTCACCTGGCGGCCATGTTCCATGAGCATCGAGGTCACGATCTGGGCGATGGTGGATTTTCCGGCGCCGCTTAGGCCAGTGAACCACAAGCAGAAACCTTGCTTGTGGCGCGGCGGGTACATCTCCATCAAAATTTCAGAGGTCTCCCGGCGAGTGAACCATTCCGGTAAGTAGTTTCCCTTGGCCAAGTAATCATCCCGCACTTGAGTTCCCGAAATATTCAAGATGCGCACCCCCTTGGGTTCGGTGCCGGCTTCCACGTACCGGCCATCGTCTGCCAGATAGAGCAACTCTTTGAACGGGACCATATGCACGCCCACTTCTTCCTGGTGTTTGGCCAGCAATTCTTGTGCGTCGTAGGGGCCATAAAAAGGCTTGCCGGAGGCATCATTGCCGGGGCCGGCATGGTCGCGCCCAACGATGAAATGTGTGGCGCCATAGTTGCGGCGAATGATGGCGTGCCACACCGCCTCGCGCGGGCCGGCCATGCGCATGGCCAGCGGCAGCAGGCTCAACATGGTTTTGCCCTTGTCATAATAATTCTCAACCAGGGCTCGATAGACGCGTACGCGCGTATAGTGGTCCACGTCGCCCGGTTTGGTCATGCCGACTACGGGATGGATCACCAAGCTACCCTCAACCTGCTCGGCTGCCCGTTTAGTAAGTTCTTCGTGGATACGATGCATCGGGTTGCGCGTTTGGAAAAAGACCACATTGCTATTGCCCATGAGTTCGAGCTGGTGGCGCACTTCGCTCGGGTTGCGGCGCAGTTCGACAAAGTCGCTATAGGAGGGCAGGTCGAATACTTTCAGCTTGCCCGAAACGCACAGATCGCCCCAGCGGATCATTTCGGAGACCAGCGGATGGCGCGGATCGGTGCTGCCAAGCACTTTCATGGCCTCTTCCTGGGAATTCCAAGGGAAGGTCTCTTCGATGTCCATAATAGCGAAGGCGTTATTGCGCACGTCCCGCAAAACTACTTGCTCGGCGCCCTTAGGCAGATCCTCTTGCGATACGGTTAGCGTGATAGGGATAGGGAAAAGCATCCCGTTGGCCAGGCGCAGATCTTCGATCACGCGATGGTAATCGGCCTTGCCCATGAAGCGGTCCAGCGGGGAGAAAGCGCCGACGGCCAGCAGTTCCATGTCGTGCAGGGACCGTTGGGATAGGCGCACATCCGGCAGCGTAGTGGCCAACTCGAGCAGGGCCTCGCGCTCCGCGCCGGTCTTGATCAGGTTGACTAGGTTTCCGCCGTACGGGGTGATTAATTTAGTGTTTTGCTTTTCAAGGACTACCATCTATGCTCCAAGATCTTTGATTTTTACTAGGCACAAAACAGCCTGCTTTTTAAGCAGGCTGTCAAGCAGTAACTGGCGAAAATAATACCACGAAGGAAAGCAATCGGGTACTGTTGGCCGCCCGGCTCACAGGTCCAGGCTGGACATATATAATGCCACTATAGATGCTAAGAGCCCCGGTGATCATGCCAAAAACCGCAATCATCCTGAGCCTGGTCGGGCTGGTCCTGATCTTGGCTGCCTTTGCTATATACGCGTTTCGTTTCATCGAGCGCACCAGCTTTGAGATCGAGGGGCAGCAGTATTACGCCCTGTTCGATGACGCCATGATCTCCATGCAATATGCCCGCAACCTGGCTGAAGGGCATGGCCTGGTATGGAACCCCGGCGGGGAGCGCGTGGAAGGCTTCAGCAATCCGTTGTGGGTCTTTTATATGGCCTTCTTTCATCTATTTCCCATCGCCAGCTCCCAGATCAGTTTGGCCCTTCAGATCAGCGGGGCTGTATTTTTGTTTGCGAATCTCATTGTGATTTGGATGATCGCCAAACAGTACTTAGAGGGATTTTTGGCTCCTTTATTGGCTGTCTTCCTGACTGCATTCTATTTCCATCTTAACAACTGGAGCCTGCAAGGCATGGAAGTGGGCTTGCTGGCGTTGCTGCTGAGCACGGCAGTGTGGCTGGCTCTGCGCAGTTGGAAGGCGGGCACGTTTTCTCCGTGGCCGTATGTGCTGCTGGCCGTTGGCACTTTGGTGCGCATCGATATGGTGGTGCCGCTCGCTATTTTTAGCGGCTTCTTTGCCTGGAAAGACACTGTAAATCGCAGAAGGCATTTGGTTTGGGGTTTTGGCTTGTTGTCCGCATCTTTAGTGTTGCAGACCGTGCTGCGCTACTGGTATTACGGTGAGTGGCTGCCGAATACCTATTACTTAAAAATCGTGGGCATCCCCCTGGGTGATAGGATCCAACGTGGTCTGGCTGTATTTCTCGACTTTATTTGGGATTCCGGCTGGTTCTTGGTGGTGTTGCCCTTGCTGCTCTTACTGCTCTGGCCGGATACGCCCACGCTGTTGCTGTTTGGTTTATTTCTGGGCCAAGTTGCGTATAGCATCTATGTGGGTGGTGACGCCTGGGAGCACAAGGGGGGCGCCAATCGCTTCATCGCCCTGGCCATGCCGCTGTTCTTTTTGCTATTCGTGCAAACTCTGGAGAAGCTGCGCCGCGTCCTGGTTCAAGCTAAGACAGGCGGCTGGATTCCATTGTTGAGCCGGGGGCTGCTGGCCGCTTTTGTTTTTGCTAGCTTGTTCAGCTTTAATATCATTAAGGAAAATGACGCCTTTGAGAAATGGGTCACCCTCAAGCGGCCGCCCTTTGTGGCGGGGAGCCAGCGCTATGTAACCCTGGGCTTGCTCATTAACGAGATCACCGACGAGCAGGCCAAGATCGCCGTGGTGACGGCCGGCAACATCATTTATTTCGCCGAACGGACCGGGATCGACATGCTGGGCAAGAGCGACAAGGTCATTGCCCGCAGCCAGCCGCATGCCAACGGCGGGTCCTTTGACAATGTGGAAGAAGTTTTCCGGCCGGGACATAATAAGTGGGATTACCAGCATTCGATCGTCGAGCTGCAGCCCGACATCGTAGCCCAGATCTGGGGAAGCAGCCAGGAGATGGATCCCTACTTGGAAGCCGGAGGTTATGAATATTTCGAGATCGACGGCTTCCCGCTATATATCCGCGTCGATTCGGAACATGTATTGTGGGATCTGGTGAATAGCCTCAATCAACAATAGCAGCGCGGATTGATTCCCTAACATCCGCTGTGACCTGACCCCGCCGCAGGATTGAGCTAAAGATCGACTCGCCGGCCATCGGCGGCTGAAGTGTGCACGGCCAGCGCCAGTTCCAGGGCCCGGCGCCCGTCGGCCAGGGTGCACAACGGATCGGCCCTCCCGTTGACCACCTCAATAAAGTGGCGCGTCTGGGCCAGGAAAAGGTCGTTGCGTTCAAAGCCGGCCGGCGCCGGAAACTCCTGCTCTCCGCCGCCACTGGAACGTGACACTTTCAGCAGCCCGCTGACAAAGTCCAGGTGAAAAGTCCCATTGGCGCATTGCACTTCAAGCCAATGTGCACCCGGGCGTTGCAAATAATCCAGGTGAACGGAACCCAGCGGGCCGTTCGCGAAGACCAGCCCTACTTCGGCCTGGTCTTCGACCTCGATTTCCAGTTCACCGCTGCGGGCGGTGGAAGCCCAAACCGAATTCACCTCCCCAAGCAGCCGGCGTAAATAGTCGAAAGGGTGGCTGAGGGTGAGCACCACCCCGCCGCCCAGCTCGCCACGGGCACTGTAGCCTTTGCGGTAATCCTCCCAAGGATGCCAGTCCGGCAGGTATTCGCCCCAATGAGCGCGGGCCGAAAGCGGCCTGCCCAGGTCACCGGAGGCGAGTAGTTCGGTGGCCTTTTGCAGGCCGGGGTGGAAGCGGTATTGGAAGCCCATCAGTACGCGGCTGCCGCTGGCTTGCACCGCCGCTTTCAATTCGTCGACTCTGTCGAGGGAGTGAGACAGCGGTTTTTCCAGCAGCAGATGGCAGCCGGCTTTTGCGGCCGGGATGGCAACATCCAGGTGCAACGCGGTGGGGTTGGCAACGATGACCGCATCCGGCTTGTGCGCCAGGGCAGCCGCCAGATCGGTTTCCACCGTCTGTCCGGCAAGCTCTTCGGCCTCAAGCTGGCTGTGGCCGGTGCGATAGAAAAGGATGTCCTTTTCGCCCAAGCTCTTGAGATTACGGAAGTGCCGGCGGCCGATAGAGCCAAAACCGGCGATAAGGAATTTCATTTCACCAACCCTGGGTTTGCTCGTAACCCCAGGTAACCAGGACATCGCCTGCGGTTTCCTTGAAAATTTTTTTGTCACCATCGGTGAACAGTTGCCTCCAGGAACCGCGTTTGCCCTTTTCCAAGGCGGAAGCCAGGGCGGGGGCTTTTTGGTTTTGCCAATCCGCGTCCGGGTTCAGTGCCATTTCCTGGTTGACGCGCGGCTCCAACGTGTCGGGGTTTACTCCGAGAAAAGCCCAGACCTTGGAGAGCATGTCGTAGGGCCGAGCAAGCAGATCCTCGTACCTCAGGGAAAAATAGCGTTCGCTAAAGAGTTGGTGGCCCAGGCGATCGGTCTCGGTTACGTTCTGGGCCCAGCTTTTGGCCATTTTCTTGAGCGCCTGGGCGGTGAACACCGAGCGTTTGCCCGATAAGAAAGGCTCGGGGTCGTGGGCAAAGGCATCGCGCAGTTTCAGGTCAGCCGGGGAAAGGAATTGGGCCCCGTCAATAAAATTCTGGAAGCGATGAGAGATCAGCGTATCGCGGCCATCGCGCACTATGTAGATCAGGGCGGCATCTGGATAAATCCGGTGCAATTCCTGCACCGCTTGGCCGCCCAGAAGTACATTAGGGCTTTTGTCACCCACCATGGTCTTTCCGGCTCGCACCGCGTCACGCTCAAGGATGTAATCGCTCATCGCCCGCAGGGCAACCGGCGAGAGGTCACGGCCGCGGTTCCAGCGGTTACTGGGACGGGAGAGCCAGGCTTCGAATTTTTTGTCGGCCAGCATGCCGCTCAGCAAGGGAGGTCGTGTAAAAAAGTGGGCTTGCCAGTTGCAATGCACGTCTGGGTGCAGCCGAATCAAGCGGGCAAGCAGTGTGGTCCCCGAACGGGCGTGGCCAAAGATGAAGAACTTTGGCATGGGGAAGAATTGCTTAATCTCCGCCAGATCTTCGGCGCCGATGGGCGGTATCTCGCGCTGCTCGCTCGGCTCGGCCTGGCCGGTAACCAGCAGGTGTAAGGCGCGCCTCAGGCGAGAGTTCATGCGAGTTTCCCCAGACGGGAGAGCAAGTATTCTCCCGTGCGGCGGCCGGCGCTGCCATCCGTGAAGGTGCACTCGCGCGCAATGAAGGCGCGGCGTGCTTCCATCTCGGCTTGTGGGCTGAGTAGATAAAAATTAATCGCGTCTTTTAATTCACTTTCGCTATATGCGACGCGGCCGACAGTAGAATTACGGACACGGGAATGGGTGGGCCAATCACCGATCCTTGAAAGGGGCAAAGTGAATTTACCCGGCCAGCCCACCGGCGAGTCGATGCAGGCACTCACCACGGGCCGCTCATGGACAGAAGCCTCCACGACCATGGTGGAGTATACGGTGACGAACACGTCAGAGTAGGCCATCATTGAAGATTTTTCGGGCATGTCCTCCCCGGAATAATAGCCCAAAGAGCCGCCCAGAGGCACCGGTTCGACGACGTGAACCTGAGGAAACTTTGCGGCCAAAGCGTGGATCTGTTCACGCTCGGCGGCAAAACGGGGTACGTCCAAGAAATGGTTGGGGTGCAAGCGAACCAGCAACTGGCTGGGCGCGGCTAGCTGGTCGCCGGCCACCAGCTTGGCAAGCGCCTCGACATTTTGAATATTCGGAGAGAAAGTGATGAAGCTGCTGGCATAAGAAATTAATTTCCGCTGGGGATCCAAGCCATGCAGCTTGAAATATTGTTGGCGTGGCAGCAACCATTCCTTTTTGAAATATCCGTCGTAGGACGGAATACCACCGATATTCACGCGTTCCGGCGGCCAATCGGAGCCCTTCTCCAGTTCCTCTCTTTGGATCTCCGACCAGCAAGTGATCCAATCCACAGGCGCGCCGGGCAAGCTATAGCTGCTGGTGTTGTCCCAGCCCACGATCACCGAGGCTGTGGGAATGTTGCGGGCGCTCGCCTCGCGCAGCAGATATCGATCAAAACGCCAACCGGGAGTGCTTGCCACCACCAGCCCGGGTTGATATTTTTCGAAAAGATCCGCGTAAAGGGTGGGAGTGAACCGCTGCTGGGCGCGTTGCAGGGCCCGGCGGGCGCGGGCCGAACGCCGCAGAACAGCCACCGCCAACTGCATGATGGGAAACAGGAGCTTGCGGCGCGGGTTGGCTTCCGCTTTCACCTGGGATACATAACTCTCGACAGCTTCCAAGTTGATGCGATTGGCGGCGCCGGCCCGGCGGAGAAAGTCCAGCCACCATTGCCGGGACGGGGAGACCTGCTTGAAATATGTTTCCGCTTGTTTTAGAAGAAGGCCTTCAATGATCAAACCTGGCCGGCCAAAGCGCTCACGAATGCTATCTACCAGGGCATCGTCGGTTAATAAGACGGCTTCTACACCAGCGTCAATCAAAGTGTTGATGACTTCACTTTGCAGAAAGTAGACAATGGCCAGGCCGTAATCGGCACTAATAAAGATTCTGGGCTTGGCCATGGCTACCCGCGGTGCAGGCGGTCAAAGCTCCAGCCGTAAATCCGTTGCAGGAGTGCGCGGATCGGCGCCCAGCGCCAGATTCCACCCTTTTTTGTTCGCTTTATGGTTCGTCCTGCTTTGGCCGAACCATAAAACTCCGAATCTTGTGGGATCACATTACCCAAGTGCTGAACATACCAGTTTTCGGTGCACAGCCTAAGATTGCCAGCTGCATTCATAGCCTCATCCAGCAGGCGCACGCGACCCATCGGGCGCTCGGCGGGAATAGGCAGCACCGCTTGTAAGGCAGATTTGCGGGCCATAAACTGGAAATGGGCCGCACCGGCAAAATAACGTTTGCCTTTATATGTGATGCGGATAGCTCGGTTTTCTGCATAGAAACGCCGGGCATCCTTTTCGCTGTCTCCCAGGCTGCGGGCGTGCCTCCAGAAATCTCCCCAGGGAAGCAGCTCGCCGCGCTCCATTTTCACGCCGCGCTGCTTTTTGGCCCAGGAGATGGTGGCGGTGGAATATTTTTCGGGGAGCAGCATGGGCATGGCGGTCACCATGCCCGCCTTGGGAAATGCCTTCAAAACCTGCAGGCTGGCAGTCAACCAGCCGGGATGAAAATAGACATCACTATCAGCATAGGCGACAAAGTCGCCCGGCGCAGCAGCGAAGGCCGCGTTCCAGGCGGCCGGTTTGCCGATGTTGCGCTCCGACAAAAGCAGGAAGTCAATGCGCTTTTTAGCCTGCTCACCCAGCAAATATTCGCGTACCTCGACGCAGCTTCCATTATCGAATACAAGCAGATCGTACTTGCCAGCAGTATGGGCATGCAAACTTTCGAGGCACAGCCTCAGCACATCCAAACTTTGCGCGTAGTAACCGCTAAGAAAAGGAATCGAGCTGATCACCACGACGGTGACCGGAGCCGGGGGGGCGATCTTCTCTACCGATTTGATTGGATTTTGTCCTACGCGCATTAGTTTGCCTCCGAGGGGGCGAGGGCGCGGCGCAGCCTGCGCACGTGGCGCAATAGCAGCCAGCGCGGACCGCGCCCCACCAGGTCATCTGTCTGCAAGCCGCGTTCCAGGCCGCGCAGGAACCTCGCGAGGCTCCAGCGCGCTGGGCGGATCTCGCCGTTCACCAGTTCATTATCGACGTCTAGGAGCATATACATCTTGCGCATCCCGCCGGCTAGTTCGGCGTTGGCAAAAGTTTCCGGATGACGCTGGTGGTTTTTGTCGTCCGCCAAATGAGAATAATCGTGGTTTTGATGGATGGCCATTAAGCTGGGAGTCGCGTTTATGGCTGGCCAGGATTGGGTTACGGCATGGTAGATCATCCAGTTGTCCCAGCCGGCGCGGCCAATGGCAAAATCGGGGATGTTGGTAAACAAGTGGCGTGGAAAAAGGAAATAGTCGCTGCCGCCTAAGGGGTGCAAGCGGCCACGGGCTTTCACATCGGCCCGCAAGCGCTCGGGCCACCCAATAGAGAAATCGATCGATTGCGGAATATCCAAATCATAACGCTGGCCGACCAGTGCAAACTCTTTAGCCTGCTGCTTTGCTTTTTCCGCCAGGTCCAGTGTTTCCGGGAATAACAGAATGTCCGTATTGGCAAACAAAAGCAAATCGGCCTGGGCTGCTTCGCGCGCTATCTGAAATATCGAACTCACCAATGGCGTGCCTTGCTTGTTCTGCCGGGCGCCATTGAGGTGAGAGACGTCCAAGTGGGCGGCCGTCTCTGCTATCCCAGCTTCA
Organism: uncultured Anaerolineaceae bacterium; assembly: GCA_964572455.1. Lineage (GTDB taxonomy): Bacteria > Chloroflexota > Anaerolineae > Anaerolineales > UBA11579 > JAMCZK01. The sequence continues at coordinate 35,383 of CAZNFL010000003.1, forward strand.
TCGCCGATCAGCAGGACTTCCACATCCGGGCCCATCTGTAACCAAGACTGAATGGCATTGCGCTGGATGATGTCAATGTGTGGATCCACAAAGGGCTTGGGCGCGGTGAAAATGGTCAGTTTCTTCATTGACGCTCGTCCACATCGCGCTGGCTCTTATGGGTTACAGAAGCATTAATTTGAGCGAGCTCGGGTTTCTCTTGAAATAACGCTAGGACCTCTTTCCATGAGAATTTATCATCCTTAAAGTGGGAAACCACCTGACGCATTAAATCGAGGTCCTCGGGGGTGTCTACCGTCCAGCGATAATGATCGTAATCCGGACTGTGCTTAATATGCAAGATACGAAAATGGTCTGCGTGCTCATAGAAGAAAGGCATCACATGCTCGCGCTGGTGAGGTTTTTGCGCCTCGCGCCACGCTGTTTCCAGCGCGGCGATGGTGCAGAATTCGGCATCCAGGCCTATAGGGATAGTGCGTTCGCCGGGCAAGCGGTTGGCGGCAAAATCAAGCGGCGGCCTAGCGCCCAGGAAAGTTCTTAAGTTGTCGTCAAGCATTCCGGGATCGATGAGCGGGCAGTCCCCGGTCAAGCGTACAATGACCTCGGCATCGTACTCGTGAGCCGCCTGGCGGTAACGGTCAAGCACATCATATAGGTTGCCGCGCGAGCATGCGTAATCTCGCTCCTTGCAGAAGGCAACCACGGCATCGTCTTCGGCGGCAATGGAAGTAGCCACCACCACCTGGTTAATACTCTTGGCGCGGCCGGCACGCCGTACAACCCAAGCCAGCACGGGCTGGCCGCCGAGGTCGGCCAGCACTTTGCCGGGCAGACGGCTGGAAGCCATGCGCGCCTGGATGATGGCGACCACTCGGGGGGGCATGCTAAGCACCCCTCGCTAGGGCTAGATCGTAGGCCCGGTATAGGCCCTGCTTGTTTTGCGTCCAGTCGGCGCGCGCTTGAGCAGTTAGGCGCGCCTGCTTACCCATCGGCTTGAGTTGGCTGGGCTGAGTGGTGGCCTGGAGGATTTTTTCGGTCAGCGCGATTTGATCTCTTATTGGAAAGAGCCGACCCTCTTCGCCGGGTTGCACCCATTCGCGGTTGCCGGGAATATCGGAGACCAGCGCCGGCAGACCGCTGGCCAGCGCTTCCATCAGCGAAACCGATGAGCCATCACTTTGTGATGCACTGACATAAAGATCGGCAGCTCGGTATATTTCCGGAAGCTCGGCCTGAGCGAGTTGGCCGGGCATGTGCACGCGGTCTAAAATCTTGTATTGCTCAAATACCCGGGAAATCTGCCTGGAGAGACTGCCTGCACCAGGTATTAGTAATCGCAAAGTCGGCGCTTGTTGGGCTGCAATTGCAAAGGCCTTTGCTACGGTGAGCGGATCATAGAGCGGCTCCCAGGCGCGCAGGTGCAACAAGACAAAATTTTTCTGCCAGCCGAGCCGAGCGCGCCAGCCTCCGTCGCCACCCTTGGGATTGAAGCGTTTCAGATCAACTCCCCAAGGGAAAGTAACAATCCGCGCCGGAGGAGCACCCAAAGCAAAGGCAACAGAGCGCACGGCCTCACAATCGCCGATGATGGCGGCGGCGCGGCGCAGTGCGTACTTGGCTCGCAAGCGGGTAAGTGGATATCGGCGCGCTTCCCACAAGAGATCCGAGCCCCAGGACATCAGCACTGTGGGTTGAAATTTGGTCCTGGCGGCCAGGTAACCACAAGTCGGCACGGGCCCGGCATGAATTAGATCGGGCTTAACCAGCTCGATGACCGGTTTGAGCCTGCCCGGCCAAGCCATCTCTTCGGCGCCCTTTGGCAGTGGAGGCGTGGTTGGACTGGAAGACTCCGTGTGCAGGCGCACGAAGTAAGCGTGATGGCCGTCTTCGGTGATGGCGGAGAGGAAACGAAAATCGTGTGGGCTATAGCTGTGGCTGAAGTACAAGATTTTCATTCAATACTGGCCTGGGTTTATTTCAGATCTTCCCAGCGCAGTTCTTTGCCAAAGGGCAGATCGGACGCCGCTTTTTTGCCAAGGACCTGAGGAAGATCCCAAGCCATTAGCGCGCCAGGAGTAGCCGGGCGCAAAACCTCGAGCATCTCCTCGGTGAAGATCTCGCCTGCCTTCACCGGGCGGGCGGCGCGCAAGCAATGGCGTTGCACAATATAGGTCTCTTTTTCATTCTCGGCGACGAATTTTTCATGAGAACCAAGGGCGCGTTCGAGAATACGCACCTCTTCCACCATATGGGCCCAGTCCTGTGGGTTGAGCGCGAATTTGTGGTCAGGGCCTTCGCGATCGTTGCTGTCGGTAAAATGGCGCTCGATCACGCGGGCTCCGAGGGCGACGGCGCCCACCACCGGCGCGGCGCTCTGAGTGTGATCGGAGAGGCCCAGGATCACACCGGGCCACCTGGCTGCGTAGGTTTTGAGCACGTTGAGGTGCAGATGATCATAGTTCGTCTCGCTGGCTGTGTAATTAGTGTTGCATTGCATCAGCACCACTTGCTTGTTAATGGGTAGGACTTGCTCCATCACGCGCTCGACGTCGCTCATGTCCGCATCGCCGGTGGCGATCAGGATCGGCTTGCCAAACTGCGCCATGCGCACAATAGCTTGCGGCCAGGAGATCAGGCTGGAGCCGGCCTTATACGCCGGCACATAAGGGTCGAGCATCTCGATGGCTTCGTAATCGTATGGGGATGAAAAATAATGGATATCGTATTTATCGCAAGCTTCTTTAAGGGTCGGTGTCCATTCGAACGGGATCGACGCGTCTTCATAGGTTTCGACCACACTCTTTTTCCATTTGGCTTGGTGAGAGAGCTGGCCGCCCAGTGATTTGAAGCCGTATTCCGAAACGATCTTCGGGGCGCGGAAATTCTGGAATTTGGCAGCATCCGCGCCGGCCCCCTTGGCCAGGCGGATGAGCTCGATGGCGCGCTGCAAATCACCGTCGTGATTGGCGGCTATGTCTGCGATGAAATAAGTGGGATGCTGCAGGCCAACTTTCCTGCCCAGGATATCGATCTCCATCATCTATCCCTTCACCGCTTCGGGCGTAGTAACCATGGCCAGCAACTTGTCTCGATAGCCGGACCGATATTGCTCGAATAAGCCATCGATACCTGCCGCGGCGGTGGGCGCCCTACGGCCTAGCGCTTTGACCAGGTTTGTAGTCTTCAAGGTCAGGTTTAGAGAGCGCGGCGCCGTACCGTCGCCAGAGGTGGAGACAGCGGGACGGACCAAGTTGGGATCAAATCCAAACCGCTTGGCAAGGGCAACCCCGAACTCATATTTGCTTAGATGCTCGGAACTGACCACATGGAACAGCCCGCGAACATTTTTCTCGAGAAGTTCCAGCATGATCATGGCCAGGTCGGTCACCAGCAACGGACAGAACAGCCGATCTGTGAATCCTTGTACCGGGTTGCCAGCCGAAAGATTGTTATAGAAAAATTCGGCCAAGCTATGGTCGCCTTTCGCGCTCCAGCCAAATAGATTCGGGCGCACAATCAACACCTGCGGATGAGCTGCTTTCACCGCCAGCTCGGAGAGCCGCTTGGTGCGGCCGTACACGTTGATCGGCGCGGGAGCATCTTCTTCGCGATAGTTGCCTTTAACGCCATCGAATACGGTATCGGAGGAAACGTGCAAGAAGCGCAGGCCACGCTTGGCAGTCTCAACGGCCAAGCGACCCGGCAGCCCGGCGTTGAGCCGCTGGGCTAATTCGGGCTGGCGCTCGCACGCATCCAAGTTCGCCAGGGCCGCGCAGTTGATCACCCAATCCGGTTTGGCTTCGTCCAGCAGGCCAGGAAGCTCATCCGGCGCCAGCAGGTCAGCTCGCACAGTCTCAAAACCGGGATTGTGCAACGGCTGCGTATGCGCCACCCCAATGACCTGATAGCGCGGGCTGGCCTCAAGGGCCAGATTTAGGCCCAGCAGGCCACTGGCGCCGGTGATCAGGATGCGCGTCACGCCAAACCGCCCGCTTTTAGCTCGGCTTCGAAGGGCGCAACCAACGTTTGGATCTCCGCCGGGCTCAGCATGCGAGGGTTCTCATTGCTGGCATAGTGAAAACCTTCCGGCAACGGTGTGCCTTTTTCGTCCCAGGAGCGCACGAACCACGGCCCGAGGGCGGGTTGGATCACATACATGTCCGGCAACTCAACGGTGGTGCGCGCTTCGTCCTCCGAGATCAAAACTTCGTGCAATTTTTCCCCGGGACGCACACCGACTTCCTCAAGTTGAGCTTGAGGGGCTATCACTTTGGCCAAATCCATCAGCGAAGTGCTGGGCAGTTTGGGCACGAACACTTCGCCACCTTGCATGATCTCAATGCTGTGGAGCACAAAACGGACACCCTGTTCCAGGGACAGCCAAAAACGGGTCATGCGCTTGTCGGTGATGCTTAGTTTTCCGTTCTGGCGTTGGCGCAGGAAGGTAGGTACTACCGACCCGCGGCTGCCGATCACGTTGCCGTAACGCACGCAGCTGAAGCGTGCAGGCCGTTCGCCGGAATAGGCGTTGCTTTGCACGGTCAACTTTTCGGCCGCCAGCTTTGTGGCGCCGTAAAGGTTAATCGGGCTGACGGCCTTGTCCGTGCTGAGCGCCAACACCTTGCTTACGCCGGCTTCCAGGGCGGCCTCGATCACATTGGCCGTGCCGAGAATATTGGTCTTGATAGCTTCCATCGGGTTGTATTCGCAGGCCGGCACCTGCTTGAGGGCCGCGGCATGCACCACTATATCGACCCCATCCATGGCGCGCTGCAGGCGGCCCAGGTCGCGCACATCGCCAATGAAATAGCGCAGATTAGACTGGTCGAAACCCGCTTCGCGCATTTCGTGCTGCTTTAGCTCATCGCGGCTGAAGACGATGACCTTGGCCGGCTTGTACTCATCCAGCAGAATGCGGATGAAGGCTTTGCCGAACGAACCGGTGCCGCCAGTAACTAGTACGACCTGTTTTTTCCAATCCATCTTGTCTCCACTCATCTTATTTACTAAGTACCACTAGGGGATACAGACCTTTTTCGCCAAAGAAGCGCGGAAATAATTCCTCCAGCGCGAAGAGAGCTCGGAGCCAAAACTTGCCGAGCCATTCTTCGCGAATAAAAAAGCGCAGTACGTTGGTGCTGGCGCTGCGCCAAACTAAAATTTTGAAATTCATCTTGTCGCGCAGGATGTTCTTCAACCAACGGGCATCCTGTTTGTTCACATAAGTGCCCTTGCCCATCTCAATTTCTTCGGGCAGCGACCCAGAAACCGGTGCCACACCTTTGCGACCCTTTAACCAGGCTTTGATGCGGTCGAAGAATTGGTTCAAGGGCGAATAATCCCAACCGTTGACCACCGCGGCCTGGCGGCCGGCCGCCAGGACGCGGTACAACTCCGCATAGGCCTGCTCATGCTGGCTGGCCGGCAAGTGATGGATAGTATGCAAGGACACTACCGCATCGAACGCGTCCGGCGCGAACGGAAGATGCGAAATATCGCTGACCACGAAAGCGCCTTTGGCCCCTATGCGCTCTCGGGCAGCCTTCAAGGCGGTGATGGATATATCGGCACAGACGCGCTGGGTAAAACCTTTGGAATATTCCATGTACTCAGGGTACTGGATGGGCCCGGACCCCGCATCCAGGAACAGCCGCCCTGTGGGGGCTAAATGGCGGCCCACCCGTTGGTGACAGCGATGAATATACTCCTGCGAAACGGGGCGCAGATCCTCATATCGGGCGTTCTGGAACACCCCTTCGGAGACCTCCTTCCAGCCCACCCGGTCATAGAACTCGCGCACCTGGCGTTTGACTTCGCGTTCGCTGTCGATCACCGGCCCAACCTCCCAGGCAAATGTTTCGCCCAGCAAATAATCGAAGGTGCGACCAAAACGCGCTTGGCCTTGCTCCGAAAAAACGGCGCTCAACGGGGTCGTCTCTACATCCTTCCAAAAATGGAGCAGATGCCAGGGGAACGGCTGGGGATAATCAAAGAAAAAGCGATAGGCATAATGCCAGGCCATGTCCACCTGGTGCGGCTGAAGCCGGGCTGCTTCCAGATTAGCGAGATTCTTTTCAAGCATGGAAAAGTAGTCTTCCCATGAAACTGGATCTTGGGTGAAGCCCTTGCCGCGATAATGGGTGCGCCCGGCGACGATGACCGGCGACCCACTCATGGCCATTTCCATGCCCACCGTGGTGGTGTATACCAGGCCCAGGTCGGCAAGCGCGATCAGATCATAAGTATTGACCGGATCTTCAGCCGCCACCACGCGCAGATGGCTGGGTAAGACTGGGAAGTCCTTGCGAACCAGATCAGCCACCGAGGGGCCGCTCAAGTTGCGCTCCCCTGGATGGACACGCAACACGAACTGCACGTCATGGCGCTCGGCGAAAAAGACCAGTGTACGACGCAGCCAGGTGCTCATATCGCCGGTGAACGAAGCGCGACCCAAGGTGAGGCTGTCGCCAATCACGTTTGCCGCCAGCAATACCACCTGGCGCTCATCCAAATTTAGTTTAGCGCGCACAGCGTCAGCGCCTTCGCTCGGCAGGTTTTGCCAACGGCGATAGAAATTGCGAAACAGCCCGGCCTCCTGGCGGCTGGAGAATAGGTCCTGGACTTGGGCGCGCTGCTCCTCACTGAACGGTTCATCCTTGGTCACCTGCCAGAGCGCATCTGTCTCCTGGAGCATGACAGGCGTGTTGCGCGAAAGCCAAATGCGATCGTGTTGCTCGCCGAATTCGTAGCTGACCACCGGGATGTTGAGGTAGCGCGCCGCGTGGAACACAGCTCCGAATTCCAGGATCAGCCCATTGGGCAAAATAACCACATCGGGGCGCTCTGCTTGCAGCCAAGCCAACGCGGCGGCCGCGGCCGCCTGGTTGCGCTGCAAGCGCAATTGAAATAGATCGCTGTCTTTGTCCACCTCTTCTATCTGCAGGGTGTATTGCGTATCCATAACAGACACATGCACAATAGCATCTGCCAGAGAAGGCGGAAGTTTTTCAGTGCCGGAGCCGGTCCCGAAGGACTTGGTGGCAATAAGATCCTCAGCGGGTTTGAGTACATTGCGCGTATAAGCTTCGCGCCGGCGCAAGTCAAACTTGCTCACCGGCTCCTTCCAATTGGCATACGGCGAATAAGCCAAGGCAACCTCGTGACCCAGGCCAGTCAAGGCGAGGGACAGCAAGGTCCCTTGGCTGATCCAATAATGCAGAGTGGCATAGATTAGCGCCTTGTGCCCATTGCGACTGCGTAGAGGAGAGGCTTGCACCTGGCGGCACGATTCCGGCAATGCGGCGCGCAGCTCCTCCAATTTGAAGCCGCCCCCTGGCGCCCCGCGACCGCGCAGCGCCCAATCCAACTCGGCTGCCAGCGGCAGTTCGCCTAATACGCGTTTGAGCTTGGTTCCGGCCAGCATCTTAGACCTTCACAGCCTCGAGGTGCTCGATGCGCCAATCCAGCTGAGGGCGAATGAACCCCTGACGTGGTTCCGGCCATTGCATGCCAGGCGCTCCCATGGCGTCCACACTGAAGGCCAGGGCACGCTCTTCCTGGAAATAGCGGCGTACCTGGAAGGAAGAGGCGTTCAAACCCAACACGTACTGGCCCTCATTGAGCATGTTCGCTGGGAATTTGGCCCGGCTCACATACCTGCCCGCGGGCCGAGTGGCGAACTTCTCATACTGCCTTGGCTCATCCGTATCAAACGAGGTCAATACCGTTTCGCCGCGCATGGTTTGCAAATAGACGCCCACGCGCAACCCTTGAATGGGTTTTTCCAGCTCATATTCGATCTCGATTTCCAGCGGCTGGCGAGACTGGACGGTGTCTATCACTCTGCCCTGGGTATCGCGCACGCGCAAGGCAACCGGTCTGAAAGGGGACGCGTCCGCGGGCACCTCACCTGCCTGCCAAATACGCTCGCCAGTCTGCGACAAACCGGAGGCCATGTAGAAATCTACCGCCTGGCGGGTGGGCGCCCGGTAGACCATCTCGCCCTTTTCAAGCACGATGGACTCCTCGGTGAGCCTTAAGATCGCCGACATGTTATGGCTGACGAAGAGCACTGTGCGGCCAGCTTCGGCCACATCGCTCATTTTGCCCAGGCATTTGCGCTGGAACTCTGCGTCGCCCACCGCCAACACTTCGTCAACAATGAGGATCTCAGGTTCCAGATGGGCTGCAACTGAAAAGGCCAGGCGCAAGTACATGCCGCTGGAGTAATGCTTCACGGCGGTATCGATGAATTTCGATACGCCGGAAAACTCGACGATCTCATCGAATTTGGCCGCGATCTCGCGGCGCTTCATCCCCAGCACGGCCCCGTTCAGGTAAATATTCTCGCGGCCGGTCAATTCGGGGTGAAACCCGGTACCGACCTCAAGCAGGGAACCTACCCGCCCGCGAATTTCGGCGTAACCCGTCGTGGGTTCAGTGACCCGCGAGAGGATCTTCAGCAAGGTGCTTTTTCCGGCGCCATTGCGGCCGATCACGCCAAGCACTTGGCCCTGGGCTAACTTGAAGGATACGTCCCGCAGCGCCCAGATGGTTTCGGAATCTCTGTGTAGCTCTCCCTTAAGCATGCGCACCGGCCAGTTGAACGCGCTGGTGATCGTATCGCGCAGGGTGCGGTAACGCTCCACCTTGCCCCCCAGGTGGTATTGCTTGCCAAGTCCCTCAACAACGAGCGCGTATTCGCTCATCGTGACCTAGACGACATCCGCAAAGGTGCGTTCCATGCGGCGGAAATAGATCAGGCCAGAAACGAGGAGCACAAACGAAGTGAGCAGGGAGACCCACAACAAATCGGTGGAATAGATGGGAGTGCCAACCAGGGCGTTGCGAAAACCTTCGACCACGCCCACCATGGGATTGAGCGCATACAGCCACTCAAGTCCTGTTGGTAACCGTTGGAAGATCTCGTTAGCTTCATAAGCGATCGGGGTGGCCAGCATCCAGAACTGGGTGAGAAAGGGGATGATGTGGCGTACATCACGATAGTGTACGTTGAGGGCCGCCAGCCAAAGCCCCACGCCCAAGGCAGTCACCAGGGAGAGCAGCAAATAGAACGGCAAGCTCCAAATTCCCGAAGTCGGCAATACGTCGTAATACAACATCATTCCCGCCAGGACGATGAAGGCCACCGCGAAATCCACCACCCCGCTAAGCACGGAGGACAGAGGCACTACGATGCGCGGAAAATAGACCTTGGTGATCATATTGCGATTTGTCACAAGAGAGCGGCCGGCTTCGCTCATGGCGTTGGAGAATAGGTTCCACGGCAGCAAGGCGGCAAAAGTGAAGAGGGGCCGCGGGATCCCGCCGCTGGAGAGGCCGGCGATATCCCCGAAGAGCACGTTGAAGATCAACATTTGCAAGATCGGTTGGACGAGGGCCCAGGTGCCGCCAAGCAAGGTTTGCTTATAGCGCACCAAAATATCACGCCAGGTGAGGAAGAAGATCAGTTCACGGAAGCGGAACAGTTCGCGCAGGTCCAGGCCGACCAAGCCGCGCTGCGGCTTGATGAGCACGGTTGGTGCGCTTACGTGGGGCGCAAGGGCTTTGCTTGCGGTCATTTGACGGCTACTTTTCCGTGCTGGCGGTACCAGGCAATGGTCTTGCGCAAGCCTTGTTCAAAATCCGTACCGGCGCGGAACCCAAAGAATTCCTCAGCCCGGCTCACGTCCAGCAAGCGGCGAGGCTGGCCATTGGGTTTATCGGTGTTCCAAACGAATTCGCCCTCATAACCGGTGTGGCGGGCGATCATCTCGGCCAGGTCTTTGATGCTGATCTCACGGCCCGAGCCCAGGTTGACCGGCTCGGCGCCGTCGTAGCTTTCGGCCGCCAACACCACGCCCTCGGCCGCATCTTCGACATAGAGAAATTCACGCGTAGGCGAGCCGTCGCCCCACAGCTCCACTTGCTTTTTATTGCGCGCTTGGGCGTCCAAGAATTTATGAATGAGGGCAGGGATCACATGGGAGGTTTCCAGGTCAAAATTGTCACGCGGGCCATAGAGATTGACCGGCAAAAGGAAGATGGCATTGAAGCCGTATTGCTGGCGATAGGCCTGGGCCTGCACCAGCAGCATTTTCTTGGCCAGGCCATAGGGAGCGTTGGTTTCCTCGGGATAGCCTTCCCATAGATCCGCTTCGCGGAAAGGCGTCGGCGCAAGGTTGGGATAAGAGCAGATCGTGCCCAGGGCTACGAATTTCTTCACGCCGCGTTCCCACGCCTGGTGCATTAGGGGCACACCCATCATCAAATTGATGTAAAAGAAATCAGCAGGTCTTGTCCGATTCACACCGATGCCGCCTGCGAGGGCCGCCGCGTGGATGATGACGTCGGCTTTGGCCTCGTCCAGCATACGGCTGATCTCAGCGGGCTGCACGAGGTCGTAATCTCGGCGGCGCGGCACGAAGATGTCCTTGGCGCCGCGGGCGCGCAGCTTTTCGACAATAAAGGATCCCAAAAAGCCTCCTCCACCGGTCACTGTCACCCGTTTGTCTCGCCAATAATTATTTTCGGACATTATCACCTAGCGCACAATAAACTGAGCATTGCGGAAACGCTCGTCGTGTGGATTTTTGATCAGCCCTTGCTGCAAGGCGTGAAGCACCTCGCGCACGCCGTCATCGACCCCAAACTCGGTTTTGTAACCAAGTTCGCGACGGATCTTTGCGAAAGACACACTAATGTCGCGCATGTCCCCACCAAAGGTGAGATCCTTGTAGCGCACGGAGGTTTCCGGCAGGCGTTTGAGCACAAATTGGACGATCTCGTCCTTGCGATAATTGCCCTTTTCGGTTCCCAGATTAAAAACCTGCCCGCGCACTTTTGCTTCGGGAGCCTCCAAGCCCAAAATAAGGCCGGCGACAATGTCGCGTACATGCACAAAAGAACGCGTATAACCGCGCTGATAAATGAGCAGATCGCGCTTGGTGTATGCATCCAGTACAAATTGATTGACGATGAGATCAAAGCGGGTGCGCGGGGAGATGCCATACAGGGTAGCTAACCGAAAGATGAGCGGGGCGCATTGGGCGTCCTTGTGTCTTAGCAAGACTTCTTCGGCGGCAATTTTTGTTTCTGCATAAATGGAATGCGGATTTAGCGGCGATTCTTCGGTAACCCCGCGACCATTGGGGGAATGTCCATAAGTGCTATAGGTGGATGCAAACACAAAACGGCTAGCACCAAGTTCTTCAGCCTGCTCGAACACGCGCTGGGTGGCCTCCACGTTGTAGCGCCACGCCACCGGGCGGCCGACGGCCTGACAGGCCGGAAAACCAACGATGGCTGCCAGGTGCACCACCGCGTCAGGCACGTTGTTGGCGCCTTTAAACATTTGGCGCAGAGCACGCGGCTCCCACACATCCATATTGGCAAAGTGGAAGTTGGGATGGGGCAGATAATTGACTAGCGAGTCGCCGCCAAAAAGAAGCTTGTCCAGAACGGTCACCCGATAACCATTGCGCAATAGCTCGCCGGCCAGCAGGGAGCCGATATAGCCGGCCCCGCCAGTAATAAGGACGTGCTTCAGATGCGGTGACTTGCCGTTTTTCTTAGCGCTCATGCACTGCTTCCCATTCCAACTGGACCTTATGGCCAACCACGCGCAGGGTTGGTCCCGGTTCCTGTTCTTCCAGCAAAAGCATGCTCTGCTCGAGGCAGGTCAGCTTGCAAATATCCACAATATCCTCTGGGTCACCGTTGGACTTATCTATATGCACACCCTGGGCTCCGGCCGCCTTGGCCTCATCCAGCAATTGCCCAACTCGCCGCCGCGTTTTGCGATAGAGCTGCATGGAATGTTCGACGTAATTCACCGTCAGGCGGGCACGCCGGCTGATCCCCTGGGTTGTAATGATATAGCGCAGCTTACGGCGTTGGGCACGCTTGACCTTCACATAGCCCTTTGCCACTAGGCGCTTGAGATGCCAGTTAACCGTGCCAACGGCAATGCCCAACTGCGAGGCCAGAGAGGCCTGGGTTACGTCCGGGTCAATTTCGATCTGCTCCAAAAGGAGCATATCGCGTGCAGTGTCGATGCTAGGATCCATTAGCCTTTCTAAAATTCAATGGTTGAATTATAACAATCTTATTTCCCCAATGGCAAGGGCTATTCCTGCCCGATCCAATCCCACATGACGAACAAGGCCGCGCTAGCCAGCCCCAAGCCAATAACCTGGTAGAGCTCGACAATAGGCCATTCGAAGGCGGCGTAGCGGCGCAGATACCAGGGGAGGAACCAGGCGATCATGAGCCCCGCACCCACCAACGCCCTGCGTAGCCAGGGATCCTTGGTTTCACGGTACTGTACCCAGGCCCAGGCCGCCAGGGCAATTTGTACAGCAGCGAAGGCACTGCGATACCGGGGGCTATCCCACAGGTCACCTCCCCCGCGATAGGAAGCGGCGAAGCTCAACACCCAACTTGATAACAGCAGGGCGCCAGGAACCTGCCGCCACTGCTTAGAGCGCAGGGCCAAATAGCTGGCATAGACCAATAAAGCCAGCACCGCAGTCCAGCCCAGAGCGCGCCAAATACCGATCACCATCCAGATGGGCGGACCGCTGGCCACCAAGGCGGCCGGCAGCAGCGGCCGGAAAATGCCATAGACGACCAGGAAGGGGATTTGCGCAACCAAGGGCATGCGCTCAAACTCCCGCGCTACCCAGCCAGAAGCGTTGGCGCTCACGTAGGCCTGCCACCTGGCCGATTGCACCAGCCAAAGATTCTGTGCGTCCACGAACAACAAGTAACCAACACTCAGCACGATGGCCAAAAGCAAAAGTCCGACCCATACTTTGGGCAATCGAAGCCAACGCCAATCATCTAACGCCGAATAAAGCAGGACCAAAAGAAACAGCAGAGAAGGAGTGAACGCCCAGGTAAGCGGAATGGACAATAGGATGGGGATTACGAACAGCGCCAGCGTGGCCGGAGTAGTTTTCTCGCGGACCCGCAAGAGGGCATATAAAGAGAGTGGGACGAGGCAAACGGTGAATGCTTCTCGCATTTGCGAGGAGCCGAGCAACATCGCTTCCGGATATAGGGCCAGACCCCAGGCTGCAAGATGAGCTACCTTGTCACCAAAAACTCGGCGACTAAAAGCCCAGGTGTAGGCGAGGGCCAGACCGGATACAGTTGCCGCTAAAACAAGTACTAGAAGCGGCTGGTGCTCAATGCCGCCCATGTACCGATAAACCGCGGCGCTCAGAAATAACAACCCGCCATATTGATCAGTAGAACTGTATCCTTGAAACGAAACTGTCAGAGGCTGGTCGGAGCGCGCTAATTCCCACGCGGCTCGGTCACGGTTATAAGCATCTTCCATCACGTAACCGGCTTGCTGAACCTCTGTTTCGTAGCCGCCGGCAGGCAAGGCTAGAAACCATACGACCCCTAGTGCCACTCGCAAAAGGACTGCTGCTATCGTCAGCCATAGCAGCCAGCGGGGCAGAGTTTCTTTGTGCAGAACGCGCCAAGTCAGCCAAAACAGCGCGGCGCTAATGATGAGGACGGCGAGGAAGGAAGGCCAACCGGAAAGGTCGGTGAACTGTGACGAAACCCAGGCCAGCCCAAAGGACGCCAGCAGCAATCCTGCTGCGGACAATGCAAAAAAGAATCCAGGACTTTGGGATTTCTTCGAGCCGCGCCGTTGTTTGGGCATCAGAAAATTATAGCTTGGTAAGGTGTGTGACTATCCACACTAAGAACCCGAGGTTATGCAGCTTTTTTCAATGCGGGAGGAAACAACCAGCTGGGCAAGTCCATCCCCGTTACCTGCGATTATGGCCGCCGCTTCAGGCGCACCGGCGCAGCGAAAAACAAGCACGTCTGAGCTGGCGGGGAAATCTATAGCCAGCTCATCGATAGCCATAATCACGCTGGCGGGCTCCGGTCCGATCAAATAAAAGGTGAGCCGGCCGAAATCCATCGGGGCTACAAGCACGAAATCAATCCCGGAAAGCCCTTCGCCCGCACGCAAATAGCGCGGGTGAAGAGCCCGGCCACTTGCCACGTCCAGCTGGCCGGCAGACAAGAGCTCGAGCACTTGTTGTCTTTCTGTTTCAGTCTGCACCTTGGCGGTGGTAAGCGAAGCGACTGCTTGGTCATGACTGACTTTTGCATAACGCGGCTGGCTTAGGCCTTCGATAATCAAGAATGAAGATCCCAAGAGAAGTAAGCAAACTAATGCGGGGGCATAAGTCCAAGCAGCCATTGGGCGCGATCTTTGAATCGTTTTCGTCTTGCCGGTTTGCGAAGTCTGAAAATTTGCTAACAATTTCTTAGCCCAGGGCGCCCCGCGCAGCAGAAGAAGACCCCAAACGAGGAGCTGGCCCAGCCCCAGCGCGTAATATAGCAACACGGTCCAGTCCACCGGCAAGTTGTAGCGCCAGCCGGAAACGCGGGCCAAAGCCAAATTGGCGGTAAAACCAAAGTTAATAACCAAGGGCACCAGGCCCACCCAGCCGGCTTGCTTCCAGGCCACAGCCATGCCAAGGCTCACCAAAAATAAACCAGCTAGCACTGGCAAATAAGATTCGGAGTCCAAGCCACCCTCCCAGCTCGGCCAGTAGGGCAATTCTCGCACGTGAGATTCCGCGTCGCGCAGTTGCAAAGAAACAGGCATAGCCATGAAATTGAGCATCTGGTTGCGCACAAAATTGTCGGCCACAAAACCAGCCACGTAACCTGGATTTTGGAAGACAAACTCGCGCACCTGGCCCATTTGCCGGGCGTAGTATTCGCCCTCGCTCTCCCCCGGTAAAAATGGCAGGACAAAGGTGCCGGGGGTAAAGCTATAGCGGTTAGCCAGGAACCCGGAAACCACGGCATCTTCGATCACCCATTGCCCCGTAAGCGCCCGATTGCGCAAGATCCAAGGAGTCGCTACGATCAATGCGCCCAGGGCAAGCAGCAGCACTGGGCGCCAGGCAGCTCGCCATCCCCACACCAGCAGCGCCAGCAGGCCCAGGAAGGGCAGCAGGGTCAGGCTCTGGGAGCGCATTAGGATAGCCCAGCCCAGCAAGCCGCCCACCAGCAGAGCCGCCAGCCAATTGCGCGGCTGCCCGCGCAACCAAACGACCACCGCCAGCGCCACGGCGGCCATCATCAGAGCCGCGGGCAGGTCGACCATCAATAATTTGGCATGGGACGTGTTTATCACGTCTCCCAGGGCAATCGAGTTGGCTTCCCGCAAGCTGACCAGGCCAGCAAGTAACAATCCGGAAAAACGGTTGTGCAGCCTGGCGCCCAGCAAATAAAGCAGCGCGGGGAAAAGCGCCAACAAGAGCACCTGGGCTGACACTACCGCGTCGTAATCAGCGCCAAGCAAGGCTTCCAGACCAGCCAAAACGAGCACGTAAGCCGGCCTGCGAATGGCCACCTGGCCGCCAAAAGTAAAGCCTTCGCCAATAAGCACATTGTTGGCAATGACATCGTGGTTGAAGGCGTCCGATAGCGGGTAGCTTTGGTTATTGGGAGGCAGGGGCGGGGAACTGTAGTAGGTGGGGGCTGCCGGCTGTGCGATCCATAGGAGCGCAGCTAACAACCAAACGAGAGTCGCCAGCGCGAGGTCGACCCAAATTTCGGAAAAGGCACCTTTTCGCTTTTGCCACCAGCGGCGCAACCAGAATGTAAGAATTAGCACCAAAGGAGCCAGCAGCAAACACAAGAACACCTGGCTGCTTAGGACTGGGGCGCCGGGGGCATTCCATATCGTGGCATCGAAACCTAACCCGAGGCCGGTCAGCCCAATGCCTGCCGCGCAGCCTAAAAGCAGAAGTAGGATGACAAGACCCAGCCGAAACTTTCCGCGCTCGTCGGCCAGGTCTTTGGTGTCTATTCCAAATTGGATGAACAGAAATTGAGGTAACCAGAGAAGGCTGAGCAAAATAGCATAAAGCAATAATGGCTTTACCCGTTCGATATATAAAGATAATGAACCAAAGAAAAGAATAGCCCGGCTCTGGGGAAGGAAGAACAAGACCCAGCAAACAATCAGAATAAAAAGACCTAGCCCCCAAACAGCCCAGATCGCCCGCGTACTTGCGGTTATTGATTTAACTGAACGATTGACTCGTCCTAACCAGGAATTATCTAGCCACCCCTTTACCGCCCAGAAAGTAAACGCGGCCGAAGGAATAGTTAATAAAAGAGCCAGCACCAGGCGTTCGAATGAATAGCCCAGCAGAACAGCGCTGGAGGGTTCACTGGGTGCGCTGAGCAACCAGGCCAGACAAGCCCAGCCGAAAAGGGCGGATAAGGAAAAATTGATACGCCAAAACAATGCCAATAGTTTGGCTGACATAATCCAGCTTGCTAATCCACGATCTTGTAATCCGCCACGCGGCTCTCCAGGGCGCGCCAGATCTCAGGCGGCGCTTCCCCAGCCACCAGGTGTTCAGCTATGAAGCGCCCCATGTCGGCGCAATGGTCGGAGTTGTTGTAGTTGTACATGCCGATACGCCCCGTTGTGAGCAGGTTTGGCACTTGGCGCAGTTTGTCGCTGACCAGTTTCATTTTTTGGGCATAGTCGAGATCGTAGCGCGGATAAAAATTTCGCCGCCGGATGACCAGGCTGCCCAAGACATCCTCGCGCTTGACCAGCCCGGTTTGAACCAAGCCATCCACCACCTGCTGGGCCAGCGTTTCGTCGCTGGCCGTCCACAACTCGCTGCCTTCGCCGGCAGTGAAGTCTGCGGTGATCATCGTCCTGTCGGCTGGGCCTAGTTCGGGATTCATCTGTTTTTGTTCGAAGAGACGGCTAAAGACCACGTTGCGTTGGGGGAAGAAGATCCACTGGTCCTCCAAAACCAGGGGGCGCTTCACAGAAATATAGACCAAAATAAGATGGCGGAACTGCAGGCCTTCAACGGCGCGGTTAAATTCCGGGTCTTTGTCGCCAAAGACCATGCGCCCGAGCAATGGCAAGGGTAGGGACGAAATTAAATAATCGCAGTCAAAACGTTTTGTTTCATTTTGAACCTTGGACAATATCGCTGCTACCTTGCCAGCTTTCATTTCCAAACCTTGTACGTGGACTGAAGTCAACACTTCGCCATCCTGCGCCCGAATCCCTTCGGCCAGGGCCTGCGGCCAATCGCCGAAACCAGCCCGCGGATAATAAAAGAACTCGGCATTGGTGTCGGCGGTTTCTTTCTTCAAGCCAAGCAATTTTAGGATCAGGTCCATGCCGCCTGAAGCCGGTAAGCGCGTGCGCGCCATTTCGGGATGCAGGCTGGCAGGGTCGCCCCATACCTTCTCTGCTAAGGGTTCGAACACTAGCTCATAGGTAGGGCGGCCAAAACGGCGAATTATGTATTCTTCATAGGAACGCGGCGGATTGCGCTGAAAGAAACCCGTAACCACTTGAAGCGCATATCCCAGGCCGAGCTTGAGAAAACGAACCGGGCCCAGAACCTTGGCCAAGTTACCCAACTTCAACGGATAATCGACTAAGTGGCCATCCAGAAACAGGCGGTTCTTCTTGGGTAGGCGCAGCAAGCGCTCGCCCATCAAGGACGTCACTTCGTCCAGTACACCGGGGATCACCGAATAGAGCTTATGGGCGCCGTAATCCAGCACGAACCCATCGTGCTCGAAGCTGGCGCACAGCCCGCCGATCACTGGCTCCTTCTCCAAAACGGTCACCTGGTATTTACCGGTGCGCGCCAAAAAATAGCCGGCCGCCAGGCCGCCCACTCCAGCGCCCAGTACAACGATCCTTTTTTTATTTGCCAATCAGGGTCTCCAGCAAGAAGGCGGCCTCAAGCCGCCCTCTGTTTCGGTCGTAAATGATAACTGCGATTAGAGTTTTTCGGCGATGACCAGGTTCTGCCCCATCCAATATGGGATCTGTAGATGGACCAACCCGAGCGATTTGATCAGCCAGCCGAAAACGCGCGCCACCGCCTTGAGGTAAGCCTCCATGCGGAAAAAGATATAGCCTAGCTCCAAGGTTTGCCAATGGCGGCGGCGCTGCGCTACGCGCAACCCCAGCTCTTCCAGCATGCGCGGCAAGGTTTTGCCGGTGAAGTAATACAGATGAACGGACAGTAAAAATACCCAGCTGCGCCCCATCAGGCGGCTAACCAGGGATTCGATATCCGGGTAGTTGACTACTAACAGCCCGCCTTGCTTCAACACTCTTTTACATTCGGCCAAAGTGGCCTTGGGGTCAGGGGTATGTTCCAGCACATCCCACAATGTGACCACGTCGAACGAGTCCGGCGCTAATTTCATGTCGAAAACAGTGCCCGGAACAACGTGCAGGCCGTAATGCTGATTGGCCCAATCGCACATCCATCGGTTAGGCTCGCAGCCGGCCACATCCCAGCCCGCCTGTTTAGCTACCGCCAGGAAAGACCCGCCAGCGGTGCCCACATCCAGCAAGCGTCCGCGCTGCGGGCGCAGGCGCTCGATCATCTCCAGCGACTTGGCAAAGGTGCGCTCGCGGCCCGCGGCCTGCGAAACGAACATCTCGTCGCTGCCGCTGCTGTATCCCTCGATCACTACGTCGGCGCGCAAACGCGGGTTGAGATATTGCAACCCGCAGCGTTTACATTTCACCAACCGATCGAGGAGGACTTCATCACCAGAGGATCGAAAGGTGTTGGCGATCTCTTCGGGCTTGGCTAACTCGTAACGCGGCGGGTAAACAAGCTCATAATCATCCGCTCCGCACAGATTGCAGGGGACGGATTCCAATAGAGCCTGATATTGTTTGACCTTATCGGGCATTGATTATCAGCTGCGACGTAAGTAGGTTTTGATCTCTTGAAAACGAGTATTGATAGCGTTCAATGACAGTCCGATGCCCAAGGCAATCAGGCCGGTGGGAAGGCAGAGTAGGACAATTCCGCCCAGAATACTTACAGGCAAGCTCTCCTGTCCGAAAAAACTAAACAAGCGCAAGGCACCTGCGATCCCTGCCAGCAGCCAGAAGGCTATGGCGATGGATCCAAATAGCCGAAGCGGCCGGTGGTCGCGCAGTAGGATGGCGGCGGTCAAAACGATCCGGTAGCCATCGGCAAACGGGCGCAACTTGGAATGGCTGTCTTGCGGGCGGTCGCGATAGTGAACCGGCACCTCCACGACGCGCAACCCTTCAGCCAGGGCTTGCAAAGTGATTTCGCTTTCGACTTCAAAGCCGGTGGTGAGCACGGGGACGCTCTCAATGAAGCGCCGATTGAAGGCGCGATAGCCGGAGAGTATGTCCCGATATTTGGTCCCGAACAATCGATTAATGTAGGCGACGATCAGGCGATTGCCGAATTGGTTGATCGGCTTCATAGATTTGTCGGAAACGGCAGAAAGCCGTTCTCCCACAACCATGTCCGCCTCACCTCTCACAACAGGTGCGATCAGCTCATTTACTTCATCAGCCAAATATGTAGCGTCCCCATCTGCGAGGACGATCACGTCTTCTTCTAACTCATCGAAAATGGCACGCAGCACGTGGCCCTTGCCCAGAGCTGTGACGTAGCGCAACTGGGCGCCGGCTTTGCGGGCCAGCGCGGCGCTGTTATCGGTGGAGGCGTTATCAAAGACATAGACCTTGCTCTTGGGGAGAGCCTTGCGAAAATCGCGCACGACCTGGGCGATGGTAGCCGCCTCATTGTGGCAGGGGATAGCTACTGCGATTTTATGTTTACCCAATAGAGCTAATTTGTTTTTTGGCATGAGCGATCTAGGCCTTACGCATCAGCATCCACTGATTCATTCCCAGTGAAAACGTGTAGTTTTCTTCAACGGCAAGACCGGCTTGCCTGGCCAAGGTGTCTAGACCATTTCGGGTTAAATATAGCTTGTGGTCTTCGATTTCTTCTCGATCAAACATTCCCAATTTCCCCAGCGTGCACAACACAAAATCTGCTTGCGGAGTTGGGGTCGTCATCCCAGCCAGACCATCTTTCTTCAGGCACTTGGCAATCAGCGCGAAGTGTGCTGCGGGGTCTAGCAAATGCTCCGCCACAGCCAGGGACAGGACCACGTCATAGGTCTGCTCGGGCTGCCAAGCAGTGATGTCGGCTTGGATCAATTTGATCCCGGTCACATCTTTTGAGACCGAGAGATCAACGCCTGTGTATTTAACGTTCAAGTAATCGTGTTGCAGCGCGACTAAATTCCTTCCCCAGAATCCACAGCCAAGTTCTAACAGATCCAATTCTTTGCCCGTGCGCTTGAAGACTACCTGGTCTAGCAAGCGGCGAGCTTTGATCAAACGCTGTTGAATGGCAACATCTTCGAGGCCGCGAAACGTGCGCTGCTGGCCGTATGAGAGTGAGCCTTTCTGCTGCCCTGACAGGTCTTCGTCCATCATCTTGCCAACCAACGTAACACCAACGCCCGATAAGGCACCATCTCCATCTTGGTCTCAAAGCGTCGTCTCAAGAAATTAATGGGCTGGCGCAGCAACTTAAGGGGATGATAACGCAGTTTCCACCACAAGAAATGGGCGTATAAGCGCACGCGGAAGCGATTTAGGCGAGCGTAATCCACTCGCCAGGTGGGACTGAAGGTCAATTCAGACAGGCTGCTATAACCACTGAACTCTTTGTTGATCGCCGAGCCTGGTACCGGGGTGATGATGAATAAAGCGATCTCGTCCACACCGACGCGAGTCAAGTCGTGCACCAGGTCCCAAGTCATCTGCAGATCAGCTTCCGTCTCGCCTGGATAGCCCAAAACGAAACAGGCTTGGGAGCGGATGTCTACCTGGTTCATACGCTTGACCAGGCGCACGGCGTGTCCGAGGTCGAAAGGCTTGCGCATCAACTTCAGCAAACGCGGCGAGCCTGTTTCCGGGGAGATGGATATATAACGGCAGCCAGCTTTCGCCATCAGATCGATGGTTTCCTCATCGCGCATGGTCTCCACTTTTGTGCCCGCGGCAATCTTCCAGGTGACTTTCAGGTCTCTTCGAATGAGCTCTTCACAAATTTGGCGGATGCGCGGGTCCGAGATAGTTGGATCCAGGTCTTCAATGTGGAACTCGGCCACGCCCAGCGTCTTGTTGAAATGTTCGATCTCATTGACCACGGAGCCAGCCGAGCGCGGCCGCCACTTTTGGCTATTGGTGGCCGGCACCACGCAGAAGCTACAAGGATAAGGGCAACCCCGTGAGGTGAGCAGGGGCAGATAACTGCGAGCCGAAAGCGGCCCATGCGCGAAGTGCAAAGACCAATAATTCTCGAGAGGGAACAAGTCCCAGGCCGGCAAAGGCAGGGCGTCAAGCTCGGGTTCGCTGAGAAAACCGAGGGGCACATTATAAAAAGCCGCCGTGCCTATCCCATCGATGGCGCCCAAGGCTTCTGGCCTGGCGCCAGCGGCAAGAGCATCCAGCAATTGGATGGCGCGGCGTTCCGGCTCACCCGTCAAAATGTAATCCGCACCGGCTGCATAAAACTCGCCAGCCACTTGCGAAAGGGCGTAGGCAGTGACCGCTTGCGTATTCTCCACAACCACCACAGGCACTTTGGGCATCGCGCTCTTTATCGCCTTGACAGTCGCCACGGTAGAGAGATGGTTGGTTAGATTGATAGCATAGACAAAGACAGCTTCAAGCTGCCGCGGCAGCTGCTCTATGATTTGTTCTTCGGTCAATCCAAAGAAAAGGAAGTTCCCTTCCGAGCGTCTTTGGCGCGGGGCGGCCGCGTAGGCGTCTAGTACCTGCACTTTGTGGCCCGCTTGGCGCAAAGCCGCTGCCAGGTAAGCCAGGCTGATTGGCATATAAACAATGCCAGTGGTGAATGGGTCAGAGCGTTGCACAACCAGATTGGGATTGATTAAGGTTATGGACATAACAAGAACGCCTCTTTAAGAGCGCGCAGAAAATTATACTTGTTGGCCTTGTTCACAAAGCTTCTAAGGCGAGCAGATAAAGGGTTCGGGGGTTTCGGCCAGGATATCCGGAGCCTCGGCGCCAAAGAAAACAACCGCCGCAGCTTGAAAAGTTTTTTCTCCTTCACAGCCGAGCACCAGCACGTCCACTGCATTCGGAAAGCTGGGCGCTGCCGACACAGGCAGAGCAATTTGGTTATTTTCAGGCCCGACCAGCCAAAACGACAAACGAGCATACGGCAAGATGTTGAATGCGGAGCCATCACCACCCGGCTCCCCTGCACCTTCGGGGTAAAACCGCGGATACAGCGCCTGCCCCCATAGTATGCGGGCTCCCGGCTGCCGCAGGAAGGCCGCCACGTCCAGGCCGGTCTGTTCAGCTAATTCAGAACTTCGCCATTCCTCCTCGGCCGCAGCCGCGTTCAGATTTGCGTAGCGGGCGGGAATAGCGACCTCTATTGCCGGCAGCAACAAACCCGCAAACAGGATGGCCGCTGCCACGGCTGGCAATCCCTGCTGGCGCCAACCCGGATAGCGCCGCTTGCTGCGAGTGGCGGCTTGGACCGGCTCGGCGAGGCTGGCATTGAAGAAATATCTCCAGACCCACAGGGTAAGCTGGGCTAAACCCAGACAATAAAACAGAATCAACACCCAATCGACTGGAAGAATTAAGCGCCAGCCTGATACGCGCGCAATTGCTGCACTCAGGTTATAAAACACGTGGATGCCTATGGGCACCAAGGCCAACCAGCCGACCTTCTTCCAAGCCGCAAGAACACCAATGGAAAGAATAACAAGGTTGAAAGTCAGGGGTAGCCAAGCCTCACTTGGAAATGCCCCAGACCAGTTTTGCCAATATGGCGTATCGGCAATGTACGCGTTCAGCGAACAACATTGCGCCCAGAGTCGGGCTTCCTCTCCGATCCAAAAAGGTCGCAGGTTGTAAAACGTGACCATTTTGTCGGCCAAGTCAAACCGCATAGGCAAAGCCAATAGCGAAGAGATTTCATTGTGAAAAAAATGGGCGCTTACAAAGCCAGACACTTCTCTTGGGTGATTTAGTGTGAAGTTCACTACTTTGGAAAATCCCAGCGAAACATATTCGGAAACCTGAGTCCCTTCGGGAAAACCAGGGTCTCCTTGTTCCGGCGTCAGGCTATATTGCTTGGCGAGATACAGGGCTTGCAAAGGTTGTGAATAACCAAATTGGCCGGTTTGCTGATAATTGCGCCACATCCACGGAACGGCGGCAAGCGCGAAACACAAAAGCAATAGCCCAGCATAAACGGCACGTGGCCGCAGGTTCTTTCCACCCCGCCAAAATGCGAGCACCAGCAGCAAGGGGACGAAAATGATGATCTGGGAGCGCAACAGCAACAGGATTCCCAAAGCCCCGCCCACCCACATTGGCCAACGCAGCTCTCGCCGATCTGACCGAAGCCAGCGCAGCAGCAGCAAACAAAGCAGAGACATCCCCAAGGCGGCGGGCAGATCGGTCATCAGCAACTTGGAGTGCGAGACGTTGATCTCCCCCGATAGTGCAATAGCGTTTGATTCTCGGAAGATGATGGCGATGGCTAGTAAGCCCCCGGATAACCGGTGGTGGAGCTGGCCGGCAAGTAAATAAAGCGCTGAGGGAAAAAGGGCTAACAACACGATCTGGGCAGCCACTACATTTGAATAGTCTTGGCCTACAACTGAGTGAATAGTTGCCAGAAAAAAACTGTACAGCGGTTTTTCGGCAACTTCTGTAAAACCTTCGCCAATCAACAAACTTTGCGCAGCAAGGTCGTGGTTTGCCGCATCGGAATATGGATAGTATTCGTAGTTGGGCGGGTGCGGCGCAGGAGAGAAGAAAGTCGGTGTGAGCGGCTGCGCCTGCCAGACCCAGATCGCCATCAACCATAAAACCGCAGCCGCCAGCAGGTCTACGCGCGAAAAACGCCAACCAAATCGCTTTTCAACCATGCGGATGAGTTCATAGAGCAAGATACCCCCCAGCCAAGCGATAAAAATCTGTGTGGCCAGTAATGGCACCCCGGGATTTTCCCAACCTGTTCGATCAGGCTGTAAACCAAGGCCGTTCAGAGACATGAAAAGGCCTATCAATATCAAAGCGCCCAAGCCGATCAACACCGGAAGCCAAGTTTCCTTTTTCCCCTGCCTGAGGCCAACCCGAAGCTGTGGAAAAAGGATCAGTGTCTGGATACCGACGAGCAGCAACCAAAACACCAGCGGGAAAATGCGCACCAGCAAAGCTCGAACAAATTCATCCGTGAATTTGAAAGTAAGTAAAACCAGGTAAAAACCCCCCACCGAAATGACGACAGCCAGAACGATCAGTAGGGAGTAGATAAATGGATGTTGGATCTTGGCAAGGATGGTCTTTTCAATATTCGGCCAGGCCTTAGGTTTGCTCAAACTCAGCCAAACCAGGCTCGCGCAAGCTAAGCCCAAAACGAACAAAACAACTGCTAAGGCCCAACGCACAGAGGACAAGCCTAGAAATAAAGTCTGGTTACTTTCGCTGGGGGTAGCGAATACTAAGGCGATGGCCAGCAGCGCTTCGATTGCCGGCAATAAAAAATAAATGCGCAGCAAGCCCGCGGCGCGATCAGTGGATTTTTGCTTCGCTTTAAGGGCAGTCAAAATCGCGCTCAATCGGCATGAAAAGTTCTACGGCAACGTCCTTGAATTCGCCCACGGATTCATAATACTCAAGCAGTGGGGTTGTCACCCAGGTAACCCAGGCGTTATTTTCCTCGATCAGGCCATCGCCAATGCTTTCAAGATCCGGCTCTTTGTAAAACAACGCCTCGCGTTCGCTAACGATCAAGGAGAACCGACCGTTCGCTAAGTCTTCGGTGAATTGTTCAAAGTAAGCTGCATCCTCAGATAAAGCCTGATTCATGACGTATTTCTTTTCATATTCCACCACCAGCGGCAGGTCGCCCATCAGTCCAAAGGTTAGTAATTGGCGTTGGTCCATAAAAAGAACCTCGCCATATTGGCGGGCGCACATCACTTTGTCTTGAATGCGTTGGAGCACAAATTGGGTGCGCTCGTGCGTTGGCAGGTCCAGCGGCTTGCCCTCGACCATCGGCAGGAACGCGGGGAGGAAGATCATGCCAGCCAACAACCAGCGCACGGTCGCCGAATTGCTCAGCAGCTTCTGGAAGCGAGCAGCCAAACCGCCTTCCCAGGCGATAGCGGCTACCAGCACCAGGCCCACCAGGAACATATCCATATTATGCAGATCCGTACCACCGCCCACTTTGGCGCTAGCTATTACACCAACGACCAGCAACGCGCCGAGCCCTAGCAACTTGGCTACTTGCTGCCAAATCACAGTTTTCCAAAATCCCTTCCTTACCAAATAGACCATCAGCAAGATCACCGGCAGCGTGGCCAGCGCTAAGCCCAGCAAGATGCCCGGAGGGTAGATGGGGTTCGGGAATAAGCGCTCCCATAAGAACGGTTGGTGAGTGGAGACGTCTTGCAAACCTTGCAAAGTCTCCACAGGAGGGATGCCCACGAGCCCAGGATCGCGCAGGACCAGAAAAGGAAATAGCCCAACGAGAACGCCTATTAGGATGGGCAGGCCTTTGGTCCACATGCCTGCCAATCCAAGCGCCAATGCGCGCAGCCAATCTTGCCAGGCCAAGAGGCCGCGGGCCAGAACAGAATCCTCGAAACTCAACATTACAGCCCAAATAGCTGGCGCGAAGGCCCAGGTGAAACGGCTCGCCCCTGCATATTCGCCGGAAAAATAGACCAGCGGCAAAGCCAGCCATATCGGCTTGCGCCGCGCCAGCGCCACTAGGATTGCCGCCATAATCAGAGGCGTATAAATAGGGCCTTGGTTCAAAAATATCAGGGACCAAAGACCGGCTGCCAGCCACTGGTCGCGCTTGCCATCCAGAGGCCTGAATGCCAGCCACCCAAGCAAGGCATATGGAACGGTCACCAGAATAGCGCTCCATAATCGGACGAGCCAGATGGGGACGTTAGAAAAGAGAAAAGGCAGTCCCCAAAGTGTCTGGCGCCCGGAGTCGATCCAAGCAAAGATGGGTTCTGTGCCCGAGTAGTTGTATCGCTCGCGGCCAAATACGACCGAATAGTCCCACAGCCGGTTGCCCTCTGACCAATGCAAGGCAAATGGAAAATCGCTAACCAAGGCTAGGGATTCAGCCAAGACCAAGACAGCACCAAGCATAAGGCCGGCAAGCAGCAATGACCGCCATTCGATAAGTTGTGTCTTGTGCTCGGTTAGCAGAGCTGCAGCCAGACTTAGGAGCAGCAGGAAGAGAAGCAATCGAAAAAATAAGCCAACGAAGAGGCCGCCCCAGGGAGAAAAAAATACAAACCAGGCAGAGAATAACAGCACCAACGAAATCAATGGCCAGCGCCAAATCCCGAGACCTTTGCGAAAGCCAAGAATTCGCTTTTGCAGGCGCGACCAGCGCTGCGAATCATACAAGCCAACGGCTAAGATGATCAAAAGACCTGCGAAGGATAAATAAACCGGCGCAAGGGTCAAAGCCCATTTGATCGATAACCTGCCCAACCAGGAACCGGAACCCCAGCCAAGTGCGAAGATCTCTCCGGCCGCCAACACTACCAGTAACGCAGCACCGGCCAGAATGAGGCCTTTCAGTATTGAAGCAGGGTTCAGTTGGCCAGGTCTCTTTTTAGGCGGCATTTAAGAGCCCCTGCATCAGGCCTTCGTAAGCTTTGCACATCTTTTCAATCCCAAAGTTCGCCTCGGCCCGTGCTTGCCCGGCGCGGGCGATCCGTTGGCGGAGCGCGCCATCTTCGATCATGCGCGCCATTGCAGCGGCGAGGGGTTCCGCATCGCCCGGCGCCACGAGCAATGCGCTCTTCTGGTCTTCGACCACATCCACCACGCCCTCGACCCGGCTAGCAACTACCGGCAAACCAGAAAATAACGCTTCGAGCAAAGCGAGGGATAACCCTTCCCACAGGGAAGGTTGCACAAAAATATCAGCGGCAAACAGCAAGCTGGTCACATCTTCACGCAGGCCGAGAAAAAATACGCGGTCGGCAATTCCTAATCTTGCTGCCTGCTCCTCCAGGCTATGGCGCAGCAGCCCGTCTCCCGCGAAAGCAAAGCGAGCCTGCGGATAGCGAGGCGCCATTTTAGCAATGGCATCAAGCAAAACAGTGTGACCCTTTTGAACGGTCAGCCGACCGACTGTAAGCAAGAGAAGCCCATCCGCAGGAACTCCAACTTGTTTGCGCATGTCTTCTCTGTTCTTGAATTCTTTTACTATAGGTTCTATCCCATTCTGGATCACTATCAGGCGCTTCTCATTTGCTTTTTCTTGCCGAATTGCATAGTCACGCACTTGGGAAGACACGGCCACCATGATGCTGCTAAAGCGCGAATTAGTTAACCTGCCGTGCAACCATGCCATAAATCGAGATGAGCTTTCGATATAACCATGGTGCGTGCCAACCCGGACGGGCACACGCGCCAGCCAAGCCATAGTCAGCCCTAGCAAATTGCTGTGTGGGGTGAAGGTCACAACCGCTCTCACGTCATTTCTCAGCCGGCTGAACAGCCTAACTAAACCGCGAATGAGATTGGGAATGTTGAATAACACGGGCCGGTTTGGGATCCAACCATCCAAAGAGATGATGGGAAAGGGGTTTGCGGCTTGCCAGCTTTGTTGCAAGCCTTGTTTGTCGTAAAAAAATACTGCTTGCACCGGATAGCCTTGTTTATGAAACCAGCGCGCTTGGGCGAGCATGGACCGCTGGGCGCCAGCCACTTCCATTTGCGTGCCCAGGAAGAGGAGGGGAAATTTTTTTACGGCAGATTTCATAAGGATGGGTTGGCGGATTATAGCGGTTCGGTTTTGGAGGCGGGATAGCGCAGCTGCCTGAGCCGAGCCACAAAGCTACGCCTCACTGGTAGCGGAAGAAAAGAAGCCAACAGTCCCAAGAGGGCGCTCAACTGAAATGGCCAGGCTGCCAGCGCCTTAAGGCCGTGCTTGCGTGCTTGCCGCATTTCCTGCGCACCGCCTTCGCCGAGCAGGTTTTGACCTAGCTTGGCGTGCATTTTTGCCTTTGCGCGTCGCTTAAATATGGGAGGTAACCCAGGGTCTTCGACAAAGGCTTTTTCCAAATAGCGCTCAAAACCTTGCGCGCCCTTCGCCCGATCAAAGGAGGTGCTGCTGGAATGCACGCGGACACGTACCAAGGCTTCGGGGACCACGCCGACCGCATAACGCCGGGCGATGCGCCGCCAAAGGTCCAAGTCCTCGGCCCGAGCCATACTTTCATCGAAGCCGCCCACCTCCTTAATGACTTCGATCCGCATCAGCATACAGGGCATCGCCATAAGCACAGACCACTCTTGCAGCATGCTCGGATAGATGCGTCCCGAGAATCGAGACGTGTCGCGCACTCCCAGGTCTTTTCCCTGATCATCAAATTTCGAGAAGTTACAATGCACAAAGCCAAGTTGCGGATCGCGCTCAAATAGTTTCATCTGCTTGTCAAGTTTGGTGGGCAGAAACAGGTCATCTGAATCCAGGAAGGCTATATGGGGCGCCCGCGCCAGGCTTAGGCCGCGGTTACGCGCCGCCGATACCCCGGCTGGTTCCTGGAACACATACCGGACTTTCTTTTGTTGTATATAAGGGGCTAAAATTTTCGGAGTATCGTCGGTGGAACCGTCATCCACCAAAATAACTTCGTAATCAGTAAAGGTCTGCGCAAACACAGAGCCGAGCGCCTCAGTGAGGTAATGCGCTCGATTATGGGTGGGGATGATGACACTGATTGCCGGAATAGACACTTTATTAGATATCTCTTTTTAAGTATTTTTCCTGTACTCGATACAACAGCGGCAGCAGGCCTATCGATCGCAGCCCGTTGCGAACCGCATTGCGAACTTTGCCGACTATCCAAAGCGGATTTCTTTTTTTAACGTAGGAGGCATAATCAGGAACGTAATTAGTAAGTGGGATCCAGGTTTCCCCGTTTTTTATTGCGTCTAGCCGCATCTTGCGCGCCTCGGCCAAGTATTCATTGCGCACTTTATCAAATACTCCATAGCGCAGCTGAGTGGCGGTCCGCTCCACGGCAGACACGCCCGCGCCCTCCCTGGTGCTCAGACCCTGGGCGGCATCCGTGAAGTAGCCCAACAGACCTTGGCAGCGGGTCATAGGCAGCCCCTTGGCCGCCATACGGAAAGAGTATTCCAGGTCGGCCCCCACTCGGAACTGTTCGTCAAAAAAACCAATTTGATCGGCTACCTCGCCGCGGAAAAGCCAAAAAGCGCCTCCCTGGGCAAAAGCGTGCTGGAAATGGCCGGTCCGGTATGCCGGTGTGTGGCGGCGAACCCCGTCCTCTCGACCGTATGCGCGCACGGTCACATAATCCCCATAGCAGAGCATGGACTCCGGATCCTGCTCCAGGGTGGCCAATTGGCGCTGCAGCGAATCAACAACCCGGCGATCATCGACATTCCAGACAGCCAAATAAGGAGAGCGGGCGACGCGCCAAGCCCGGTTCCAGGATGCTCCCAACGTTTCTTGATTTGGGACAACCAACATTTGGACTGCCTCAGAATAGCCGGCAGCAAAATCCCCAACTAGCTGTTTTTCCTTCGAACTGGGCTCATTTAGTACCAGCACCAGCTCCAGCTCAGGGAAAATTGTTTGCGCCAGCATCTGCTCAAAGAAAGAGCTCAAATAATCCTCACCTTTATATACGGAAGTAAGGATGCTTACTGTGGGAATGAAGGGCATGGGGAGATTATGCCGCACTCTGAATAGCCGGGCTGCGCCCTAACTTTTCCATGTGCGTCGAACAGGTTCGAACCCGTCCAGGATCTCAAATACGCCTTGCACAAAATCCTTGGCGGTCCATCGTTTTGCTCGCTTGTTGCCTTTGGCAATCAACGCGGCACGCAATTTCTTGTCTTTGTGCAGCTTGCGAATCGCTCCGGCGATCTCATCCGGGTTCGCCGGATCAACCAAAATGGCCGCATCCCCCAATTGCTCTTGCGCTCCATCCACCTTGGCGGCGATCACCGGGCAGCCCAAGGCGAATGCTTCCAAGGGCGGCAAGTTCTCAGGCCCAAAGAAACTAAGGTAGGTCAGCGCCAGGGCATTTTGATAAAGGGCGATCAACGTTTGGTTATCAACAAAGCCCAACACTTTTACTTGGGTGCCTAAGCCAAGGTCTTCGATATAACCTTGCATATGAGTCTGGTTCCCGTAATCCGAGCCAACCAATACCAAGGGGATGACTAGACCTTCATCACGAAATTGCTTCAAAGCCAACAGCAAATTGACGTGATTTTTGTGGGCCCAGAATTGGGCGGGGTAGAACAAGTACCCTGGCGCCACGTCCAACTGGGTATCCAGCGCGCTTTTTTGCTCGGCGGCTTCCAATACGTAAGCCGGTGTGGGGTGCGGCAAGATATGGATGCGCTTATCTGGGATCTGAAAAAAATGAGCGACTTCGTCTTTTCCGGCTTGGGTGCCAGCAATAATCGCCGCCGCCCGGCGCAGGAAGGGCGCCAAGCGCCGCTCGCGTGTCTCCCATTCAGAGTATTCACTAACCTCCGGGAACCAGGGCTGCTTGCGATGCTGCAGGTCCAGCACAATGGCCAGGTACGGCAGATCCAGTTCCACGGGCCGCGGGCCAACAACCCAAACGAAATCAACTCCGCGTTTGCGCAGTTGCCGCTCGAAAGAACTGCGCCAACGTAGCTGCTTGCGCGTTCCGGGAAATGTGCGGGCAAAAAACGCCCGTGCTTTTTCCAGCAGGCCCGGCTTGCGGTATGGCATCCATTGCAGGCTGGCTTTCTCGGCCTCGGCTTCGATCAACGCGCTTTTGGTCGAAATGACGATGAATTGGTGGGAGCTTTGGCCAGCGTTTTCGCACAGGGCGCGCAGCAGGTCGGCTTGCATGGTAAAGGCGCCGCCATCTTCGGGGCGATACTCGTCGAGAAAAACTGCTACTTTCATTTTAGTTCCGTCGTGCTGCAGCCAGGATGTGCCAGGTGTTCTCGTCGATAGGCTCGTTCTCGTATGCAGGTAAAAATTCCAAGGGTTCGAAGTGAGAGTTTTCGAGAAAAGCAGCCATCTCTTGCACCAGAAAATAGCGATTGACCTGGGTTTCGTGAACCTGACCCGAATTTCCATTTTGGCCTAATTCGTCAATATCATAAGTAACGATGGCCAATTGCCGGGGAATATCCAAACGAGTGGTGGCGCGCCTCACTAGCTCACCATCGGCGATCTTCCACCGTCGCTCGCGCACTGGTTCGAAATTCTTCAGCATGGCGGCCGCGTGCCAAAACTCAAAAACGAAAAGTCCGCCTTGGCGAAGGTGGGCGTGCACGCCATCCAGCACCTGGCGAATGGCTTCATTAGTTTGCACATAACCAATCGAATCGAACAAGCAATAAACCGCATCGAAGGGCTCATTAGGCAAGGATAGCCGGCGCATGTCTTGAAACCGAAATTCTATTTGAGAGTTGGTCTCCTCAGCTTTGCGCCGGGCTATCGCCAACAGGTCTTCGGAATAATCTGTGGCCACAATTTCGTAACCTAGCTTTTCCAGCTCAAGAGCATGCGAGCCGGTGCCACAAGCCAGTTCCAATAGTCGTTTGCATTCGCCTTGGGTGTGTTTTTGCAGGAGCTGGTGCACAAAATCCGCTTCTTTAGCATAAGGCTTGTCCTGATAAAAAATGTCGTAATAGCCGGCGTGCTTGCCGACGTAGGAACTCATAAGCTTAACCTTCCCACTTTGGCGCCTGGCGGATCGCTTCGCAAATGAAATCGATTTTTTCTTCGTCGAGGTTCCAAGTGGAGGGTAGATAGAGCCCGGTCTCCCAAAGGGAATCCGCCACAGGGCAAGGCACCTGGCGGAACCCATCCATCTTTTGAAGCACCGGTTGCTGGTTCATCGGGCAAAAAAAGGTGCGCGTCTGGATGCCGCGCTCAGCCAAGGCTTCGGCCAACTTATCGCGGCTGATGCCAAATTCCGGTTTAATCACCAGGCCAACCATCCAATAAACGTTCTTCGCCCAATCCAATTCCGCGGGCAGCTGCAAACCGGGCACCCCTTTTAATTTCCCCGTATAGGCGTGTGCCACGCGCCGCTTTTCTTCCACGATCTTTTCGATCTTGCGGAATTGCGCCAACCCCAAGGCTGCCACGAAGCCCGGCATGCGAAAATTGAAGCCCGCCAATTCATGCCGAAAGCGCGGGGTGGTGAAGGCCAAGTTGCGTAGCAAGCGCAGCCGCTCGGCGAAGGAGGGGCTATTAGTGGTGATCATGCCTCCCTCGCCGGTTGTGATGACCTTATTGGCATAGAAGCTGAAGCATGCCATTTCGCCAAAGCTGCCGGTCATACGCCCGCGCACCGTGGCGCCGTGCGATTCGGCGCAATCTTCAATTACGGACAATTTGTGCCTGGCAGCAAGTTCCATCAGGCGGTCCATATCCACCGGATGGCCATACAGGTGGACGGGGATGATCGCTTTGGTCTTCGGCGTGATCAAGCCTTCGATCAGGTCGAGGTCCAGGTTCCAGGTGACCGGTTCGGAATCTACGGGCACGGGGATGACGCCGTTGTGCAGCGCCGCTAGGGCTGTGGCGATATTCGTGCTGGCGCTCACCAGCACCTCATCGCCCTTTTGCAGGTCGAGCGCCGCCACCGCCAGGTGCAGCGCGGAGGTGCCACTGTTCACCGCAATTCCATACTGGCAGCCGACGTACGCGGCAAACTCGCTTTCAAAGTCCTCAATGTACTTCCCAAAGGTGCCTGAAACTTCGCCCTTGCGCAAGGCATCCACAACCATCTGGATCTCGTCCTCGCTGATCACGGGCTCAAAAACGGGGATCATTTTTTTACGTCCACGAAAACCTTATCTTGCTCTTCCCCCATATAGGGACCTTGCTTGATGCTGATGCATTGCATATCTTCAAGCACGCGCAGGGCATGCACGCCGTGAATAAGCACAATGGCGTCACCGGAATGCAGTTCTATTTCTCGCAGCAGGGATCCTTGGTCAGTGTAGAGTTCCACGACCACAACGCCGCGTTGCACCAGAAACATTTGCTGCAGATCGCTGATTGCGCGGGTGACCTCCTTATGGTAGTGAGGCGGTTCTACAAAACCTGCTCCGTGGGCTAATAGCCCAAACTGGAATGAGGAATCCGGTGGAGAAAAAA
Organism: uncultured Anaerolineaceae bacterium; assembly: GCA_964572455.1. Lineage (GTDB taxonomy): Bacteria > Chloroflexota > Anaerolineae > Anaerolineales > UBA11579 > JAMCZK01. Next base: position 68,463 of record CAZNFL010000003.1, read on the forward strand.
AAGTGGTCTTCTCGACCTGGGTGTCGCTCCATATGATTTCAGCATACTTTACGTCGTTATATTCAACAATTTCAATGCTCAACTGGGCTCCAATCTTAAACTTAGGCGGTCGCGGCCGCCGCTGTAATCTCCCTTCAAGACGAGATTATAGCAATTCGAACCTGTTTTCATAGACTAACCATGACCAAGGATGCGCCGCCGTACAGCCTTCCACGCTGTGCGCAGTGGCCAATAGAGAGCCAACAGCAGGCGGGCCGCTGCCCGCTGCAGGGAATAAAGCGGCGAGCTCAGCAATTTGTCAATATCTGCTGTTAGGCGCAGCGCCTCTTTGATATTCCCTGCTGCCAAATCATTCTGTAACGCCAAAATCGTTTCGGGATGCTTACCCTGGAAACTCTCCAGCCACTGTAAGTTAGGCCAGCCCTTTTCGCCCAAAAATAACGGTCGTCTGAGCTGCAGAAAGCTTTCATTGAACCAGCGCTTGTTATCCCGAAAGCTCGAAGTCCATTCAACGTTGGAGTAATAACCCACCTTCTGTTGCGCCTGTTTGGGAAGAACATAGGAATAATGGTAGAGATAGATTGGGTCAACTCCGTTTTTCGGGGCACGGATCCAGCGTTTAGCGCGCAGGTCCATTCCGCTTTCATCCAGAACGGTGGGCGGCCTGTGGGACGCGTAATGATAGCCGGGTCCCCAGCGGAAGACGCGATGGAATAATCTATGTTCATAGAGATGCCAGGAGCCGGTAATAACGCTATCAAAGCTCCCAAAAAACTCGAAGTAAGGAAAGGAAATTACAGAAATAGTAGGGTCGGCTTGCAACAGGGAAAAGACTCCCCCCATATCCTCCTCCCGATAAAACTCATCGCTGTCGATTTGCCACAGCCAGTCGCCTGTAGCGCGTTTCGCATACGCCCGAGACATCTCATCCTTTTCTGGCCAAAACCCATAGGCATAGCCTTCCTCGGCAGCCGAAATTATGCGAAGTTTCTTGTCGGGATCATTCTTGATTTTGAAATCAGCCAACATCTGGACGGTACCGTCAGTTGAATGCCCATCCAGCGTAGCTAGTGAAGCCGCTGCTCGCACCGCGCCTTCAACCACAATGATCTGATGCGCAAATGGGTACAGGGCGCGCAAGTTATATTCGAGGAAAGGCTGAGCGTTTAGGGCCAGGATCCCAAAGCTAACTCGGATCATAGAGAACTCATCAGATCCGTATAACTCTTAAGAGCATTCTGACTGGAAAGATTCTGTTGGCTAAAAGCCAATGTCTTTTTCTTTAGAGCCAAGAGGGTGGCCGGCTCCACTAAATTTTTCGCCAGTTCACTCAGCGCGGTCACGTCACCTTCAGGGACCAAATAGCCATTCTCGTCATTATGGATAATATCGGCATTGCCTCCGGTTTCGAAGGCCAACATAGGAACCCCGCAACGGACGGCTTCCAGTAGCGCCATGCTGTAATTCTCGATCAATGACGGGGAGATCCCAAAGGAGCAGGCCTTCACATTGGCAATGTGTTCTTCGTACGCCAGGTGCCCGGTGAAACAAAGCCGCGCTTTGTCAGGAAGGCCGGCGGCCTGCTCCAACAACCTTGGCGGAATCTCTCCAGGTACATAAAAACCAATGACCTGCTTGGACTCAGCGCACAGCCGGTGGATCAAGTCGAACAAATAATCGGCACCTTTCAGGGGGCTGCCCGCCGACGGGAGGTACACCACCACAGCCTCACGGTCCATATTGAACTGGGAGCGCAAGTCCAATGGCTCGATCGCCTTAAGTAATCCCTCGTCTAATACGTTGGGTATGACTTTGATAACGCCGTCGAACTTATAACTGCGCTCGAACCAGTCCCGCATGTAAACTGAGGGACACACCACCGCGTCCACTTTTTTGAGCACCTTCTGTTCGAAAAAAAGGGCCAGGCGTACATCCAATTTTGAATAATTGGTTGAAGGCACCGAAAGGAATCGGGCTGGATTGTGATGCGACACCAGCACAATTTTTGATTCTTCGGGTTTATCGAGCGCTAAGCCGGGCGCGCCATGGTCGGAAAGGATTATCAGGTCCGGAGAAAATCTGGAGATTTCAAAGCTCATCCTTCTGGCTCCAATGAAGGATTTTAGAATATCGGCCGTCTGATAAGCGCCTTTGCCGGGCTGCAGCACTGCAAATAGCAGGCCCAGAAGCTTTTGCAATAAATTTTCAAGCCTGCCTGGCGTGCCGCGCCGGATCACGTCCGGGCTGTCTTCGCGGCCATTCTCCCCGAAAGTGAACAAGCGCGCGTCTAAGCCGGCTTGTTGCAGCAGGCGGAAAAGGTTGAAATGGGCGCTGGCCACGCCCCCCGCGCTATAGGGGGGAGCGGAATAGGCCACCACAGCCACTTTTTGCACGTTCAACGCCTCCACCCCAATTCCCTCAGCAATCCCTTTGTCCAAAATTGGGCCTTTTCGAGGAAACCTCGTTTTGCAATCTCTACAAACTGCGCCCGTGAATAGATCCGCCAGGCTTCAATGCCTAGCTCGATATTTGCCTTGCAAGCGGCCCACCATCGTCTCTCTAGGGCGCGGTCAAACGCCGCCACGGAAAACACTTGAGATATTTGGTTTGTGGCGCGTAGCTTCAAAAACCAGCGTTTTAAGTCTTCCAATTCGGCGCGGCCCCTTATCTGCTCCCAGCGGCTTATCCGGTTATGTAAAGCGACTTCGTCTTCGGTTGGCTCTATCCCCAACCGCTCTATCTCCCGCAAGCGGACTTGGTCGGCTGCGGCCTGTTGCTCCAGTTCATGCTTCCTTCCTACTTGATCTGGGTGCACACGATAAAGGATTAGGGCCGAATCCAGGTTGGCGAAACGAATACGGGTCGCCGCCCTCGTCCAAAGCTCATAATCTTGGGCTCGCGCTACCGAAACGTCGTAACGCAACTGCAATCGCTCAATTGTAGCCTTGCGTAGCATCACTGAACTGTGCACCATGGCGGAATTGAAGGCAAATTCGCTGCGGATGTCTTCATCTAAAGTCGGATAACGCCAGGTTTGCTCCCGGCGCAACCCCAAGGTTTGCGCCCAGGTACCAAGTACATCTGTGTCTGTGTGCGCATCCATGAAATCAACTTGCCTCTTCAGCCGTTGGGGCCTGCAAACATCGTCGTGATCCATGCGCGCAATGTACTCTCCCTCAGCCAACTCGATACCTTTATTGAGTGCGCTTGAAAGCCCAAGTTTATGGCTATGCGCAATTAAGCGGACACGCTCATCATTGAAACCTGAAAGCATTTTGTGGCTTTGGTCCGTCGAGGCATCATCGATGATCAAGAATTCGAAATCTTGAAAGGTTTGCGACAGGATGCTTTCAACCGCCTGCGCCAAATAAGCTTCGCCGTTGTGCACTGCCATCACCACACTAACTCTTGGCATGGCTAAGCGATCAGCTCGTTGAGGACAGCCAATTCCAGATCGACGATGCGATCGAGTGCAAAATGCTGCTCAATATACCGGCGAGCGTTTTGGCCTAACCGCCTGCGCAAGGCCGAGTCTTCAAGAAGGCGTTCGAGTGCCTGGCGAATGCTCGCCGCGTCCGGCTCACACAGCAGGCCGTTCTCACCGTCAGCGATCAGCTCGCGGATCCCAGGTACCCGCGTCCCGACCACGGTAAGGCCACAAGCCATCGCCTCTAATAAGGCTTTTGGATGGCCTTCGTACAACGAAGGCAAAACAAAGACATCCCAGGAATTTAGGAACTTGGGAAGGTCTAGATTTAACACCTTACCCAGGAAAATTACGTCCGCCTTTTTTGCAGCCGCATGCGCGGCTAGCCCTTCTTTTTGTGGGCCTTCGCCCACCAGCACTAACTCTGCCTCCAGATTAGAGACCGCTTCAATCAGAGGAAGCAGATTCTTTTCCCAAGCTAACCTGCCAACAAATCCTATTCGAGGTTTTTTATTAGCTTCGCGGGGGATTGGTCGAAATCGCTCCACATCAACGTAATTGGGCACGATTGAGATTTTCCGGGACGGTAGGTGGTAATTCTGCTGAATTGCTTGGGAAACAGTCTGTGTGGTGACGCTGACCCGGTCCGCCTCAGTGAACACTTCTTTCTCAAGGTTTCTTGCAGACTGCGCGGCGGAGGAATCTTTGCCATGTGTATTTTCCTGGACTTGCGACAATAAATAACCGCAGCGTGCCACAAACCGAGCCCCCGCTCGCCGGGCAGCAGCCAGGGCAATTTGCGCTCCATCCACCTGGTTACTCTTGAACACCATACCTTCGGGAGGAAACAATTCCAATTTCTTCTGATACCAGGATGGCGGAAGATTCCAATGATTGCTTAGAATACGAATTCCCGGGGCTCGATCAGCATACCGATTTTCGTCGTTCTCAGCATAAGTAACAAAGCTAACTGCAATATTTTTCTCTTGCAATCTTTGATACAAAGCCACTTCGCGGGCCAGTATGCCGGCTTCATCCCAGGTTTGCAGCGAAACCCCGCGGGTAAAGAAGAGAACCAACTCAATGGGCTTTTGGGATGTCATATCTTTTAAGAATGATCGTTCTATTGGAGCATTTCTTCAAGTATAGGTTTATAGAGCTCATGATAGTAACGCGCCGCTATTAGCGGCCAGTTGTAATCTCTAATGGTCTTGAGGCCGCGTTCCGAAAACTGTTGCCTCAAACCGGGCTGGTCGCAAAGCTGTAGGACCCCGTTGGACAGCATTTCGACGTCCTCGCTTTCGGCCACAAGGCCATTTACTCCAGAAGAGATTAGCTCGGGAACCAAGCCAACGCGAGTGGCCACCACCGGAATGCCGGTCGCCATTGATTCAAGCACACCCTTGGGTCCACCTTCCTCCCTCGAGGTCATCAAGTAAATATCCAGCGCCTGATATAGGTTAGGAATTTGCAAATAATCGTCTAAAAGGACGTGCTTATAAGGTATTCCAAGCCGCTCGAGTCCGGCTTTGACGTAGCCTCGCGCTGGAGCGCTCAGCAACACAAAAACCGGCTGGATCTTATTAACCTTTTCAACTACCCTTAGGAAGATTTCAGGTCCCTTAATAAGTTTGGGCTCATGGCCTTCCCCCCTCCCAACTCCATCTTTATGAAGAGAGCCAATACAGATGACGTTATCTGGGATGCCCAATTCTCTTCGCTTTAAAGCTTTTTGGTCTGGGCCCGTCGGCCGAAAGTCCTCCAGATCGACACCAAGGGGTATGCGAATTAACTTTTCGGACGGAACACCCCAGGCTATTAACCTCTTTTCCATTATTTTGCTGGCTGTATGGATCCTTGCAAATTTTTCTTTATAAGCCAGCACTTTCTCAAAGGCACTCTGGAATTGCGGGGCATCCCTTTGGCCGTGAAATATTGTTCCCACGATCGTATTGCGATCACTGAACCGAGTTTGTACATACCCAGCCATTTCCCATAGGGATGCGTAATGAACGAGTTGGCCAGAAAGTCGCGGGGCGGAGCTGACGACATTTGCCTTCAGTCCAAATTGTTTTTCAACCTCGCGCGTAATGTAGTTACCATCCCAATCTAGGGACCAATTAACCCCGGGACCAATGTAATAAAGCCCCGGAGGTCCTTGCAAACCGAGCTGATGCCGAACCCCGCTTATCAGGGACCGGATCACGCTAACCCCACTCGGTGCAGCACTGGATGTGCCCAGGCGATGGCGGTACGTAAAACAAAGGGCACATGGCTGGGGCGCGTTAATCTCGCTTGGATTGCTTGGATATATTGGTGAAAATTTACCTGAGGATTGAAGTTTTCCAGCGCCCGTTGGCGGGCCGCCACGGAAAGACGTTCCCGGTCAGCAAGCACTTTGTTGAGGTGCTTGGCGAAGTCGTCCACAGTTACTGGTAAACCGCAGTCGCCGACCACTTCTCTCATCGCTCCGCTATCCTCATAAAGCACCGGCAAACCGCAAGCGAGTGCTTCCAAAACGTGATTGGGACAAGCTTCATTCCTTGAAAAGGTAAGCAGGGCTTGGCAAGAACGCAAAGCAGTTGCCAGCTCAGACCTGTCTAATTGCCCCAACTTGTGAACGTTGGATAACTCCGGTGCATCCTCGAAGCTGCCGCACATAACAAAGTCAATCTCGGGATGTTCTGTTACCACTCTGTAAATTTCGGCCAAGCCCTTATAAGGATTTTTACTCCAGGTTACGCAAACCACCTGTGAGCTGCCCGGAAATTTTCTCCGTTCTCCATCTGGGTTAAATATGTCCAAGTTCACCGGATTGTAGATCACCGGTCCATCCTGCTTAATAACAGGGAATTTCTCGCGCGTACTGTAGCGGGCGTATTTGCTCTGAAAAATCGTCAGGTCCGCGATCTTGTTGACCTGGGCCTGGCGCTGGTCCGCTTCCGCATCCCGCCCGTAGTTCTGTGCAGCGCCATCAATGCGCTGCACAATGCACACCGTCGGGTTTCGCCTAATCGCGCGTAAAATATCCGCATAGGACGTCATCCAGTGATTGGTAAAGAGCACCTCATAGGTACCCTCAAGGTCTTTTGAAACTTCCGATCCAATTCGACGCAAATAATCGGCAAAGGCATCCAAGAAATAAAAGCCGCCGCCTTGAGGTTGAAACTCAACGGGAATGCACACGCGCATCTACTTCGCCAGCTCCGGCACCAGCTCTGACCATATCTCCCCCCAGCGCAATTCAATATACTTTACGTTCAGACCGGCTTGTTCCATCTCCTTGTAAAAACCATCAAGAGTGTATTCGGTCTTATGGTCCGGATCCAAGCGCCATTCAACCTCCAGCTCCTTTTTAAGCGGCACACGCCAATCGCGTTCAAATAAAGGGACCCTTATGAGGATCCTTTTTGCTTTTGTAAGCGAAAGAATATGCTGCAAAAACTCTGACCGGTTATTTATATGCTCGAGCACGTTCGAGAGCAATATCACATCATACGGTTTTCCGATCTCCAAAGTTAGCGCATCTTGGACCCTAAAGTGCAGATCGGGGTGCGAATAGCGCCGTTTTGCTTCTGCGATATTTTCAGAATTGAGGTCTATGCCATCCACAATGGCCTGCGCCTTTTCCGCCAGGTCGTTAGCCACATCCCCCATCCCGCAGCCAATGTCCAAAACATACTCCCCTGGTTTGATTCGCGAGACAAAAAAATCGTGGTAGCCGGTGTGGCGGTGCTTAGTATGCATTCCCCCGTTATAAGCTACAGCTAACGGGCCTTCCAACTCATATAACGCCGCTTCTAATCGGAAGGCAAAGCGCAAGGCTTCGTTCGGAGGCAATGCGGAAGCTCGTCGTTGAATTAAACGCACAATCAGCTGCTCATACCGAGAATGGCTCATCAGTTGTGAGGAAAACACAACGAACTTTGAAATAAGCTTATTCATTGCTCTATGGCTGCCTCCCGGCAATTTTGGCGGATGCATGCATCTGTTCTAAAGAATCAAGTATGCGTTCACTGCTTGGCATATCCGTAATGCCTAAATATTTTTCGACGTACGTGGCAGCCGCCTGAGTGTCAACAACCGCATCCTCCAGAGTTTTTTCCCGGAACCATTTGATTATGTCGCGCGGATCAACATTAGTAATACAGCCCGAATAATTAAACGGACCCTCCTGGTCCCTGGTCATGAGGGCTTGATGGTATTGCTTATGCCTGGGGTAAAGGGGATTGGCGGGATAGTCGAGCTCCGCACTTGGCACATAGATATTCCAAACAGGCACTTGCATTGCCACCGCCTCAAGAGCCGACATACTCATCACTCCAATGCACAGATCGGCGATGGCCAGTAATTTGTAGCTAGTGAAAACGGGGTAATACGTGTCCTCTTCGCCAGATAGATACAGATCTGCTTTCTCTTTGAAATACTCTCCGTCCCGTTGCTTCCCCCGAGATTTGATAATGAGAATGGCGTTATTGCGCTCGCAAAACCCTCTTACCGCGTCGATGATTTCTTCTAATGTCGGAACAAAAATCGCATCCGGCAAGTCGTTCCATTTACCTCCTTTGATCGCGCGCTGGATTCGTTTTATCTTGCTCCCCTGGCCCCAAACACGAAAGCGCCAGCGAGTTTCCGGGCTAATGGCCGGGGCAAAGAATAAAACCACGCGCTTGCCCTGCGGAATCCCGAATTCGTCGCGAGAATCATTTTGGTCAATGTTTTTCAGCTGGTCAAACATGGGTGAGCCAATCGCTTCATATCGCCCCCCGTACATTTTTTCCATGGCGCTAACTGAGCCGTTGCTATATAACTGAAAATGAGTATCTACTGCGAACTGGCTTAAGTAATAGGTTTTGTCAAAATAATTCAGGGACTCCGGCAGACGCATGGCGTTTTCGTAAAAATGAGCCAGGCTGATGACCTTCACGCCATTTTTTCTCGCCTCTTGGATTTCTGCCAGGTAGCTATTTAGCATATAGTATCCTTCGTGTGTCACCAAAACGTCCAGCTGGAATTTTTCTTTTATTTTTCCAAGGTCCTTTAGCAAAAATGGAGCGGCCTCCACTCCTCGCTGGGTAAATGCGGAGAGTTTATCCCTGGTGACTCGCTGGTAACCCTTTTTGCCTTGAATGGGATCTTCTGGGTAAAGAAGCAGGGCCTGGTGACCGCGATAAATACTGGCTTCTATAAGACAACCCATCGTCTTTAAAAATGTGTCCCGCAACAACAAGAACCCGATCTTCATTATTTATCGTTTAGGTTTTGAAAAAGTATGTCGACGATACGTTCCGCTGTTTTTCCGTCCCATAATTCAGGGAGTTTTGCGCTAGGTTTATCCTCTTTCATGGCCGCTTGAAAGCCGTCTATTATTCCGCGGCGCGAAGTGCCCACCAAGTGGTTCGTTCCTTGGGAAATTGTGATTGGTCTTTCGGTATTCTCCCGCAAGGTCAGGCAGCTTACTCCGAGCAGGGTTGTTTCTTCCTGGATCCCACCCGAGTCGGTTAACACTATACGTGCATTCATGGTCAGGTTCAAAAAGTCCAAATAACTTAAGGGGGTAGTAAACCGGATCCGGTCTCTTCCGTCTTTTGAGTTAATCTCAAGATCGTCGATTTTCTCGCGCGTACGCGGGTGCACCGGAAAAAGCAAGGGCAATTCTTTGCTGATCTCCCTCAAGGCCGCGAGAATTTCTGTCAAACTTCCGGCATCGTCAACATTGGATGGGCGGTGCAAGGTGACCAGCCCATACTCCTTCCTTTTGAGACCAAACTGAAGGTAGGTATCCAACTTTTCGGCCTCAGGCCTGAAAGCAAACAGGCTATCTGCCATGATGTTCCCGACCTTAAAGATGCGCTCTTTTGCCACTCCTTCATTCAGTAAATTTTTGTCGGCATCCGGGGATGGCGTGAACAGAAAATCGGAGAGCATGTCCGTAACGATACGGTTGTGCTCCTCTGGCATCTTGCGGTCGAAACTGCGCAATCCGGCCTCCACATGGGCGAGGGGCACCCCCATTTTGTTGGCCGCTATCGCCGCCGCCAATGTGGAATTTACGTCACCGAACACACAAACCGCCAGCGGAGGGTGTTCCAAAAACTGAGCCTCTAATGCGGATATTACTTGGGCAATTTGGCTGGCTGCGCCTCCCGTGTTTACATTTAGATAAGCATCCGGTTTAGGCAAACGCAGTTGGTCGAAAAATATCTGGGACATGTTTTCATCAAAATGCTGGCCGGTGTGCACTAATCGAACAGCCCAAGTAACGCGCTCACGCAGGGAACGCCACAAGGGAGCCGCTTTCATAAAATTCGGCCTTGCGCCTACTACCAGCGTGAGGTTCTTTTCCGCGCTCATGCTTCCCGGCTGCTCCCGGGTTTCAAGCGAGCTGCAACAAAGCAGTAGAGGTTGAACTTCTTGACTTTTGGATAAAAATATTTGGCATCAAATGCCAGGATCTCAAAGCCGGCTTTATCAAAATCTTTCAACGAGAATATATTCTCCTCAGGAAACGCGGCTCTAATCTGCGCGCCCAAATTCTCAGCCCTAAGCTGTTTCAGGGAACCCACATCGCGCAGAAAATATCTTGGGGCATGGCGCAAGTAGTTCGTTTTTGTTTCCAGTGGCCATTGCCGCGCGTGCTTGCAAAAAGCTTCGGCCTCTTCGGGAAACTCGCTTACCAGGCGCTCATCGAAAAACGAAGTCTGATAATAAGCGGTCCGTACCTCGTCGTGCGCTATTGCAGCCCGGCGTTCGCCATACCTAAAATCGAGGACGGGGAGGTCAGAGGACCCAATTAACAAATCCATACACAGATAGCCACCTGGGTTAAGTAACTTCTTTATTTGTGTAAAAAAACTACGTTTATTTTTTATAAAATAAGATGCCCGGAACAAAGTTACGATATCTGGGTGGATCTTGCCAAATAGCGGCGATAAATCATTCATATCGCAGGCAACAACTTCAGGAGACAATGGGAAAAGATCGTAAGCCTGGTAGGCAAAGTCCATGCCTTCCAAGAGATTAGCGATGAAGGGGCTAGGGCCTTGCTCTCCTACCCCTAGCACCTGGGGCGCTTTCGGCAGCGACTTCCGCACACTCTGCCGGATCGGCGCGATGGCCTCGTCGAGCCACTCGAAATGGAACTTGTTGCTAATGCCCATAAACTCCTGCGAATTCGCCGGCAAGTTCTCGCACAAAACAAAATCGCTTAGCCTTATTACTCTCTAACAAGGTCTGCAGCCAATCCTTGCCATTCAAAACAATGTCCCGATCATGGAAGGCGATCACATTCTGGTTACCCACCACCACGGGCCGCGAATCAGGACGCGGCGGCGTATTGGCCGAGACATATCGCAAACCGTTCTTAGCAGCCAGTGACAGGGTATCTTCCGTAAACAGATTCCCGGGTGGGACAAATGTGGTAATTTCAATTCCTAGCCAATCCTCCAAGATTTGTTGAGATTCTCTCAAGTGCTTATCCTGGTTATCAATATTCGCCGATGGGCCGAATTCTCGGTGAAAATTCCGGTTGCTGCTGAACAGCCTTGGCTTAAACAGGTTTTTGTCCACCACGCAATGGGTTAATCCATGATTGGCAACTTCCAATAGACCCTGTTCCACGCCAGCCTTGATCGCCGCGGCCTCCGCTGGGAAGCGCTGGGGGAACGGGATCAGCCGTTCCTGGGACTCGACCCATGTGGCTGTGACCGCCACCGTCAGCTTGGCCCCATACCCTTCAAGCAACTCCAAAAGGTCCAGCCATTCTGCCGCCTTCAGCTCACGATATGGCCCCCAGCTTTTAAAGGCCGGCAAATATTTCAGGAATAGCCAGTTTCCTGAGATACTGACCCTTCCTAAGTGCCAAGCCTTGTTCGAATAAACTTCATATTTCTTCGAACTGGCTCCCACATCATCGAGGCGCAGCGCTATGGGCTGGGCTTGCTGTTCTACGATCTTCATATTCATCCGAAACCCAGCCTGGCTTTTTCTCTTGCATGGAAATCCAAGTAATCTTCCACGCATCGTTCCCAGCCAATTTCGTACTCCTGCAGCACATCAATGATTCGCGCATGGATGATTTCAATTTCGTCCTTCGAGAACACGAAATCCTGATTGTGGAACAAGTGCGAATTGCGCGCCGAATCAACCTTTGCGGCGCGCAACGGTTTGTTGAGTTCTTGTTGTGAGAATTTGCGGAATTTGTCGCCATCGAACTGCAGCCCAGCCGACTCGAAGGCCCGACTGGTATATTCAAGATCGCCGGAAAATCGCTCCAGGTCTAAAAGCTGGAATTTCTCGAGCCCGTAATGGCGTCTTTGGTCCATCGCCATCTGATACAGATTGGCCCACACACTGGCCGCACCCAGAACACCTTCATCGCCTTCGCTGAAGGAGGGCGGTCGCATTCGATACGCCACTTGATCTTTTGTGAACTTACCCTCCACAAGGTAAAGGGCATGAATGGTTTTTAGGGGGTTGCGAAACAGGATCAGGGTGTGGGATTTGATTCCGGTTTTTTCCAATTCACGCTCGATCAACGGCGTCGCCGGAGTTAAGTTATGAGCGGTGTGGATTACGGTGCCACGGTTTCCCTTTTCTCTTTTCGCATCATTGGCGCGCCGCAGTACTCTGCTCCAGGGCCGAACGTTGTCGCCCCCGCCCGGCTCGATCAATTCAGCCACTGCGCCCACATACGGTTTTGCGAAGTCTGATTGCAAAGCGTAATAGGCTTCCTTATCTTGTTTCCACAGATCGCTGAGCATATGCAGGTAATGGGTCACCGCTGAATAAGGTTCCCCTATGTAGAGATTCTCGTGATAAGAACTGTAACCCTGGTCTGCAAATATATTGGACAGGAATTTTGTACCCGTCTTCCCGGTGCTCAACACTCGGATCAATAATCCGGACATTCCTAAGTCTCCCAATCCTTGCTCACGCGAGCGACACCATACGCTTGAGATGGTTCATCACCGCAGGGGTTCGTTGGAAAATTTCCTCCACTTTGCCCATATAAAAGCGCTTCAACGCGGGGTCGTACTCATAGCCATCCCGCAGCTCGTACACACTCAAGCTGTCTCTGATCCAGCGTTCATCTTGTGAAAGGCCGAGAAATTCCGCCAAGCTTTGAAGCACCTTGGCGTCCACGTTATCTTGGAAGAAATACAGAAAGTGCCCAGGGTCTTGATCATATAGATCTACGAACCATTTGATTTCTTCAAGGATGGAAGCAAGCAGGGAATGAGTGTCGCCATCCTTTAATTCGGGGTAAAACTTCGTGATCCCGATTCGAGAGATCGAAAGGCTGCAATCCAGAGGGTTGCGAATGGGCAGCAGGAATTTCAACCGCTGGTTCTGCGCGATCAGATAGGTTAGGTCGACCCCTTGTTCCCGAATAAACCGGCTCACCATCTCCGATTCCTTCCATACCAGGCTCTTGATGTTTCGCTTGAGAAGCTGGCTTCCAAATCGCGCTCGAAAAAGTTCCTTCATGCCCTCGTGCTCCGCAAACGCATGCGAAAGGACAATTGACCCCCCGTAACCGCCACGGGCGCCACCCTGTGACATGGTCAATGCAAAATGGCAGAACTGTCTGAATTTTTCCTTGGAATAATCGAGTAAGAAATTCAGTTCGCTCTTACCCAAGATGCGTCCGCCCGCGTGGTTCAGCACCTGGCACTCCGGGTGGAGGAACAACACAGAAGCCGCCAAGCTGGTTAGGTTCCGGTAAGGCCCCAGGAATAGACAAACACTCTCCAGCCCCTCGATTCGGGCCGCCTGTCGAGGGGAGATGGGCCGTAGCTGCGGGCTGGGCAATTCCTCAGGGTATTTGGGGTTCCAATTCAGCGCCCACGCAGTCTGCGTTCGCCGCAAAAAGGGCTCCAGCCAGGCCATCAGGAATTCTCCATCGGGGCGGCCAGCTCCGGCTTTTTAGCCAGCTTACTGTCGTTGAATTGAAACTGCAGTTCGCACAAGCGCCGGTAGAGATCGCAGCGCCCAAACAGCTCGTCGTGGCGTCCCTGGTCCAGAATCTGCCCGTTTTGAAGCACGACGATTTTGTCGGCATGGATCACCGTCGACAGGCGGTGGGCAATGATCACCGAAGTCCGCCCCTGGATCACACGGTCCATGGCAGCTTGCACCAGGCGCTCTGATTCGGTATCCAGCGAGCTGGTGGCTTCGTCCAAGATTAGGATCTGAGGTTCGTGCACAATGGCGCGCGCAATGGCAATCCGCTGCCGCTGACCGCCAGACAGGCGAATGCCGCGATCACCGACGAAGGTATCGTAACCCTCGGTCATTGTCTCGATAAATTCCGCCGCGTTGGCTACTTCGGCCGCTTCCTTGATCGCCGTAAGCGGGATACCCTCGCGTCCATAGGCAATATTGTTGGCGATGGTCTCATTGAACAAGAGGTTCTCTTGGGCCACGACGCCAAACAGGCGCCGGTAGGACTCGATCTGGGTCTCGCGCAAATCCTGGCCGTCAATGGAAACCGTACCGGTGGTAGGATCATAAAATCGCAACAGCAGATCCGTAAGAGTCGATTTGCCTGCCCCACTTGGGCCGACTAACGCTACGGTTTGCCCGCGCTCAATTTCAATATTGATCTGCTTTAACACTGGGTTGTCCCCATAAGAGAATGAGACGTTGTCAAAACGAATGCGTTGATTGAAACCCTTAACCGGCTTTGTCCCGTCCTTGGTGGTTGACTGCAACTTCAGCATCTCATAGACCCGTGAAGCCGAAACGGCCATTTCTTGGTAGTTCAAATAGATCTGCCCCAATTGGCTGATGGGTTGGATCATGGCTCGGCCCACGTAAAGGAACAGGAAAAAACCAACCGGGGTCAATTGACCGTTCAACATTTCGCGGGTGGAGAGCAACAAGATCGAAATATTACCGATCGCGTTTACCACTAACACCATCGGCTCCTGCCAATGTTTGTACAGAGCGCGCTTTAAGTGTACAGGGATCATGCGGCTGTACCTGTCGCCCAATTGGGCCTGTTCAAAGCGCTCAGCGACAAAAGACTTGACCACGCGGATGTTTTGGAAAATCTCCGTTAAATAGGCATTTAGGGTGGCAAGCAGATCGAATTCCGCGGTCACATATTTCCTGATCCGGTTGCGCAGTAAGCGGGCGATGCCCCATTGAGCCGCCGCCACAAGCGAGACGAGCAGCATGAGCTGGAGATTGGTGCGCACCAGCATCAACCCATACACCAATGCCATCACGGGGGCGATGGTGGCCGCGTGAAGCATGCTGGCCAGGCTGTTTACACTGGCCGCCGCGTCCTGCTCCAGCCTTGAAACCAGGCTGCCAGAACGTTGCTGGTTGAAAAAGTCTAGTGATAGGGATAATAGATGATTGAAAACATATTCTTGTAAGTTCCGCAGAGTGTTCACTCGCACTCGAGTGAATATATAAAAGGCCAGCGTTTCCAACAAGGTGCCCACAATGACCAACGCCAGGAAAACGCCGGAAAGCAGCAGCACAACATCCCAGGGCTGCAACTCTGCTAAGTGTAAGAGGTTCGCCACAAACTGGTCTATATTATTCAAGTCAACATTCGAAAGGTTAACCGTTGCGTCCGTAGTCGGAGTCTGCACAACCTCTGTCTGCTGCAGCGCAACCTGCACGATAGGCGCCATTACCAGCGGTTGGGCCGTCGTCAGGAACGCCGCCGCCAACCAAATGGCAACCAGCAGCAATAATTGCTTCCTGTATTGAAGCAGAAAAGAAATGATCAGATGAGCCGGGGATTTGAAATCTTGGGGTGCCATTAGTTTTTGCTAGCCTTAAGGCCGCAGGGTCTCCGGCTTTAGCAATTCCTCTGCCCGTCGCCAGTCGTCCATAGTATCGAGGCTTAGCGCTTCATCCGCCGGCACAAGGTATGGCAGGCACTTTTCGCCGTACAAACTCCCCTTTTCCATCAGCACATCCCGCCAACAGGCATACACGGTGCCTTCGCGGGCATAGCTGGTCTCCGCCTGTTGGCGGCGGGTAATCTCGCTCCCGCCTTCGGACCAAAATTTCAGGCAGCCCCCTCGAATAGTTAGGGCCTTTTGCGGCGCAAACAGAGAGGGGATTTCCACAACGCTGACTACCGAGTCGCATTGTCCATCTTTCAGCAATTCGACCGCTTTGCTTATGTGTTCGGGGCGCCGCAGCGGTGAGGTTGGCTGCAGCAACACAACCGCATCCGGGCGCCATGCCGTGCCCTCCAACTCGGCCACCGCATGTTGCAGCACGCCCAACATGGGGCTCTCGTCTCCGGCAAGCTCCGCCGGTCGCATAAATGGAACCTCCAGCCCCAGGCTGCGCCCCAGATCGGCGATGGCCGGCGAATCGGTGCTCAGCATCAGGCGGTCGATCACGCCTGATGCGGCGGCGGCTTCCATCGTGTAAGCTATCAACGGCTTCCCGGCCAGTTCACGCAGATTCTTATCGGGGATGCCTTTGGAGCCGCCCCGCGCCGGGATGATTCCTAAAACTTTCACAGCGCCCACCCTCGCGGGGCATTCTGGATAGCCCACACCTCGCGCAGCATACCTTCCACGCCCTCGATGCTCGGCAGGTAGCCTGTGTCCGGCTGCCCCAGCTTGCACATATAATTGACGTGCAGATGGTCTGCCGCATATCCTTTGCGCAGAACTTCGAACCCCTTGCGGTGGAGATAGGCCTCCATAGTTTCCTGGGTCAAATAATAAGGATGGTCGATCTTGGTCGCTTCGGAAACACTCCAATTGCGCAGATATCCAGCTCGAAAGTCCACAATATCCACAAAGAAAAATCCGCCTTCCTTCAAGCATTCGCGGATTTTGTCCAGGGTCAACGAAATATCCAACAGGTGATCTATCGTCTGGCACAACAGAACCAAGTCGAACTTTTTCCCTGCAAAATCCGCCATTTCAATGAATTCGCGCACAGTAGCCAGGCCGTGGCCTTCCGCTTCTTGTAATTCTTCAGCCGAGGGGTCCAGCACCGTGCCTGCGTGCCCGAACCGCTCGACAAAATGCCGCGCCACCACGCCGGTGGACCCGCCGATATCCAACAGGGTCCTGGCGCCCTGGCCACTTTGCAAAAAAGGAACCGCAAATTCAGCGCGTTCGATGGCGTACTCGCGTTGCTCGGCTTGAATGCTTTTGGCGTCAATGGGTCTGCCATGGTAAGCGCTGACCAGCGGGCGATACACGCTGGCATAAAATTCGCTGTAAGCTTTGGCGCTTAACCTCGGGCTCAAGAACACCAGCCCACAGCGGCCGCACGTAAACGCGCCGGCCGCGTAACCATATCGATCGCGGTGGCTTATTTGTACAAAGTAATCCCCGCCGCACAAATTGCAGCGCTCAATCGCTTCCTTAGGCTGGCCTGCATAGTTAAAAGCCAGTGCCTGGATGCGTTGGGGTCGCTCGGTTTGAATTTGTGCGTTCATGCTCGCCTATTTACTAATAACTGATCTGCTTGGCAATATTAAGTTGCGTTTTGGCCAGCAAGTCAGCAATGCGCGGTCCCGCTTTGCCGTCTCCGTAAATATGGGTGGCCCCAAAACGCCCATTATGCAGCTGGGCGTTTATGGCTTTCTTGATCTTTTCTGCGTCATAGGGGACGTCGATCACATT
Organism: uncultured Anaerolineaceae bacterium; assembly: GCA_964572455.1. Classification (GTDB taxonomy): domain Bacteria; phylum Chloroflexota; class Anaerolineae; order Anaerolineales; family UBA11579; genus JAMCZK01. Next base: position 85,512 of record CAZNFL010000003.1, read on the forward strand.
CTTGCCGCGCTCGCGTCCCGCCTGCCTATCGCCCACATTGACCGCTGGCACGCCTAGGAATGAGCATTCCCGGATGCCCATGCTGGAGTTGCCGATGATCACTTTGCTGTTATAGACCAGGCGCAAAAAGTCCTCAGGTTCCATGTTCTTGAAGTAATGAAATTTGGTTCCGCGTCCCTTTTCGCGGAAAATGCGGATGCCGCGCGAAATATCATCAGAGCCGGCATCCACATTCGGCCAAAACCATAACGCCGGCAGATCCAGGGCTTCCACAGCTTCCAGGGTTTCGGTGATCTGCGCCCGGGAGTCTGCGATTTGGGTGGTCACGGGGTGCTGCATCACCACCACATACCCGTCCGCAAGCTCGCTAGTGGCTCCTACTCCGCCATATTTCTTGAATGGATCGAAGTCCAGATCCGGGTCCTTCAGCACTCCCGCCGCCAGATCGATGGAGGGGCAGCCGGTGACGAAAACCGTTTTGGGGTCTTCCCCCATTCGAATTAGCCGCTCCGCCGCCCCTTCGGTCGAGGCGAAATGCAAATTGGCCAGTTTACTTACCGCATGCCGCACCTTCTCGTCCACCGAGCCGGTCACTTCCCCGCCCTGGACATGCGCCAGGGGGATGTTCATATAAGAGGCCGCCACTGCCGTCGCCAGGGTCTCGTACCGGTCGGCTACCGTAACCACCACGTCGGGACGCAGGTTATCGAAGATCGTGGCCAGTTCCATGATCCCCAGTCCGGTGGATTTTGCCGAGGTTAGCAAATTCTCGCCCTCCAGCACAATGAACACGCGGGCGGCGATCTTAAACCCATCCTGTTCGATGTAATTGACGATGCTGCCATAGCGGTCTAGCAAAGCCGAAGCCGTCACGATCAATTGCAGCTCCAGGTCGGCGTGCCGCTTGATGGCCTGCAAGGCGGTCTTGATGCGCGCGTAACTGGGCCGCGCCGTGACCACCAATCCTATCTTGCGCGCCATTAGACGATATCCTCATCGGCAAGCAATTGATCGCGCTTTACATCGCGGGCCAGCCTGCGGCCAACGAGACCGTGCAAACGGTCCGCCGGAATGCCGGTCCCCGGTTTTTTCGTTGTGAGGTGGCTCTTATCCAACACTGTGCCAGCAGCCAGATCCTGTTTAGCAACCACGCTGCGGAAGAAGACCGGGCGCAGGTTTGCCTTGCTTGCTGCCAACGCATCCTTGTCGACGGGGGAAGCCATCATGGCTTCGATAAAGCGCACCCCTTCGACCAGCTGTTTCAACTCCAATGTGGTCAGCGAAGCATCCACGCTGGTGCCGGGCATTTCGCGGCTCAATGTGGCGTGTACTTCCAACATATTCGCTCCCAACGCAACCGCGGCAAGTCCTGAATATATCTTGCCGCTATGATCAGAAAGGCCCACAGGAACTTCATAGCGCTCTCGTAACTCGGCCATCACATTCAGACCAACTTCCTCTGGCGGACAGGGATAGGCAGTGGTGCATTGGAACAGCGCAAAGGGAACGCCCGTCTTTTTTAGGAAATTGACCACTCGGTCTTGTTCCTCCCATGGGCTCATGCCTGCCGACAGCAAGATTGGTTTCCCTGTTTCGGCCATGCGTTCGATCATCTGGAAATTGTTGGCTTCCCCCGATGCCACTTTCCACGCTGGAATTCCGACCTGCTCCAGCAGTTCTACTGCCTCCACGGAGAATGGTGAACTCAAGAAGATCAACCCGCGCTCCCTGGCGTGTTCCGCCAGGCCCAGCCATTGCTCTCGGCTAAAGCCCGTCCGCTGCCAGAATTGCACCTTGGTCTCATTGATCCAAGGAGAGCTTTTGCGGAAGCTCTCTTCTGCCGTGCCTTCCGCTTCAGCAATGTGGGTCTGGAACTTGACCGCATCCGCGCCCGCATCGGCGATGGCGTCAATATAGGCGTGCGCCAGGTTCAAATTGCCGTCGTGCGCCTGGGCCACTTCGCCGATGATTAGCGCTGGTTGGCCGGGTCCGATTTCTCGGTTTGCGATCTGGATGGGTTTCATCTCGTGGCTTAGTCTTTCACAAAATACGCCGTCGGGCTTTTTGCCCACGGGAAGCTGTGTAGTTTGGCCCCTTGCCCCTGCAGTGCTTCGTCCACCGCTTCGGATTCGCCCTTGTCCGCCACTGCATATTCGTCCAGGGCCACCACCCCACCGCTCACCACCCTCGGAAACAGATGCTTCAGCGCCGCCAGGGTAGGGTCATACAACACAAAATCCAAATTGAGCAGGGCCACGCGGAAACCAGGACGCTCCTTTACATAATTGCTCACGGTAGTCACCGCATCGCCTTTAACCAGTTCGATGCGGTTTGCTAATCCCTGCTCTTCCGCAGCCTGCATGATGGTCGCGTTCGAAACCAGGTCCACAGAAGCGATTTGTTCTTTCGTAAAGGCCCGGGCGGTTTGTTTGTCTCCAGCGCGGGATGCGGACTTTTCCGGATATCCCTCAAAGGTATCAAAGCCGATCACCTTGCGTCGGGACAGGGGGTTGAATATTTGGATCAGCCTTGCCCAATACAGCACCCCCGCTCCTTTCAACACCCCGCCTTCCACGATATCCCCAGGCTTGTCCAGGATCAGTTTGAAAAGTTCGTAGCGCGCCAGCAGTTTGGTGAAGCGATCCAGCTCCCCGTGCAGAGTGAATTCGTTGTATAGATCCCAGGTTGTTTTACCCATCATTCGTATCCTAACTTTTGCATCAATTCCATTGCTCCGGGATAATCCATGAATTCCTGCACGCGTTCGGCGTGCTGCTCTGCCCGCCAGCGTTCCAGGCGTTCGGGATGCAGCGGGCTGGCCTGGCGCGCTTCCCAAGCTTTGTTTTCGCGCACGGAAGAGAATTGCTCATAAGCTAGCAAGCGTTCATCGAATTCCTCGCCGATGAACTTACACAAATCTTGGAGGTTTTTTTTAGGTTCTTGCACCAATGTTTCGTAGCGAAGTAGATATGCGTCTTCACCGTATTCAAGCCCCGCGCTTACGTCTGCTACCCAGCGTTCGGGCGAAATGTAATAGCGGCTGGCATCGCTGGGGTGGTGAGAGGTGACTACATCGCGCCCGTCCCGCACCATGTGCACTAGGCGCACCTCGCTATTAAATATTTGGTTTATCTCTTTGAAGGCGCGCACATTCTTAGGGGTCTTTTCGCACCAACGCGTCCAAGTGCGCCCGCTTCCATGATCTTCAACTGCATCGATCAGCCGGCTAAGGCGAAATGGTTGCGGATAGAAAGCGTAGACTTCTTCGGGCAAAGCTAGCACTGAAGGGTGCGCCCCCAAGATAGCTAGCAGCAGAGTGGTGCCGGAACGCCCACAACCGCCAATAACCACTGGGTCTTTGCGGCTCAACGCGAGCAGCTCGTCTACCTCTTCGTGCTGCACCTGCTGGCCGGGCAGTTGGCTGGCAAGTATGTGCATATCCGCCAATAGTTCGGCAAACCCGGCCAGCTCAGATTCATAGGCGGCTAGGTCGTCAAACTCAGCAGTCGCCCATTCTTCGAGATCGCTGCCCGCGGCTTTCTCATCGCTGACCAATACCTGGGCAATCCGTTTCTTTTGGGCGTTGAAATGCAGGTAGAGCTTGGCATTCGTCTGATGGGAGGAAAAATGCAAAGCGAAAATGATTTCGCCTACTTCGCTGTAATACTGGAAGGGGGCGATCACCTCGGCCTTCTCGCTCACGGCCTTGTCGACGCGCAGGAGCTTCTGGGCTTCCTTCTTGGCTGCCACCCCGTTCATTGCTCACCCTTCTTGGTTTCTTTCAACTCGTAGCCGCGCCCATTGCGCTTCACGGACCATTGTCCGGGCGTTTCTTGCAACCTGATCCCGACTTCAATGCAGGTCAGGCGCAGTATATCCATCACCTCGTCGGTACCCTCTAAATAAACTTCTTGGGTTCCCTGGTGCTGCAGTTGGGTGGCGAGTTCCCTGGCTTGCTGCCGCAGGTCGCGGTAAACATCTAATGAATCCTTCATATATTGCACCGCGTTGCGCGTAAAAACCGACATCCCCTCAGAGGTAAGGTTATAGCGTAGGCGGGTGCGGTCCATGCGGGTCGCCTTGAGATAACCTCGGCTAATCAGGCGTTTGATATACCAGTTGACGCTGCCCACCGCGATGCCCAAATGGGTAGCTAACCCGGCCTGGGTCACGCTTTCATCTTCAGAAATAGCCTCTAGGAGGCGATATTCGCGCTCTTTCATCCCAGCATTCAGAACATGAATTCTGACATACCGACAGGCAAATGTCAATAGAAACTTAGGTTTTTGCCGTCCAAAGAAAGCCCCAAATTGCGAGATTTGACCCCGATTGCTGTTCCACCTCACCCTGCCCCGACTACTAATTGTTGGTTTTCTGTGCCTCCATAAACAAGCCTACTTCAGGCTTGCGCGCCTCCAATAATCTAGTATCCCGCAGAACCGGGCTGCGGCTTTGCCCAAAACCTGAACGGTATACCGTAGTGAAGCCGGCTTTGTTTATCATGGCCTCCAGCTTGCTGGTAGAAAACCAATTGATGTGGTTTTCTGGGTGGCGGCGTTGCACTTCTATGGAGCATTTCGAGATGCAGTAGTCCAGCGCCTGCACAAAACTGAGATCGGCGAAAGCTTTACGGAACTCCTCATCTGTGATGCGTTCCGGCGCCCCGTCAGCGTGCAGGGTGCTGGCGCTGCTGGCAAAATTCCATAGAACTTTCTGTTCGAAGGAGGCTAGGTTAATGTTTCTTAAAAATTCCTCGTTGGGAAATGTTTTTAGATCGTGCCCAGGGCGATAAAAAAAGCTCGTATCCTTCAACTGATACGCGGCGTAATTGAGATCAATATCGGGCACGATCAAGCGAAGAAAACCATCCCCTGCCAGGGCGCGATACGCTTCAGAAAGAAAGTGCTCCACTGCCTCATTGGTCACGTGCTCCAAGGTGTAACGTGAGAAGATCACTTTGGCCTTCCCATCTCCGACCGGCATGGGAAGCCCCGACATCAGATCCCACTGCAGGTCGATGTGCGCACTTCCATAATGCTCGCTGGGATGGTTGATCTTGCTCCAGGCCGGATGCTGGAATTTAGCTTCTGCCCCAATGTTATAGAAACGCTTTTCACGCACGGCCTCCTCGCCAAACCCATTAACGTAGGGCTCAAGATTTTCGCTGCTCAGCGCGGGCAGGGTGGCTACAGGTTTCGGCCCCGTCTGCGCCGGCTTCAGCGGAACTAGGTCATAGCCAAAAGGATGGAATAAGAACCTGCGCACTGCCCCCTTTATTGCTTTTATCGATATTCCCGGCATGGCTAATTTATAACCTCTAATTGACCAGGCATCCAAGTGATTAACTTGCTCATTGCGCCTTCCGAATACCGAGTGCTGCAGACCGGGTCAAAGGTTCGATCCGACCTTGACTATGCCCGCCTCAACCTATACAATAAGGGCCTGTAACTTAACAACTGTATCCGGGTGGCCGCTGAACACAGCGGCATACTGCGAAGCCGGTGAGAATCCGGTGCTGTCCCGCAACTGTGATCCGCCTAGAGCGGTAAGCCAGGTCGCCGGCCCGGACACGTTATTGCAGTGCTCATCCTCGTGGAAGGGAGGCGCACCAGCCGGAAACCTAAATCCGGTCTGTGACTCCCCTGCTTGCGCGCAGGGGTTTTTGTTTAACTACCTTAGGAGAATCGAACATGAAGCAAAATATGCTTTCTGCTTTGCTACTCATTGCAATCCTTTTGGCGGCCTGCGGCGCCCCGGCGACTCAGCCCACCCTGCCCGCCCCGGCGGTGAACGCCTCCCAGGCCACCGCCACCACCGCCCCGGCCGTCACGTTCCCGCTCACCATTGTCGACGGTTTGCAGCGCACCCTCACCCTTGAAGCGCCAGCCCAACGCATTGTCTCCTTGGCGCCTTCCAACACGGAGATCCTATTTGCCATCGGCGCAGGGCCGCAGCTCGTCGGCCGCGATGTCCTTTCGGATTTCCCGGCCGAAGCCCAAGCCGTCACCGACATTGGTGACACCTTCATCGAACTGAACGTCGAATTGATCATCAGCCTGGAGCCGGACCTGGTGTTGGCTGCCGAGATTACCCCCGTAGAACAGGTCACCCAGCTGGAACAGCTTGGGGTCACCGTGTTCTGGTTGGCCAACCCGGTTGATTTCGAAGGCTTGTATGGCAATCTGGTCGCTGTGGGCCAAATGACGGGACATGAACTGGATGCCGCCGATCTGGCCGCTTCGCTGCAAGCCCGCGTGGCCGTTGTGGACACCGCCATCGCCACTCGCACCGACACGCCCTCCGTGTTCTACGAGTTGGACGCCAGCGATCCGGCCGCCCCCTGGACTTCAGGCGCCGGCACGTTCATCGATCTGCTCATTTCGCGGGCCGGCGGCCAAAACGCGGCCGCGGAGCTGCAAGGAGCCTTTGCCCAAATAAGCATCGAAGAACTGCTGGTCCAGGATCCCGACGTGATCCTGCTCGGGGATGCGGCTTATGGCATTACCGTGGAATCGGTGGGTCAGCGCGCCGGCTGGAGCGATCTGGCCGCGGTGCAAGCTGGCAGCGTATACCCCTTTGACGATAACCTCGTCAGCCGGCCGGGGCCGCGCTTAGTGGAAGCCCTGGAAGAATTGGCTCGCTTGCTCCATCCGGATCTCTTTAACTAGGCAAACAAACGGGGAGGTCTTGCAGACCTCCCCACATATATATGAAAACCTTCCTGCTGAAACAGCCTTTTCTGTTCAATGCCCTCTTGGTTTTTATAGCCCTGCTGCTCAGCGTGGCGGTTGGGTCTGTTTTCATCCCTCCTGGAGAGCTGTTGCGGGCCCTCTACGGCGGCGCGCTACCCCCAACCAGCGCCACCATAATCTTCGATGTGCGCCTGCCCCACACGCTTTTGGTGGCCCTCACCGGCGCGGCCTTGGCCGGCAGCGGGGCTGCCTACCAGGGCCTGTTCCGCAACCCGCTGGCCGATCCCTACCTGATCGGCGTGGCTTCCGGCGCGGGCCTGGGCGCGGTGCTGGTCATGGCCCAGGCCTGGCCTTCCACCCCATTGGGCTTTTACACCATTCCGGCGGCTGCATTTGTTGGCGCTTTGCTCGCAGTCAGCGTTGTGCTGGCCATTGCCCGCATCGGGAATACCGTCCCGGTCACCACCATGATCCTGGCTGGGGTAGCTGTGAGCTCCTTTGCCACCGCGCTCTCCTCATTCTTGATGCTCTATTCCGAAAATGAATTGCGCCGCGCTATCGCCTGGCTGCTGGGCGGCGCCTCCCTCAGTGGCTGGCAGCCGGTGCTGGCTGCCCTTCCTTACATCGCAGTTGGCTTGGGTGTGCTTCTGGTTTCCGGCCACCAACTCAACGTGCTCCAGCTTGGTGAGGAGCAGGCGCAACAACTGGGCTTGCCCGTCGAACGCATCAAGCTCATCCTCATCGCCGCCGCGTCGCTGGCCGCTGCCGCGGCGGTTGCCTTCTCGGGAATGATCGGTTTCATTGGTCTCATTGTCCCCCACGCGTTGCGCCTTGTTTGGGGCGGCGACTATCGGCGCTTGCTTCCGCTTTCCATCCTGGGCGGCGCCACCGCCCTCCTCCTGGCCGACCTGTTGGCGCGCTCTGTGTTTGCCCCGCAGGTATTGCCGGTCGGCATCCTCACCGCGCTGGCCGGCGTGCCTTTCTTTCTTTGGTTGCTGCGCCGCGCCCGGGCCCAGATGATCTGGTAACATGCTCTCCATCAGTTCACTGCATGTCGCCTACGACAAACAGGAAGTGCTGCACGATCTTAACTTACAGCTTGCTCGCGGCGAGCTGTTGGGCCTCATCGGCCCGAACGGTTCCGGTAAAACCAGCCTGATCCGCGCGCTGAGTGGGGTGATAAAGCCTATCGCCGGTGAGATCTATATTGAAGGCAAGAAACTTTCCGCATTCTCCGAGGGGGAGCGCGCTCGCCAGTTGGCTGTAGTCCCCCAATCTGCCCAACTGCCGCCTGCGTTCACCGTATTTGAATGCGTGGCTTTAGGCCGCACTCCACATCTGGCCTGGCTGGGTCGGCTCGGCCAGAGCGACCTTAAGCACATCCAGCAGGCCATGCAAGCCGCCGAAATAAGCCACCTCAGTAACCGGCGCGCCGGTGAGCTTTCGGGTGGCGAGCAGCAGCGCGTCATACTGGCGCGCGCCTTGGCCCAGGCCTGTCCCATCCTCTTGTTGGACGAACCGACCGCTCACTTGGACTTGCATCACCAGGTCAGCCTGTTGGGTCTGGTACGCCACATGGCAAAAGATCAAAAATTGGCTGTGTTGGTGGCCATGCACGATCTAAACCTGGCCGCCCTCTACGCCGATCGCCTGGTCCTGCTGGTGGACGGCCGCATCCGCGCCTCAGGCACCCCCGCCGAAGTACTAACCACCGACATCCTACAAAGTGCTTATCAGGTCCCCTTGCATGTTCACCCAAATCCGCAGCATGGAACCCCCTGGGTTGTTCTCCAGCGCAATTAATAACGCGACGCCCCGGCGCTGAACCAGAGCAGGGCACCGCATGTTACAATTTCTCACGGTGCCCCCCTAAGCGGGCAGTGCTGGGGCGTGGTGCAATGGTAGCACACCGGACTTTGAATCCGTGGATCCTGGTTCGAGCCCAGGCGCCCCGACTGCAAACTCAAACCAATGGTTACCGAAATAATCGAAGAGCCTCCCTTACTAAACCCATTTAACCTGCCTAGAATCTGCCCAACCCACCCTTCCGCAGGCAGCCTGCTTCCCGAGGCCTGCCGTAAATGAAGACTCGCATCGTCTTGCTGGCCGCCGGCAAAGGGGTCCGCATGCGCTCCCGCCTGCCGAAATTGCTCCATCCGCTGGGCGGACGGCCCATGATCATGCATGCCCTGGAGGCCGCCGAAGGCGTTGGCGAGGGCCTACCCTTAGTGGTCGTGGGGCATGGCGCCGAAGCCATTCGTTCAGCTGTAGGCCCGCGCGCTGAATTCGTCGAGCAGCCTGAACAGCTGGGCACCGGCCATGCCGTGCTACAGGCCAAAGCAGCTTGCGAAGGTAAGGCCAACCTGGTGCTCGTCTCGAACGCCGACCTCCCCCTGTTGACAACTGAAACTTTCAAGAAATTAATTGCCGCCCAAAAGAAGAACCAAGGCCCCTTCAGCATGCTTACTTTCAACCAGAAGGAAGCGCGCGGTTTTGGGCGGGTGAAACGCAGCGGCTCCGGCGAGGTGCTGGCCATCATCGAGGAAACCGAGGCGTCCCCCGAAGAATTAGCCATCGACGAACTCAACGGAGGGGCCTATTGCTTCCGCACCGACTGGTTGTGGCCTGCGCTACAGAAACTAAAACCTTCGCCAAAGAAAAATGAATTCTATTTGACCGACCTGCTCGATCTGGCCATTAAAGCGGGCGAACACGTGGTCACCGTGGCCCTGGATGATCCTGATGAGGCCATCGGCGTTAACACGCGTGAACATTTAGCGGAGGCCGAAGCCGCGCTGCGCAAACGCATCAATCGCCATTGGATGTTAGCGGGGGTCACATTTATGGACCCGCAAACCACTTATATTGAATCTGGCGCCACCATTGGGCAGGATACGGTGCTGTGGCCTAACACTATGTTGCTGGGTGATACCCACATCGGCGAGGACTGCATTATCGGCCCCAACACCACAATAAGGGACAGCCGCGTGGGCTCTGCTTGCAAGATCCAGGCAGCTGTCGTCGAAATGGCAGTTCTTGAAAATCACGTGGATATCGGCCCCTTCGCGCACCTGCGCGCCGGCGCGCAGTTGGGCGAAGGCGTGCATATGGGCAATTTTGGCGAGGTGAAGAGTTCCACCTTGGGGCACGGGGTCAAAATGGGGCATTTCTCCTACATCGGGGACGCTACCATCGGCGCCAATGTAAATATCGGCGCGGGCACCATTACGGCCAACTACGATGGCAAGAATAAGAATCTCACTGTGATCGAAGATGATGTTTTTATCGGCAGCGACACCATGCTGGTCGCCCCCCTGCGCATTGGCAAGGGATCGCGTACCGGCGCGGGCGCGGTAGTCACCAAGGACGTGCCCCCCAACACCGTCGTGGTCGGGGTGCCCGCTCGCGCCATCCGCAAAGTGGAGGGATCAGATTAGTCCTCTTTCTGTCCTGCTCGTCATACTGCTGGTCGTAGATCTAATAATTACAGCTACTCGCGCCGGAATCTTGAATGCGCGCTATTCGCGCTTGGCTTCGCTTAGCGAGGAAAAAGGCAAAAAAGTTGACCAGGCCCTGGAATTGGTGCGCCGGCGCACCAGCATTCGGGATAGCCTGCGTCTCACCCTCACCTTGTTGCGCTTCTTGATCGCCGGCCTGGTTTTGGTCTTGGTCATCCCGCTGGAAACCGCCGTTATTCCCATCCAAAATCTGGGCGGGCTGCTGTTGCTGATTGCCTTGCTCATTTGGCTGTTCGAATTTTTCGTAGAACGCCGGGTGTTGCGCGACCCCGAACAGTGGGCTCTGCGTCTCAGCCCGTTAGCGCGCGCCGTGTCTCTCGTCATGCAACCCTTGCTGGTCTTGCCAGCCCGTCTCTCCAATCGCGGCGGCACAGAGCCTCAGCAGTTGGTGACCATCACCGAAAATGAATTGCGCTCATTCGTGGATGCCAGCCAGCGGCAGGGTGTGCTGGAAAAAGACGAGCGCCAAATGATCTTTTCCATCTTCGAGTTCGGAGACACGCTGGTACGCGAGATCATGGTGCCGCGCATTGACATCTATGCACTGGATGTCGACACACCCATTGAGCAGGCTGGGGATGCTTTGCTTGAATCCGGCTATTCCCGTGTTCCCGTTTACAAAGAAACCATCGACAATATTGTCGGTGTGCTTTACGCTAAGGACCTGCTTCGCGTGGGTCGCACACCTGGCCCAATTAAATCGCTGCGCGAGTTGCTTCGTCCCGCCAATTTCGTCCCGGAATCTAAAAAACTGGACGATCTTCTGGCCGAAATGCAGGCTGGCGGCATTCACATTGCCATTGTGGTGGATGAGTACGGCGGCGTGGCCGGTCTGGTGACTCTGGAAGATATAGTGGAAGAGATCCTGGGTGAGATCCAGGATGAATATGACCACGGCGAAGAACTGTCCTATGAAAAGATCTCGGAAGGCGAATACATCTTCCATGGCCGCATTAATCTGGATGACTTCAACGAGATCATGGGCACCCGCCTCAGTAGCCGCGATGCCGACACCCTGGGCGGCTATCTTTTCAGCCGCATTGGCCGTGTGCCCAAGGTCGGCGAAAAACTGGAGGAGGGCAATGTGACCCTGACCGTTGAGCAGATCGTTGGCCGCCGCATTCGCCGAGTGCGCGCCCAAAAGACCGCCAGCGCCAAGCCGGCCAAAACCCGGGAATCCAATGCTAAATAAGGCCCAGCGGAACGAGTTGGTTGCCGCAGCCAGGCAGGCGCAGGCCAACGCCTACGCCCCCTATTCTAAATATCAAGTCGGCGCGGCCCTAATGACCTCGTCGGGCGCTATTTATTTGGGTTCCAATGTCGAAAATGCCGCCTACCCCGATTCGATCTGCGCCGAGCGGGTGGCCGTCTTCAAAGCGGTCAGCGAAGGGCAGCGCGAATTCCAAGCCATTGCGGTGGTGACCCGCGACGGTGGCACGCCTTGTGGCTCCTGCCGCCAGGTCTTGGCCGAGTTTTCTCCTGGCGCGCTGGTGCTGATCGCTAATCAAACTGGGAAAGTAGTCCGGGAAGGTACCGTAGCTGACCTGCTGCCCGGCGCTTTCGGCCCCAAAAACCTGAACCCAACCCTATAAATTTCAACTTCATATGCGCGTGCTCATTATCAGCGACATCCACGCCAACGCTGACGCGTTGGATGACGTGTTGAACAGCGCCGGCGCCGTCGATGCCGTCTGGTGTCTGGGAGATGTAGTGGGATACGGGCCAGACCCTAACGAATGTATTACCAGGCTCAAAGAAATTCCCAACTTGACCTGTCTCCAGGGCAATCATGATGCTGCAGCCATCGGTCACCTGGACCTCGAGGGTTTTAATGCCGAAGCGCGTACGTCCATTGAGTGGTTGCGCGGCAGCCTTACGGACGAGTCTCTGGCCTTCTTGCACACGCTTGAACCGCGCAAAGAAATTAACGGAGTCACCTTAGCGCACGCCAGCCCGCGCCAACCTGTGCTCGAGTACCTGCTTGATTCTTATTCCGCCGCCGAGAATTTTTATTACTTCGGCACCGATTTTTGTTTTGTCGGCCACACGCATATTCCGCTACTCTTCGTTTACAAGCGTCACGAGGTGAGCATGCAGATCCCGGCTGCCAATACCACAATCCACCTGGAGCGGCGCTGTATTGTCAACCCCGGCTCCGTAGGACAGCCGCGCGACCGTGATCCACGGGCTTCCTACGCCATCTTTGACTCTGAGGCTGACACCTGGGATCTTGCGCGGGTGCCCTACGACGTCCCCGCTGTCCAAGAGCGGATGCGCGCCGCCGGGTTGCCTGACCGGCACGTGACCCGGTTGGCGGGAGGCTGGTGACGCACGACTTTGCCATCTCTCCCTTGACATCCGTTCAAGCCCTAGCCGTGCCCTTATTCGGAACTAATAATGGTCAGGCAGCGTCTCAAATGCAAGCCCGTTGCCCTTGCGGCAATCCCGGCAAGGCAGGCTTAAGGAGAACTGTTATGAAGAAGAGAACTTTTCCCATCGTGTTTTCACTGACTGCCGCTTTGGCCATCTTGCTCTCCGCTTGCGCTGCGGCGGCCTTGCCTCCCGCAGAGGACAAGGGTATTTTTCCCGAGAGCGTCGACTCCTTGGGCGCGCCCGTCGAAGAGGCTGGCCGCGGTGGCGGCGAATTCGATGCTAGTGGGGGGATCGCCCTCAGTGAGGATCCCCTCGCTGCGCAAGCCGCTGAACGCCTAGTGATCAAGACCGCCAATCTTTCCATCTTGGTGGCCGCTCCCGAAGATCGCATGCAGGAGATTGCCGCCATGGCCGAACACATGGGCGGCTTTGTGGTCAGCTCCAGCGTCTACCAAACTTACCTAAACGACGGCAGCGAGGCTCCCGGCGCCTACATCACCATTCGCGTACCCAGCGAATTATTCCAGCAAGCCTTGGACGAGATCCGCGCCGGCGCCTTTGACGTGCCCACCGACAACCAATCCGGCCAGGATGTGACCGCCGAATACACCGACCTGCAGTCTCGCCTGCGTAACCTGGAAAACGCCGAAGACATGCTGCGCCAGATCATGGAAGAGGCCACCAATACCGAAGACATACTCAACGCCTTCAACCAGCTCAACTACATCACCGAGCAGATCGAGGTCCTCAAGGGCCAGATCAAATACTACGAAGAGTCCGCTGCCCTCTCGGCCATTTCGGTTGAACTCATCGCCCAGCAGTCCGCCCAGCCCATCCAGGTCGATCCCTGGGATCTCTCCACCGTGGCGAAGCAGGCCATCGAAGCCCTGATCCGTGCCCTGCAAGGCATAGCCGAAGCCCTGGTCTGGTTTGCCCTTTACGCCCTGCCCGTAATACTCATCGTCGGTCTGCCCATCGTTCTGATCGGCTTGGGTCTGCGTGCCTGGTTGGCCAGACGCTCGTTGCCGAAAGTCTCTCGGCGCAAGAATTAGCCCCTCAACCATCAGAGGCCGGCATGATGCCGGCCTTTTTTATTAGCGCAGTCCGCCCCGCGCCAGCACGCGTTGGGCAGCTTTCACAATCGGCAGGTCTACCATCTTCCCATCTAGGGCGAACGCGCCACGCCCCTCCTTCACATTCTGCTCGTAGGCGTCCACGATGTGTTGGGCGGCTTCCATCTCCGCTGCGCTCGGGGTAAACGCGCTTTGCACCGGCGCGATCTGGTCCGGGTGGATTACTTGCATGCCGCTGTAACCCAACTGAGCGCCTTGGGCTGCGGCGCGTTGCAAGCCGACCTGGTCCTTAAAATCGACCCACAGCATATCAATCGCCTGCAATCCAAATGCAGCCGCGTGCGCCACCACCGCGCTGCGCGCGTAGAAAATTTCTTCTCCCTCGAGAGTTCGCTTGGCGCCCACGTCGCTGGCAAAATCCTCTGAGCCGAAGATCAGCGCGTCCAGCCGCTCGTCGGCGCCGGCGATCTCTTTGATATTAACCAGGCCCATGGCGCTTTCGATCTGGACGATCAGCCGGATGCGAAACTCATCCAGACCATGCTTCTTTTCGAACGCGGTGATCGTTTCACTAATTAGGCGCACCTGGCCCGCATCGGCGGCCTTTGGCAGCACGATTGCATCCGGCTTCGCTGGCAGCACAGCCGCCAGGTCTTCCAGCTCCAAACCCGAACCTGCTGCATTGATCCGCACCAGGCGTTCGCTCTTGCCGAAATTTAGTTCGCCCAAGGCACGGGCGGCCAGTTGGCGGGCTTTGCCTTTTTTGTCTGGCGCCACGCCGTCTTCAAGGTCAATGCATACGCAATCTGCCTCCAGCCCGGCAGCCTTCTCAATTTTGCGCCAATCGCTGCCCGGCACGTATAGCAAAGCCCGCCGCGGGCGCATCATTTGCTCCCCCCAGGCCGCCTCAGGAACATCACCGTGCGCTCTACCTCGATCACCACTTCTCCCTTTTGATTGCGCCCAAGATGACGCAGGCGCACCATACCGCGGTCGCTCTTGCTTTCCGAAAGGCGCTTCTCCAGCACCTCGCTCTCCACTGAGATGGTATCCCCATGGTAGACCGGCGCCGGGTGTTGGATATTCTGATAGCCTAGGTTCGCCACAATGGTTCCTTCGGTCAGATCAGGCACCGTAATGCCTATCACAATCCCCAATGTAAGGATGCCGTTGACCATGCGGCCTGCAAAGCCGGCTTGCCGGGCGAACTCCTCGTCTAAATGCAGCGGCTGTGTATTCTGGGTCATCCCGCAAAAGAGGAGATGCTCGGCTTCGGTGATGGTGCGGGCGCGGCCGTGGCGGATGATATCCCCTACTTGCAGTTCATCATAATATTTGCCGGTCATTCGCCCTCACCTTCCAATTCTACAAGGATTTGCTCCCTTTCAACGCTTTGACCTTTAGAAACAGCTACCCGCGCCACTTTTGCCGCTTGCGGCGCCTGGATCCGGATTTCCATTTTCATGGCTTCCAGCAGCACGAGCACCTCTCCCGTCTTAACATCCTGCCCAGCTTTCACCGCCACCTGGCGCACTTGTCCCGGCATTGGCGCCCGCAGCACGCGCTCACGGCCGGCCAGGCCAGCTTGCTTTGCGTCACCCACCATCCTTTCTAGCCCATAGGTTTTTCTATCGACATGCACCCAAACCTTTCGCCCCTCTTTGGCTACCTGTGCTTTCACATTGCGGCCATCTACTTCGAACTCGAGCTCCCCAGATTTGCTGCCCAGCATGCGCACAGCATAATCGCGCCCACCAAAGTTGGCTTTATGCTCGCTCGCGCCCGGGAGCCAGACCAAACCAAAGACCTGACCTTGGTAGTTGTAATTAAATTTCATCGGCCACCGATTCGAAAGCCGCTGCCCGTGCCCCAGGGGGAATACGCGTCGTCGGGATCTGCTTCCTCGCCTGATGCGTTCGTGGCGCTTGATAGTCTCAACTCAGCGAGTACCGCGGCAACCAGCACCTCGACTGGCAGCGGCTCGTCTCGGGACCAGTCACCCATTTCCCGCTCGACGAAGCGCGTGTCATACAGGCCGGAATTTATTTCATCGCGGGCAAATAGATCTTGCAGGAATTCGATGTTGTTGGTCAGCCCCAAAAAGGCGGTGCCGCGTAGCGCCTCGCCCATAAGTTTCAGCGCAGCCGGCCGGTCCTTGGCGTACGTGATCACCTTTGCCAACAAGGGGTCGTAGAACGAACCAACCGCGTCTCCTTCGGCCACGCCGCTATCTACGCGCACGCCTGCCTGGGTTGGCAGCAACAACTTGTGCACGCGGCCAGCCTGAGGCAGGAAGCCGGCGGCCGGGTCCTCCGCGTAGATGCGGCACTCGATGGCATGCCCCGTTTGGCGCAACTCGGTCTGCTCAAAGGGCAGCGCTTCCCCGCCCGCAATGCGGATCTGCCATTGCACCAGGTCCAGGCCGGTGACCATTTCGGTGACCGGGTGCTCAACTTGAACGCGGGTATTCATTTCAAGGAAATAAAACTTTTTTGTTTCCGGGTCCACCAAAAATTCCACAGTACCCGCGTTCGTGTAACCCACCGCGGCTGCGGCTGCCAAAGCTGCCGCGCCCATTGCCTCACGTAGCTTTTCATCCAGCAATGGTGAGGGGCTCTCCTCGACGATCTTTTGCCTGCGCCGTTGCAACGAACACTCCCGCTCAAATAAATGCAGCAGCTTGCCATGCTGGTCGCCCAGCACCTGGATCTCAACGTGCCGCGCCCGGTGCAAATACTTTTCTAAAATAAGCCGCCCATCTCCAAAGAGCAGATTGGCCTCCCGCCGCGCACCCTCAATGGCTTCGGCCAACTCACTCGTCTTCGCCGCCACGCGCTGCCCCATGCCGCCGCCACCGGCTGCCGCCTTCACCAATAAGGGGTATCCAAGTTCGCTAGCCGCCTTCTTTAGCGATGCGGCATCGTCCTTGCCTTGATAGCCTGGCAGCAACGGCACGCCGGCCTTCTGCATCAGCGACCGCGCTCCCACCTTATCCCCCATGGCGCGCATGGCCGCCGGAGGCGGCCCCACCCACACCAGCCCGGCACCTGTCACTGCCTCAGCGAAATCTGCATTCTCCGCCAGGAAGCCATAGCCCGGGTGCACGCCTTCGGCCCGGCTACGCCGGGCTGCATCCAGCAGGCGTTCGATATTCAAATAGGATTGGCTGGCCTCCGCCGGCCCGATCTCCACGGCTTCATCGGCCAGGCGCGTGTGCAGTGCCCCGGCATCCGCCTGCGAAAAGACCGCCACCGCGCGGATGCCCAGTTCGCGGCAGGCGCGGATGGTGCGCACGGCGATCTCGCCGCGGTTGGCGATCAGCAGGGAAGCAATGGGCTTTTGGGGGGCCATCAGATATGATTTAATACCCTAAACATTATCCCACGGTGATCTATGGAACTTTTATTCCTAAAACAGCAGTTGAAGGACAACCCGGAGCGCATCCGTGCTCTGCTCAAGAACATTTCCAATGAGGAGGCGCGCTATAAACCTGCGCCTAATTCCTGGTCGATGCTCGAAGTGGTCAACCATCTCTATGAGAGGAGCACCTCGATTTCCGCATGCGCCTCGACATCATCCTTCACCGTCAGGAAGAGGATTGGCCGCCTATCGACCCGGTCGGCTGGGTTACCTAGCGCAAATACAACGAGCGGGAACTCAGGGAATCGCTGGACAAATTCCTGCGAGAGTGGGCGGATTCGCTCACCTGGCTGGACTCGCTGGGCCAGGTTGACTGGGATACGGCCTATTCGCGCGACGGACGCAGTATGCGCGCCGGAGACATGTTCGCCTCGTGAGTCACGCACGACCATCACCACCTGCGCCAGCTGGTGGAATTGCACCGCGCCCTGACCGACCGCGCCGCCCAGCCTTACGATTTCGGCTACGCCGGCGATTGGTAAGCTTTATTCGACGCCGGTCACTCGTTTCTTGCCAAGAGCGCCTATAAAAATACCACCCAAGTAAGTAGTCTCGACCCCGACTTCCAATCCCGCGCGGCCAAGCAAGTTCCGCAACTCGCCCCTGTCATACACTCGTCCTAACCAAGCCCGCGTCCGCGAGCCGGAAACCGTTCGCAGCCAACCAGCCGGGCCGTATTTGTTAGGCACACCCACGAAGACCCAGCCTTCCGGCTTGGCAAGCCGCGCCATTGCAGCCAAGGCCGTTTCGGGCTGGTCAAGTTCCTCCAGCGACGAACTGTTCCAGACTAGATCCATCGAAGCAGGCTTTAGCGCCGGACTGTAAATATCCATCAACACAAATACCGCTTTGTAGTCTCTGATGCCTGCTTGGCGAAAGTCTTCAAGGCTAATATCTGCAGCGACACTTAGCGCCACATGGGGATGCTCGGCAAGCAAGTGAGCGCCATAGCCGCTTCCGCAAGCCACTTCAGCCACCCGGAAGGTTCTGTTTTTGTCAAAGACAGTTCGTTGAAAAAACCTTATCAGTCCCCGGTTCATCCCGTGGCGCAAGCGCTGATAAAACCAGGTAGCCTCTACATTGTTCAGCCACGATTTCTCAGCCATCTTTTCTCACCACAACAACTACTGATGATCCCATCGGCATATTCCAAACCGCTAGAAGTTGGGCCTCTAGCCAGCATAAGCCGTACAGTGTTGCATTGATCGGCGCTGGAGGAACGTTCACATCCGAACCCGCCTCGACCTTCTTTTGTTCGCGACTCGGGTTAAATAACTTTCGCAAAGCGATTAGAGGGAATAAGATGGAAAAGAGATAGCTCGCCCTCCCGATCTTGGTTCCTGAGTGTGTAAACAACGCTTTTATCTCCGGCAAGTTGAACCGGCGAACCGAATTGACCGCCCGATCATGCTCGCTCAGAAGCCATTGATGCGCCGCCATCACAAACAGTCCGTATCCGCCCGGTTTTAGCACTCGAATCGCTTCAGCTGCCAGCCGGGTCGGATCTACCGTCTCTACTTCCAGCAGGTCTACCGAGATTACTAGGTCAAATATCGGTATAAATGGTAGCTCGTTGGCATTGGCACGAATTAAACCGTTGTTCTCTCGCCAAGAAGCAAAGCGGAGGGCGTCAACTGAAAAATCTAAGCCGATGGGTCGGTAGCCCACGTCCAAGAGTGTCTTCATTAACCCCCCGGTCCCACATCCCACATCAAGGGCTAGCAAGCCCGGCTCGGGCTTCGGCAGTAGGCGCGTTATAAATAAACGTAAAGCGCGGAACCACCAATGGCGATCCTCGGCTTGGTAAAGGCGGTCGTATTCCCTGGATTGCATCCGACTAGATCTATAATGTCGGGATCAACGCTGGCAATTCGTCGCTAGTGCTGATTCGATTGGGATAATGTCCACGCTCGTCACTGTGAGCAAAAACGCCTCGAATCGGCTCGGGTTCAGATATTTATAATAAAAATACTTTAAGAAAATTGTGGGGTCCAGGCGGGCAGTGCCCGTATCGATATACATCTCCGCCTGGCAGCCGTAAATATCCAGATGTGGATACCAGAGCTCAAGTCGCGCGGCGATACTTTCATCTGAGGTCAGAAAATATTCCTCGTACGTATAGTAATTGACGTCAAAGCCGATTTTTTCGCTGCCGGGGATGGCAGCGGCCAACATCCCAAAATATTCGTGCGGCCGGTATTTGTTTTCGCCTCCGACACGAAAGCTATCGTGTACATAAAAAACCGATGTACCCTCTAACGTTTCAGCCTGCCTGGCAACATGGGCGATCACCGAATAGTCCTTGATAGTCCTCAGTTGCCAGAAAAGGTAGAATTTGGCGGTCTCAACCGTAAATAATATCGTCAACGCAAAAAACACGAACACAGTGATCTTGGAAGCCCATTGCGCTTGCTTTTTTTTCGCACGTGCACAAAGTCCCCAGGCTAGGCCGACTAGGGAAATAGCAATCGGCACTGCGATCAGGATCGCGTTGCGTGTCGCCCAGCCATGCAGCATAGTGCTTCGGCCAACGATCACATAAGGGAAGACCCCAGCTGCAAAAAGGACCGCCCCCGCAAACACTATTTGGCTTGGGCTTAGGGCCGCCTCCGACCACGGTTGGCTACGCTTCTTGTTCGCAAAGCCCCAGGCTGCCAACCAGCTTATGGCCACCACTATGAAAAGAACCAGTGGATTAGTCAGGTTTGTTAGAGACTCTAGGAACTGCCCGGCTACCCCAAATGAAAAGTATCTTCCCGTAAGTTCAAACAATATTGGCCCCCAAATAAAGGCATCTGCGTCGACATAAAAGCCGCTTGGAGGGAAGAACCATGCATTTCCAACCCAAAAAACCACAGGCAAAACCAAATACATAAAATACGAAACAATAAATTGTTTGGTGTTTTGAAAAAATCCCACCCTGTTTCCTCGAGCCAGGTAAATCAAAAACAAAATGAGGAGGAACCCGTAGAAATAAACCAGCAAGGAATACATGCGGAAGCTAAGTATCAGACTAACCAACGAGCCCAGATGCCACAAAAACGCCACTCGCCTTTTCTTCGTCAAAGCCAAGACTAGCAGCAAGCAGCCAAGCCAAAACAAGAAATATGAAAATAGGTATGGAATCACAATCAGCTCAACAGTTGCCTGATTCGCCGGATAAGTGAGGGCAACGAGCGCTATAAATAAACTAATCAGTGGATTATCAAAAAGAAGGCGCGCAATGCGATATATAAAAAAAGTAGACGAGAAGATGAAAAGGAAAGCGGACAGTTTGTATCCAAAAACAAAGAAAGGAAATTGGTACAAAAGCCAATGAAAGGCCGTGTAGATGGGTAGTCCGCCGCGGTCGGTATAGATGCCGCTAATCAGCTCCCAGCGGTTGGTGAGCTTGCCAACGTAGATCAGCCAGCCATCCCAATAAACGCCATCGTTGAGCAGCAGCAAACCATGTGCGAGCAAAGCAAAGACACCAATGAGGATGTAATGGCCGCAATCTGTATAAAGAAAAAAAGAGGCCAAACTTCGCGCCCGTTGCAGCATCAATCGCGCCCTGTCAGAAAACGCAGCCGAAGGCTGAAAATGCGCAGCACGTAGCGCAGGCCGGTTAGCAGGAAACGAAATAGCGAGGGCGCAGATTTTGAAATACCCAGACTTCGGTCCCGGAACGCATAACCCACCTCTTTAATTTTAAGGCCTACCCGTTGAGCATCATAGAGGAACTCAATAAAATAATCTCCATAACCAAAGGGGATCAATGTTACGTGATCAAATACCTCCCGCCTGATGGCGATAAAGCCGCTGTCGTAATCGCCGATCTTGCCGCCAAGCACAAAGCGCGCCAGCCAGTTAATGGCCTTGCTCGCGTATACCCTAAGTGGATGGCGGTTGTCGCTGCCCCCGTCAACATATCGCGATCCGATCGCAATATGATATTCACCAAGTTGAGCAACGAGCTGGTTCATAACTTCAGGGGGCATGGTGGCGTCCGCATCCATCCAGCCGATAATGTCGCCTTTGGCTTCCAAGATCCCGCGATGGAAAGCAGCCGCTAAACCGCGCGCTTTCCGTCGAATCACCCGAAGGTCCGGATACTCCAGTCTAGCAACCACATCGGCGGTGCCGTCTGGGGAAGCATCGTCCACGACGATAACTTCCAATGGGGGATCTATTTTTTTGTAGAGGTCACCAATCAGAGAAGCGATGTGCTCCTTTTCATTATAAGTAGGTAAAACAATCGAGACTTTGCTGTTTATAGGGCGCATAAAAAAGAGAGTTTAGCCCTGCGGCTCCCGCTTCCTAACAAACCATTCGCGGAATTCCTTGCAGCGGCCGTCCTTGGCCAGCCGGATCAGCCAGATGTTGCTGAACGTACCAGCCTCCTTATACACCGTGGTCCCCTGCATCACGCCAAGGTCGCCGTCCACGGCGAGCACTTCGTATTCAAAAGTCCAATCCTCCGGCCGGTCGCCGATGCCGACCCAGCCATCAATGATGGCTTCCTGTCCGATCCAGGGCTCATCGAATGGGCCGGTGGAATACAGGGCGTCCTCAGTGAACAGCTTGGCGATCTCCTGGGGATTGTTGCTTTTCCAGGCTTTCAGATAGCCTTGGATCCAGTTCTCGAAAACCTCGCGCGCCATTCAGTCTCCAATCACTACATTCTAAACACGCCGAACCCGCCCTCAGGCCGCGGCGCTTTCAGCGCCACTGAGAGCCCCAGCCCCAACACCGTGCGCGTTTCAGCTGGGTCCAGCACACCGTCGTCCCAAAGGCGCGCCGTCGAATAATATGGATTGCCTTCGTGCTCGTACTTATCCAAAATAGGTTCCTTTAATTCCTCGGCGTCTTTTTTAACCAGTGCCTTTTTGCCTTCGCGCTCCAATTGCTCCTGCTTGATGGTCAGCATCACATTAGCGGCCTGCTCGCCGCCCATCACGCTGATGCGGGCGTTCGGCCACATCCACAGG
>CAZNFL010000004.1:0-89387 GCA_964572455.1 uncultured Anaerolineaceae bacterium
CTGCCTGCCCTGATGGAAGCCCGCCAGCTGGACGCCCTGCTGATCTTCGGTGACGCGCTGCATAACCCGGCCATGGTGTACTTCACCGGCGTAAGGCACATTACCGATGCCCTGCTGGTGCTCAAACGCGGTCAGCAGCCTCTTCTTTTCTGTCATGCCATGGAACGCGATGAGGCCGCCGCTAGCGGCCTGGCCACGCGCAGCATCACCGACTACAACTTTCGCGGCATGCTGAAAGAATACAACGACGACCATAAAGTTGCCCAGACCCGCTTGCTGCAGCGCATGCTCACCGACGCCGGCCTCACCTCCGGCCGCGTGGCGGTTTATGGCCAGCAGGATGCTGGACGCAGTTTCGGCTTGCTGAACGCGGCCACCGAATTCTTGCCGGACTTAGAGTTCGTCGGAGAGTTGCACAATTCTGTGCTTCTGGAAGCGCGCGCCAGCAAAGACCCCGCCGAGGTGTCGCGCATCCGTGAAATTCAAAAGCAAACCACCGAGGTGGTAGGGCAAGTGGCGGAGTTCCTTGGCAGCCAGCGCGCCAAAAACGGCCTGCTGGTGGACAAAGACGGCCAACCGATCACGGTGGGCAAGGTCAAGTCCAAGATCCGTCTGTGGATAGCGGAACGTGGGCTGGATAATCCGCACGGCACCATTTTCGCCCCCGGCGCCGAAGGCGGCGTGCCGCACAGCGTGGGCAGCCCCGAGGCTGTGCTGCATCTGGGCGAGCCCATCGTCTTCGATATCTACCCGGTGGAGGCGGGCGGCGGCTATTGGGCCGACTTCACCCGCACCTGGTGTCTGGGCCACGCCACCGA
Organism: uncultured Anaerolineaceae bacterium; assembly: GCA_964572455.1. Lineage (GTDB taxonomy): Bacteria > Chloroflexota > Anaerolineae > Anaerolineales > UBA11579 > JAMCZK01. The sequence goes on from CAZNFL010000004.1 coordinate 819, forward strand.
TGAGGCGCAGGCTTTATACGACGACGTGCGTTTTGTGTACGACACCATCATGTCAGAGGTCAGGGCGGATGAGCGCTGCGCGGTGTTCCAGGCCCGCACCTGCGAGCTCTTCAAGCAGCGCGGCCACCCAACCGTGGCTGAAGACCCGACCACCAAGGTCGGCTATGTTCATTCCCTTGCCCACGGCCTGGGGCTGGATGTACACGAGCGCCCCGGCTTCTACGGCGACCCAAAGACCGCCAAGGAATTCTTGCGCCGCGGCCATGTGATCACCATCGAACCCGGGCTCTATTATCCTGAGCGCGGCTTGGGCATGCGCATCGAGGACGCCATCTTCATCCGCCCGGATGGCAAGCCCGAGGTGCTGGCTGAATATCCGCACGACCTGGTTATCCCACTCAAGAGTTAGCGGCTTGGAGCTGCCTTAACGATTGCCTGTGTAAGTAATTTGATAGATCTGTCCCAGGTCGTAATCTAACACAAGTAAGCTTCCATCCCTATATTGCAAAATATCCACCGGCCTTCCCAAACCTGTGACGAAATCGGAGACCAGGCCAATCGTTTGTTCGCCCTGATGGGTGAGCTCCACTCTCACGATCTTGTGTCCCGTTTCGGGGTTGCTCCCGCCGGCCAGGCTTACGAACAGGTTCTGTTGGTATTGGGTGGGGAACGCGTTTTCACTTTCTGCGCCTTCATAGCACACGATCCCGGTAGGAACGCCGGCAATTTCCATCAGCGCGATGGGCGACTCCGTGTCTGACCAGGGCGGTGGGAAACCAAAATCATCTGGATAACCGTAATTCTTGCCTTCTACGATCAAATTTAATTCGTCGGGAGGCACGAAACGCAAGGTCTCATTCAGGGCATCGGGCCCATTATCCGTGGCGTACAGCGCCCCGGATTCGCTCGGGCAAAATGCCAGGTCATATGGGTTGCGCTGGCCGATTGCAAATTTCGCCAGGCTGCCATCGGATTCATCGAAAACCAGGATGGAGCCGGCCAGGGGATCGAGTTCAGGCCCGTGATCAGTGGTTCCCCCCAGGGCGATATAGAGGCGGCCGTCAGGGCCAAAGGCAATACCGTTGTTGGAATGATGATCGTAAGTGCGAGAAGCCATGCCCTCCAGCAATATTTCGGTGGAATCGACAGACCCATCGTTGTCCGCATCCGTGAGCTTAAACAAGAATCCGCTGCCATCCGCATACAAAGAATTTCCGTGATAAGCCATGCCTGTAATTTGAGGAATTTCTGGAGAGAAAGGAATTAGCAGCGCCTCTTGCCAGGCGGGATCCAGTGTCACTATGCCGCCATCGAAAAGCGAAATATAGATTTCCCCTTGAGGCCCGGCTACAAAATTAGTGGGGCGGTCCAACGTGCCTTCGGGCAGGATGGCCTGCAATGTGAAACCATCTGGCAGGGTTTCAGCGGCCAGCTCGAGTAGAAGCTTGGCTCCTTCCGCTCCCAGACCCACGGCGACGACTTCCGGGCCCCCGGTCCCGCCGCCGCCTTCCGCTGGGAGAGCGTTGAACATAAAGATGCCTGCAAAGCTTACCACCGCAATTGCGACAAACCAAATACTGATCCATTCCATAGTTTTTTCTTCGCGCTGTTTGTTTTTCCCGGCGATGACCAGGATGATAAGAATCCCCATCTCAACCCCAAGCAGGGAAAGCAACGCGGGGCCATTTCGCGTTAATAGAGTTGCAAGCGATACATCAATGATAGGTTTTCCAAATAGTTCGGTGGAGGCTAAGACGAAAAGGAGTGCCGCCAAGCTGACGACCGCAAGCGCAAGAAAGGGGGCGCGTGTGGACCCCTTCTTGCCCCGGTTTAAGGACCAAAGCAAAGAAAGTCCTGCCAGGATCAGTGTTGCTATGAGGGTTAGCGCTAAGAAATCCACCATATTTTCGTCCTCGATTCGCTGCATTATCAACTAAAGAATTCCGCAATGCAAGGGCCCGCACCCATACTCCATTCCCTGGAGAAGCGTTACTCGGCCAAGCCGAGTAGGTTCTACCGCACAAGCTTCTGCGCAGCGTTGCGCAGCACCACAGTGCTCTATAATTAGCCCATGGCCCGCCGCAAGAAGCTGCAGCCCGCCCGCATCCTGGGCATCGAGACCTCCTGCGACGAGACCGCCGCGGCCGTGGTCGAGAACGGCCGCCTGGCGCTCTCCAACGTGGTCGCCTCGCAGGCTGAGCTGCACGCCAAGTATGGCGGCGTGTTCCCTGAGGTCGCCTCGCGCCAGCATATCAAGGTCATCGACACGGTTGTCGAAGAAGCGTTGGCCCAGGCTCACCTGGAGCTGCCCGATGTGGACGCCATCGCCGTCACCCGCGGCCCCGGGCTGCCGGGCTCGCTGATCGTGGGCCTCAGCATGGCCAAGGGCCTGGCGCTCGGCTCCGGCCTGCCCATGTATGGCATCAACCACCTCGAAGGCCATCTGTATTCCGCCTGGGTGCAACTAGATGAAGTCGAAGCTACAGCTACCGTGGAGAAGCGTAACTTGGCAGAGCCGAGTAGCTTCTCCAACGCGTTGCGAAGCAACGCAAGCGATCCGCCTCAATTCCCTCTGCTGGCCCTTATCGTTTCCGGTGGACACACCGAACTTATCCTCATGACCGATCATCTTACATACCAACGCTTGGGCGGCACGCTGGACGACGCCGCCGGAGAGGCCTTCGACAAAGTGGCCCGCCTGCTGGGCCTCGGCTACCCGGGCGGCCCGGCCATCCAAATGGCCGCCGCGGGCGGCGACCCGGCCGCTTTCGACTTCCCGCGCGCCTGGCTGGAAGACACCTGGGATTTTTCCTTCAGCGGCCTAAAGACCAATGTGCTGAACAAGGTGAAGGAACTTTCGAAGGGACAAGGCGTAGAGTTTGGCGAAGCCAAGCTCTTAAGCGGCAGCGAAAGTGGTCACAGTAACTTGCCCGTATCCGATCTCGCTGCCGCATTTCAGGCGGCTGTGGTCGACGCATTAGTTGGCAAAGCCCTGCGTGCCGCCAACCAATTCGGCGCCCAGGAGATCCTGGTGGCGGGCGGCGTCTCCGCCAACCTGGCGCTCCGCGCCGCCTTTGGGGAGCAGGAAAGCGGGCGGGGCAAGCCGGCTAAGATCCATTTCCCCCCGCTGGCGCTGTGCACCGACAACGCCGCCATGATCGCCGCCGCCGGCTACTTCCGCCACGCCATCACCCGCAAGCCGGATAGCATGGATATCGATATCGAGCCGGGATGGGGGATAGGGTGAAAAATGGCGCAAAGGTATAATATTGCCATGAGTGAGGGAAAACTTGTTTTCGATAATCCCGCTGCACGTCTAACCATATTATTGTTGAGGCTTCGAAATTTCCTCCTACCACCAAAGTAGACGAGGTTTGGGAAACCATCAAGAAAGAAATCGGGTTTGAAGACATGCCCATTCCGACTTTCCTTTCAGAAGTTGGCAGTTTGGTGAGAGATACTCGAAAGGCACTGAAGCAACTTCCTAATTTTGATCAAGAAATTTTTGAACAAGCAGTGTTGAATGTAAATCGGGCCATTTTCTCTTACGTTCCAAATGAACAATGGAATTCATCTAAAAATTACTTAACCCCCACAACATTAACTGCAATCTCCCTCGGCGCGAGTGCGTTAGGCCAAATTTGGACTGATAAGGTTATTAGTGACCAAGACCTCCAATCCTTACTTGAGAAGGTTTCTGATTTGGAGAAAGAAGTGTTTAGCGCAGAAATTAATGGCGAACTAAAAACCTTAATGCTTACGCAAATTGAGAAACTGCGCCTTTCCATTATCAATTATCGAATCTGGGGAATTGACGGGATCAAAGAAGCTGTAAATTTGAACATAGGTTTTCTTTTAACTAATGCGGAAAAAATTAGTGAAACAAAAGAAACAGGTTTCCTGCAAAAATATTATCAAGTAATATCTCTATTTCTTCAGGCAGGGAACTTCGGCATGAAGTTTTTGGAATTAACAGGGGGAGACCTTACCAAGCTTTTGCCTCCAGGTTAATTCCCAAGTCAATTACTACCCTAGTTGTTCAGCTAACTCCTTACCCCCAGGTGTCATTCGGAGGCAGCCACCGTCCTGAGCGAAGTCGAAGGATCAGCCAGCCGAAGAATTCTCGTTACCTCGTCTTCCAAAATAGCCGATGGGTTCAACTCCATCAAGCAATACCTACCTTAGCACCTGCAACCCGATGCTGGCTACCAATCCCAGCCAGTAGGCGAAAGTGTAGTAGATGAAAAGTGGCTGCCTGCCTCTCTTCCACAGCAGATAGCTTGAAAGAATGGCCAGCGAGGCCACCACAAACAGGTCCAGGCCGATCTCTTCGAAGCCGAGGGTTGGCCAGGATGCCGGCGCCCAGGAACAAAGCATTGAACATCAGGATTTGGGTATCGGTACGCTCGGCGTTAGCCAAGTAGCTCTCCAACGAGGAAAGTTGCGCAAGTACCCTTTCGGGTGCGGCCCTCACCCTTGTCATTCCGAGCGGCATTTCCAAGTCCCTACCCGCAGGAGAATCTACATAGCAGGTGCCGTCCTGAGCGTAGCGAAGGAAATCCTTATAGCCTTGTATTCCGAAAAGCCTAGTTTTACATGTTCGGTTTCGGCTCTCACTAATCCGTCTCACTTGCCCCTTAAACCCGAACCGCACCCTTTCGGGTGCGGTTAGAGTGAGGAGGAGATCTCATCTGGGCGCTATGCTAGCGTCCCAATCTAAAATCCAGCTAAGATTTGGGTTAACGGGGCATTAAAACGACTCACAGCCTCAGCGCTACCCTGATCTGTTCCTCGCTGATCGGCCCCGCCCGCAGCACTTTTGGCTGCGTCCCGGTCAGGTCCACCACCGTAGAGGGCTGGTCGCCGGGCGTCAGCCCGCCGTCCAGCACCAGCTCGATGCGCCCTTCCAGCTGCGCTAGCACCTCGTCCGCGCTGCGCGTATTGGCGCCTCCGCCTAGGTTGGCCGAAGTCACCGCCATAGGGCCGGCGGTCTGCAGGAGCGCCCGGGCTAAAGCGTGGTCTGGCATGCGCACGCCGATGGTTTCATTCGGGGAAAGCAAACCCGGCAGGTTGGGGTGGCGCGGCAGCACCAGTGTTAACGGCCCCGGCCAGAAGCGCTCCGCCAGCCGCAGGGCTGGCGCGCTTACTTCCTTGGCGACTTTATTCAGATCGCCCGGCTCGGCGATCAGCACCGCGATCGCCTTGGTCTGCTGGCGGCCCTTGATGGCGAATAAGCGCTCGATGCTGGCCGCGTTGAAGGCGGGCGCTCCCAGGCCATACACAGTGTCGGTGGGGAAGGCGACCACGCCGCCCGCTGCCAGCGCCTCAAGGGCGCGCTGGATGGCATCGGGAGCATCGGCGGCCAGGCGCTGCGTGATCATGTCTCCACTACCAGCAAGCGCGGCAGGCCGGCCAGGTCGGGGCGAACTGCAATGCGTGCCGCGGGCCACAGCTCCAGCGCCAGGTCCAGCACCGCGCCCTGCAGGCTGGCGTCGATCTCTGCCAAGATCAGCGCCTGCGGCGCTGTTTTGGTTTGTGCCTGCTGCAGGAAGGGTTCGATGAATCGCAGGCCATCCTCGCCGCCGCCCAGCGCAATGCGCGGCTCCCATTTGGAGACGGCCAGTTCGGGCAACCGGGCTTCAGGGATATACGGAAGGTTGGCGCAGATCATATCGAAAGGTCCGGCCATGTTCTCTAATAGATCGCTCTTTACCAAATGAACGCGAGCTGGCAAGCTATACCTCTCCACATTCGCTTTGGCCACCGCCAGTGCGCCTGTGGAAATGTCTCCGGCGACGATGCGCACATCAGGCACATTAATAGCCAGCGCCACCGGAATGCAGCCGGATCCGGTGCCCACGTCTGCAGCGCGGCGGCGGCCGGGGTGGGCCGCCAGCCAGGCCATTGCAGTCTCCACCAGCAGCTCGGTCTCCGGCCGCGGGATGAGTACGTCGGGAGTAACGTTCAATTTGAGGCCAAAAAATTCCCATTCGCCGAGAATGTAGGGCAGCGGCTCACCGGTTTCCATTCGTGCCAGTCCGGCTTCAAATCTGCGCCCCGCCGCTGCGTCGACTTTCGCTTCGGGGTGCGCCAGCAGCCAGGCGCGCTCGGCGCCCAGCGCGCTGGCCAAGAGCACCTCACTGTCCAAGCCGGGATTCTCGCTACGGCCGGCCAGCCGCTGGCGAGCGGCAGCCAGGGTGGCGGCGATAGTTTGTGCGCCTAATTTGGAAGCTGCCATGGCTGTGATTCTAGCAGAGGCCAGCTGGCGCTTTGGTTGATGCTGATTAAAACCGTTTTAGGAGATTAATCGATTAATTGATTGATCGATTGCTCATGCACTAACCGTCGCCAACCGTTCGGCCTCATCCTGGGTGGCTAGTTCCTCCAGCAGCTCATCCAGCTCGCCGTCCAGGAAGGCCGGCAAATTGTGCGAGGTGAAGCCGATGCGGTGATCGGTTACCCGCGATTGGGGGAAATTGTAGGTGCGGATCTTTTCGGAGCGTTCGCCGCTGCCCACCTGCAGCTTGCGGGTCTGCTCGATCGCCGAGCGGCGCTTTTCCTCTTCCATCTCGTAAAGCCGGGCGCGCAAGATGGCCATCGCCCGCAGCCTATTTTGCAGCTGGGAGCGCTCGTCCTGGCATTGCACCACGATGCCAGTGGGGATATGGGTTAGCCTAACGGCCGTGGAGTTCTTCTGTACGTTCTGCCCGCCGGCACCCGCCGAACGATAGACGTCCATCTTCACGTCGCTGTCGGGGATCTTGATCTCGACTTCGTCTACTTCGGCCAGAACGGCCACCGTGGCCGTGGAGGTGTGGATGCGGCCCTGGGCTTCGGTGGCGGGCACGCGCTGCACGCGGTGCACCCCGGATTCGAACTTGAGCCGGGAGAAAGCGCCTTTGCCCTTGATCAGCATCGTAGCTTCCTTGAAGCCGCCCACGCCGGTCTCGCTGCCGCTCATCAGCTCCGTCTTCCAACCCTCGCGCTCGGCGTACCGGGCGTACATGCGGTAAAGGTCGGCGGCGAACAAGCCGGCTTCGTTGCCGCCGGTGCCGGCGCGGATCTCCATGATCACGTTGCGGTTATCGCGCGGGTCTTTGGGCACCAGCAAGCTCTTGATCTCATTTTCCAGCGCTGGGATCTCGGCCTCCACCTCCGCCAGCTCCGCCGAGGCAAGCTCGGCCAGCTCGGCGTCGCCGCTGTCGATCACTGCCTGCGCTTCCTGCTTGCGTTTCAGCGCGTCGCGATATTTGCGTATCTTGCCGATGATGGGTTCCAGCTCGGCGCGTTCCTTGGATAGCTCAACGGTGCGCTGGTAGTTGGCGGCGGGCAGCTGCAATTCGCGCTCGATCTCGTCGAAGCGCGCTTCAATACCGGAAAGTTTGTCGAGCATGAATTAAGGCAACCTTGTTTATAGTGGGAACGGGATTATAGCAGTCGGGCGATAAGTTGCATATTGGTGCATTGTGGGCCGCGGATGCACGCCGACAAACGCAGATAAATAAAGGGTATCAGCGTTTATCGGCGGCTGTTTTTCGGAAACTTATACAACCCGCACCATTGATCCCCTCGGCCCTTTTTCCACCTCGATGCGGTTGGGGAAGGCGTCCTTAAGCGCGTCGATGTGGGTGATCACCAGGATCTTGGCGAAGTCCTGACGCACCAGGCTGATCACCTCCACCAGGCGTTGGCGGCCGGCTTCGTCCTGGCTGCCGAAACCCTCGTCGACCACCAGGGTCTGCAGCCGGGCGCCGGCGCGCTGGGCGAGCACCTCAGACAGCGCCAGGCGGATGGCGAAGTTGATACGGAATGCTTCGCCGCCGGAGAACATTTCGTAGTCGCGCTCGCCGGCGCCATCGCTGATCTGGATATCCAGGGTCTCGCGCAGGTCGTCGCGCTTGCTGTCCTTGAATGGCCGCTGGGTCACGAAGCGGATGTTCATGCTGCCGGCGCTCAGGCGCTCGAGGATCTGGTTGGCCTTGCTTTCGATCTGCGGCAGGGCCTGCTCAATCAGCATGGCGGGCACTCCATCCTTGCCAAAGGCCCGCTCTAGAGCCTGGAATTGGGAGACCTGCCCGGCAAATGTTTCGCGTTGGCTCTCAATCTCCGTTTTGCGGGTACGCAGCGTTTCCAGCACGGCCACTTCCTGTTGGGCCGCCCCAAGCGCCTGGCGCACCTGGTTTTCCTTTTCTTGCGTATCCAGCATGGCCCGCTCAGCTTGCTCTAGGTCGGGCAAGCCCTCCCGCATGGGCTCCAGGGTCTGGGCGGCCTGCTGGTGGGCGGCTTCCTGGGCGGTCAGTTCCTTTTCCTGTGCGGCAATTTGCTTGGCCAGGTCCTTGATCTCCCGGTCCAGCGGCTTGGCCGCCGCGCGGGCTTGCTCCAGGGCGCGCATTTGCGCCTCGGCCGGGCGGGCCGCCAGCTCTTGTTTGCGGGCGGCGTCGTGCCGGGCGGCGTCGTAGCCGGTGGCCTTGAGATCGGCGTCGATCCTGCCCAGCTCACCGCGGGCTTCGGATGCGAAGCTTTCTACCTGCAGCGCTGCCTGGATCTCGGCCAGGCGCGGGGCGCGCTTCTCTTTCCAGCCTGCCTCATCGATTGAAACGTCGCCGATCCGTGTGCGCAGCTCTCCAGCCTTCGTATTGCTGGTTCGAAAGTTCGTATCTAATTGGCTTAATGCGGCCAATTCCTTTTCAAGTTTTTCGACTTGCTTGTCTACATCTTTGGCGCTTTTCACATTTGCGCGGTGTTTGTCACCCATTTGGGTTCCCTCGCCGGTAAGTTCAGTGATCACTGAGTTGCGATGTTCCTCAGTCAGTGGCTGGCCGCAGGTTGGGCAGGTAGCTAATCCCTCCGTCTCTCTTACGCGCTTAATCTTTGCCTCTAGTTTTTTCATTTCTGCGTATAGCAATTTGTTTTGGGAATGGGCGTTGTCTTGGATTTTCTTTAAATTCTGCAGTTCCTTATCCTTCTCCACCCGACCAGCGAGATGCTTTTCCATTCTCTCGATCTCGCTAGTAATCTGCTTCAGTTCGCGCTCTTGTTCCACCTTATTGTTCAAGAGTGATTTGAGATTCTCGCTTTCATTAATTAAGCTCGTGAGTTCCGTTTCCAAACGGGCGCGCTCGGATTCGATAATAGCCACAGAGGCACCGCGCTTCATTTCCTGCCCGTGGAATTTGGCAGCCACGCTCTCTAGCGTTACGAGCTCTTCCCGCAGGGCCTGCCAGCCTGTATAGGCAGCTTCGATCTCTGCCGCTTTCCCGATCAGCCCTGCAGAGGCGGCTTGCTCGGCGCTGCGCTCCTCCAGCCGGGCGCGCTGCTCGGCCAACTGGGCCTGGGTGCGCTGCAGTTGGGCCGCCAGGGTGGCCACCAGCGCCTGCTGCTGCTGCACGGCGGCTGCCCGGCGGCGCACTTCCTCTAGCACGGCTTCTTGGGCAGCTCGGGATTTGCTTAGGTCTTGTAGTTGGGAATCCAGCTCTGTGAGGCGGGCCTTGCGCGTTTCTTCCTGGTCCAGTTCGTTGGCGATCTCTTGCAAGCGGCCCTGGAGCCCGGTGATCTGATCTTCGACGCCCTTGCGCCGCGCCGCTGAACGGCCCCGATATTCTTCCCAGATCTCCAGCCCCAGCACGCTGCTTAGGATGCGCTTGCGGTCGGCGGGGCGTTGCTGGGTAAATTGGTCGGCCTTCCCTTGCAGGAAGAACGACGCGTTCACAAAGGTCTCGTAATCCAGGCGCAAGGTTTCCCGGATGCGCGCCTCCGTGTCGCGCGTGGCGCGTTCGGTGAGAGCTTTCCACTTGTCCTCGCCGGTCTGGATCTGGAATTCGAGGATGGTATTCTCCTCGCGCGGGAGAATGCGCTGCACGCGATATACGTTGCCTTCGTAGCTAAACGTAAATTCCACCTCGGCGGCTTTGACGTCCATGTGAGAATTGATCAACGAATCGCCGCTGTTGCGGGCCTTGCCGAACAGCGCGAAGGTGATCGCATCCAGCAGGGCGGATTTGCCCGCGCCGTTGGCGCCGGAGATGCAAGCCAGGTCGAACTTGGTGAAGTCCAGCTCTACGGGGTCGCGGTAGGAAAGGAAGCCGGCAATCGAAAGATGAATAGGGATCATGGCTAAGCGTACGCGGCGTTGATTGTAACGGGGAAATTGTGGAAAGAGATCGGGCCAAGATTATAATGAACCAAACGGAGGACGCTGATGCAAGTTGCAATCGATTGGAAACAGGGAATGAGTTTTAGTGGAAAAGTCGCAAACAGCTTAACCCTCGATTTGGGCGCCGAACCGGAGATAGGCGGGGCTGGGGATGGTTTTACGCCCATGGAGTTGTTTGCCCTTGGCCTGGGTGGTTGCACCGGTATCGATGTGATCTCTATCCTGCACAAGAAACGCCAGGAAGTGACCGCTTTTGAAGTGCGCGTGAATACGCAGCGAGCGGAGGAGCACCCGCGAGTTTGGACCCAGGTGTTGCTGGAATATATCGTGACTGGCAAGAACATCGACCCCAAAGCTGTGGAGCGCGCCATCCAGCTTTCCTATGATAAATATTGCCCGGCTCAGAATATGCTTAAGAAAACTGTACGCATTGAATCGCGCTATGAGATAAAGGGAACTGCTTAGTCAAATTACCTTCCTTTTTCCCCCCGACGGTTTTTTAGTTATTGGCTGATTCTGTAGCATCCACTTGCGGGGTAGGCAGGGCCACGAACGGTGCCTGCGAAACGATGGCACTGGCTGCATCCGAGCAGGTGCAGGCCCGCACCACGTGGCCTTGGCGGGCCAACAGCCCGGCATAGGCCTCGCTGCCCTCCTGCGCCGTCCAATCTTCCATCACGAAAGGCAGCGCCCCAGCCGCCTCGACCCATTCCCCGTTGTATTTGCGCGCCACGTGAACATGGGAGCCGGTGGAGGAGCCGCCCTCGCAGGAGGGATGGCCTACCGGCTGGCCTGCCAGCAGTTGGGCGCCAAATTGCGCCCGTTCTTGTTTGGCTATGTGCAAATAAAACAGCACCCAGCCCGTGCGTTCGTCGCCGTCCCCGTCCAGATCCAAGACCACGGTACCTACATCTGTGCGCACCACTGTGCCGTCCGCCATGGCAGTCGCCCAATGGTCGGAGGTCAGGCAGCCGCGTTTTTCCCCGGGGGCAAAATCCAGAGCCGCCCAAGGCTCACCCTGGCCCCATCCCGTGTGCGGGCCGCCGGTAAGCGCCCAGGCTTCTCCGGGCGGAAACGGCAGGCGCAGCTCCGGTTGCTCCAGGCTGCCCTGGATGTGAGGGATGTCGTTAGCCCAAGGGTTGCCGAACAGCGTCGCAAAGGTGAGGGCAAGACCTTCCGGCCCAATGGCGCTATCAAAGTTAGCGGCTGGCTCGGTGGTGTTGAAGAAAACCTGCAAAGATACCGAGGCGGCGTTTTGCCAGGGATCCGGCCGAAAGATGATCCCATCCGGCCGCTCGAACTCGATCAGTTTGCCATTGCGCCACTGGTAGTAGCCATTGTTGAGCTGGTTGGCCGCCCACACCAATTGCAAATAGACGCCTGGATTTCGATAGCTTTCGTGCCCCATGGGGTAAGTGCTCTTTGAGTCATCCAGCACTGGCTGGCTGAGCGCACCCGCTTGATACTCCAGAAGCGCCAGCAGCAGGCGCGGGCTGACGCTGAAATTAGTGGCCACCAGGTCCACCAGTCCGGCGCCGGTACGCGTTCGGCCAGAAGCGTATGCGCGATAGTTCTTTAGCCAGCCGTCATGGGCGTCTACGAAGGCCTGCGTATCGAAGTCAACCGCGGCGGGGCCGTTGACGAAGAGGCTGTCTGGGATGATCGCATAAGCTGATCCCCAAAAGGCGCGGTAATAGATGGGGATGAGCATGGGCAGGCCGGGCGGCAGGGTCGTGGCGCTCTGGGGGATAATGGGATTGGCTTCAAGGATCTCGGCAATGCTGGTGTTGAAGCGCGCCGCCAACCCGATGAGGGTGTCTCCGGTCTGGGCGATATAGTCCACCAGTTGCCCGGGGTCGTAAAGCGGCCTGGCGGGTAAAGGGGTGGAGGTGATCACCGGCTGCGTCGCCGCCAGGCTGGGTGTGGCGATGGGTTCCTGCGAAATTACAGGTGAAGTAGGTGCGCAGGCGGAAAGGAACAAGGCAAGGGCGAGCAAGACCATTGCGGACTGGCTTGAAGCTGAGCGGACCATCGCAACGATTATACGGACTCGAATGGAAACAAGCTGGAATATCGGCATTTCTTAGCTGGGACTCAGAAGAAAAAAAAGTAGGTCAGCGCGAGATCAGGAAATCGCCAAAGGCAGCGATGGCCTGGTCGAGGGTGGCTTCGAGCTCCTCATAGCTGGCCTCGTTTTTTCCCACGCCATGCAAGCTAAACATGTAAACATCGCCGTCGGGAAGCTCGATCAGGCCGCTATCCGCCACGACCCGCGGCCACACCACCAGGGAGCCGCGCTTGTTATAGATGATCGTCTTTGCCGGCAGGCGCGGCCGAAGCAGCCCCAGGCGCGTCTCGTCGCTCGGCGTATAAGCGGACAGCAAAGCCAGGATCTGGGCGCGGGCCTGGGACGAGACCCAGGCGCCGGCAAACAGAGCTTCGAACGTGACACTGAGCTCGGTGGCGGAGCTGCGGCGCGGGTCTATCTTTGTCTTCTGCAGCCCCCAACCAAGCCAGAGTTCATCCAACCACGCTTTCCCCAGGAAGTTCGTCAGGGTCTCGGTGGCTTCCTCTTCCGAATCGACGAGCATGGCTTGCAGCAATTGAGTATAGGTGCGCCCGCCGACCCCGTGTGAATCCAAATAGGAAGTCCAATCGGAGATGCTTTGCGCTTCCAACCAATGATAGAAGCCAAGCGCGATTGGCACCTTAATGGTGGACGCGGGGTGGAAGACAGCGTAGGGGTTGAATTGATAGAGCAGGGGCCCATCTATTTGCTGGATAGAAGCGTGCCACTTTCCGGCTGCAGTAAGCAGCAGCCCATCTAGGACGGCGCGTAGCTGCTGGCTGGCGGTGTCGCTGGGAAAAACCAGGCTGGTGCTATCTTTCACCCGCCAGATGCGGAAGCCGCCTTTGCCGGTATTGCCCATTTGATTGCGCAGGCTGCGGTTGCCCCAGTTGGCTAACTGTCCGACTCCCGCTTGGTGTGGGTCGTAGAGCAGGCGCTCTTCGATGATGGTGCCGGTGGCGATGAAAAAATTGGAGACGGTGAAAGCGCGCCCGGCCTCGTCCACCCGGGTGACCACCAGCAGATGCTCAAAGGTGTCGCCCGGGGCGGCGTGCAAATAGACCAGGTCGCCGGCCAGCAGAGGGAAGGCGCTAAAGTCAAAAGTGGAAATCGGCTCCTCGAATTGAAGCCAATCGTAAAGATCGGCGGGGAAGGTATCATCCAGTGGAAGCAACGAAACCCGCGGGTTGAGCAGCCAAAAGTCGTGTGGCTTAGCCCAGCGGCCGAGCAATCCCGCGCTTTGCAGGATAGCGATGGCCAAAGGGCCGCACATGGTGGAAGCATCTTCGTTGCGCCCTTCAATGAAATCAATGTCCAGGGCCACCTGGCGGGCGGAGTCAAGCTCGGGGGCGATGAAAGTGTGCGCCGCGACTTCCAGGCTTAACCGTTGGGCTGCTGTCAAGGGGCCAAGAGCCGCCACCGGTGGTGGCGGGCAGGCTGTTGCCGCGGTGTGCTGCAGCCAGCGGGGTGGAATGCCGAACGTGAAGGCTCCCAGCGAGGCTAGCTTTAGGAAGTCGCGCCGGGAAAATAAACGCTTATTCATTTTCTTCTAGCTGCGACCAGATCGAATCGAGGACCTGCAGTGCGGTGAGGTTTCGATTTGGCCAGCCGGCGCGCAGGTCGACCGCGTTGGCAAAGTCATTAGGCGCCCAGGTGAGGTGGGCGCCGTCTTCCTGCAGGCCGCCGTTAGGCAGGTCCTGCATGGCGCGCCACAGGTTCCAGAAGGGCAGTTCATATTCGAGCGCCAGGGAATACAGGATGCGGTTGAGGCTGTGATCGCCTTCCAGGTTATCCGGCTTGCTGGCGATCACCGGCAATATGCCCTGGTCAATGGTGTATTCGATGATCTTGCGCATGGCGCCTTCGAATTCAGCCACGCGATATTTGTCATTGGTACCCACCATGATCAGCGCCAGGCTGGGGTTGTTGAGCCTGAATTCGCAGGACAGCGGATGCTCGCCCGGCTCGCACAACGCCGGGTCGGCGCGGATGCTGGAGAGGATGGAGGCGGCGTTGAAGCCATTGTGCACCGCCTGGCTAGTGCGGTTGTAGGAGCCGGAATAGAAATCTATAACGCCTTGCAAAGAGGAATAATCGCCCAAGCTGTAATCGCCCAGGTCGAACGGCCCCAGGAACCAGGAGGGCGTTCCGCCGCAATCACCGACCTTGGAGAAGGCGTGTGGGTTACGGCCTAAGGCTAAGCCTTGGGCGTAAATGTCCCGGGCGCGCCGGCTGAGCGCCTCTGGGACCACCGGTGCGGCCTTCCAAGCGTCCGCTTCCGGCGTGACGAACGGGGTGGCGCTGGGCTGCGGGCTGGCGGTCGGCGTTGGGGAGGCCATAGGCGACGCGGGTGCTATTGTTGGGGCGGAGGTTTGGGTGGCGGTGGCGAACGCGGGCTGTGGGCCGCAGGCGGCGAGCAGGCCGAGCGTGAAGGCGAGGAGGACCAGGAAAACCGTTTGCGGAAAAGTCATGAGAAGCATGCGATTTTATCCTTAGATTCGCCTGTCCAACTGGTTGACAGCCTGTCCCAATTTTCTATTCCAGACAGCATCCATGCTTAAATGATGATCCGGATCGACCTGCGCATCCTTGCCTCCTCCAAGATGATAGAAAGCCGTGTATCGCACTATCAAGTATCAACTTTTGCCAGCCCAGCGAGAGTTCCGTTCCGAATACCTTCTTGTCAAGTTACCAGCAAGCCGTGTCTCGCGTTGGTTACTTGTTTCTTGGAAGACCCTGGCACTTGTCAACATGTAACGATGCTGTGTCTCGATGTTACATTACAACTTGGCCATCCAGCTGGGGACATGGGGAAAAACGGATACAATGACTCCCGCCATGAAAACCCAAACGCTAACTAAATTTCAATTGGTCATTGTCGCCTCCCTAGGCTTGCTGCTGGCCGCTTGCAGCCAGGGGGGCAGTTCGCCGGCCACCGTAGTGGAGGAGTACCTGGCTGCCCTGGTGGCGCGGGATGACGTGGCGGCGGTCAACCTGTCGTGCGCGGCCTGGGAGGCCAACGCCGAGGTGGAAGGCGCGTCTTTTGAAGGCGTGGAAGTCACGCTTGAGGATGTGGCTTGCACGGTAACGGAAGAAAGCGGGGAGACCGCCACGGTTTCCTGCACGGGGCTGATCGTGTTCAGCTATGCCGGCGGCGAAAACGAGCAAATCGACCTGAGTTCGCGCAATTACAGCGTGGTGCTTGAGGGCGGCGAATGGCGCATGTGTGGTTATAAATAAGAATTTGCTATTCGTCAATTGTGACTGGTTGTGAGGCCGATCAATTTCGTATTTAGTTCGATAATTATCGCCGCCATCTGCACGGGCTGCCTGGCCGCTGCGGCCAGCGGGCTGGAGCCAGCTGCGGGCAGTGGACTTGCGTCTATCGAAGTCTCCACCCAAGCCGACCCGAGCCCGACATTGCAGGCTTTGATTCCCGCTCTGCAAGTGGACGTGGAGAAAGCGGACCCGACTCTCGCCCCAGCCAACTGGCAGGATTACCCGGTGGTGCCGCAACTCTCTCCGAGAGCCATTGAGATCTACCAGCAAGGTTTGCTGGTGGGCAACGACCCCCATCACTTTTCAAAGATCGGGGATTGCCAAAATATCACCACGTACTTCCTGAGCGCATTCGAGGACCCGGATCTTTACACCCTGGGCGCAGATTACGCCGACCTGCAAGCCACCATCGATTGGTATTTCGGCTCTTTCTCGCGCGAAAGCCTGGCGGTAGCCGGCGGCCTCAACGTGGCGGCCGTGCTTTCGCCTGTCCGTGCTAACCGAGAGTTGTGTGAGCCGACCGAAAACTCGCTGGACTGCGAAGTGAGAGTCTACAATCCCAGCGTAGCCCTGGTGAGCTTCGAAGAAAATTGGAGCCAAAGCAGCCCTGAAGAATACGAAAAGCACCTGCGCACCATCATCGAATCCCTGATCGCCGAGGGCGTGCTGCCCATCCTGGCCACCAAGGCGGACAACCTGGAGGGCGACCAGAGCATCAATGCCACCATCGCCAAACTGGCCACCGAGTACGAGATCCCGCTATGGAATTTTTGGCTGGCGGTGCAGCCTTTGCCCAGCCACGGGCTGCACGCGGACGGCTTTCACCTGACGCTGGCGGGCTCGCACTTCGATGACCTGCTGCGCATGAAAAAGGCCTGGCCGTGGAGAAACTTGACCGCGCTGCAGGCGTTGGAAGCGGTGCGCTTAGGTGTATTGGGGGAATAACAATCGATTAATCGATTAGTCAATTATTCGATTAGTCAAAAGACCTAATCCCGCGTAAATTTAATACGGATCGTTGCTGGAGAGGGCGATGCGGGCGCCCACATTGCTGCAGGTGCAAGCCGTGACGACGGCGTCATCTCGCACTAAGGTCCCTAAATAAGGCGCGGCGCCGTTTTGCACCACCCAGCCGCTTAATTCAAAGGGGATGGGGCCGCCGGCGCTGATCCACTCCCCATTGTATTTGCGGGCGATGTGTAAGTGGGTGGCCGTGGCGTTGCCGCCCTCGCAAGAGGGGTTGCCCAGGCGTTCGCCTTGATCCACCCAATCCCCCGTGCGGATGTGATCTTTGTTGGTGACATGCAAATATAGGATCACCCAACCGGTTTGCTCGTACCCATCTCCATCCATGTCCACCACGATCAGCCCCGTGTCCGTGCGCACCACCAGGCCGGACGCCATGGCGGTGACCCAGGCGTCCGACGGCACACAGCCGGGGAGGCTGCTGCCTGGCGCAAAGTCCAGGGCGGCCAGGGCGCCTTCACGCGCCCAAGCGCCGTGTGGCCCGGAGGTGAAAGCCCAAAGCTGGCCAGAGCGGAAGGGCAGCCGCATGCTGGGCTGGGTCATTTCGGGGGGGAAGAGGGGCTCGACTTCGGCGGCGCGCACCCAAGGGTCAGGGAACATGCCCTTGCCATGGGTGAAAGCAAAGCCAAAATCCGGATCCATCTTTTCGAGCCAGGTATCGTGCGTGTAAAGCTGGCTGAAGAAATATTGCACCGCTACAGTGCCAGCGTTTAGGTCTGGTGCCAGGTGCAGAGTGCGACCGTCGGGGAAGACCAATTCCGTCAGACGACCTTCCCGCCAGCCGTAATAGCCTATCGTAAGCTCCCTCGCAGCCCAGGAAAGTTGCTTGTAAAGGCCTTTCTCCAGGGGATTGATAAATCCCAAAGGGTAATCCAGGTTGTTTTCCGGCAGGGGTTCGCCCAACACCCAATTGCTCTGTTCTTGGAGTACGGCCAGGAGCAGCCGGGGGTTTAGTGAATGTTCGTAGGCCACGCGGTCAATAATGCGCGCCCCACTAAACCAATCAGAGGGCAGATATTCGCGGTAGCTCGCCAGGTAGCCTCCCATTTGGCCCACGTAGCTGGCGCTGCTGAAACCGATCGTCGAGCGGGAATAGACCACTTCGCTATCCGGCAGCAAGCGATCGCTGGGTCCGATATCGCCTAAGACAGAAGGGATGCTGAGGATCTGCCCGGCATCGATCAGCCCGATAGAAATATCTTGCGGGGAGGCGATCTGTTCTGGGTTTACACCGAAGCGGATGGCCACAGAGGCCAACGTGTCACCCGATTGAGCCACATACACTGAGGGCGGCGCAGCCGTGGGCGATTGGGCCGACGTGGGGCTGGCCACCACAGTGGGTAAAAAAGTGGGCGTGGCAAAATCTGGCAATGGCGTTGAGTTGGGGATCAGCAGCGCATACAACGCGGTAGCAGATGCGCTCAGGTTCTGCTCAACCTGCTCGGTCTCCGCCAGGCTGCCTGGGGTAATGTAGTCAGTGCTGCATACCGCGGTGACGAAGGCGACCAAAAAAATGCAGCAGGTTAATCGTAAGGATCGAGAAAAATTCATCAATTATCGTTGGAGCATATTGGAGGGGTCGCGGCATTCGCAGGCTTCCACACTTAACCCGTCGCGCTGCATCACGCCGTCATATATGATGCCATTACTGGTGGAGACCCAGCCATCGAGCACGAAAGGCAACCCGCCTGAGGCCGGGATCCATTCCCCATTATATCGGCGGGCCAAATGCAGATGGGTGGCGTTAGCCACACCACCTTCGCATGAAGGATGCCCAATGCGTTCGCCGGCCCGCACCGTGTGGCCGGCTTGCACGCGTTCTTCGGCAGCGATGTGCATGTAGAGAATCGTCCAGCCGGTTTGCTCGTATCCGTCGCCATCCAGGTCCTGTACCACGGCGCCGTTATCGGCGCGGGCGATGAGGCCATCCGCGGCGGCCACCACCCAATCTGTGCTCTGGTTGCAGCCCAGCATGTCTCCGCGCGGGGCGAAATCTAGCGCAGCCCAGGCAGAGCCGGTTCCCCAGCCGCCGTGCGGCCCACCGCTGAAGACCCAGGGCACGCCGTTCTCGAAGGGGAGCTGCATGCTTGGCTGCGCCAGATCGCCGGGCAGCAGTGGGTCGAAGGCAAAATCAAAGGGATAGCCGAACAGCCGGTTGTAGATGGCGAAGACGCCGCCCTCGGAAACGGCGTGGCGCCATTGGTCTTGCGGGTAGAGCAAAGAAAATAAATATTGCATCCCGGCTGTGCCGGGGTTGATGGTGGGGGCGGCGGGGACAAAGCTGGCGTCGGTTAATTTCCAACCGGATGTCGCCCCGTTTTTCCAATCGTAGTAGCCTTTGTTCAAGTTATCAGCCGCCCACGAAAGCTGGCGATAGAGCCCGCTGCGCCAGGAGTCGGTGACTCCCATGGCGAACTCGAGAGTGCTGCTGCGCGGATTGGGATCGCTTAGCCAGCCGCTCTGATATTCCAGAACGACCAGCAGCAATTTTGGATTCACTGAATATTCGCTGGCGACGCGCTGCACGATCTGGGCGCCGTTCAAAAAGCTTTGGTCAACTTCTTCGCGGTGCTGTTTCAGGTAGCCGGGCTGCGCATCGATGAAAGCTGCCACGTCGAAGAACAACGCAACCGGGCTGTTCACCAATTCGGAGTCGGGGATGATCTTGAAATCAGGCCCGACGGCGGCCGGGGAAAGAGGAGGGATAAGCAGCACTTGGCCCACTTCAAGCTGGTTGGGGTCAACCAGGCTGTTGGCAGCGATCAATTCCTCCAGGGTCACCCCAAATTTCAGCGCGATCGAACTGAGGAAATCGTAGGGCTGCACCTGGTATTCGATGTAGTCGCCGCGCAGGGTGGGCAGGCTGTGAGCGCTGTCTGGGGTGGGCGAGACCACTGGCAGGTTTGGGTCGCGGGTGGGCGGCAGGGTGGGGGCCGGGATTGCCGCGCCCAGGGGGGTGTTTTCTGGGCTGGAGATCACGGGGGCAGGCGTAGCCCCGCCGACGGTCGTGGTGGGAAAATTGCAAGCCAGGATGGCGAATATCAGGACGAAAGGGGCAAGGGACTTACGCATAAGAGCGATCGATGGTCATTGATGACTGGTTGGTTATACAAAGGTTGCAAGGAATAAGCCAGCCGTTTTCGTTAAGAATCCAACTTTGACTCAGGAGGTGCAACCGTCTACCTCTGCTGAACCTCCGCCCCAAATAGGGCATCTGCCCTTGGCTTTAAGGGACTTTGCCCCATGACGGGGCGGGCGTACTTGCTTACGATTGACTATATATCCTGCGCTGGTAAGGAGACGCCTTATGGCCAAAACCTGGGTTTATTCGTTTAACGAAGTTGAGGCCGCTGAATCAGCGGTCGGTGGAGATTGGGACAATGTGCGCGCCCTGCTGGGTGGCAAAGGAGCCAACTTGGCGGATATGACCCGGCTTGGCATTCCCGTGCCCCCCGGCTTTATTATCACGACCGAAGGCTGCAACGCTTATCAGCAGAACGATCAGCGCTTTCCCGCTGGGATGTGGGACCAGGTCCTGGCCCACATAAAGCGTGTAGAGGCCGCCACTGGCCGGGTTTTTGGTGGCGCCAGGAATCCCCTGCTGGTGTCCTGCCGCTCTGGAGCCAAATTCTCCATGCCCGGCATGATGGATACCGTCCTCAACATCGGGCTGAACGACGAGACAGTAAAGGGGATGATCGCCCTTACCGGCGATGAGCGCGCAGTCTATAACCTCTATCGCCGTCTGCTGCAAATGTTTGGCTCCGTGGTGTTAAATATCGCGGATGAGCCATTCGAAGGTCTTATTGAAGTCCAAAAGAAAAAGCGCAACGTCAAGCTGGATGTGGAATTAAAAGCACAGGACTGGAAAGAGCTTTGCACATTGTTCAAAGCCCTGGTTGAAAAAGAATACGGCGCCAGCTTCCCGCAGGACCCCTATAAGCAATTGAAGATGGCGGCCGAAGCCGTATTCAGATCCTGGAACGGCAAACGCGCCGTAGATTACCGCAACGCGGCCGGCATCTCTCACTCCCTGGGTACTGCGGTCAACGTGCAGACCATGGTGTTCGGCAACCTGGGCGAAGGCTCGGGCACCGGCGTCGCCTTCACCCGCGACCCGGCTAGCGGCGAACGCAAGCTCTATGGCGATTATTTGATCAATGCCCAGGGCGAAGACGTGGTTGCTGGTATTCGTAACACCAAGCCCATCGCCGAGTTGGAAAAGGAATTCCCTGAAAGTTATGCCGAATTTATCGGCATATGCAACAAGCTAGAAAAGCACTACAAGGACCTGCAGGATGTGGAGTTCACCATCCAGCAGGGCAGGCTATGGATGTTGCAAACCCGTACTGGTAAGCGCACGGCCAAGGCAGCGGTGCGCGCCGCCACCGAGATGGTGGACGAAGGGCTCATCACTCGCCAGGAAGCCGTGAAACGCGTCACCCCTGAACAGGTGGATATTTTACTGCACCCGCAATTTGAAGCCAGGTCGACCGCCGCCGCCCGTGAGAGCGGGCAGTTGTTGGCCCATGGCGTGAACGCCTCCCCCGGCGCGGCTGTCGGCCGCGTGTACTTCGACGCCACCAAGGCTGAGCACATGGCCAAGGACGAGCACCAGGACGTGATCATGGTGCGGCCATTCACCCGCCCGGATGATGTGCACGGCATGCTGGCCGCCAAAGGGATCCTCACCAGCGAAGGCGGCGCCACCTCGCACGCCGCGGTGGTGGCCCGCCAGTTCGGCGTGCCTTGTGTGGTAGGCGCGTCCACATTGGAGATCGACCTGGAAAGCCGGCGCATGCGGGTAAACGACACGCAGATCCAAGAAGGTGATTGGATCTCGGTGGATGGAACCAACGGGGATGTGTTCGTTGGCAACCTGCCCACCGTGGTCCCCAAACTTGAGGAACAACATGAACTGCTCAGGCTGCTCAGTTGGGCAGATGAACTTGCCCAAGGCGAAAACGGCCGCGGCCTGCAGGTGTGGGCCAATGCCGATTACCCAGCGGATGCCCAGCGGGCGCGCAGCTACGGGGCCCGCGGCATTGGCCTGTGCCGCACCGAGCATATGTTCTTCGAACAAGAGCGCCTGCCGATCGTGCAGCGCATGATCCTTTCTGAGAGTGTGGCGGACCGCCGCGCCGCGTTGGACGAACTCCTGCCTTACCAGCAATCCGACTTCGAAGGCCTTTTCAGCGCCATGAACGGGCTACCGGTGGTCATCAGGCTGATTGACCCGCCATTACACGAGTTTCTCCCCAATATGGAAACCTTGATCGAGGAAGTTGCCACCCTTCGCGCCAACGGTAAACAGGACGGCCTGCCGGCCAAGGAAAAACTGCTGGGCCGGGTACGCGCCTTGCACGAAAGCAACCCCATGATGGGCATGCGCGGGGTGCGTCTCAGCATCGTAATGCCGGAGATCGTCGAAATGCAAGTGCGCGCCATCTTCCAGGCTGCCGTCGCAGTGACCAAAAGCGGAATAAAGCCCAAGCCTGAGGTCATGATCCCGCTGACCGCGCATCTGAATGAACTGAAGTTCATTCAGCCGCGCTTGGAGATCGTGGCGCGAGAGGTGATGAAGGCTTCCGGCGTAAAGATCGAATACAAATACGGCACCATGATCGAAATCCCCAGGGCAGCCTTAACCGCCGGTGAAATCTCCCAGGTGGCAGAGTTCTTTTCCTTCGGAACCAATGATTTGACCCAGATGACCTACGGGTTCAGCCGGGATGACGCCGAAGGCAACTTCCTCTTGAAATATGTGGAGGAGGGTATCCTGCCAAACAATCCCTTTCAAACTATTGACCAGGCCGGCGTGGGCCGCCTGATGTCCATGGCAGTGGTGGAAGGACGCAAGACCCGGCCAGACCTTGAGGTTGGCATCTGCGGCGAGCATGGTGGCGATCCAGCTTCCATCGAATTTTGCCAGCGCATCGGCTTAAATTATGTGAGCTGCTCGCCTTTCCGCGTACCCATTGCGCGGCTGGCTGCCGCCCAGGCTACTTTGAAAAGCCGAGTTCAATCGCCGAATGGCAAGGTGAAGCACTAGGTTTCTACGCATCCAAGCTGGGGGGACCGCCGATGAAGTGCTGCAGCCTCTAGGGTCGGCAAGGATCCTGGAAACCTGGCTGGCTGACGAGGGAAGCTATTGGTCGCTGGAGGATTTCATCGGGTCTACGCCCGTGGAATTGCCGCTGCTGGAGGAGATCAACCAGAAACGCAGCAGGCGGCCGCATTTGTAATTTTGCCTCTGGATTTGCAGAACATGGTTATTCGGAAGATAAGGTTATAAGGATTCTTCGGCTCGCCGAGCTCGCCTCAGAATGACACCGGGGATAAGGTAGTTCGCCAGACACACTTTCCCCGTTATCCTGAGAGGCGATTCTATTCTGAAGGACTTATCCAAGGCGCGTTTAACTAAGCAGGCTTATTGGGTTTTGTTCCCTGTTTCATCTGCAAACAAGGGCTCGATGATTTGGCTGATCTCGATTTCTTTGGGGGGCGAGTTGGTCGCCCAAAGCAAAAATTCCACATTACCCTTCGGCCCGAGCAGAGGTGAGCGCATCAGTCCCGCAAGGCTGAACCCTTGGGCCTGGGCAAAGTCCAGCATGTCGTGCAGCACCTGGCGATGGATCCGCGGGTCGCGGATGACCCCTTTGCCCTTGCTCGCCTCGGACTTGCCGGCTTCGAATTGGGGCTTGATCAAGGCCAGTAGCGCGCCCCCATCTGAAAGCCAGTTGCGCACTACAGGGAGCAAAATCTTGAGGGAAATAAAGGAGGCGTCGACGCTTACGATGTCCGCCGGTTCCGGCAGCTTGGCAACAAAGCGGGCATTGGTTTCTTCGAGGATGATGACCCGCGGGTTTTGGCGCAGCTTCCAATGCAGCTGCCCTTTGCCCACATCAATGGCATAGACTTTGGCCGCGCCGTGCTGCAGCAGGCAATCGCTGAACCCGCCGGTGGAGGCGCCCAGGTCCGCGCACACGCGGCCTTCGACCGCGATGCCGAAAAGCTTAATGGCCGCGGCCAGTTTTTCCCCGCCACGCGACACAAAACGCGGGCCGCTATCTACTTTCAAGTCCACTTCGGGAGGCAGCAGGCTGGACGCTTTGGCCACCACCTGGCCGGCGGCGCGCACCTGGCCGGCCATCACCAGGCGCTGGGCCTGGCTTCGGCTTTCGGCCAGGCCGCGAGCAACCAGCAATTCATCGGCGCGTTGCTTCGGCACACTGAGATTCTAACATCGCGCCTTCGGGCGCGTTGTTTTATGCCCCGAAGGATGCTATGATTCCGACCATGCTGCTGGCTTTGCTAAAGAATATGCGCCCCAAACAATGGGCCAAGAACCTGCTCGTATTTGCCGGGCTGGTCTTCGACCGCCAGCTCACTTATCAGCCCGCCCTCGAACGAACCCTGGCCGGCTTTGCCCTATTCTGCATGTTGAGCAGCAGCATCTACTTGATCAATGACATTATAGATTTGGATACTGACCGTAAACATCCCAAGAAAAAGTCGCGACCGCTGGCTTCAGGCGCCCTGCCGGTCCCCGTGGCCTGGGGTGTGGCCGCGATGTTGTTTGTGCTGTCCCTGGGTCTGGGCTATTGGCTCTCACCCTTATTCGCCCTCACCTGTCTAGCTTACGCCGCCCTGAATATAAGTTACTCGCTTTGGCTAAAGCATGTGCCGATTATCGACGTGTTGGTGCTGGCCAGTTTTTACGTGCTGCGGGTTTGGGCGGGCACCTCGCTAATTGAGGTGCAGCGCTTCTCGCCATGGATCTATGCCTTCACTACTTTCCTGGCGCTGTTCCTGGGCGTAGGCAAGCGGCGCGCGGAGATCTTGCGCAATAAACCGGGAGGCCACGCACGCCGGGTTTTGGAAGGATATACCGCGCCTTTTTTGGAACAGTTGCTGATGATCGTGCTGTCGCTTTCGATTGTCACCTACAGCCTGTACACATTCCTGGCGCCTAACCTGCCCGAAAACCACGCCATGATGCTAACCATCCCCTTTGTGATCTTCGGGTTCTTTCGTTATTTGTATCTGATCCAGGTCAAAAATTCCGGTGAAGCCCCCGAAGAGATCTTATTCACAGACCGCCCATTACAGTTCGATTTGCTGCTGTGGGTGTCCTCTATTCTGCTGATCTTTTACTACTACTAACATGCCGGCCATTTCCGCCTCTGCCCCAGGCAAGGTGATCTTGTTTGGCGAGCATGCCGTGGTGTATGGGCAGCCTGCCATTGCCGTGCCGGTGCAAGCCGTTTCCGCCAAAGCCATTATTACGCCAGACATCCAAGCGCCCAGCGGCCGGGTGTGGATCGAAGCTCCCCAGGCGGGCATCTCTGCCGAGCTCGGCGCGGAGCCGGAAAACGACCCGCTGGCCGCGGCTGTGCACGCCGGCTTGCAAGCGCTCGGCATCCGCCAGCCGCCGGCGTTCAAGCTGCGGGTGAGCTCGACCATTCCTATGGGAGGCGGCCTGGGTTCAGGGGCGGCGGTGAGCGTGGCCATCATACGGGCGGTTTCTGCTTTCCTCGGGCACCCATTGAGCGATGAGAGAGTTTCGCAGCTGGCCTTTGAGGTCGAAAAGATCCATCATGACACTCCTTCCGGGATCGACAATACTGTGATTACCTATGCCAAACCCGTTTTCTTTCTTAAGGGCCGAGCGGTTGAATTCCTTGAGGTGGCTGCGCCCTTCACATTATTGATCGCGGATAGCGGAGCGTCAACTCCCACAAAGGTCAGCGTCGGCGCGGTGCGCTCGGCCTGGCAGGACGAGCCCCAGCGTTATGAGCAACTCTTCGCCCAGATCGGCGACCTGGCCAAGCAGGCGCGCAAGGCCATCGAAGCCGGAGATAATAAGCAGCTCGGCCCCCTGATGGATCGCAACCACGAATTGCTGCAGCAGCTAGATGTTTCTTCGCCTGAGCTGGACACTCTAGTCGCCGCGGCGCGCCAGGCTGGCGCGCTGGGCGCCAAGCTTTCGGGCGGCGGCCGCGGCGGCAATATGATCGCGATGGTACCTGCCGAGAAAGCAAAGGCGGTTGCCGATGCCTTGCTAGGCGCAGTAGCAATCGGCGTGATCCAAACCACGGTGGAATAAGCGCATGATCTTCCTCAAACTTGGCGGTTCGCTGATCACAGAAAAAGAAAAGCCTTCGTCCGCTCGGATCGACGTAATTCAACGCGCCGCCAAGGAAATAGCAGCGGCCTGCGCGAACGACCCAGGCCTGCAACTGCTATTAGGCCACGGCTCTGGTTCCTTCGGGCACTTCCCCGCCAAGCATCACAAAACCCGTGAGGGCGTGCGCATTCCGGAGCAATGGAGCGGCTTCATCGAGGTCTGGCGGCAAGCCGCGGCGCTGAACCACATCGTGATGGATGCGCTGCAGTCCGCCGGGTTGCCGGCTATATCTTTTTCCCCTTCAGCAGGCGCGCTGGCCCAGGATGGCCAGGTTGCGACTTGGGAATTGCAACCTATATTGGCGGCTGTGGCAGCCGGTCTGGTGCCCGTGGTCTATGGCGATGTGGCCTTCGACCTGGCGCGTGGGGGTACGGTGCTTTCCACCGAGGAACTTTTTGTGCACTTGGTAGCCGTACTCAAGCCAACCCGCATCCTGCTGGCCGGCGATGAAGAAGGCGTGTTGGCCAATTACGGCAGTAATCCGCAACTGATCCCTGAAATTACTCCAGGCTCCTACTCACAGTTCGCCGCTTCGATCAGCGGCCCGGCAGCCCCCGACGTGACCGGCGGTATGGCCGGCAAAGTGCAAAGTATGCTCGAGTTGGTGAAGCGGCTTCCAGGCTGCGAAGTGCGCATATTTTCTGGCCTGGCGCCTGGAAACATCGAGAAGGCTCTTTCCGGCGCTGCATTAGGTACTCGGCTGCGCGCCGCCTAGCCTATCCCGTTTGACACTGCCACCTGGCTACATTAGACTCTCCTCCCCATGTACACGCGTGAACAACTAGAAGCCCACGAGGACCAGATCCTGGCGCCTTATGGCATGCGCAGCCGCGAGAGCAAAGGCCGCGCTTACCCCGACAAGGAACCCAAACAGCGCACGCGCTTCCAACGCGATCGTGACCGTATCCTGCACACTTCCGCGTTCCGCCGCCTGGAATACAAGACGCAAGTCTTCATAAACTTTGAGGGCGATTACTTCCGCACACGGCTGACCCACACCCTGGAGGTCACCCAGATCGGGCGCTCGATCGCCCGCGCCCTGGGCGCCAACGAAGACCTGGTGGAGGCTGTGTGCCTGGCGCATGACTTGGGGCACGCCGCCTTCGGCCACTCGGGCGAGATGACCCTGAACAAGCTGATGGAAGGCCACGGCGGCTTTGACCACAACCGCCAATCCTTGCGCATCCTCACGGAGCTGGAGCAGCGCTATCCCAATTTCCCGGGGCTCAACCTAACCTGGGAGGTGCGCGAAGGCATCGTCAAGCACGAGACGGAATACGATGTGTCCGACGCCTCAGCCTACGAACCGGAATTGCGCGGCAACCTGGAAGCGCAGATCGCCAACTCCGCCGACGAGCTCGCTTACACCACACACGACCTGGACGACGGCTTGCGCTCCGGCATGATCACGCCTCCAGATCTGGCCCAGTTGGAAATGTGGCAATTACTGGTCGAAAGTGTTGGCTGGGACGGGCAGCGGCTGGACGACCTGACCCGCCACCGGTTGATCCGCCGGCTGATCGGCCTGTTGGTGGCTGACGTGGTTGAGGCCACCGACAAGCGCATCCAGGCCAGCAAGGCGAAGAGCGCGCTGGACTTGCAGAAACTGGATCACAACGTGATCGGTTACAGCGAAGACATCCAGCGCCGCAACCGGCAGCTGAAGGATTTCCTGTTCAGGAATTTATACAACCACCCGCGGGTGGTACGCATGGCGGTAAAAGCGGAAGGCGTAATCTCGGACATCTTCGAGGCCTACATCAATGCCCCATCCATGCTGCCCTACGATTTCCAGGAGCTTATAAAAGAACGCGGCCTAGAGCGCACGGTGTGCGATTATTTGGCGGGCATGACCGATCGTTACGCCATCCAGGAATACGGAAAACTTTTCGACCCGCACAGCCTGCCATGAGCCACCAGGAGTATTACCTCACCGCGGAAGGCGCCGAGCGCCTGCGCAAAGAGCTGGCCGAGCTCAAGGGGCCGCGGCGCACCGAACTGGCCCAGCGGCTGCGCACCGCCATCCAGCAGGGCGACCTTTCGGAGAACGCCGATTACTCCAAGGCCAAGGAAGACCAGGCCTTCCTCGAGGGCCGCATCCAGGAATTGGAAACCTTGCTGAGCCGGGCTGAAATTATTTCGGCGAGCGGATCCCCGACCGGGGTGATCGGGCTTGGGTCCGTGGTCCTAATCCGCGAGAAAGGCCGCGAGCCGGTGAAATATTTCCTGGTAGGCGCACAGGAAGCTGACCCGCGCAACGGCCGCATCTCACACGAGTCGCCCATCGGGCGGGTGCTGATCGGCCACAAAGCAGGCGAGACGGTGAAAGCGCAAACGCCTGCGGGGGAATTAAGTTTCGAGATCGTTGAAGTTGAGTAAATCCCTAATCAATTAATCCAATAATCGGTTAATCGATTAGCTGATTAACCGATTAGCTGATTGATTTTATATCTTAGACCAGACCGCCAACTCGAGCGTGGCGCGCTCGAAGAAGCTGTCTTCCGGCATCGGCCCTTCGCCATATTGCATGTCTACCACGCGGGCCACCATTTGCAAGGTGGCCGTCTCAAGCACCATCTCCACGCCCGGCCTGGCCAGCACGGGCTCGCCCTTGGCGGAGAGCCGCTCGCGGGCGGCATCATCGCGGAAGAGATGGTTGCTCATCAGCACCTTGGTCACGGTCTGGATATCGTTCTTATCGAACAGCCAGATCTCGAAGGCGGAGACGCGTTTGGGGTTGCCCACGCCGATGGTCTCGGCGATGCTGACGCCGCATTCGCCCATGAACTCGCCGGCCGGCGAGTCGATGCTGTAGGAATCGTCGTACAGGTCGTCGCCTTGGACGTAATTGGTCATCCATTGGGAGAGCGGCGGAGAATCCGCTCCCGCGCCGGGTTCGGCCAACTCGGTTTGCTGGGCGGCCGCGCGGGTCTTGAGGATGCCGGGGCGCAGTTCGTCGCCTTGGCGGCTGCGCACAATATAGAGCACACCTAACACCAGGCCGATCACCAGGGTAATGCCGCACAGGGTGGTGAGGAGAGTCCCTGTGCTGAAAATCGATCCGTCGCCTTCCGCGGGAGCTGGCGCGTCATCGACAGGCGGGGCTGTGCCGCCAAGCAAGGCCTGGAAGCGGGCAATGGTTTCCACGCTTTGTACCCCGGGCGCGGATGCTACCGCCGCCATGGTCTCGTCCACCCGCGCGCCTAGGGCGGCCAGGCGCTGGCGGGCCAGCGTGTCGTCGGGGCGCTGGGTGTAGGAGTCGACCGCGGCGCGCAAGTAATCGGCGCGCAGGGCCGGGCTCAGCTCGGCGGCGGAGGCATTCTCCCAGTCCACAGGGAACAGCCACCAGCCCAGCACCACCAAGCCGACGATCAGGCCGCCCACAAAGGCAGCAATGGCCAGCGTGCGCGGCTCGCTCAGGGAGGCGAGATTTAGGTTCTTCGGCAAGGAGAGGCGCGGCTTGGTTTGGCCCGTAGGTTCCATCAATACTCCTAGTTGGTCATTGTAGATGAGCGGCTGTAAATGCGCAACTTTTGAGCCGTGCGATTGCTTCGCAATCGCCCGAGAACCTACTCGGCGTTGCCGAGTAACGATTCTCCAACGGATGTTCGTGCTGAAGCACAACCTCCATTCTCCAATAAGAGCTGACGAAAAAGTAGGGCGTGGGTTATTCGTCTTTCCGAAGGCCGCCTGGGATAAAATCAAGCCGGTCTGCTCTCCTGAGCAGCAAAAGTCCAGATGCCCGAACCCAGTGTCCTAGACTACCTTAAGGCCTTGCTTTCGTTTGGGCGCAGGCGACTTCCTTCTGTCCCGACGTTGCCGAAAACGGCGACGAAGGCTGCGCGGCCTGCGCAGCCGCGGGCCGCGGCGAGGTCGGCGGCTCGCAAGCCTCGTTCGCTGGTCTCCCTTCCCTGGCGCAGCGGCCTGGCGCTCTTGCTCTTCTTCAGCGCGCAATTATTTTGGCTGCCGCCGCATTCCTCCTGGCAGATTGGGGTCCTCGCCATGCTGGCGGGGGTGGTTTTAGCAGTCTTTGCGGCGCGGCATGGGGAATGGCGGCTGCCTCAGATCGAACCCATAAAGATAGACAGGAAGAATCTACACTTTAGGCGTTTGCCGCTGGGGCTCGGGCTACTGTGTTTTGCGCTAACCCTCCTTTTTTCCGGTGACAATCGTTTTACCGGATTGAATATCTTTTTCTGGGTGCTCAGCCTTGGTTTCGTCCTGGCTGCCTTTTGGCAGTTCGATCAGAGCCCACGGGCGACCTGGAAAAAGTTCAGAACCGGTGTACAGCGGCGCGACTGGCTTTTACACGTCTCGCGCTGGACCCTGGTGTTGCTGGCCGTCTTCGCCATCATCGCCTTCTTCCGCTTCTCGCAACTGGAAACCCTACCGGCGGAGATGAACAGCGATCATGCCGAGAAGTTGCTGGATATGAGCGATATCTTCGCGGGCCAGACTTCCATCTTCTTCGAGCGCAACACGGGCCGCGAACCCCTCCAGTTCTATGTGACCGCGGCCGTGGCGGGAATTTTGGATACTGGCATTTCCTTTTTAAGCTTGAAGATCGGTACTGTCCTTCTGGCTTTCATGTCCCTCATTTATATGTACTTGCTGGGCAGGGAATTTGGCGGGCGCTGGGTGGGCTTGTTTGCGTTGCTCTTGGTCGGCATGGCCTTTTGGCCCAATCTGTTGGCGCGCACCGGACTGCGCTTCTCGTTGTATACCACCTTTGCTGCGCCGACGTTGTATTATCTGCTGCGCGGCCTGCGGCGCAGCCACCTGAATGACTTCCTGTTGTGCGGCGTATTCATGGGCATCGGGCTCAACGGCTACTCGGCTTTTCGCATCGTGCCGATAGTGGCCGGCGTGGCGCTGTTGCTATCCTTGTGGCATACGCCCAGCCCAGAACTTCGCCGGCGCGGGCTGATCGGCTTTGCCCTGCTGGCGCTGGTGGCTTTGGTCGTCTGTGCTCCCTTGCTGCGCTACGCTGTCGAGCACCCCAGCGCGTTCAGCGAGCGCATGTTTACGCGCATATTTGAAACCGAGCGGCCTTACCCTGCGCCCGTGTTGATCACCCTCGCCAGCAATGTTGGAAGCGGCCTGGCGATGTTTAACTTCTCCGGCGGCCGGATCTGGCTGGTGGGGATAGAAGATGCCCCGGCCTTTGACCTGATCTCAGCCGGGTTGCTGCTGCTGGGCGCCGTGCTGGCTATCCTGCGGTATGCACGCAACCGTTCCTGGCTCGATCTTTTCCTGCTGCTCTCGATCCCGCTGCTCATGCTGCCATCCACGCTCTCGTTAGCGTTCCCTGAAGAGAACCCGGCGATGAACCGGGCCAGCGGCGCTTGGATCCCGGCTTTCATCCTGTGCGCACTGGGGCTGGATGCTTTCCTGCACGGCTTGCGCGATAGGCTGGGTGATAAACTCGGTTTGCACGTCGCGCAGGTGAGCGGCGCTCTGATCTTCTTGTTTGCCGCACTGCTCAACTACAACTTGTTCTTCCATAGTTATGTTAATCAATACGATAACTCTTCCTGGAACACATCCGAACTCGGGAAAGTCATCGCCGATTATGCCGGCAGCTTCGGCAGCTACGACAGCGCCTGGGTGGTGGCCTATGCCCATTGGGTGGATACGCGCCTGGTCGGTATGAATGCCGGCAACACCACCCGCGATTACGGCATCTGGCCGGACCAGTTGAGCACGACATTGGCCATACCCGCGCCTAAGCTGTTCCTGGTGAAGATCGATGATCAACTCGGACTGGAAACATTAAAGCAGCTGTATCCGGAAGGGTTGATCAGCAACAAGCCCAGCCGCCTGCCGGGCAAAGAATTCATCACCTTTTTTGTGCCTGAACAGCCCAACCCCTAATCATGCCAAAGACTCAACGTACTTCAACCCATTCGTGGATCAATAACGTTCTGTTTGTGCTGGTCCTGCTGGCGGCTGCCTACCTGCGCCTGGTGGGAATTGATTGGGACGAGGACCAGCATCTGCATCCCGACGAACGCTTCCTCACCGGCGTAGTGGCCAGCCTGGAGTCAGTGGACGGGTTGGGCGAATATTTCGACACGGCCAACTCCACCCTCAATCCTAACAACCGCGGCGCCGGGTTCTTCGTCTATGGAACCTTGCCGGTCTTCATGGTGCGCTACGTGGCCGAAGCGGTCGGCAGCACCGGTTACGACCAGATCCATTTGGTTGGACGAGCCCTCTCTGCCCTGGCCGACCTGGGCGTGGTGGCTCTGGTGTATTTCATTGGCTCGCGCCTGGTGGATAAGCGCGTCGGTTTGCTTGCCGCAGTTTTCTCGGCCTTCGCCGTGATGCAGATCCAGGAGTCCCATTTTTGGACTGTGGACAATTTCGTCAACTTCTTCACCTTGCTGGCCTTATTTTTCGCCATCCGCATAGCTAGCTATGGTTCGCGGCCTAAAGAAAAGGGCGCATTCACCCCTTGGGATCTTGTGGGCTTCGGCCTCGCGCTCGGGTTTGCGTTGGCCTCCAAGGTCAGCGTAGCCCCGCTGGCGCTAACCTTGCCGGCCGCGGTGATCGTGCGCCTGCTGGCCTTGCCACGTGAGCAACGCGCCGCCCACATTTCTTCTTCGTTTTGGTGGATGTTGCTTGCCGCCGGCCTGAGCGCACTAACCTTTCGTGTCTTTCAGCCTTACGCTTTTCAAGGAGTGGGGCTGGGAGGCTGGCTGAGCAACATCGGGGCGTCCTGGCAAGCCTCTGAAGGCCTCGTCATATTCGACCGGCTCAAGCAGTTAATCATCGCAATCCTGGGCTTGAACCCGCATTGGGTGGACACCATGTCTTCCCTCGCTGCCCAGGTGAGCGGGGACGCCGACTGGCCGCCTTCCATGCAATGGGCGCGGCGGCCACTGTGGTTCGGGCTGCAAAATATCGTCCAATGGGGCTTGGGATGGCCGCTGGCGCTGGTCTGCCTGGCCGGCTTGGCTTGGGCTGGCTGGCGCATTTACAAAGGCGAATGGCGCAATCCCGCGGTTATTTTGTGGGGGTGGGGCGCCTTCTATTTCCTGTGGCAGTCCTCTGCCTTTAACCCTACCATGCGTTATTTCCTGCCCTTCTATCCTGTGCTGGTTATTTTCGGCGCGTGGGCGGTCATCAGTTTATGGGATGCCGGCGCAGCGCGCCCCAAACCGCGCGGTAAGAAGGGATTTCAGTGGCCGGCCTGGGCCCGCCCGGCGGCCGGAGTGCTGGGCGCGGTTACAGTCCTCGGCGCAGGGCTGTGGGCCTGGGCTTTCGTGCAGATCTACCAACAGGATGTTTCCCGCTTGGAAGCAACGCGCTGGATCTACCAGAATTTGCCTGGTCCGATCACGATGACTTTTGAAAAAGATGGTGGGGAGGTCAACCAGCCCTTGCCTTTATCCTATGGTCAGGTGATTAGCCCGGAAACGCCGCTCTTTATAACTTACTTTCCAAAGGAAGAGGGGCAGCTCACCCAGATCACGCTTAAGCACGTGCTGGCCCCGGTCCAGTTGGAAATCCGCAACTGGGCTGCGGGCGAAACGGTCTTGACTCATTTGAACCAGATCGTCGACCTGGAAAACATGCAGCTAGGGCAGGTGAACGAGATTGCCTTCGAAATCCCTACTGACCTGCTCATCGATCCGACTGCCCAATACCAATTGCTGCTGCAGTTGCCGGCTGGTCGCGGCCAGCTGCAGGTAAACGGCGTGGAATTGCGTAACTCCCAGATTCCCGGCGTGCCCGGCAATCCACTGCTCCTCGAACCAGCGCCTGTGCGCATGGGAGAGACTTTGTCTCTGGCGTTTACCAATACCTTGAGCGTGGTCGCTGACCGGCTGTTCATCCGGTTAACCCCAAGCGAAGCGCTTTCGGTCGATTCCATCAACGCCCGGTTCACCCTCAGCAACGCCGAGAGCGGCCTGCTTGTGGAGCAAGGTTTGAAGTTGGATGTTTCCACTGACAGAGGCGCGCTGGGTAGCGAGCAGGTGATCGCGCTGCCCGCGCCGATCGCTTTGCAACCCGACCGACCATTAACACTGCAGCTTTCCGTCGCATCAGGCGCGCTGACTCTGCTGGGCACGACGATGGCGAATGAGACCAGCTGGGATGACGGCCTGCCGCGGCGCATGGATGGCTATGATGGATTTGGTGGCATCTATCAGGGCGATCTGAATTTTGAGATGTACTGGGACTCCGACGCGGCCAAGTTGGCGCGCTTCCTGGATATTCTCGACCGCGCCGAATACATTTTCATCAGCTCCAATCGCCAGTGGGGCAGCCTGCCGCGCCTGCCGGAACGCTTCCCACTGGTGACCGCTTATTACCGCTCCCTCATCGGCTGCCCCGAAGGCGAATCCATCGAATCCTGTTTTATCAATGCCCAGGTCGATAATACTCACAGCGATTACGGCTTTGAGCTGATCCAGGTTTTCGAGAACGCACCTCAGCTTGGCCCGTGGACGATAAATGACCAGGGCGCCGAAGAAGCTTTCACCGTCTACGACAATCCCAAGGTATTCATCTTCCGCAAGACGGCAGATTTCGACGCTGAGAAGTGGGCGGCAACCCTCTCTCAAGTTGATTTAACCAAAGTGATCCACCTCACTCCCAAACAGGCCGCAGGCGGAATGCTGCCGAACTTGCAGCTGCCCGCGGAACGGTTGGAAGCCCAGCGCGCCGGCGGCACCTGGTCGGAGTTGTTCGATACTGAATCCTGGATCAATATCTCCCCTTGGGTCAGCGCCCTAGTCTGGTATTTGGCCCTAGCTGCGCTGGGCTTGGCGGTTTATCCCCTGGTGCGCTGGGCTCTGCCCGGCCTCAAGGATGGCGGCTATCCCTTTGCGCGTCTGGTGGGCTTGCTATTGCTCTCCTATCTGGCCTGGATGGGAGGCTCGCTGGGGCTGGCCTTCAGCCGCGGCTGGCTGGCAGCCTTTGCGCTGCTGTTGCTGCTGGCTGGCGGCGCGGCAGCCTGGTTCCATCGCGACGAGCTGCAGCGCGAATGGAAAACCAAACGTGCGATCTTCCTGCGCACTGAGGTGCTTTTCCTAGCTTTCTTCCTATTGATGTTGGTAATCCGCATCGCCAATCCCGACCTGTGGCATCCGGCATTCGGCGGCGAGAAGCCCATGGACTTTTCCTATTTCAATGCGGTGCTCAAGAGCACCAGCTTCCCGCCTTATGACCCTTGGTTTGCCGGCGGATATATCAACTATTACTACTACGGCTTTGTGTTGGTCGGCTCGCTGGTCAAGCTGTTGGGCATCGTACCGGCGGTGGCCTACAACCTAATCCTGCCATCCCTATTCGCCATGCTGGCGCTCGGCGCCCACAGCGTTGCCTGGAATCTTTGGACAGCTTGGAAAGCGCGCGAAGGAAAGGCTACGCGCATCTCGCCGGAGATAGTCGGCCTGACCGCAGCCGTTGCCGTGCTGATCCTGGGCAACCTGGGCAGCATCGATCTGCTCCTTGTCTCCTACGCCAAGATGGGCGCAGAGGGCGCCTACAGTCCCGACAGCGGCTTTCTCACCCAATGGGGGTGGATTCTGCGGGGCTTTATTATGTCGCTTAGTGGCCAACCCTTCCAGATCGGCCGCGGCGATTGGTATTGGAATCCCACCCGCATAATTCCAGCCCCGGGCGAAACCGGGCCGATCTCGGAATTTCCCATATTCACATTCACCTATGCAGACCTGCATGCCCACATGATCGCCCTGCCGGTGACTGTGTTGGGACTGGCCTGGTCGCTGTCGGCCATCCTCAGCCGGGCCTGGTCCGGCCTTAAAAATAAAGGCCAGGTGGCTGCCTCGTTAATTTT
Organism: uncultured Anaerolineaceae bacterium; assembly: GCA_964572455.1. Classification (GTDB taxonomy): domain Bacteria; phylum Chloroflexota; class Anaerolineae; order Anaerolineales; family UBA11579; genus JAMCZK01. The sequence goes on from CAZNFL010000004.1 coordinate 36,346, forward strand.
AGGCGCCATCATCTTGGGCAGCCTGCGACCGATTAATACCTGGGACCTGCCCACTTATTTGCTGCTGGCTATGTTGGCGGTGGGCTACGCCTTATGGCGCTATGGCCCGAAGGTCAAGGGGGGGCGTGGGAAGCCGCGCCCGACCTGGCAGCTGGCGCTGCGCGGAATGGCTGCGCTGGGTATCTTAAGTGTGCTTGCCTATCAACCTTTTGCTAGTTGGTACCGGCAGGGTTATTCCAGCATTGAACTTTGGACCGGCACGCATACTCCAACCAGTCCTTACCTGATGCACTGGGGCATTTTCCTGTTCTTCATTATTGCTTGGCTGGTTTGGGAAACGCGCCAATGGATGGCCGTCACTCCGCTGTCCTCCATTCGAAGGCTGGAGAAATATAGTTATCTGCTCATCGCTGCTGGGACTTTTTTCTTCTTCGCCTGGTTTTTGCTGTTTGGCCTGGGTGTTCACGTTGCTTGGTTTCTCTTTCCCCTTCTGCTTTGGGTCGGTCTGCTCTTCCTTCGCCCCGGGGTGGATGAAGCCAAGCGACTGGTCCTATTCCTGATCGGCACGGGTCTCTTCCTTACTTTGATGGTCGAGGTGATCCGCCTGCAGGGCGATATCTCCCGCATGAACACCGTATTCAAGTTCTACTTGCAAGCCTGGGTGCTGCTGGGCATCGCAGCGGCCTTTGCCCTAGCCTGGACTCTGGACGGATTGCGCCATTGGCTGCCAGCCTGGCGCGGGGCATGGTCAACGGTCGCGGTGTTCCTACTAGGCTTTGGCGCGCTCTTCATACTGCAGGGCGTCACCGCCAAGGCCGGCGATCGCATGGTGGCCGAAGCGCCGCACACGCTGGACGGCATGGCTTATATGCAATATGCGGTTTATTTCGATCGGGACCGGGCGCTGAACCTAAGCCAGGATTACGCCTCCATCCGCTGGATGCAAGAGACCGTTCAGGGTTCGCCGGTGATCGTTGAGGCGAACACCGGCGAATATCGTTGGGGTTCGCGCTTCACTATTTACACGGGCTTGCCCTCTGTCGTGGGCTGGAACTGGCACCAGCGCCAGCAGCGCGAGTTCGTGCCGGGCAATGATGTTCAAGGGCGGGTGAACGAGATTGAGGCTTTCTATCTTTCCTTCGACCTAAACTTGGTGCGCGACTTTTTGCAAAAATACCAGGTGAAATACATTATCGTGGGCCAACTGGAACGCGCCTATTACCCGGGCGCGGAGTTGGATAAGTTCGAGGCGCAAGACGGTGTGCTGTGGCAAGAGGTGTACCGCCTCAACGACACTGTGATCTACGAAGTGCTTGACACCACCTTAGCCGGGGATTGATGGACCAACTGCTGGCCACGGTCCTCTGGTATCTGCTGGTGGCCAGCTTCGGCTGGCTCAGCTTTCCGATCGCCTATCGCTTCCTAAAGGCTCTTCCGGACCGCGGCTACGCATTTGCGCGTGCGCTGGGCCTGCTGCTGTGGGGCTTCATCTTCTGGACGCTCAGCAGCTATGGGCTGCTGCAAAATAATCCGGGCGGCCTGATCACCGCCGCCGTGCTGCTGGCTGCGCTCAGTTGGTGGGCCTGGCGCCAGCTGCCTCCCGGTGAGCTGCGCGCCTGGCTGCGTGCTCATCGCTCCCTGGTGGTCGCCATGGAACAGGTCGTTTTGGTGGCCTTTGTCTTCATGGCCTTCGTGCGCTTCTCTCGCCCCGAGATCTTTCACACCGAGCAGCCCATGGAGTTGGCTTTCATCAACGCCATCCTGCGCTCGCCTTCCATGCCGCCGCACGACCCTTGGCTGGCTGGCTTTTCCATCTCTTATTATTACTTCGGCTATTTGCTGGTGGCCATGCTGGCCAAGTTGGTAGGGGTCACTGGCTCGATCGCCTTCAATCTGGGCTTCATCACCATCTTTGCTTCTGCAGCCTTGGGCGCGTACGGGTTTGCCTATAACCTGCTTTCACTTTACAAACCCAAAGCCCAACGCGCCCTGTTGCGGCTGGCCTGCCTGGCTCCGCTATTTGTCTTGGTGCTGGGCAATGGGGAGGGCCTGCTGGAGTTGGCCCACGCTCGGCATGCGTTTTGGAGCGCGGATCCTGCCGGCGCGCAGACCTCGGGTTTCTGGACCTGGTTGGACGTCGAGGACCTGACTAATCCGCCAAGCGCCGAACCCAGATGGACGCCGCGCAACTACGGCACCGGTTTTTGGTGGTGGTGGCGGGCTTCGCGGGTCATCAATGATCAGACCTTCAGCGGCGGTGACCAGGAATTGATCGACGAGATCCCCGCCTTTTCGTTCACCCTGGGGGACCTTCATCCCCACGTGTTATCCATGCCCTTCATTATGTTGGCGGTGGGCCTGGCTCTGAATGTCTATCTTGGAGGCGCCGAGCGCAAAGAGCCGCTGCGATTCTTCAAGCTCAGGATCGAGCCGGAGTTTTTACTGTTTGCGACTATTGTCCTTGGCGCCCTGGCCTTCCTGAACATTTGGGACTTTCCTATCTATGTGGGCTTGTTCGCACTGGCCTATGTTTTGCGCAACGCTCAGCAGGCGGGCTGGTCTTGGGAACGCGGCTTTGAGTTGGTTCGCCTGGCGCTTCTTCTATTAATTGGCGGTGTGCTGCTCTACCTGCCTTTCTATGTGGGATTCACCTCTCAGGCGGGAGGCATTCTGCCAAATTTGCTCAACCCCTCGCGCGGCGTTCACCTGTGGATCATGTTCGCCACCTTGTGGATACCGCTCTTTGCCTATTTGCTTTTCTTGTGGCGCCGCGAGGCGACCTGGTCTCGCCTCCTGACCAATATTCTCTTTGGGCTGGGTTTCGTGGCCGGACTGTGGCTGGTTTCGCTGCTGATCTCCTGGGTGTATGCCACGTTGTTTGCGGGCGGCGCGCTGGGGCAGGCCCTGTCTAGCTTGGGGGCGGCTGATCTTGGCAACCTGCTCGCGGTCTCCGTCAGCCGCCGGCTGGCGGCCGCCGGCGGCTGGCTGACCTTGAGCATCCTCTTGGGAGTCGCCTTCGGCCTATTAGTCAAACCTGCCGCAAAAAAGGAAGCAGGCACTGCACCGTTTGCAGCGCGTACCTTCGTGATCCTGCTCGTGTTTTTGGGCGCCCTGCTGGTCACTGCGCCGGAATTCGTCTATCTGCGCGACCAGTTTGGCACGCGCATGAACACAGTCTTCAAGTTTTACTTTCAGGCCTGGCAGCTTTGGGCTGTCGCTGCGGCTGTGGCTTCGGTGATGTTGTTGCAAGAATTGCGCAGTTGGGGCCGCGTCCTGTTTGCCGTGCTGCTGAGCTTGATGTTGGCCACGGGTCTCATTTATCCATTCTTCTCCTTTTCGGATATCACCGGCAATCCTGTGGGCAGCCTGGACGGCGCCAGCTACCTCTCGCCCGAAGTGGTCCAGGGCATCCAGTGGCTGCAGCAAGCGCCGCTCGGCACGCTGGTGGAAGCCGTCGGTGGCAGCTATGACGCCAACTTTGCGCGCTACTCTACCCACAGCGGGCAGCCCGGCTTGATGGGCTGGCCCGGTCACGAAGGCCAGTGGCGCGCCGGCAACGTGGATTGGGCGCGCATCGATGATATTCAAGTGCTTTTTTCGGCAGCCGATTGGCAGACCGCGCAGGTCATCCTGGATAAATACGACGTCAGGTACCTGGTCGTGGGCGAGTGGGAGAGAAACAGTTACCTGGTTTCTGAGAGCCTGTTTGCCGAAAACTTGATCGTTGCCTTTCAAAATCCCAGCGTGACCATTTACCAAGTCCCGTAGCGTTGCTTTGCAACGCTGGGAGAAATCTACTCGCCGAAGGCGAGTAACGATTCTCCAGCCTGATTTATTCCTCAAGCGCAAAACCCGCTCGACTATAATTGATGGTAGCCATGGCGCAACCATCCCTATTAAGTCGCGAATACTTCTTCTATTCTCTAATTATCCTGCTCGCCCTAGCCTTGCGATTCGCCAGCCTGGGTGGGCCTCCACTAAACGAATTCGAAGCCTCAGCCGCCTTGCCCGCCTCTGATTTGGCATCCGGCGGCCAGCCCGCCCTCGGTGAGCAACCCGCCTACGTACTGCTGACCAGCTTGCTCTTTGGTCTCTTTGGCAGCAGCGAATTCCTGGCTCGCTTTTGGCCGGCCTTGTTTGGGCTGGCGCTGGTGGCGCTTCCATATTTCTGGCGTGATCTGCTGGGCAAAAAAGTTGCTCTGCTGTTGGTTTTCTTTCTGGCGATCGACCCGGGCTTGGTGGCCGTCTCGCGCCTGGCTGCGGGTTACATGCTGGCGCTGTCTGCCGCCCTGATGGCCCTGACGGCCTGGCGCTATCGCCGCCCGGTCTTAGCCGGCTCGCTTGCCGGTTTGGCCTTGCTGTCTGCCCCAACGGCCTATTTCGGGCTGGGCGCGGCTGCTCTAGTCTGGGTCAGGCTAAGGAAAGCTATCCGTGTAGATAGGGCGGCGTTGCGCTCCGCGGCCCTGGCTGCATTGGTAGTTTTGCTATTGGGGGGCACCTTGCTGTTCAATGTGCCCCAGGGATTAGCTGGCGCTGGCCAGGCCCTCGCCTCCTTTTTTTTCGGCGCCCCAAACTTCCCGGGGTCAAGTCTAAGCTTGACCTTATTTGCCCTGCTAGGCTATTCCCTGCCCGCGCTGATCTTTGGCGGCCTCGGCGCCTGGCGCAGCTGGAGGCTGGGCGAACCTTTGGGCAAAGCGCTCTCCCTGTTTGCCGCCTATGCTTTCTTGCTTGTTTTGATCAATCCAAACCGCCAGGTGGCCGATCTTTTGTGGGTCCTGCTGCCCCTTTGGGTTTTGGCAGCCCAGGTGGTCAGCATCTATTTGCGTACGCCTGAAGACGAACCGGTGGCTGCCGTTGGCCAGGCTGCCTTGATGCTTTTGCTGGCCGCCTTTTTGGTGCCCACCCTGGCGCGCATCGCCGATACGGGATTTTTGCTGGTCCCAGCTCCGGACACCCCGCTGCCGGTCATTTCGTCTCACGGAGTGATCGCCCTCTTTGTCTTGGGCATCGCCGGCCTGGCCACCGCGCTGATCGCCCTAGGCTGGTCGCGCCGGGCCGCCGCCCAGGGGTTGGTGTGGGCTTTGGCGCTAGTCTTTGTGTTGTTCCTATTGTCTGCTAGCAGCCGGTTTTCTCGCTTGGAGACCGCGGCCGCCAACGAGTTGTGGTCGCCCGGCCTTGCCGCCGGGCAACTGGGCATTCTGCGCGAAACTCTGGCCGACCTGTCCTTCTGGGATCAAAGGCAGCCTGCGGCCATCTCCATTGAGTTGCGCAGCGAAAGCGCTGCCTTGCGCTGGGCTTTGCGCGATTTTCAGGTGGCCTCCAGTTCTGCACCTCCGGCCGTTGCGATCACGACCGGCGTGGGCGAGACCCCCGCCGAATTTGTGACCTATCGGGGCCAGAGTTTCGCCCTCAGCGTCCAACGCACCTGGGAGAGCTGGCCCCCCAACTTCTTTGCTTGGCTGTTGTTTCGCCAGGCGCCCACGCAAAGCCAGCAACTCATTCTGTGGGCGAATGCCGATTTGTTTGCGGATGCCGCCTCTTTTGATCAAAGTTCTCCCGAGGGCGAGACACCCTAGATTCCGCGATGGCCAAACCACGTACGATCGCCATCGACGGCCCGGCGGCCTCCGGAAAGTCCACTCTGGCTCAGGCGCTGGCGCAGCGCCTGGGATTTTTATATTTTGATACGGGCGCCATGTATCGCGCCGTCACCCTGGCCGCGTTGCGCCGCGGCTTGGACTTGATGGACGAAGCCGCGCTGGCGAAAGTGGCCCACGAGGTGGAGATCGACCTGCGTCCCGCCAGCCAGGCGGACGGCCGCCTCAGCGATGTCTTCCTTGACGGGGAGGACGTCACCTGGGCCATCCGCTCGAAGGAAGTGGATGCGGCGGTGTCCGCGGTATCCGCGTTCCCTTCGGTGCGCCGCGCCCTCACCGAACTGCAGCAGCGCATCGGGCAGCGCGGCGCGGTGGTGATGGCCGGCCGCGACATCGGCACGGTGGTGTTGCCGGAGGCGGATCTCAAGATCTTTTTGGATGCTTCACTGGAAGAGCGCGCCAAGCGCCGCCATGCCGAATTGACGGAACGCGGCGAAGCGCTGCTCTATGACCAGATCTTGCAGTCGTTGCGTGAACGCGACCAGATCGATTCCAATCGCGAAGTGGCTCCATTGCGCCCGGCGGACGACGCCGTCTTATTGAAAACTGACGGCGTGGGAAGAGAACAGGTCTTGGATCAAGTGCTTGGCTTGGTGCGCATGGTAGAGCAGGGAGGTTCCCAATCAGCCACCCGGCCACCTTATAAGGTTCCTTTTAAAAACCAGCTCTTCCGCGCCCTGCTTGCTTCCCCGGTGCGTTTCCTGGTTCGCCTCCTGTTCCGCTTACGCATTGTGGGTTTTGAGAACGTTCCGAAAAACGGCGCTTATATCATCGCCTATAACCATGTTTCACTGTTTGAACCGCCTTTGCTGCTCGCCTTTTGGCCGGTCTTCCCCGAACCAGTGGCTGGCGCGGATACTTTTGAGCGCGATGCGCTTAAATTTTTTGTGCGCGGCTACGGGGCACTAGCTGTACGCCGCGGAGAATATGATCGTAAGATCATCGACGATTGCCTCTGGGTGCTGGATTCCCAAAAACCTTTGATGATCGCCCCTGAAGGCGGACGCAGCCACAAGCCTGGCCTGCGCCAGGCGAAGGCCGGCGTGGCTTATCTCATGGATCGCGCTCGCGTGCCCGTGTTGCCGGTGGGCGTCAACGGCACCAGCGACCATATGCTCAAGCCTGCCTTGCGCGGCAAGCGCCCCCCCATAGAAATTCGTATCGGCAAGCCCTTCGTTCTGCCGCCCATCGAAGGCCGCGGCGAGGACCGCCGCGCCGCCCGCCAGACAAATGCCGACCTGGTCATGCGCCATATTGCCGCCGTCCTGCCCCCGGAATATTGGGGCGAATACCAGCCCATCTAGCCCATGACCTTCACCTCCCTAGAGGCTTTCCCGATCCAGCCCATCCTGCCGCCCATCGGGCCGCTGGGTTGGTTGGCGTGGCTATTGATGGCTGGTTTGGTTTTCTGGTTGCTTTGGCGGATACGTGGCCAAAATGTAATTTTCACTCGTAGCCATTGGACCTGGCTGCTCGGCCTGGCTTTGCTCACCCCGCTTACGATCTTGCTGTTCACCTTGCGCCTGCCTTCCGAGGCCGGATTGCCCATCCCGGCAATCGGCCCACCGGCGTTAGGGCCACTGCTGCCCATCTTGGCTGCCATTCCTTGGGTAATAGCCCTCGTCTTGTTGGGCCCTGCGCCGGGCGCCTTGCTGGCCGGGTTGTCCGGCTTTTTGCTGGCCTTATGGGATACGCGCAGCCCTTTCACCCCCTTGGAGTTTGCCCTACTGGCTGCCTTGCTATCCATAGCCTTGGCCCAGCCGTACCGTACCCGGCTTTTCGCTTGGCTGCGCCATCCACTAGTCGCCGCGCTGTTGGTTTCCGCCGTCTATCCCCTGGTTTACTTAACCACCTCCTTTTTCTGGGCTGCCGCCGATCCCCTCGCCAGCCTTGATTTTGCGCTGTCGCGCTTGCCCTGGGTGGTGCTTTCGGTCGGTGTGCCTCTATTGGTCGCGGCGGGCTTCTTGCAAGTCCTGCGCGCCCGAGTTCCCCAGTTCTCCACCGCTCCTCAAACAAGCCAGCCTGCCCCCAGCGAACGCAGCCTGGAGGCGCGGCTGCTCTTCACTCTGGCGCCAATCGTGCTGCTGGCGTTTCTCGCCCTCGGAGCGCTGGCCTGGTGGTCTGCCAGCCGGACGGCCGAGCAACTTCTTGGCGATCGTGCCCGCGCCAGCGCCGAGCTGGCCGCCGACTCCGTTCCTTTCCTATTGGAGACTGGCCAAAATCTGATCCTGCAATTGGCCAGCGACACCAGTCTGGCGGATGCCTCTAAACAGGCCGCCTTGGAGTTACTCCAAAATCAAATGGGCGCCGTTCCTTATTTCGAGCAGATGTTCCTGCTGGATACTGGGGGCAACACTCTGGTTGGTTTTCCAGTGGCTGACTTTGCCGGCTTGCAACCCAGTCAAGCCGAACTTGAGGCAGTAAATCTTTCCATTCAAGGCATGGCATTTCAGGCACTCAGTGTTCCGCCTTTGGACGCGGACACCGCCACTGCCCAATTGTCTTTCGTGGCTGCGGTACGCAACGACAACGGCCAGGTGCGCGCTGTGTTGCTTGGTCGCACCAACCTGGGCTCAAATCCTCTGGCACAGCCTGTGCTGCAAGGCTTGAACAGCGTGACTCTGCTCGGCGGTGAAGGCTTACTCATCGACGGCGAGGGCCGCATCGTGATCGCGCCCGATCCGGCTGCCATCCTGCAGCTATATAACGGCCAGGCGGGCAGCGAGCCGCTCTCCTACGAGGACTCCGGAGCGGATGGTTCTCGCCGTTTTGTAAATTACGTCCCTGTCACCGGCAGCTCCTGGGCGGTCGTCACTCAGTGGCCGGGCCGCCTCAGCCAGGCGCTGGCGCTGGAATTGGCTTTGCCTATTTTGCTGGTCCTCGTCCTTTTGGCTGCCCTAGCTTATCTGCTTTTGCGTGTCAGCCTGCGCGCCATCACTTCCCCGTTGCAAGAATTAATTGGCGAAACTCGCCGCATCGCCGCCGGTGATCTCAAGGCGCCGTTGTCCGTGAAGGGCGCCGACGAAGTGGGCCGCCTGGCGACTGCCTTCGAGGGCATGCGCCAGGCCTTGCAGGCCCGCGTGGGCGAAACCCAGCGCCTCTTGTCTGTCAGCCAGGGGCTCACCTCCAGCTTGGATGTCAGCGCGCATATCGAACCCATTCTCGAAGCTGCCCTGGCGGGCGGCGCGGTATCCGCCCGGCTCGTGTTCAGCGCCGACGCCGATGGAAAGGACTTGGTGGGCTTTGGGCGCGGGGAAGAATCTGCCAACTATCAGGGCCTGGATGAGCAGGTCCTCTTGCTTTCACGCAAGCAGCCGCGCGTGCTACTGAGCAACCCGGCCCGCGCTCAGTTGAAAGCCGCAAAGGGCTCCGCGCTCCCGGCGAGCCTGGCTGCCTTTGCTCTGCAAGCACCCGATGGCGATCGCCTGGGCGTATTGTGGTTGGCGTTCGCTAAGCCTCAGACCTTCAGCCCCGAATCGGTGCGTTACCTGGAAACCTTGGCGCACCAGGCGGCCAAAGCTGCAGTGAATGCGCGCTTGTATAGCAGCGCCAGCCTGGGCCGCCAGCGGTTGGAGGCTGTCCTGCAGGCCAACCCGGAGCCGCTGCTGGTAATCGATGAAAATCAACGCGTGGTTTTTGCCAACCAGGCCGCGGCCAGCGCCTTAAACTCTAAAGGGAAAGTTGTGACTGGGATTCCGATTAACGAAATCCTCCCATCTCCTCAGCTTGCCACTTGGCTGCGCTCAGCCGATCAGCAAACACCCGGCATCGAGATCGAGATTGGGGGGTCCCCATATAAGATAGAGGCCGTCGTTTTACAAGAAGGTGCGCACCCACTGGGTAAGCTTATTCATCTGCAGGACCTTGGCACATCCAAACAACTGGAGTCAGCCCGCGCAGATTTCCTTTCTACGCTCAGCCACGATTTGCACGATCCCTTGGAGCTGACCAAGGGCTACTTAAATATGCTGGGCATGGTGGGGGATCTAAACGAACAGCAGGCTGCCTATGTAGAGAAAATAGAGCACAGTGTAGAGCATATCTCTCGCCTGGCGTCCAACCTGCTGGATAGCGAGCGTGTCTCCGGACTCAAAGGGTTGCAGATCCAGGCAGTTTCTTTAGCCGAGCTGGTTCAGGAAGCTAGCGAGGAGCTGGCCCCTCGTGCCCGCCAAAAGAAAGTTGATTTTGCTGTGCAGAAACCTCAGGGCCAGGTCCAGCCCTTGCAAGCCGACCGCACCCTGCTGCAGCGCGCCCTCTATAATTTGCTGGATAATGCGATCAAGTTCAGCCCGCGCGATGGGGTGGTGCAGATCAAGACGAGTTACACAAAGGGTAAGGTCACCCTCTCTCTGATTGACCATGGGGTCGGGATTGCCCCTCTGGACCTGTCGCGCCTCTTGGATGCCAAGCGCAGCCAGGCCCGCAAATCGTCGGGGTTGCTCATCGTCAAATCCATCGTGGAGCGCCACGGGGGCCGCCTCTGGGCCGAGAGCGAGCTTGGCACGGGCAGCACCTTCCATATGGAACTGCCGTTGACCTCAACCGATATGGTTGCCAACTAAGCTATTGGTGAGATGCCTTTGGTTTGCCTTGACACCCCTGACAGCCCGGATATAATCTCCTAGCCAATCGAATAGGCTTGCCACAGGCAAGTGCTGGAGAAAAATTTCTCAAGCGCTTGTTTTCGTTTGTCCGCAACTTAGCACGTTTGTTCGAAAATCATGGTTTGTGGTTGGTGTGAATGCCGGATCGCGGAAGCCAAAGGTTTTTATTGTGGGCGCAGCGCCATTCACCTCATCAACTACTTCGCATTGTTCTTTTTTGCAATATTCCTCTGGAGGCGCGTTAGAACATGGAAACAAAGGGATTGCTTTCACTTCGGATTAGCCTGGCTTCCCCAGAGACCATCCGCTCTTGGTCCTATGGCGAGGTATTGAAGCCCGAAACAATTAACTACCGCCGCCTGCGCCCAGAGAAGGACGGCCTGTTCGACGAAGCCATTTTCGGGCCCACCCGCGACTGGCAATGCTATTGCGGCAAATACAAGAACATTCGCTATAAGGGCATCGTCTGCGATAAATGCGGCGTCGAAGTGACCCGCTCCTCCGTGCGCCGCGAGCGCATGGGCCACATTTCGCTGGCCGCCCCGGTGGCGCATGTCTGGTACACCCGCCGCGTCCCCTCTTATCTCGGCCTCCTGCTCGATATTTCCCGCCGCAATCTGGACCGCGTGCTCTACTTTGCCCAATATGTCGTCACTTACGTGGACCAGGATGCCCGCCAGAAGGCCTTGGCTCGTCTTGACGAAGAGATCAGCGCGGTCGAAAAGCAGCATGCCACGACCATCAACACGCAGATCGCCGATATCAAGAAAGAGCGCGACGAGAAGCTCGCTGATCTCGACAAACGCACCAAGGAGATCGAAACGCGCTACGACGAAGAACTGGCCGCCAAGATCGACCCGATCATCAAAGAAGGCCAGCGCTTGGAAGCCAAACTGCAAGACCAGCTGGGCAAAGAGTCCCGCGCCGGGATCAACTTTGCGGCCACCAAGGCGGTCATTGTCAAAGCCGGCGATACGGTAGCCAACAAGCACATTTCGTCCGTGCAAAAAGAAGTGCGCAATTTCCTGAACGAAAAAGAAAAAGAAGCCGTCCAGCGCAAACAAAAAGATCTGGAGCGCATGGCGGTCGAACGCGCCAGCACCAAGGCGGAAGCAGATCTCGCCATGAATAAATTGCGCCTCTCGCTGGAGGAAAAAGACGGTCCGGCCCAGGATGAGCAATTGCAGGCCCGCGAAGAACTGGAAAACCTGCGCCCGCTCACCTTCATGGGCGAGAATCGCTATCGCGAATTACGCGCCCGCTACGGGCAGGTCTTCCGCGCTGATATGGGCGCCGAGGCCTTCTACGATATTCTCGAACGCATTGACCTCGACAAACTAGCCGAGGAGTTGTGGCACGAACTGCGCACCTCGCGCAGCAAGCAGCGCCGCCGCAAAGCCACCAGTCGCTTACGCGTGGTCGAATCTTTCCGCCGCTCGAGCAATCGCCCCGAGTGGATGATCCTCACCGTCCTGCCCGTTATCCCGCCTGACCTGCGCCCGATGGTGCAGTTGGACGGCGGCCGCTTCGCCACTTCGGATCTCAATGATTTGTACCGCCGGGTAATCAACCGCAACAACCGCCTCAAGCGCCTGCTCGAATTGGGCGCCCCGGATGTCATCGTGCGCAACGAAAAGCGCATGTTGCAGGAAGCGGTGGATTCCCTGATCGACAATTCCCAGCGCGGCAAGGCGCTTTCGCGCCGCGGCCGCCGCGAGCTCAAGTCGCTCAGCGACTTGCTCAAAGGCAAGAAAGGCCGCTTCCGCCGCAACTTGCTGGGCAAGCGCGTAGACTACTCCGGCCGTTCGGTGATCGTGGTTGGGCCGCAGCTCAAGCTCTTCCAATGCGGCCTGCCCAAGAGCATGGCCCTGGAGCTCTACAAGCCCTTCGTCATCTCCCAGTTGGTGGCGAAGAATTACGCCGCCAACGTCAAGGGCGCCAAGCGCATCATTGACCGTAACCGTCCCGAGGTCTACGAAGTCCTCGAAGAAGTTATCAAAGACCGCCCGGTGCTCTTGAACCGTGCGCCTACTTTGCATCGTCTGGGTATTCAGGCTTTCGAGCCGGTGCTCATCGAGGGCAGCGCTATCCAATTGCATCCCCTGGTGACCACCGCCTTCAATGCTGACTTCGATGGTGACCAGATGGCCGTCCACGTGCCGCTTTCCCGCAAGGCCGTTTGGGAAGCGCGCGAACTGATGCTCTCCACCCGCAACCTGCTAAAGCCCGCCGACGGCGAGCCCATCATTGGGCCCTCCAAGGATATGGTGCTGGGCGCGTATTACCTCACCATCGAGCCCCAGAAAGTGGACAGTAAAGACCACCCGCGTGCCTTCTCCGATATGGACGAAGTGGAAATGGCCTATCAGTTGGGCAGCGTCAAACTGCATACTCCCATTAGCCTGCGCACCGAGACCTGGTATGACGAAAAGAATGTGCGTCTGCCTCAGGCTCAAACGCGCATGGTGGAAACCTCCGTGGGGCGCGTGTTGTTCAATCTCGTTCTGGAACCTGAGATCCGCTTTGTGAATCGCCGCATGGATAAAGGCACCATCAAGGACTTGATCGCCGAAATGCTCCAGGTGACCGGTGACGAGGAACGCACTACCAATGTCGCTGACCGCATCAAGGATATCGGCTTCAAGTTCGCCACGCGCTCCGGCACCACTATCGCCATTTCAGATATCACCATTCCCGAAGAAAAGAAGGGCATCGTTGCCTCCGCCATGGAGCGTGAAGAAGCGGTGGAAGAAGATTTCCGCCGCGGCCTGCTAACCGACCAGGAGCAAAACGAACGCGTCATCGAGATCTGGCAGGAAACCACTACCAAGGTGGCCGACGCCGTCAGAAAGCATATGGATCCCCTGGGCAACCTGGCCACGATGGCCAACTCCGGGGCCACCAAGGGTGGCTTCAGTTCCATCTCGCAGTTGGCCGGCATGCGCGGCATGATGGCGGACCCCTCCGGGCGCATCATCCCGCTGCCCATCCGCTCCAACTTCCGCGAGGGCCTCACCACGCTGGAATACTTCATCTCCACCCACGGTTCTCGCAAGGGCTTGGCCGACACGGCGCTGCGTACGGCTGATGCCGGTTACCTCACTCGCCGCTTAGTGGATGTGGCTCAGGACGTGATCACCACCATCGAGGACTGCGGCACTGACGAAGGCCTTTGGTTGCGCAGTACCGACAACGTGGCCGACCAGGCCTTGGGCAGCCGCATTTTCGGCCGCGTGGCCGGCCGCAATATTGTCGACCCCAAAACGGGTGAGCTCTTGGTGGAAAAAGGCCAATTGCTTGACCATGTGGAAACTCGCGCCGTCGTAGCTGCCGGCGTGCAAGAAGTGTATGTCTTTTCGCCGCTCACCTGTGAAGCGGTCCAAGGCATCTGCATTAAATGCCATGGCATGGACATGGGCCGCGGCCGCCTGGTAGGCATGGGCGCCGCCGTCGGCATTGTGGCCGCCCAGTCCATCGGTGAGCCAGGCACCCAGCTCACCTTGCGCACCTTCCACACCGGTGGTGTCGCCGCTGAATCCGACATCACTACGGGTCTCCCCCGCGTGGAAGAGCTTTTCGAAGCCCGCCGCGCGCCGAAGGGTGAAGCCGTGGTGGCTGAACTGAACGGCACTGTGGAAGTGGCTCAATCCGAGCGCTTCAGCGATCTGCGCGTCATCCGCGTTCTGCACAGCGAGATGGTGCACGATGAATACGAGCTCCCCAAGGGCTATCGCCTGTCCGTCAAGGACGGCGACAAGGTGGCGGCCGGTGCTGTCTTGGCGTCGCTCAAAGGCAACGACCTGAAGGCGGAGAACGCCGGCAAGGTGCGCGTTGAGGACCGAACGGTCTTTGTTTCCTACGAACAAAAGGACTCCGTTGAGTATGAGGTGCCTAACACCACCCGCATGCTGATCAAACCTGGCGATAAAGTCGAAGCCGGCCAGGCGCTGACCGAAGGCTCGCTGAACCCGCACAATATTCTGCGCATCCAGGGACGCGATGCCTGCTATATTTACCTGCTCAATGAGGTGCAAAAGGTTTATCGCTCCCAGGGCCAGAATATCCACGACAAGCATTTCGAGGTCATCATCCGCAAGATGATGTCCAAGGTGCAGTTGACCCGCCCCGGGGATACCGGCTACCTGCCCGGGGATTACGTCAACCGCTTGGATATCGCCAAGAAGAACGAGGAACTGCTGGCCGAGGGCAAAGAGTCCGGCAAATTTGTTGAAGTGCTGCTGGGCATCACCAAAGCCTCCCTCACCACCGACTCCTTCCTCTCGGCGGCCTCCTTCCAGCACACCATCAAGGTGCTGGCAGGCGCGGCGATTGCCGGCCAGCGCGACGCGCTCACTGGCTTGAAAGAGAATGTGATCCTGGGCAAGCTGATCCCGGCTGGCACCGGGCACATCGCCAACGTCCACCTGCTGCCGCCGCCCGAGCAGCGCAAAGAGGTCCTGATCGAAGCGCCCTTGGGCGAGGCGGGCCTCGGCTTGTTGCCCGAAACCCCCGTCAAGCCGCTGCCCGAAGGCGAATAAACATTACCTAAGATGAAAAAAAAGCGGCCCGCATTGCGGGCCGCTTTTTTTTCGTCGCACCTGACTCTCACGGTTTGAACACCTCATCCAACGGCGGCAACTCGCCGCCGCAATTCTGCCGGTACCAGGCCGCTTCGGCGGCGTAATTGTCTTTGGCAAACTCCTGGGCCGCATCGCCGATCTGGGCGGCCTGCTCCAGATTTAGCAGGGCGGCCGTATCCCAGTAGCGCGGCAGCAGCATCAACGGATCGTTGTACGCGCGCTCCTCTTCCCCCTGCGGGATCCAATTGAAGAGCAAGGGACCGCGCGAATGGATCGTGAAACCCAACTCGAAGCCGGCTTCGTGGGCCACCTGCACACCCAGTGACGTATAGTTGCCTCCCGGCCAGATGTAGGCCAGGGGAGTCTCGCCAAAATGCTCTTTCAAAACCGGGACGGAGCCCGCGATCTCCTCGCGCACAAGCTCCTCGGCCGTGTCCGCATTCAAATAAATGTGATTGAGCCCATGCGATTGAATGTCGAAATACCCAGTCTCATTCAGCCGCTCGATCCAGTCCCACAAAGACTCGCCCGGTAACCTTCCTTTGCGCTGGTCGGTGTCGCTTTGGGCGATCCACGCCAGCGTCAGCGTCCAGTCGTTCTTTTCAAGGATCGGCAGAAAGTAATCTTCGGCGGTGCCCGGCCGCCGGTCATCCAGGATCAGGATCATGGAACGGGCCGGAATTTTTGCGTTGTTCAACAGGAAATCCAGCAACTCTTCGGCAGTGATCGTCTCATACCCAAGGCCCTCAGCCAATCCGATGATTTCCTTGAACGTTTTGTAGTTTATGTCCTGGGATTGGGTAGGCGTCCCGCCTCCCTTGAGGATGCTGTGGAACATGATTGGCGCCACCACCGTCCCCGGCAGGGCGCCTGCGGGGTCCCAGCGCTGCTCCAGGGTTGCGCAACTGTCTTCGATATATTCCGCTGGCTCGATGCCGCCTCTCAAGACTTCGCTGTCAAAGGTCGCTGGCGGTGGGGCGGCGGGCTCTTGTGTCGGCGTGGAGCTTGGCGTTTGAGTTGGCTCTAATGGTTCGAGGGTGAGAGTCGTAGTTGGGCTGACGGTTTCGCTTGCAGGAACTTCCGCATTTGCCAACGACCCGCAGGAAACCAGCAGAAGTAACGCAAAGACCATCACTAACAGTTTTTGATTGCTTATAGGATGCAAGGGGCAATGCTCTGTCAAAAACGGCAACGCAGGATTATACAGCTTAGGGTTGGAGCTTGAGCTAAGGCTTCTGGACTGTGAAGTAGCTGTAGTGGTAAGCGATCTGTTGATCCTTAACCCCCAGCGAATCTTTGCCATCCAGCACGCGGCCTCCATTGGATTCTGCCGTCCAGGTGAGCGTGTGGATATTGTCCTTCTGCGTGCGCCCGGTGATCACAAAGCGGCCGCCAGGCAGCGTCTCGCGCAGCAGGCTGTTGTACCAGCGCAAAATGGCTTCCGTGCCCTGCAGGGTGCGGCCGGCGGTCACGTGCACCCCGCGCGGGCTATACAGGGCGGCCACTTGCACGGGGTCATTAGAATTCAATGCGTCCAGATAGCGGATGGAGAGGTCCACCGGCTCGTCCGGTCCTGGCGCCGGCCACGCAAAGTTACTGATCGTGTCCCACAGGACCGTGCTGGTTTTTCGGGTGTAATACCATTCCCAGAAATTGGCGCCGGGCAGCCCGAATTCCCTGGCTGCCTGCATGAATTCGATGATCTGTTGTGGCGTGGGCGCCCAGCTGCCCTCGGGGTAAGCGCAGCCGGTCGGCAAGATCGGCCGCCACACGCGCAAGCCCTGGTATTCGCGTATCGAGCGCAACAATTGCTCAGCGGGGTTGTAGTTTTTCACCCAATAGACCTGGGGCATATTGAAGTCGCAATATTCCAGGAAGGTATCGAAAGGCAGTGGCTGGTGGTAGACCGGATAGCGATAGGAACTAAACGCGATCGGGGTGTTGGGTAGGCCTTTGCGCAGTTCTTCCATATAGCGTCCGGCGATCACGTCTTTGCCTTTTTCTTTAAATTCCACCTCGGCGTTGACCACAAAGCCGTTCAGGTTGAATTGGTTCACCCGTTGCACGGCGATGCGCGCTTCAGTAAATGGATCGCGCCCGTAAATATATTGCCAGCCCCAGGGCTGCACGCCGCGCATCCGCAGGGCGCTGACCAGGGCGGGCACGTGGTCGAAATTGGTGTCCTTGTCCACGTTGTAAGCCCGGCTGCCGTCCGCGACTTTGATGAGCACATGGCTCAAGCCGGCCTGGCGCGCCAGATCGGCGATCGCGTTTGGGTTGCCCCCTTCGACGCGGCTGATGATCCAGAGGTACATACCCTTGCCTTGCAGGAAGGTCATGCCTTGTGAAGTAGCAAGTTTTGTGCCTAAATCCCCCATAAAACTCCCCCTCTAACTAGATGTTTGAACCCCTTCCAGCCCCAGTTCGGTGGCCTGCGCCTGCATAGCCGCCAGCACGTTGCCTACATGCTCCCACAGCTCCACGCCGAATTCCGTGGCCGCCGCTTCCATCTCGTCCCGCTTGGCCCCGGCGGCGAAGGCCTTGTCCTTCCACTTGTTCTTGATCGATTTCACGCTCACGTCGCCAATCGCTTTCGAAGGCCGCACCAGGGTCACGGCGGTGATCAGCCCCGTGATCTCGTCGCAGGCATACAGCGCCTTCTGCATGCGTGTCAGCCGCGGCACCCCGCTGTGCTCCGCGTGGCTCAGCACGGCCTGTATGGTTTCCTCAGGCACGCCTCGCTGGCGCAGGATCTCCGCTCCCGCTTGCGGATGCTGCTCCAGGGTGGGGTGGATCTCCCAATCGAAGTCATGCAATAATCCTGCCACTCCCCAAGCCTCTTCATCTTCGCCGAACAGCCTGGCGTAATGGCGCATGGCGGCCTCCACAGCCAGCATGTGCCGCACCAGGCTTTCGTTCTTCACGTGCTCGCGCACGATGTCGAGCGCTTCTTGGCGGGTTGTCATGAACTAACGTCCTCGTTGAGCGAGGGGCATTTTAGCATCCTAGCCCCGCTAGGTGTTGGATTGGGACCGCTTGTCAAGCTAGGTATACCGCTCGCGGACCACCGAACTAACATAGTCCAGGGTGGCCACCACCACCGCAATGGCCAGCATCTGCGTGCTGGCCGCCCGGTAGTTGAGCAGATTGATGTTCTGCTGCAGCAGGAAGCCGATGCCGCCGCCGCCCACAAAACCGATAATGGTCGACATACGTACGTTGATATCCCAGCGATACAGGGTATAGGCGATGTAAGGCGGGATGATCTGCGGCACTACCGCATATACGATGGTTTGCAACCGGTTGGCTCCCGTCGCCTGGATAGCTTCCATCGGCCCCGCGGCGATGCTCTCCACTTGCTCCGAATATAGCTTGGCCAGGCTCACGATGGTGTGCAGCCCTAGCGCCAGCATGCCGGCGAAGGGGCCGATACCCACCGCGATCACGAACACGATCGCCATGACCAAGGCTTCCACGGAGCGCAAGGCATTGAGGAAAGTGCGCGTGACGTAATAGATCACGATGCCGATAGGCAGCGTATCTTTAGGTTTCGTGCGCAGGGCGGCAAATGCGCCTAGTGCCGCGCCCAACGCGGCCAGACCCCAGAAGGTGAGAGCGGGGTTGCCAATCTCGTATAGCCAATCAATGATCCACCCGAACACCACGAAAAAAGTAGCGCCAGTCAGCGCGGTGATCGCAATGTTCATAATGCGCACGGTTTGCGCGGACAGCCGCTCGGCGGCCAGTTGCCCCAGGCGGCCAAGCAGGGAGCCCATGGCCGCCCCGCCGATGAACGCGGCAATGAATGGGATCAGCGTTCTTAAGATATCGCCGCCGTGGAACAGGAAGCTGCCCATGAAAGCGAAGATACCGAGCACGTCGCTCAATTGGGTGCCCAACGAAGTCATTAACCCAGCCAACGCGTAAAGCCAATACAGCGTCAACACGACCAGGCCGAGCAAAGCCAATTGCCGCGCGATGCGTACTTCAAGTTTAGGCAGCTCGATTACTTCAGCCGGCACAGCCCAGCGGAAGACAAAAAGGCCGACCACTGGAAGGATGAAAACACTAAGTCCCGCAATTAACGTGGACTCGACATATGGCTCACTAAAAGCTCCCAGCCAATTTGCCAGCTGGTAAGCCAGCCCAATACCGACCAACCAGCCTAACGCGGTCAGGGACACAGCCGCCAGCGGGCTGCGCATAGTTTTCATTAGGTTGCGGGCAGCAATGAAACTCAGCGGCACCGCCAGGACCGTGCCGATAGTGGTCGCTAGCAGCGCCAGGAAAATGGTCTCGATGATCTTGTCCCAGGTATCGTGGGCCGTCTGGGTGAAATGTGGCGCCCCGATGCTGCGCCGCACGATCACGCGAATGAATTGGACTTGGTCGCTCTCGCGCTCCGCTATTACGAAATCAGCCGCGAAATGGCCGCTCGCGTCTGTGGTGATGAAGTCGCGCCCCAGCGACACGTTGTTGTTGGGGTCGTTGCCTGGCACAAAGCGCAGCGGGCCCTCCGCGTTAGGCAGGAAATTGAAGCCCTCCACAGCCACGGTTTCCCCGGGGGCCGCGCAGCCCGGGGAAATCACCAGGCGCGGACCTTCTTCGGGCGCCGGCTCGACCTCCGGCAGGTTGCCTTCCGGGCAGGGCACCAGGATGGGGGCGTTGATCGTGATCTCCTCCTGGTCGTAAGCGATGATATCGGGGCGGGCCAATAAGCGGATCACGCGCACCAGGCTTTCCTGGCGGCGTTCTTCGCGCAGCTCGCCCAGGTTCACCTGGGTGACTTCCGTCCCGTAGGCGTAGATGATGATGACCAGAAAAACGGTCAGGCCGAGGCCGAGCGATCTCCAAATGTTGGCTTTTTTCTTTTGCATGGCCTTAACCTACCCGCTCGGCCTCTTGCCCATAGATCTCTTTGAATTTGCTGTCATCTATTTTTTTGGGATGTCCTTCAAAAACCAGCTTGCCCTGGTTTAGCGCCACCACGTGTCCTGCATAGCGGTGGACCAGGTCGAGAAAGTGGAGCGAGCAGATCACCGTCACCTTGTCTTCTTTATTGATGATCTCCAGGTATTTCATGATGCTGTGCGCCAGCACAGGATCCAGGCTGGCCACGGGCTCATCCGCCAGGATGATGCTGGGGTCCTGCATCAGGGCGCGGGCGATGCCCACCCGCTGCTGCTGCCCGCCGGAAAGTTCGTCGGCGCGCACCCGCGCTTTATCGGCGATGCCCACCCGTTCCAGTTGGCGGATGGCTTTTGCGATATCTTCTTTAGGAAAGTGATTGATCAGGCTGAACGCCGGATTGATATACCCCAGCCTCCCGGCCAGCACGTTGGTGATCACCCGGGAACGGTTCACCAGGTTGAAATGCTGAAACACCATGCCGATCTTGCGCCGCATGCGGCGCATTTCCTCCGGCGAGAGGCTCACCAGATCCACGCCGTCCCAGATGATCTGCCCGCTGGTGGGCTCGATCAGCCGGTTGATGCAGCGCAGCAGTGTGGATTTGCCAGAGCCGCTCAGCCCGATGACGGCCATAAAATATCCGTCGGGGATATCAAAGCTCACATTATCCAGCGCGGTTACCCCGCTGTCATAAATTTTTGTGAGGTTTCGGATCTGCAGCATGCTGGCTCCTGGTCGCTGGTGGGCCTGCCGGGGTCAACTCCGCGCTTTGGAAAGATGATTATAAATAATAAGTGCAATTTTAGGAACGGTGCGCTCGCTGGTTCGTCAACTTGGTAACAAAAAGGGGCAGGGTGTTAACCCTGCCCCTTTTGTTTAGGCGTCTACCGATTTAGCGGAAGTCGTCCAGGGTCTGGCCGGTGACGGCAAGCAGATCCCGGATGATGTCGTAGTCAGCATCCGTGGCTGGGTAGATGCCGGACCAGCCATAGAAGTCTGGGTGGCCGATCGATTCATCCCATGCGGGAGTCTCAGCGAAGGCCAGCAAAGCCGCTTCGATCTGAGCGCGCAGCTCAGCCGGGAACTCAGGCCCGAAGGACAGGGTATCGTTCGGGATTGCGTCAGTCAAGTCGAGGAGGCGAACTTGCTGCATTACATCTGGGGCCTCGGTGCGGATATTGGCGCGGGCGTCCAGGACTTGCCAGCCATCACAAAGCAAGGCCTCGCCATCATCGCTCGGGGCGCAGTTAGCGATCACCTCTTCCGGAACATCATACATATCCGGGGTAACGTCGCCAGCCAGATATTCATCATACGTCCACGCAGGTTCACCTTCGGGCGTGAGAGGAACACTGTAGAACGTGGTGCCAAAATCCACTTCGCCGTTGTACACCGCCAGAGCCGACTGGTTGTGCCCGCCGGTTTCAACAGCTTCGGCCGGGGTAATGCCTAGGCTATTGAGGGTGATCTGTGGGAAGAGGTAACCGGAAGTAGAAGTCACGCTTCCATACCCCCAGGTTAGATCTTCTATTGCTGCCAGATCTTCCAGTGTTTGGACTTCGCTGTCGCGCGGCACCAGGAATTGGGCCCAGTAAACCGGGAAGCCAAAGCGTACGGCCTTGAAGGCCACGTCTACACCGCACAGGTCATTGGCCAGCACGTAACCGAGGGCGGGGATGAATGCCATGGTGTCCTCGGGCGAGGCGCAGGTCTCTTCGATGGTGGCGGCGTAGGAGGTGGGGACAGAAACTTCAAAGAATAAGCCGGTGGCTTCGTTGAGCGCCGCGGCCAGCACTTCGCCGCCGGTCACGATAACGGTGGTGTCGACCGAGGGAACGAACAAAACCTTGATCGGGTGCGCCTCGGTGCCGATGTCCGTGACGGTGGGTTCGGCGGTGGGCTCGGGCGGGGCCTCCGTAGGGGCGGGCGCCTCGGTGGTGGCTACTGCCGCTGGGCCGCATGCGGCCAACAGGATTGCAGCAACCGCCATCAAGCTGAAAAGTAGGACTAACCGATTCTTCATACGATTTCTCCTTCTTCTTAGGTTGGGGTCTTTTGAGCGACCTTGTCGCTCGCCTCGCCATCATAACTCACAACCTGCATGCCTTACCTTAAAAATTCCACCATATGTAGCGGTTAACCGAAAATCCTTTCTCAAGTCAATTGTTATTGGCTAGCAAAGTACAATTCTGCCCCATGCTGGCAACTTTGAATTCCTTTCCTGATCTCGGCGCTCGGCCGCAAGGCTCCATGAGCGCCGCCGCGTTCACTCTGGAAAATATCACTTGGTTGACGGCGGCTCTGGGCCATCCCCAGCAGCAATACCCCAGCATCCATGTGGCCGGCACCAACGGCAAGGGCTCGGTCAGCGCCCTATGCGCTTCGGCTCTGCAGGCCGCTGGCTTGCGCGCGGGGTTGTTCACCTCGCCACACTTGCGCGGCCCGCTGCAGGGCATCTCGATCGATGGCAAGGTAGTGGCGCAAAGCGAGCTTGAAACCACCTTCGAAAGCTTGCGCCCGCACTTGGAACCCCGCTCGGACTGGACCCAATTTGAAGTCGTGACCGCTCTGGCCTTCCTGCATTTTGCCCGCGCAAAGGTGCAAGCGGCCGTCATCGAAGTCGGTTTGGGCGGCCGCCTGGATGCCACCAACGTACTGACTCCCCTGGTCTCGGTGATCACCCCGATTGATTATGACCACACCTCCATCCTGGGCAACAGCCTACCTGAGATCGCCGCCGAGAAGGCCGGCATCATCAAGCCCGGCGTCCCTCTCGTCCTGGCGCCCCAGCCACCAGAGGTGCGCGAAGTTATAAAAAAAACCGCTAAAGCCAAAACTCACATAATTGAAGTTGGCGAGGACTTTTTGTTTGAAGCCGGGGATTTTGATCTTTCCGGGCAGGATTTTCAAATTTGGCCCGCGTCGCAGCCGGCTCAAAAAACGGCCTTGCGTATTTCCCTCTTAGGGGCTCATCAAGTCGTGAACGGAGCCACCGCCTACGCCGCGCTGCAAGTTGCTAAACGTCATGGGCTGGCTTTGGATGGCGACGCTATTCGCCGCGGCTTTGCGGCCGCCCGCTGGCCGGGCCGCTTCGAGGTCTTGCAAACGAAACCCGCCCTGTTGCTCGACGCGGCTCATTCGCCCCACGCAGCCCGCGCCTTGCGCCGCGCCCTGGATGATTATTTCCCTGAAACTCCAGCGACCCTGGTGCTCGGCGTCTCCGCCGACAAAGACTTGGCCGGGATCATAGACCCATTGCGCCCGCGACTCGGCTTGGTGATCGCTACCCAATCCGCCCATCCGCGCGCCATGCCCGCAGCCGAATTGCAGCGCCGCCTGGCCGCCCTGGGCCAGGCCGCCGAAGCGCAGCCCGCCCCGGCCGCTGCCTTGCAGCGTGCCCTGGCGTTGGCGGATGAGGGCGGATTAGTACTGGTAGCGGGATCGGTGTTTCTTGTGGAAGAGGTCAGAGAGGCTTATTTGTCAAAAACGTTCTAATGGAGTGGGGCTGCATGGAACCCAATCCCCTACGTCGTCGAGCCGCCGCTTTCACCTCTATGTCACCTGAGCCTCCGTCCACACCTCGGTGTCACTCTGAGCGCAGCGAAGAGCTATCCGAATCTTGCTTGACAATCGGCCTCAATTTGCCTCTAACCGCGCCTTTCATGCTATGTAGGGACAGGTCTATAGACCTGTCCGCTTTTTCTATTTTTCTCAAGGGGTACCATGTCTGATAAATGTTATGTTTTGACTGAACCAGCTAAGGCTAAACCTTGTCAAGCCGCTTGACGTCACTTCCGATGAATGGCCATTTTTTCTTCATTTTCAGGTTGGTGGAACCTTGTCAAGTTGGGTCGGCCCCCCTGTGTGTTTCCCGGAATAACAATATGGAGCGCTGTCACCTGTCCACGCCTCTAGTAATATCTTCTTTCCTGCTCAGATCGGAACATCTTTGCCTCTACGATCATATTAATTGGCCTTTTTCCCAATAAATGTGATAATTGCTCTATGAATAAAACCTACGCTTTCGCCGTGCTTTTTGCCCTTTTGCTGCAAGCTTGCTCGCCAGCGGCAACGCCTATACCAACCCTCACAAGCTCCCCATTGCCCCCGACCATCGCAGCGCCCACCCAAACCCCGTACGTCATCGTCGTCACCTCTGAACCTACGGCCACCGCCACCGAAGGTCCGGTGGACGGTACCCTGGAAGCCATCCTGATCTCCTTGCCCGGCGCTGGCTCGGCGATCACGTCGCCGGTCACGGTCCAAGGCCAATCGCGGCCCACCTTTGAGCAAAACCTGGTGGTAGCCGTTTACGACCAGTTCGGCGCAGTAGTCGGCCT
Source organism: uncultured Anaerolineaceae bacterium (assembly GCA_964572455.1). Lineage (GTDB taxonomy): Bacteria > Chloroflexota > Anaerolineae > Anaerolineales > UBA11579 > JAMCZK01. The sequence continues at coordinate 60,438 of CAZNFL010000004.1, forward strand.
AACCTCCACTACCCTGGACTCGCCCGCCGGCAGCCCCGGTAACTTCAACACCGAAGTCTCCTTCACCGTCGCCTCCGAGCAGCCCGGCCGCGTTTCAGTCTACGAGACCAGCGCTATGGATGGCGGCGTGGTGCATTTGGCCAGTGAGGAAGTAACCTTGCGCCCTAGTGGTGCCGAGGCGATCGTCCCTGCCGCATTTCATTTCGAGAGCATCCAGATCCAGTTTCCAGCCGCCAACGATGAACTCAGCGGTGGCACCCTGACCGTCAGCGGTTATTCATATGGCACCTTCGAGTCGAACCTGGGTTTGATGCTGTGCGGCGAGGGCGGCAGCGGCGCTCCCCATGAGTTGTGCGGCACCGAGGACAATGTCCTGGCCGCCGGAAACGCGCTGATCGACGCGCCTAACATGGGCCAGCCCGGCCCCTTTAGCGGCGAACTTACCTACAGCGTCAGCGCGCCAACCCACGCCCGTATCATCGTCTTTGCGGCCTCGGCCCGCGATGGCGGGCTCTTGCACGTGAGCAGCATTCCAGTCATGTTAGTCCCCTAGGTGAACCATGGCTGACGACAAAAAACCCGTCATCGTAATTACCGGCGCCTCCTCCGGCATCGGCGAGGCCACCGCCCGCGTCTTTGGCAGCTCTGGCTACCGCGTGGTGCTGGCCGCCCGGCGGCTGGACCGCTTGGAAGCGCTCAAGTCCGAAATTGAAAGCCAGGGCGGCGCCGCGTTGGCCGTGGAAACCGATGTCAGCTCAGCGGCCGCCTTGCAAGGCTTGGTGGAACAAACCCTGTCAGCCTACAGCCAGATCGACATTCTTTTTAACAATGCCGGCTTCGGGCGCACCAAGTGGCTTGAGGAGATGGATCCTGAAAAAGATATCGCCGCCCAGATCCAGGTAAACCTGACCAGTGTGATCCTGGCCTCGCGGGCCGTGCTGCCCCACATGATCGGGCGCAAGGCCGGGCATATCATCAACATGTGCTCACTGGCCGGCTTCGTGGCCACGCCCACCTACACGGTATACGCCGCCACGAAATTTGGCGTGCGCGGCTTCAGCGACGCGCTGCGCCGCGAAGTGGGCGTGTGGGGTATCAACGTGTCCGTCATCTATCCCGGGGGCGTGTCCACTGAATTTGGGCAACATATGCAGGCTGAACGCAAGACCAAAATAAAGACTCCCAAGGCGCTGCTGCTCACCGCCGATGATGTGGGGCGCGCCGTATTGGCCGCCGCCAGGAAGCCCGTGCGGGCGCGCATATTGCCGGGCATCTCTCGCGTCGGCGTTTTATTCGCCGCCGCTTTCCCTGGCATCAACGATTGGATTATCGAACGGACGTTTACAAAGCCAGAGCGGGGATTGTAGGGAGGATACTCTTAGTGTCATTCTGAGGCAGCCGCCATCCTGAGCGAAGTCGAAGGATTCGCGAGCCGAAGAATCCTTACTGCGCTGTCTTCCGAAATACCTAATGCTGCAAGTCTAGGCAAAGGCTCAGCTAGTTTATTTTTTGAATTATTGTGCCAGTTAGCGGGGATCGAAAATATTTATAGAGATTCGTCGTAAGGCAGCACTACTAAGCTTATTCTGGAGATTTCGCCTCGGCGGGCTGGCCGGATTTCTTGTCTTCCTGTTGCTGGATCACAGCCCGGATGCCGTTACGTACCTGGTTCAGCACGCGTTCCAGTTCCATTTCCAGGTTGGTCAGCACTTCGATGACGTAGTCATCGGCTTGCTGGCGGGTAGCCTCGCCGTCCAGCTCAGCCTGGTGGATGATCTGCTTGGCGCGGTCTTCCGCCGAGGCGACGATGGAATCACGTTCCACCAGCCCCTGGCTCTTCTCTTTGGCCAGCTGCAAGGTGCGCTGGGCTTCCTCGGTGGCTTGCGCCAACGTGCGGTCACGCTCGGCGATCAGTTTTTGGGCCTTCTTGACCTCGTCGGGAATGGCCACCCGCATCTGGTCGATGAGGTCCAGCATTTTGTCCTCATCCACGATCACGTTATTGGTAAGCGGGATGGGACGGCTCTTGTTAAAGAGCTCTTCCAAGTGGTCGACTAATTGGAGAATGTCCATATGGGTTACGGGTGCAAGTTGTGAGCCAAGGTTAGTTCCCAAGCTTATACGCAAATAGTTTGTGCGTCAACTCGGTTGAGTCGGCAAGTTGCAAGGCTGGAATAGAGCAGGTTAATCCCTGGGGGGACTTGCCATGTACTCGGCTTCGCCGTTCCTTTTGATCTCAGCGAAGCGCTCCGCCAGGGCCTTGTTGACGTGCGCCGGCACCATGCCGCCCACGTTGCCGCCCAGCGAAGCGATCTCCCGCACGGTCGTCGACGACAGGAAGGAATGCTCTTTGCTGGTAATGAGCGACACCGTTTCGATATCCGGCGCCATTTGGCGGTTGGCCAGGGCCATGCGGAATTCATACTCGAAGTCCGAAAGCACGCGCAGCCCACGCACAATCACCTGCGCGCCGACTTTGCGAGCGAAGTCCACGGTGAGCCCATGGTAAAGCATCACTTTGACCTTCGCCTGCTTCTTGAAGGTCTCCTGCACCAACGCCAGGCGGGTTTTAGTGGGCAAGAGCAGGGATTTCAGTGGGGTTTCGTATACGCCCACCACAACCTCGTCGAATAGCAGGGCGGCGCGCTCGGCGATGTCGATATGGCCGTTGTGGATCGGGTCGAACGTTGCGGGGAACAGGGCTCGCATCATTAGCTAGGGTCTCCCTTGCCGTCGCTGAGGTAGATCTTGAGCGCGGCGGCTAGTGGCTGGTGTTCGGGCTTGCTCAGGGCGGGGTCGCCGGCCAGCAGCTCCTCGGCATGGCGGCGGGCTTTATCGATCAGCCGCCCGTCGCTCAGCGAGGCCAGGCGGAAATCCAGGAAGCCGGACTGCTGCCTGCCGATGAACTGGCCGGGGCCGCGCTGCTGCAGGTCCTTTTCAGCAAGCATAAAGCCGTCGTTGCTTTCCAGCAAGGCCTGCAGGCGCTCGTTTTCGGCGGCCTCGTCGCTATCGGGGATCAGGATGCAATAGGATTGGTCTGCCCCGCGGCCCACCCGGCCGCGCAGCTGGTGCAGCTGCGCCAACCCGAAGTGGTTGGCGCCCTCGATGAGCATCACCGAGGCATTGGGGATGTCCACACCCACTTCAATCACCGTGGTGGAGACCAGCACCTGGGCCTTGCCATCCCGGAATGCCGCCATGGCCTTTTCCTTATCCTCGGCGGGCATGCGGCCATGCAGCAGTTTTAGTTTGAGATCGGGGAAGACTTCTTTCTTCAGGCGTTTTTCTTCCTCGACGGCGGCTTTGCGTTGGCTGTTTTCGCCCTCCTCATCCTCGTCGCTGTCGATGAGCGGATAAATGATAAAAGCTTGCCGCCCGGCCTCTATTTCGTTGCGGACTAGCTGGTAAGCGCGCTGCCGCTCCCGCGGCAGCATGAGCTGCGTGGTTACCGGGCGGCGGCCAGGCGGCAACTCGCCGATCACGCTGAGGTCCAGGTCACCATACAGTGTGAGCGCCAACGAACGTGGGATGGGCGTGGCGGTCATCACCAGCAAATGAGGATTGGTCCCTTTGCTGCGCAGCGCGGCCCGCTGCCCCACGCCGAAACGGTGCTGCTCGTCGATCACCACCATCTCCAGCTCGGCGAATAGGATCGGGTCTTCGATCAACGTGTGGGTGCCTACCACAACTTTGATGCTGCCCTCGTGTAAGCCCTGGCGAATCTCTTCTTTTTCAGCCTCGGGCGTGCTGCCCACAATGAGCCGCAATTCGCCAGCCTGCAAGCCGGCTTCGCCGACCAGCAGCTTGCTCAGCGTGACGTAATGCTGCTCTGCCAGAATGCTGGTGGGCGCCATGATCGCCGCCTGGGCGCCCTGGCGCGCCACCGCCGCCATGCATATGGCGGCCACTACTGTCTTGCCGGAACCCACATCGCCTTGCAGCAGCCGGTTCATCGGCCGCCCGGAATCCATATCCCGCAGCAAATCCGCCAGTGCGGTCTGCTGCGCCCCGGTCAGCGCGAAGGGCAGCCGGGCGATTTGGTCTTGCAGCCAGGCTTCCGGCGCGTCGAAGCGGCGGGCCGCCTTGCCCTGCCACAGCTGCTTTTGCATCAGCACCGCCAGCTGCATCAGCAGCAGCTCTTCAAAGGCCAGGCGCTGGCGGGCCGCTTGCAACTTCTCCATCGATTCGGGGAAGTGGGCTTGCAATAAGGCTTCAGCCAGCGGCACGACCTGCGCGGAGGAGACCAGCGCCTGCGGCAGTGGGTCGGGAACCCGCGGCGCCCAATAGCTAACCACGCGCTTCATCAGGCCGCGCAGCCAGCGCTGGCCCAGGTCAGCGGCCAGCGGGTAAACCGGCACGATGCGGCTGGTGTGCAACTGCTCTTTATCCAGCAGGTCCCACTCAGGGTTGCTGAGCGTCAGGCGGCCCTGGAACTGCTCCACTTGCCCGGCCAGCACCACCTCGTCGTCCACATGCAGGTTGCGCGTCATCCAGGGTTGGTTGAACCAGGTGACGCGCAGCGCCCCGCTGCCATCGTCCACAATGACCTCGGTGATGCTGCGCTTGCTTTTCACCGGCCGGTTGGTGATTGCCTTGATCGTGCCGGCAATGGTTACCGGCCGCCCGTATAGCAAGGAGGAGATGGGAGTCAGCTGGCTGTAATCTTCGTAGCGGCGCGGAAAATGATAGAGCATGTCGCCCAGCGTGTTGATGCCCAGGTTTTCCAAGCGCTTGGCGTTCACGCTGCCCACGCCGTAAAGCACGGTCGTGGGCGCGTCCAGGGCAGTCGGGCCGCCTTCGGCCCGCGGCCGCGGCGGGGAAGCTTTCCGCCTTTTGGGTTTGGGCTCCGCTTTAGCCGGGGTTTTACCGGCAGCTTTGGTCGCGGCTTTCGCCGCAGGTTTCGCTGGCTGCGATTTAGCCGGACTTGGCTGTTTGGCGGCTGGCTTCTGGGGTGGGGCAGGCTTGCCGTTTTGGGCGAGATCGCCCACCTCGCCTTCGATGCGGCGCCAAAGCTCGATCAGTGTCCTTTGGCGCTCGACGGGCGTCTGGTTTTCGTAGCCGCGCAAGCGCGCGCCAATAGCCAGGATCAGATCTTCGCCCAAGCCCTCGGCGCGCGCCTCGGCTTCCCAGCTTTGCAGGCCCTTGTACAGGCCGCCAAAGACTGAGCGGTTGTCATATTTGCGCTCCGCTTCAAGCCGGAAGAACTTCTTCAGCTTGAGGATGGAAGGCTTCATTTGGGTATTTTATCAACCGATCGGAGTAGGGACAGGTTTAGAAACCTGTCCTCTTGGGTTTCTAAGCCTACCCTATGAGGGGCTTTTACCTTTCCAACGCGAACACGCCCAGGCTGTGCGGCCCGATAAAGCTGGCGAAGGGCGCATTGATGATCTGCTCGCTGATAGGTACTTCGCTTCCCTCCTCGTGCAGGCGTTCGCGCAAGGCGCGCGTCTCCTGCTCAAAGGCCGGGGAGCCCTGCATCAAGGCTACGTGCTTCAAGTCGATGAATTCGGACAAGAACTCGAAGAGGATATCCACCAAATGGCGCGGGTTGCGCGCTTTTTGCGTGGGCACCAGCTCTCCCTCCTCCAAGGTGTATACCTGGGTGATGCGCAGATATTCCCCCACTACCGCCTGGGACGGGTTGACGTGGCCGCCGCGTTGCAAATAGGTCAGGCCCGGGATGCACAGCAGCCCATAGATCTTGGGGACCAGGCTGCGTGCAAACAGGTCCAGGTCCCCCAAGCCCATGCCGCCCTCTGCAGCTTCGGCGGCGGCTTGCACAATGAAACCGAGGCCCAATGAGACCGTGGCGCTGTCCACGACGCGCACCGGCACGATGCCATGCAAGGCCGCCGCGGCCGTTTGCGCCGCCAGGTTGGCGTTGCTGAAGCGCGAGGCATGCAAGATCGCCAAGACCCCGCCATAGTGGGCGCCCAGTTGTTTAAAGAACTTTTCGAACTCGGCGGCGCTGGGCGTGGCGAGGAGCGGGGCCGGGTTGCCTTGCAGAGATTCAGGGAAATCCGCCGCTTTGATCCGGTCGGGCTGCGCGCTGGCTCCGTTCTGCCAACTTTCCGGCAGCAAATGGACGCGGGCGCGCCCTGGGAACACAGGATTGGGGAACAGCGCGGTGCTGTCGCTTACGATGCAAACAGAAGGCATGCGCGTTATTCGACCGAGAAGATGAATTGGTAGTGGGGCTGCCCGCCTTCGTACACTTCCACTTCTAGTTTCTTGAACGCTTTGCGAATGGCAGCCGCGATGGACTCTGTCTCCGCCTGGCGCAGATCTTCACCGAAAAACATGGTGATGATCTCAGCCTGGTCGGCGCCCATCTTTTTCAATAGTTCCACACAGCTTGTTTCCAGGTCTTCGGAGGAGATCGCCAGTTTTCCATTGTGCAAGCCAATGATCTGTCCGATCTTGACCTTGACGCCATCCAATTCAACGTCGCGGCTGGCCGTGGTGATTTCACCGCTTTGCACTTGGGAGATGGCTTCCTCCATCTCCTTAGCTATGGTTTCAAGATCGCCCTTGGGATTATGGCGCAGCAGAGCGGCCAGACCTTGCGGGATGCTCTTGCTGGAAATCACCATGGCCTTTTTCCCGGTTAACTCGGCCGCTGATTTGGCGGCTGGAATAATGTTCTTGTTGTTGGGCAGGATGATGACCTTATCCGTGGGCAAGTCCTCGAAAGCCTTCAGCAGGTCCGCCGTGCTGGGGTTCATGGTTTGCCCGCCCTCCACAATGGCCGCCGCGCCTAATTCGGCGAAATGGCGGGCGATGCCGCGGCCGGGGGCCACCGCCACCACCGCGATCTGGCCTTGTTCAACCGGAGCAAATTTGAGCGGTCCCTGGCCGGCTTTGGCGCTGATCTCATCCATCTGGGCCATTAAGTTTTCCATCTTGATGTTCGTCCAGGTGCCCAATGTTTCCACGTAATCAATGGGCTCCTGCCGTTTGTCCACCGGAACATGGATATGCATGCGGTACATGCCCTCGCCTTCACCGACCTGGATCGAGGTGCCCATCTTTTCCAATTCATCATAGAAATGCTGCAGGTCTAAAGCCTTGTCGGGGCGAAAGTCGATCACGATCTCGTAATCCTGCCCTTCTTCAACGGCTTCCAGGGTGCCTTCCAATTTCATCGCGCTGATCGGCAGGGCCAGCGTCTCGGCTATCTTGAGCTGGTGGCCTTCCACCCAGCGCAGCATGCCTTCCAGGAGGTAGCTGAGTCCCTTGCCGCCTGAATCCACCACCCCGGCTTGCTTAAGGATCGGCATCAGTTCTGGGGTGCGAGTGACAGAGTCCTTGGCGCCTTGCAACACTTTCCGCAGCAGGGTGATCGGGTCGGCGCCAGCCTTAACCGCCTCTTCGGCAGCGGCGGCCATGTCTTTGGCCACAGTGAGGATAGTGCCCTCTACCGGGCGCCCGACTCCCTTGTAGGCCGTGTCCCGGGCGGAGGCAAAGGCGGCGGCCAGGTCCTGCGATGTCAACGTGCGCTTACCCTCGACGGAACGGGCGAAGCCGCGCCAGATCTGCGAAAGAATGACCCCGGAATTGCCGCGTGCCCCCATCAGGGCACCCTTGGCCAGCGCGTTCAGCATCTCGTCGGCCTTGTCTTCCGGCACGTTCTTGATCTCTTCGAGCGCCGATTTCATCGTGAGCGCCATGTTGGTGCCGGTATCACCATCCGGCACAGGGAAGACGTTCATCGCGTTGACCGTCTGCTTGTTGGCTTCCAACCAGGCATAGGCGGCATTGGCCAGCCGCTTGACCGCTTTTCCGTTCACGGGGAGTTGTTGCAAAACAAAGATGCGTTTAGTGCGTACCGGAGGATTGTCAACGCTCATAGGTTTACCTGACGAACTGGATTTTGCACTACTTTTCTTCGCCACTGACCCTCAGTCCTTGAACCTGCACGTTCACTTCCCGGATGGGAAGGCCCAAGGCCTTCTCCACGTGAAAGCGAACCGTGTTGGCTACGCTGTCTGCCACGCTCTTGATCTTAGTGCCGTATTCGACCACGATGTGAATGTCGATAATGATAGCATCCCCTTCGTAATGGACTTCGATCCCATGGATGGGGTCCTTAACGATCAGGTTAGCAAACCCATCGAATAGGTTTTTGGAGGCCAGGCCAACCACACCATAGGATTCCACCGCAGCTTGATAGGCAATGGTGGCGATCGCCCGCGGGGAGATGAGGATCGATCCGTGCGGGGTGAAGTCGGCCGTGTTCATGTCAAGAATTATCGCTTGATGGCCTGCAAAGACGCGCTGCGCAAGGCCTGCATGCCGGCGGCAATTCCTTGCGGGTGCTTGTACACCGCGCTAGCAGCCACAAAGATCTGGCCGCCGGCTTCAAGCGCGGCCGGCAAGGTTTCGGCGTCCACGCCGCCGTCAATTTCGATCAGTGCGTGGGAGCCGGCTTCGGCGATAGCGGCGCGCAGTTGGTTAACCTTAGGAAGCACCTCGCGGATGAAACCCTGGCCTGCATAGCCCGGGTTGACTGTCATGGCCAGCACCAGATCGGCGATAGGCAACACTGACTGAATGGCCGAGGCCGGGGTGGCCGGATTCAATGCCACACCGGCTTTGCAGCCTAGTTTTTGGATAGCTTTCAGGCTCCTCTCAATATTCGGGCTTGCTTCTATATGTACGTGAATGTGGTCAGCGCCGGATTCAGCGAAAGATTGCAGCATTGCATCGGGATTTTCGACCATGAGATGCACGTCGAGAGGGAGTTCGGTCAGCTTTCGGCAGGCTTCCACCACTACTTGCCCCATGGTGATGGGCGGCACGAAGTGCCCGTCCATCACGTCGATATGGATCCAGTCCGCGCCGGCCTGTTCGGCCTCGGCGATCTGCTGGCCCAGGCGGGCGAAATCGGCGCTGAGGATGGATGGAGCGATTAATGGCTGGGCAGCCATTGGCCGATTATAACTTAGGGTATTGAGGGAGCAGAAAACCTTATAATCACCGCTCATTCCGGCCCATTCCTCCCTTACAAGGCACACCTTGCGACCCCCACGAACGACAGCCCTGATAGATTTTTTTGGCCTGCGCAAAGGCATGGTAGGCCTGCTGGGAATGGTTGTCTTGGTCGAAATGGGGGAGAAAATGGCCGAGCAGTTCCTACCTATTTATTTGCTTGCGGTGGGTGGCAATGCAATTTCAATCGGTCTGTTGAGCGGTCTGGACAATTTGCTTAGCGCCCTGTACTCATTTCCCGGAGGCTATCTAAGTGACCGCATAGGCTACAAACGCGCGTTGCTTATTTTTAATTTGCTGGCAATTACAGGTTATGCCATCGTATTGATCTTTCCGATCTGGCAGGCCGCTCTGGTGGGGGCAGTCCTATTTATCTCCTGGTCAGCTATTTCGCTGCCCGCCGCGGTCGGTCTGGTTTCTGAAGTCTTGCCGGCTAATAAACACACGATGGGTATTTCGTTGCATTCCTTTTTCCGCCGCGTCCCCATGGCTTTGGGGCCGATCGCCGGCGGAATCCTGATCTCGACCTACGGGGAATATGAAGGCATACGGCTTTCATTCTTTGTGGCTATTTTTCTTTGTTTGGTTTCATTGATCCTTCAGCAAGTGATGCTCGAGGATAGAAAAACTGCTCCGTTAGTTGTCGAGCGAAACCCACTGCGTCAGTTTCGGCTGATGCCCGCCCGTCTGCGTAGCCTGCTGGTGTCGGATATCCTGATCAGGTTCTGCGAGCAGATCCCTTATGCGTTCGTGGTGGTCTGGGCTATAAAAAACCTCGGCATCACAGCCGTACAATTCGGGTTTCTTAGGGTAATTGAAATGGTCACGGCCATGCTGGTCTATATTCCCGTGGCATATTTGGCGGATAAATCCAACAAGAAACCCTTTGTAGTAATGACGTTTGTCTTCTTTTCTTTGTTTCCCCTGTTCTTGCTAATGGCAAACTCTTTTGTTTGGTTGGCGGTCGCCTTTTTCGTGCGCGGCCTCAAGGAATTTGGGGAACCCACCCGCAAGGCCTTAATTATGGAATTATCTCCACCTGGAAAGAAGGCCAGCATGTTCGGCGTTTATTATCTGGCTCGGGATTTGATCGTTTCGCTTGCGGCTTTTGGCGGTGCCTTTCTATGGGTGATCTCGCCCCAAGTGAACTTCTTAGTCGCCTTTGCGTTTGGCGTCCTTGGCACCTTATATTTGATCTTAAAGGTTGAATCTGCTCCGAACAAGGCTTCAGCTAGTTAGCCAAAGCGATGTTCTATCCAGTTGAACTACGTGCAGGATTTACATTCTAGCACCTACTTTGTACTCCCGTAATTCCCCACTTGGACGCGACTATACGTATACTCTCTTACTCGTGCGATAATATAAACAGTCTATCGGGAGGCGTAAATGAACAGAAAACAGGCTGAGTTTTGGTCGAGCTGGGGGACGTTTCTCTGGGTCTATATGTTGGGGGCACTAATACTTACCATCATTAAGTTTGCGGGCGCAATACTGGCTGTTTGGTTTGTAATCCTTTTGATTGTAAATCGGATCGCCGACTCCCATTTAGAGGGCATGCTAAGCGACGAGGAGAAGAAACAGCGCAAGAAGGAAACCGAGTGGTTCAGCAACCAAAGAGGCCCTTAGGGCCAACTTCCCTTGGACGCGCCTCGCGGGGCTTGCTAGGCAAGCCAAAAAAGTCCACAATGGGGGGGGTATCCAATCAACTAGAAAAGGTGGACAAGTGAACGAAACCAATTGCAAAAGGCTTGAACGCGATTTGATTGAGGCAACAGTTAACTACGAGTTAGCCACAAAGCAGGCGGCGGGCATGAAAATCAAGGGAGATTTTTATACCATCGTGTTTGACGAAAGGGCTCAAGTAAACCTAGAAGACATGACAAAAAAGTACCAAACCGCTCTAAAGGAGTGGGTAGAAAACTGCATAAAACATAGTTAGTTTGCCGTTGCGTTTGCCAAGTACATAATCACCTATGGCTGTGTCTCGACATGACAACTTAAATATGACAACTTAACAAAAGGTAGGGTATAGATGAGAACTCTGTCAAGTTGTATCGAGGGCGGTGTGTGTATGCGGTTACAACCTGTAACTTGCAACGGTAACTTGAAACTTGCAATTAGCTCGGGGTCAGCGTATCGGCGGATTGAAGACTAGGTACACCCACATCCAGAATGGTAGCAGGCCGCCCACCAGCAGCGACGCCAGCAGCCCCAGCCCCACCGAGGTCCAGTCGGTCTGCGGCGCAACCCGGGCGCTGGCGCCCCCGGCCGCCTGCGGGCCCATGCGGCGTTTGTCCGCCGGCTTGCTGTAAGCCTCCACTTGCGCCGCCGCCGCCGAGGCGGTGAATGTGAGCAGCACCCGGCCGAGCTGGTCGGCGGTGCGATAACGGGCGGAAGGCTCTTTGGAGAGCACCTTCAGCATGATCTCATTGAGCGCGGCAGGGATCTTTAGGTTTAGTTCGACCGGCGGTTGCACGGCTTTGAATTGGTGGTCCTTGGCCAATTCAGCCGCGGTCTTTGAATCAAAAGGAAGTTTGCCGGTGAACATTTGGTACAAGATCACCCCCAGGGAATACACATCCGAGGCGGGGGAGGGCGCGTTCCCGGCGGCTTGCTCCGGCGAAAAATATTGCGGCGAACCCCACACCACCTCGGCTGCCTCGTCAGAATGGATAGACGCCAGGGCGCGGGCGATGCCGAAGTCGGTGACCTTGAGCCGCTTGTCGGGAGTGACCAGGAAATTGTGCGGTTTGATGTCGCAATGCACCAGGCCGGCGCGGTGGGCGTAGCCCAGTCCCTTGCACGCCTGAATGATCAGCGGCACGCCTTCCTCTAGGGAGTAACGGCCCTTCTGTTTGAACAGCGAACTCAGGTCGGTGCCGGGCACGTATTCCATCACGATGAAGAGGTGATCCTCATCGAAGCCAAAGTCGTACACGGTGACGATGTTGCTGTGGGAAAGGTTGGCGGCCGCCTTGGCCTCCTGGCGGAAGCGCTCGCGGAAGGCGGGGTCGCGCGAATAATCCTCACGCAGCAGCTTGATGGCCACGTCGCGTTCCAGCATCAGGTCTCGGCCGCGGTATACGGTGGCCATGCCGCCTTTTTCGAGAAAATCCTCGAGCTGGTAGCGTTTATTGAGCAGCTTTTTTTCTTTGGTCTCTGCCATCGAAAGGATTTTACCTGAGATGGCCTGTGGTCATTCCGAAGCGGCGCCCCCTGGTGTCATTCTGGGGCAGCCGCTGTCCTGAGCGAAGTCGAAGGATCGGCGATCCGAAGAATCATGATGACCATGTCTTCCGAATTACCTTGTTCTGCGACTCAGCTAACGTATTCAAGCTGGGAGACTAAACAAAGAATCAGGGTATCCTATTCTCCGTGGATTTCCAAGCCCTGCTCGCTAACTTGCGCCGCTACGCCACCCCCGGTGTCATCCTGGCTGCTTTAATTCTAGGCGCTGTGTTCACCGCCGTAGGGGCCTTTGCCTTGTTTTGGTATCTGCCCCCAGCGGCCAGCGAGTCACCCCAAGCCGCCCTCACCTGGATCCCCGGCCCAACCAACACGGCCCAGCCGCCCACTGCTACCTTGATACCTACCTCCACCGCCACAGCCACCCTGCTCCCGCTGGAAAGCGGTGAGCTGGGCATTGGCAGCTTTGCGCAGATCGTGGGCACCGAAGGCACTGGCCTCAACATCCGCAGCGCGCCCGGCCTGTCCTCGGATATCCAGTTCCTCGGCTTTGACGCCGAGGTCTTTGAGGTGCGCGATGGCCCGGTAGAGCAAGACGGCTATACCTGGTGGTACGTGGTCACACCTGTGGACGAGGGCCGTGCCGGTTGGGCAGCGGCGCCTTTCCTTTCCGTGGTTGCAAATCCGTAAACGAGGCTGCTCCTATGACTGAGCTTATCCCCAAGAACATCACCGCCAAACGTAAACTAGCGCGCCTGTTGATCGAATGGAGCGACGGCGAGCTCAGCGCACTGCCATTCGATCTGCTGCGCAACGCCTGCCCGTGCGCCCAATGCCGTGGTGGCCACGAAAACATGCGGCCAGATCCCGACCCCATGATGTTCACTATCCCACTAATGGCTGCCAACGCGTCAAAGCTCAAAGGCATTGAGGCGGTTGGCAACTACGCGATCAATATCGAGTGGGAAGACGGGCATAAGTACGGAATTTACAATTGGTACTACCTGCGCGCCTTGCACGAAGAAATGAAAGCGCGCAGCCAGACGAATTAAGAGGAGGAGCCGCATAAGGCGGGCTCTTTTTTAGGCAGAAACTACTTTAGCCTACTTCTTAGATTTGCCGGCTGGCTCTTGCGGGCGCTTGTAATCTACAAAACGGTAGCCGACCCCACGCTCGGTAAGGATGTATTTGGGATTAGCGGGGTCCTTCTCTAATTTTTCTCTCAGGTAATTTACGTACAGGCGTACATAGTGCGGCTCGTCACGATATTCATACCCCCAAACCTTTGCCAGGATCTGGTCGTGGGTGACCACCCAGCCGGCGTTTTGAACCAAATGATATAGCAGCCGATATTCAGTCGGGCGCAGCTTGACCAGCTTGCCTTCCACCCACACTTCGCGGCGGTCGAAATCGAACTTGAGCCGGTCATCTACTTCGATGACGCCCTGGGCTTCGCGGCCCTCGGTGCGGCGCAGGACGGCGCGCACCCGGCTCACCAGTTCGCGCGGGCTGAAAGGCTTGGTGACGTAGTCATCGGCGCCAAGCTCAAGGCCGCGCACGCGGTCATCCTCTTCGGTTTTGGCGGTGAGCATAATGATGGGGACGTCGTGATTCTCGCGCACCATGCGCAGAACTTCAAAGCCGTCCAGGTCGGGCAGCATCACATCCAGCAGGATCAGGTCAGGCAGGGCCTGGCGCAGCTTCTCCATGGCCTGTTTGCCGGTGAAGGCCTCGACTACTTGGAAACCATCCTGCTCCAGGTTGAGGCGGATGAAACGCACGATGCGCTCTTCGTCGTCTACGACCAGGATACGTTTGTTGGCAAAATTAGGATCGGCCATGGGTTAATCGTAACGGTCTAAAGCCGTGCGGTTACTCACGCACGAAGCCGATGATCTCGTCTTCACCCCCGCTGGGCAGCACTTCAATAAAGCTGATGCGGCTCCAAGGCCAGATCACGGTGGTCACGTCGCTTTGCAAATAAAGCACGTCCTTGCCGTCGCGCTTGCGCGGGTTTTGCACGCGCAAGTTGGTATCGGCTGGGGCGGGGAGTTCCTCGATCTCACCGACGACGGGCTCTTCGTTCATGATGTGGATAAGGATGGTATATGCCACTGGCGCTAATCCTTGCCAACCAAGGCTTGGATACTTAAACGGCCTAACCGGACGATGTCTTTATCGCCCAACGGGAATTCCTGCTGGGGGGTCAATTTTTGATCATTCACCCGGGTCCCATTAGCAGAACCCAGATCGGTGATCCACATGGCTTGCTGCTCCACTTTGATGCGAGCATGCAAGCGCGACACGCCGGATTTGTATGCCTGGTAAGGTTCCAGGTCCACGTCCGGCAGGATGGACTGGTCTTTGCTCACCCGACCCAAGATGTATTCGCCAATGCCGCCGATCAACAGGATCTCTCCGGTGCGGAGGATATGCAGATTGAGCAGGGAGCCAGCCAGCTGGTTGGCGGACGGCTGGGCTGAGTCCTTGAGCCCCCCAGTTGCGACCATGGAATCGAGAGCCTTGGTCGGCACACCGTCGCTATCTGGTTCCAGCTTAGCCCCACACCGGCTGCAAAAGGCATCCTTTTTAGTTTGCTCGAGACCACAATTGGGACAGGTTACCTTCACGGGTGGTTTTGCCTCCGGTTGCGTGTCTTGTCCAGACTATTCTCAGCGCTAACATCGCTAATCAAAGCGCGAGTGCCATATTTTATCTGTTTTCCCGATTTCTCATCCAGATTGCCACTGTTCTTTATGTCCTCGGCCGCCAAAAGGACCGTGTGCGCTAAGCTTTTTTGCCCCGAGGAAAGCAGGTGAGTTGCCAGCATGCGTAAGCGTTTGGCCGCGCCGCTGGCATCACCAGCTTCCAGGTCTGCGCGAGCGCGTTCTTGCATGCGATAAAGGGAGAGTTTGCCAATAGCTGAGATCAGCGCCTGAGGAGGCGCTTCTGGGCGGGTGGTTGCTCTAACTGGGCGGCTGAGTTGAAAGCGCGCACTGGTGGCGGGGATGGCGCGGCTGGGAAGATCCAGCCGCAGTTCGCCTTCCGCCAAAAATATCTCCCCGCTGCTCTGGCGCGTGGCATCAATGTCGAACTCCAACAATACCCTCAGGCTGCCTTCCATGGGCACACTGCCCAGGAAGATGGGCGATTCTGTAGGCAGCACGCCCAGCTCGGGTCCCAGGCGAAAAGCATAAGCCAGTTTGCTATGGTCGCCTTGCACGTATTGGATGCGCACATTGTTTGCGTAACTTTGTTTCAAACCGGCGAACTTGCGCTTGAGCAGTTTTTGGATCTCGGCGCTGCGATCGGCGTACAGGCTGCTGCCGCCGGATCTGGCGGCCAATTGATCGATGAACGCTTCGTTCCAACCTTCGCCGATCCCGATCGCGGATATAGGCGCGCCGAGGTCGGCCGCCTGGGCGGCCAGTCTCAGGCAGGCTGCTTCGTCCCCATAGGTGCGGCCGTCCGTGATCAGCACGATGTGGTTGATCGAGTTGGGGTTCTTATGCCGCTGGATCTCTTTGAGACCAGCTTCAAGGCCGTGCAGCATTTCTGTGCCGCCGCGGGTTTGCAGCGTGCTGATCCGGGACAACAACCGTCCCAGGTCCTGCCCGCCCTGGGCGGGGACAACCAACTCAGCGCGGTCATTGAAGGTTACGACGGAGACCAGGTCCTGCTTTTCAAGGTGCTCAAGAACCTGAGTAGCCGCCTTCACCACTTGGCTCAGGCGGGCGCCCGCCATGGAGGTGGAGGTGTCCAGCACCAATGAAACATTCAAGGGCTGCCTTTTTTGCTGTTCGCTGTCGGCGGCTATCAGGTCAAGCAACACGTAGATGACCTGCTCAGGTTCCCCCGGGGTGATCTGGGCGCGGCTGTAAAGCGTATTGACCATCAGGGCAGGCGGCGCATCCAGGTCTGCGGGGAGCGTAGCATCGTAGATGCGGCGCTGGTCGGGGTCAGACAAGACGGTGTATGCTTCCTGAACCAATAGGAATAATTCCTTGGCCCCCGCGTTTTGGTTGGTATCAGGGTGGTATTTGCGTGCCGCTAAGCGATAGGCGCGCTGGATTTCTTCGATTACCGCCGTTTTGGCAACGCCCAGCCGCGCATAATAATTATCCAGATGATGAGTTGTCATGCACCCCCTTAGGAGACCGCCCGCACCAGGACCACGGAAATATTATCTGGGCCTCCGGCGACGTTGGCCGCTTCAACCAAATGCTGGCAGGCCAGGTAGGGAGATGAGGTGGAATTGACGATCCGTTGGATATCGTCTTCGGGCAACACGCCCCACAAGCCGTCGGAACAGATCAGCAAAAACCCCTGGGTAGGCAACGAGCTTGTAAAGATTTCGGCTTGGGCCACAGCTCCCTGTCCCAACGCACGATACAGTACCGACTTTTGAGGATGCACCGCCGCTTCCTCCTCGGTGAGTTGGCCCATCTCTTGGAGGCGCTTGACCAAAGAATGGTCTGTGGTCAGCGCTTCTATGCGACCATCACGATATATAACGTAGGCGCGGCTGTCTCCCAGGTGGGCAATAGCCATTTGACCGCCCACCACCAGCGCAGCGGTTAGCGTGCAGCCGCCCCCGGGGGCGGCCTTCATTACCGCCCGGTGAGCTTCCTGGACGGCAGTCTCCATTAGTTCCCTTAATGATTCCTGAGCCGGCTGTGGATCGGGGCCGAAGAGCGGCTTGTATAGTTTGCCGATCAAATAGGATCCCAGGGCGCGCACAGCCATTTCGCTGGCTAGTTCCCCATTGCGATGCCCCCCCATGCCATCTGCCACTGCATATAGACCGAAGGGTTGGGCGTTCGCGCCGCCCAAGGCCGCATTCAGGCACAGCACGGCGTCCTCATTATTCTCTCGCCGTTGGCCCGGATGCAAGGCGGAGCCTGAGATAAGGTGGGTGAATTTGCCTTTGCCCTTGGCCTCGACCAAATCCCATACTCGTTCCTCGCTTAGCGGCGCAGTGGCTGCGTTGCTGGTGCCGGGTTCGTCGTGTCTTGCGTTTTTATGGAAAAGGCGTCGAAAGAGGTTCATAAGGAGGTCCTTAGGCGAGGAATGCATAGACTTTTTTGTCGTTGGAACCAATAAACACAAAGTCCTCGTAGGCCACTGGGGTGCCGGTGATGGGTCCGCCAGTTTGAAAACGCCAACGCATCCGCCCACTGGTTGCATCCAAGCAATAAAGGCTGCCATCCACCGAACCGCAATATACTGCGTCGCGATGCAGAATGGGGGAGCCGGTCACCTGGTGGTCGGTGGTGTAGCGCCACATCTCCTTAGCGGAGCGTACGTCTAAACAGTAAATGATGTTATCTGCCGCACCAGTGTATAGCAGGGTGCCGGCCAGAGCGGGAGTGGAGATGCTGCCCTTGCCCAGCCGAAAGCGCCAGACTACCCAGCCGGAATTCGCGTCCAGGGCATAAAGGGTGCTGTCCATCGAGGCGAAATAAACCACGCCGTCCGCGACGACCGGCGAGGAAGTGATGGCCCGTTTGGCTTTGAAGCGCCAGCGCACATCGCCGCGGAAATCCACGCAGGTAAAATCCCCGGCTTCGGCGCCGAAGTAGACGTACTCGCTGCTGACGAAAGGCGTCGAACGCACCGGCGACCCAGCTTCAACCTTCCAAGCCAAGCGGCCGTTGGCGCTGTTAACGGCGTGCAGGTTACCGTCGTCCGAGCCAACGAAGACGTGGCCTTCGGCGATGCGGGGCGAAGAGCGCACCGGCCCATCCGTGTAATACGTCCATACCACTTTGCCTGAGCGGGTGGACACTACGTGCAGGCGCTTGTCCTCGGAACCGAAGTACACGTTGCCCTCGGAGACGGCAGGCTTGCCTGGGATGCCGCCGTCCGTGGCGTACTTCCACTTGAATTCGCCGTTGGCCGCGTCCAGGGCATATAGGTTATTGTCATAGCAACCGATATACAGAGTTCCATCGTGATAGGTGGCGGAACCGCGCAGCTCGTCTTCGCAGGCGAAGGCCCACAAAGGCTTGACACCCACGCCACGGGTATGTGCCGCCGCAGGCATGCTCAGGTTCAATAGGGTGCCAGTCTTACGCGCCACGTTGATAAGCGCTTCTTTCATCTCTGCCGCGCTTTCATAACGATCCTCGGGCTTATATTCCAGGGCGCGTTCAACCACCGCGGCGAATTCCTTGCTGACGTTGAGATTGATCTCGGTGATCGGCCGCTCACCGAATGAGAATGGCGCTTCAAGCTGTGGGTCACGCAGAGTGAGCATATGGTGCAGGGTCGCTCCCAGGGCGTAGATGTCCACCTTGGGTGTGGCCTCGCCGCGGTATTGGTCCGGCGGAGAGTAACCCTGGGTGCCCACCATAGTGTTCTTTTGCGCGGATTCGAATACCTTGGCGATGCCGAAGTCGATCAGAGAGACGTGATTTTGCAGAGTGCTCATGATATTCGAGGGTTTCACGTCGCGAAAGATGATCGGCTCCGGCTTATGCTCATGCAAATAATCCAGCACGTCGCATAGCTCGACGGCCCAGGAAAGCAATTGTTCCTCCGGGAAGAACGTATGCGTTTCAGAAAGCAGCTGTTCCAGGTTCTTGCCGTGAATGAATTCCAGCACCAAATAGGCGCGCTCGCCGATTGTGAAGTAATCGTATATGCGCGGGATGGTGGGATGGCGCAGGGTGGCGAGAATATTAGCTTCACGCTCGAAGATCTGGAAAATATTGCGGCGCATGGCAGGGTCGGTGACCTGGCTGATCATTTCTTTGACGGCCACCAGGCGGATGGCTTTGAAGTTCTTGTCGCGAGCGCGGTAAACCGCGCCCATACCGCCCATCCCCACGATTTCCTGGACTTCGTAACGGTCCAGCAGCGTATCACCCTTCTTGAGTTGGGTGTAACTAGTCGTACCTTCTTTGAAATCCAGGTTGCGAGTGGATTGGTCGTCGCTCAGCGGAACTCCTACTGGTAAAACAAATGGCCTGAGAAGCGATTATAGCCTCCAGGCCAAAAGGTTGCAAACACGGCGCTACGCAGGGTTAGCGGCCCTCCTCCGCAATGCGCACATATTCCCGCGCCTCTGTTTCCGATGTGGAAACGCCCAGGAACTTGGCTAGCTCAAGCACCAGGACTGACTTGCGGTCGGCGTCCTTACGGCTCCAGGTGCGGCTCTTGATTTCGAGGAAAGTTCCCAGGTCGGGCCTGTCCATCCGGTCCAGGTTAATGTAGAACTCAGTGTCCTTGAAGCGCACCAGCCAACGCACGCGGTCCTTGACGACGTGGATCTCTTCGCTAGGTTGGAAATATTCGTGGTAAAAGCGCAGGCTCTGATTGGCGGGCGCTAGGAAGCGGCTGCGGGAGAGCATCACGTCGCTGGGGAATTCCCTTTCGTGGGGTTCTCCCATCAAGGTGAGGCGATAGCGGACGTGGTCTACCTCGTTGCGCTCATCCAGAAACTCATCTTCCCGGTAACGGAGGATGCTTTGTTCCCCTTGGAATTTGAAATAAGTGTCGTATTCGCGATAATGACGATGGTAGATAATCTCAAGACCGGGGCTGTTTAGCGCTTCCAGAATCGGCGCCGGGTCTTTGACTTTCACTTTGACTTGGATCTCGAAACTCTCTTCCTGGGTGGCCCCGCCGATTGCCACCAGCTTGGAGAGCACCGAGGATTCGCGGGCAATCAGGAACTGGTCCACTTCCTTGGCCAGATCTGCGGCTTGTTCCAACATAGCCTTTTCGTCGAGAGTCAACAGCTTTCGGTCGCGCATTAACCACTTGCCATTGACCATCACGTCACTTACGTCAGTGGACTTGGTGGCATATACGATCTGCCCATAGACGCTATTCGGGTCGCGGCGGAAATGCGGCATGTTGTGGGTCTGCTGGATATCCACCATGATCAGGTCGGCTCGTTTCCCAACCTCTATTGAGCCAGTGAGGTGGCCGATGTGCATGGCCTGCGCTCCCACACGCGTGGCCATTAGCAGGGCGGTCTGGGCGGGCAGGGAGGTTGGATCGTTGGTGTGGAACTTGGATAGAAAGGCTGCCAGGCGCATCTCTTCAAACATGTCCAGGTCGTTGTTGGAAGCTGGTCCATCGGTGCCGATGCCGACGTTGAGTCCGACTTTTAGCATTTCGGCTACAGGAGCCGCGCCGGAGGCCAGCTTTAGATTGGATGAAGGGTTGTGGGCGATGCCTACACCGTGGTGTTTCAGAGTGTTGATCTCACCCGCATCCACATGCACGCAATGCGCGGCCAGCACTTTTGCGTCGAAGAGGTTCTGCTTCTTTACATAGGGAACCACCGGCATGCCCCAATCCTGGCGGGCATTCTTCACTTCATAGGCTGTTTCCGCAAGATGGGTATGCAGCGGCACATCGAATTCGGCGGCAAGCGCAGCCGTGGCGCGTAGGATCTCCTCCGTGCAGCTGTATGGCGCGTGCGGCGACACGGCTGGCACGATGAGCGGATGGTTCAGCCAGTCTTGAATAAATTGGCGGGTGGCTGCCAGCGAGTCTTCATATGATTGCGCGTCGGGGGTCGGGAAGCGCATGACCGTCTGCCCGCACACAGCGCGCAACCCGGCCGCGGCGGTGGCTTCGGCAACGGACGACTCGAAATAATACATATCAGCAAAGGAAGTGATGCCGGAGCGAATGAATTCGGCGCAACCGATGGAGGCGCCCAGGCGCACGAATTCGGGATTGACGAATTGGCGCTCCACGGGCATCACATAACCCAGCAGCCATACGTCCAGGCGCAGGTCGTCGGCCAGGCCGCGCAGCAAGGTCATTGGCACGTGGGTGTGGGCGTTGACCAGGCCGGGCATCAACACAGAACCGCGGCAGTCCACGGTTTCCTTCGCCTCGAAGGTCTTGCGGAGCTCGGCTTCGGGACCCACAGCGAGGATGCTGTCGCCACGCACGGCCACCGCGCCGTTTTCGTATTGGGTGAGCTCTGCATCCATGGTGAGGACCAGGGCATTTGTGAATAAAACGTCTGCCTTTTGTGCCAAAGAGTTCCTTTCGAAAATTTACTTAGTTTACTTGGTTTGCGCCTCTGGATTCAAGCGGGCTCCCCTGTCTTTCAACAGCTCGCGGCGCAGTACGCTTAGAGCTAGGTTAGCGGCCCACTCCAAGGCTTGTTGGATGTGTCCACCGTAGGAGAACGAAAATAAATGCTCTCGCTCCAAGCCGACGATGACAAGGTTTAGTTTCTGGGAATTAGGGCTTTGGATCATTTCGGCGCCCAAAACAAGGTCGGCGTGCAGGCTTTTCGCGTATTCGGCGGCCACTTCCTTAAGCGGCTTGGTTGCTACCTCCGCTTTCAGAAGTTTTCCGCCCACGAAGGCAGGGCTTTGCCCGGCGAGGGCCTTGATTATATTTCCTTCCAGACCTATTTCGATCACCGCCAATGTCTGTTTGCGGGCGGTAAGCTGGCTGAGTATGGCGCCTGCCAGGGTTTCTTCGTCGGCGCCATAGATCCAGTCGCCAAGCCGAGTGCGAACCTCTGCCTCCAGATCAGTCAGCATGGCCACAGCGCGCTGGGTGCTTTCAGCTTTGGCCGTCAGGCGCACGTCCACGGATCCGGCGTGGGCCGCCAGACCTACGGTGGGGTTTTGCAACCTCTCCAAGTCCGCGATCTTTTCATCGATCAGGGATTCACCAACGCCAGCTACGTGCAGCACGCGGGTGTGGATCACAGGGCCTTTGCCGTAACGCGATTCGAAATAGGGCAGCACGCCGTGTTCGAGGATATAGACCATCTCGCCGGGTACGCCCGGCATGGCGATGATCACGTTATCGCCTTGTTCCAGAAAGAAGCCGGGCGCGCTGCCCACCGCGTTCTCCAGGGCCTGCGCGCCGTACGGCAGGTAAGCCTGGCGCTTATTGTTCTCGCTTGGCGTGCGCTTGAAGCGCGCAAAGCGTTCCTGGATCTGCTGCCACAGCTCTTCCTTGAATTCCAAATCCAGCCCCAAGGCGCGGGCAATGCCTTCGCGGGTGACGTCGTCCACCGTGGGGCCTAGGCCGCCGGTGCACAAAAGGATCTGCGAGCGGCTTAGGGCATGGCGCACAGCCTCGGCGATGCGGCCTTCGTTATCGCCCACGGTGGTGGTGTAAAACAAGTCAATTCCGGCATCGCGCAGTTGGCGGGCCAGAACTTGGGTGTTGGTGTCCACGATCTCCCCGAGCAGAAGCTCGGTGCCGATGGTCAGGATCTCTGCGGCGGGCATAGGTAGATTCTAATACTTTAAAATTGCAGTAGGATTTGCAAAAAAAAGGGCGAGCTTATGTTCGCCTTTTTTGCTTGCATACGGAAAATAAAGCTCCCTGCTGCTTGCGGCGAGGCTTGGGTTTCAAGATTATCAGATTTAGAATATTGTCTTCCGACTTGAGAGGCAAGACATCGTTATTCGGAAGATAAGGCTATAGGGATTCCTCGCTTTGTTGAACCTCCATCTGGTAGTAATGTCTATATACCGCTCGGAATGACAGGCAGGGTGAGGCGGGGTGTGACTTTGCCATCAGCGGGGTTCTTAATGGCTTACTCCATTCCCAGATAAGCCTTTTGCACCATTTTGTTTTTTGCCAGATTAGCGGCTGTGTCACTCAGCACGATCTGGCCGGTCTGCAGCACGTAGCCGCGGTGCCCCACGGAGAGGGCCATCGAGGCGTTCTGCTCCACAAGCAAAATGGTCGTGCCTCCCCGGTTGATGTCTCTGATCTTCTGGAAAATGCTTTCCACCAGCATGGGGGCCAGCCCCATGGAGGGTTCATCCATTAGCAGCAGCTTAGGACGCGCCATCAGCGCCCGCCCGGTGGCCAGCATTTGCTGCTCGCCACCGGAAAGTGTGCCGGCCACCTGGCCGCGGCGTTCGTCCAGACGGGGGAATAAAGAAAAGACCCCCTCCATATCCTGTTGGATCTGGCTGCGCTCAGAGCGGCTGTAAGCGCCCATTTCCAAGTTCTCTTCCACCGAAAGGCGGGAGAACACACCGCGCCCCTCCGGCACCATGGCAATTCCCTTGAACACGCGCTCATGGGCGCGGAAGTTGGCCAGGTCCTCGCCGTTGAACTTGATCTGGCCCTGGCGCGGTTGCAGCAGCCCGCTAATCGTGCGCAAGGTGGTGCTTTTGCCGGCGCCGTTGGCGCCAATCAACGTGACTATTTCCCCTTCGTTCACTTCCAGTGAAACGCCCTTCAGCGCTTCAATATTTCCATAGTAGGTATGGATGTCTTTGACCTCGAGCATCGCCATGGCTATCTTCCCTTACTCTTGGGTCTGGTTTTTAAGCTCAAGGTGGCGGCGGTGCCCGCCTTGGCTGTCTCGCCAGTCGCCGCCCCACGCCCAAGATAGGCTTCAATCACCAGTGGGTCGTTTTGAATTTGCTTGGCCTGGCCTTCGGCGATCTTGGAACCGTAGTCCAGCACGGTGATGTTTTCGCTAATACCCATCACCACGTGCATATCGTGTTCGATCAAGAGCACGGTGATACCCAGTTCATCACGCAGGCGCTTGATGAATATAGTGGCATCAGCCGTCTCTCTGGGCGACATACCTGCGGTGGGCTCATCCAGCAAAATGATCTTCGGCTTGCTGGCCAAGGCGCGGGCGATCTCCAGCCTGCGCTGCGCGGCATAGGCCAGGCTGTTAGCCAGCGCGTCGCCCTGTTTGGATAGCCCCACGAAGTCGAGCAAACGAAATGCTTCATCTAATGCCTGCTTTTCCTCATGGTGAAAGCCGGGCGTGTGCAGGATTGCATCCAGCCAGCTCGTTTTCAAACGCGAGTGTTGGCCAACTAAAATGTTCTCAAGGGCGGTCATGTTGGCGAAAAGTCGGATGTTTTGATACGTGCGGGCTATGCCCGCTGAGGTAACCCGGTCCGGAGAGCGGCCCTGGATCTCGCGGCCCTGGAATACGATGCTGCCTTCTTCGGGGTCGTAGAAACCTGTGACGCAGTTGAACACCGTGGTCTTGCCGGCCCCATTGGGGCCGATCAGGCTGGCAATGGAATGCTCCTCTACCTCCAGGCCTAGCTGGTTGACCGCCACCAAGCCGCCGAAGCGCTTGGTCAGGTTGCGAATGGATAGGATGGCTGCCATGTTAGGTTACCTGGTGATCTTTTTTCTGCGGCGGATATTTTCTGTTTCGCCCGCATGCAGCTCGCGCTTGCGTCGCAAGGAAGGCAGTATCCCCTCCGGACGAAAGGCCATCATGGCCACCAGCAGCGCCCCGAAGGCCACAATGCGATATTCGTTGACGCTGCGCAGGATCTCAGGCAGGCCGATCAGGGCGATGGCGCCGATGACGACGCCTTCGATGCTGCCGATGCCGCCGATGATGATCAGGGCCAGCACATTGATAGAGACATCCAGGGCAAAATTATCCGGGAAAACGTTCACTTGCCGCACGGCGTAGAGCGTGCCGCTGAGCGAGGCAAACACGGCCCCGAAAGCGAAGGCCAACAATTTGGTGGAGGCCAGATTGATGCCCATGGCCTGGGCCACGCGCTCGTCTTCGCGCATGGCCACCCAGGAGCGGCCGATGCGTGAATCCTTAAGGCGCAGGGCGATTAACGTCAAAAGGGCTGCGAAAGCCAGCGAAAGAAACAAAATATCGCGCGGATTGCCCAAGTCCTCGCCAAATAGATAGGGCGATGGGATGCCTCGCACGCCGCTCGGACCATCGGTATATTCGCGCAGGTTAAGCAGGATCAGCCGAATGATCTCGCCAAAACCGAGGGTGACGATAGCCAAATAATCGCCGCGCAGGCGCAGCACGGGTACGCCTAGCAAGATGCCAGCCATTAGACCCAAGACAATGGCGATGGGCAGGCCCGCCCAAAAGCTGATGCCTTCAAAGCCTGGCACATTCACAAGGATCCAGGACGTGGGGGAGGAAAGCAAGCCGTAACTGTAAGCGCCGACCGCAAAGAAGGCCACATAGCCAAGGTCCAGCAGGCCGGCAAAGCCCACCACAATGTTTAAGCCGATGCCCATGATGATGAAAACTACAACAAATCCAAGGACCGAGTTCTGGAATTGATCGTTAAGCAGTGGGACCGCGATGGTGGCCAACACCGCCACGATCATGAAGGCCGTCTTGGCGCTGCCCGGCGGAATAGCGCGTAGTGCGAAGAGACAGGCTCCAAAAAATACATAGAGCAACAAGAGCCCGAAAATATTCTCCTCAGTGCCGAAGAGTTCAACACTGGAAAGCTTCAGACTAAGGTAGGCAGCAAAAAGGAGCAAGGGAATCAACAATGGCAGCGTGGATCGAAAGCCCTGCGTCTTCTCGCCCTGCAAGGATCTGAGTTTTTCGTAGGGCAGGAGACTTAGCACGCCGCCCAACACAGCCGCCGAAGTCAATATCAGAACCAGGCTAACTAGCCCGGGGACAACAGATTCGCCGGCGATAACCTGCTCGCTGGTCAACCCGGTCAGCGCGGCGGTGTGAGCGGGGAGGATCTGCGCAAAGACGTCCTGGACGGTTACGCGGCTGGCTTGCATACCCGCGAAAATATAAGTGAGCAGAGCTAAGCCTAAGCTGGGGACCAGTCCAATAATCAGTGATTTTGTCAGGATGAGCGCCGGTGATGAGGCTGCACCCCGGCGGCCCACGACAAAGGAGACCAACAACATGACCAAGGCAAAGACCCAAATGGCCGCCGAACCAAATTTTAAGGGGAATCCGACCAGGTTCAGATAGAGGATCACCCCCAAGGCGGCAAAGGCTGGGCGCAGGCCGTTAAGGAAAGTGCGCATAGCCCTAGGCCTTGCCCTCGCTGAGCACTTCGCCCAGAATGCCGGTCGGGCGGAAGATAAGCACCAAGATAAGGACGGAGAAGGCAATGACGTCTTTGTATTCGGTAGGCAGGCCCAGGGCGCTGGGGCCTACGGCTTCCAGGAGGCCAAGCGAGAAGGCACCCAGCAAGGCGCCAGGCAGATTGCCGATGCCGCCGATGACAGCCGCGGTAAAGGCTTTGATGCCCGGGAAGAAACCACTGTTGAATTTCATCACGGTGTTATGCAAACCCAACATTACACCTGCGGCCCCAGCCAGCACCGAGCCCAAGGCGAAGGTGAATACGATCACTTTGTCCACGTTCACCCCCATCAGCGCCGAGACCTCTTTGCTTTCAGCCACCGAACGCATGGCGCGGCCCATCTTGCTCCTGCGCACGATCAGATAAAGCATGATCATTAAGAGAATGGACGAGAAGAAAATAAAAAGCCCGGTGTATGAAATGAAGACTCCGGTATCTCCTATAGAAAGGCCGGAAGAGATAATGGCTGGTTTTTGATAATAGTGGGGGGTGACGCCGAAAAGCAACAACGCTGTATATTGTAAAAAAAACGAAGCGCCCACCGCGCTGATCAGCGGCACCAGGCGCGGGGCGTTGCGCAAGGGCCGGTAAGCAATGCGCTCCAAAGCAATTCCGGCAATCAAGGAGGCGACCATGCCAGCCAATAATGCCAGCACGACTGAAAGGCTGGATTGCAACGGGGTACCGTCTGTCCACCCTATGACTTGTAAGCCGGTGAGGGCGAAGTAGCCGGCAAAACCGCCGATCATCATGACTTCGCCATGGGCGAAGTTGATCATTAACAAGATGCCGTACACCAGGGTGTAGCCCATGGCCACCAGAGCGTAAAGTCCCCCGAGGATAAGCCCATTGATTACCTGCTGGATCCAATATTGTGATGTGTAGGCCTCATGGCTAAGCACATCATTCATCCGCCAGGCCAGCGCAGCCAACAGGATCGCCAGGCCTACCAAACGGTAGGTGGACGGCCCTAAATTAATGAGCCGGGCTTTTTTTGCAGGATTGAACGAAGACATATTAGATCCCGAAGGCCTGATTGTAATTCAAGCTGTTATAAAAACTGGGGCGGGTTCACCCGCCCCAGTTTTCTTCTCGTAAACGATGGTTCTTAACTCTTACAGACCGAAGCCTGAAACTTGCACAAAGGCGCCACCTTGAACAACATAGATCGCAATGCCGCCGGCACTGCAGTCGCCGATGTCAGTGCAGGTCAGAGTCCCGGTGATACCAGGGAAATCTGAAGTGGCACGGATAGCCGTGATCAGAGCTTCGCGCTCGATGATCAGATAACCTTCGCCACCTTCGTCGGTTTGAGCGACTTGGGCGATGCCGCTGGCGATCATCATTACTGCGTCATACGCATGGTAATGATAAGGGCCATCGGGAGCGAAGCCGAATTTCGCTTCGTACTTGGCGTCGA
The DNA here is from genome assembly GCA_964572455.1 of uncultured Anaerolineaceae bacterium. Lineage (GTDB taxonomy): Bacteria > Chloroflexota > Anaerolineae > Anaerolineales > UBA11579 > JAMCZK01. Next base: position 87,855 of record CAZNFL010000004.1, read on the forward strand.
ACTCCGCTGCAGCATCTACGTTAAGATCCCCGACTCCGGTGCTAACGTAGGTACCTTCAGCGGCCGCGCCGGCTGCGTCGATGTACTGCTGGGTTAAGGCGCCATCGCCGCTCATAAAGTGCACATCGGTCATGCCAAGCTCGTCCAGTTGACTTGCAATCAAACCTGCCTCAGTGGCATAACCACCGAAGAAGACCAGCCCAGCGCCTTCGGTACCAATCGTGGTCAGGGTGGTGCGGAAATCGGTGTCACCTACCTGGTGACCATTGATTGAAGTTACAGTTCCACCCAAAGCCTCGAATGAACCCTGGACTAGCTCGGCCAGGCCAAGGCCATACTCCGAGCTGTCGTGGATCAAAGCGATCGAGGTGATGCCCAGGTCGTTGTAGATGTAAGCGGCATCGTCATCGGATTGAAACGTATCGGCGAGCGGAGTACGGTTCATGACCGTCCATTCCGGGGCGGTTACTCCGGGGAAGGTCGAGCTGCCGGAAATTAAGGGGATGCGGGCTGGTTCAAGAACCTCGCGCAAACCGAAGGTCTCGCCCGTGCACAGGCCGCCCTGGACTGCGACGATGGAAGGATCGGCAGCAAACAAGTTGCCTACCACTGTGCCTTGGTCGCCATCGCAGGCGCCGTCTTGAAGGTCAGATTCGTACAGATGGTCTTCCAAGCCGCCGGCGGCGTTGAGATCATCAAAGGCCAGTAGAGCGCCATTGGCGGTATCCAAGCCGAGGTCAGGGATGGGGCCGGTGAGGCCGGACGAGATGCCGACGCGGATCGGCTCACCGGGAGCGTAAACTACATACCCGGCAGCCTCAAGCTCGGCTTGGTCCATGCCATTCAGTAACCCGCTAGGTACTTCTTCAGTATCGGCAGGCGCCGGCTCATCAGTAGCCGGAGCCGAAGTAGCAGTGGCCGCCGGACCGCAAGCCACCAGCAGCAAGCTGGTGATGGTCAGCAGCGCCATGAGAGAAAACAAACGTTTAGACATTCTTACTCCTCCGAATAAAGTTAAGTTGGATGTTTGCTTGAAACGAAATTTTGGGCGAATGTTCGAGGCCTTCAACTCCTTTCTGTTAGCATATATTGCATAAAAACGATAGATAAGAATGCACGTCACGCGTCTTTTGCGTGAACCTAACATGCTTATTTCTTACTAACGTTGAAAGTGCCCGAAACCAATCGCTTTGGCGAATGGAAACAAGCTACCTGTAACGGTTAATTGTACCTAGATGCGCCGGTTCGGTCAAGAATTGATATTGCTTTTGAAGGATAAAATTTATTATTCCTGCAAATATTTGAATTTTTAGCTCATATTTAGCGGTATTTCATCCAACGTTGTGGTAAAATAGAACATACATACGAAATTAGCTTCTGTTGCTGGATTTAGCCTTGGTTTACCCCAGCAAGCACCTCTTCAATTGAATAGAATCTTATGGGGATGCTCCTGTATTTAGGCATTTAATCCGGAGGTCGAACGTTGGCGAAGGCGAAAGAGAAGCTCCGATCCTATCAGGCTGAAAATATCCA
>CAZNFL010000005.1:0-88273 GCA_964572455.1 uncultured Anaerolineaceae bacterium
CGCAACCACGGGCTGGAGCACGCCACCATCCACGTGCTGACCGAGAAGAACCCGCGGCGCAGCGTGGCCGGCCATTCGGATGCCGGCGGCTTTTGGCTGCTGGGTGAACTGAGCACGGAAGAAACGCAAAAGGCCGTGGAAGAAGCCCTGGCGCGCCTGCGCGCCGGAGAGCGCGGCCTGGCGATCCATCCCAATTGCGGCACCAATCTGATGACCGCGGGTGTACTGAGCGGCTTGGCCGGGGCCCTCGCCGTGCGCGGCGCCAACCAGCGCGGCGCCTGGCTGGAACGCCTGCCCCTCGCCGCCCTGCTGAGCATATTTGGCCTGCTGGCCGCCCGCCCCTTGGGCACGCGCCTGCAGCAGCGCGTCACCACCAGTGGCGACCCGGGCCCGTTGCAGATCCTAAGTGTCCGCCGCAGCCAGCGCGGCAACCAGACCTTGCACCGCGTCGAAACGCGCAGCTAATGAGCGAAACACCCACGGTATACATTTTCCATGGGGATGATGAAGCCAGCATGCGCGCCGAAATAGCTGGGATGCAGAGCAAGCTCGGCGATCCTACTACAGCCGAGATGAACACCTCTCGCTTCGAAAGCGCACTCACTCTTGACGTTTTGCGTAACACTGCCCAAGCAGCTCCCTTTTTAAGCCAACGCCGCCTGGTGGTGATCAGCGGGGCTGCGAAAGCTTTCTCAGCAGCCGGTCCCCGCGCAGAATTTCTAAAATTCTTGGAAGAATTGCCGTCCTCTACCGCCTTGGTTCTCATCGAGCGCCCCGCACTCGACCATAAAGATAAAAAGGAAGCCCGGCCTTGGTTGCAGAAATGGGCGCAGGCTGCCGGGCCGCGCGTGTTGCTGCGCAAATTTGAAACGCTCCAAGATGCCCAGATGGCCTCCTGGCTGCAGCAGCGTGCCCGCGAATTGCATGGCGAGTTGCGGCCGCAGGCCGCCGCCGCCCTGGCGCAGCTTGTGGGCGGTGATAAAGACGCTGGCGATCAAGAAATCGAAAAATTGCTGGCCTACGTGGCCTATAAGCGGCCGATCGAAGCCGCCGACGTGGCCACGGTCAGCCTGCCCAGCGGCGAACAGGGCGATTTTTTCGCACTGATCGATGCACTCAGCGCTGGCAACGGCGGGCAGGCCCTGGATCTGCTGCAAGACCTATTAAAGGAACGCGACTTGATCGCGCTGTTCTTTAGTTTGGTTGGGCACTTCCGACTGCTGTTGCAAAGCCGCGAATTAGTGGAAGCCGGTAAAAAAGATAAAGATATCGCTGCGCAACTTGGCATCCACCCCTATCGCGCCGAAAAACTGGCTGCCCAGGCGCGCCGCTTTTCGCTGGGCGCGCTGGAAGGCATTTACAAGCAGTTATTGATCTTGGATGAGCAAATAAAAACGGGGGATCTCGAAGCAGATCTGGGGTTGGAAACTTTCGTCGCCAGCCTCAGCGCGCAAGCGGCCTAGCTGCCCCATCGCTAGCTGTCCCATCGCTAGCTGTCCCATCGCTGGTTGCCCCGTTCGCCGGGGCGCCCAACCACAGATAGTTCGGCAGCACGCTCTTCTTGGCCACCAGGCGCAGCGCGCCCAGGCGCCGCCGTTCGCCTTCCAGCAGGCTGGGGTGCAGGAGGCAAAGGGTGGGTTGCTGGCCGTACATGCGCTGGTAGCGCTCGGCCGCCCATAGCACACGCTGTTCCAGGTTCATGCGTGGGTCTTCAATCAGGAAAAGTTCACCAAATTCCATCGTGCTAGCCTCCGTAGAACATTAGTTCTAGTATACCTGTTTGTCCCTGTGCGTCAAGAGGCGTTCACCTTATAAACGACAGGGCAGGAAGAAGGGTATCTGGCGCAGATTGGAAAAAGGTTAGAGCTCTTAACTTCGGCGCGGCCAGGGAACGAACATGGGCGTGCGCGCTTTGTAGTCGCGATAGGCTTTACCGTAGAACTTCTCCAGCTTGCGTTCTTCGTAGCGGGCGCCAAGAATGAAATACAGGCTTACCCCCAGAATGAAGGCTAGCCAATTCAAGGTCATGGCTGGAATGAGCCACAGGATGAGCATAGTCCCTGTGTAGAGCGGGTGGCGCACCCAGGCATAGGCGCCGCCGGTTGCTAGTTGCGGCTGCCGGCTCGAATCGCCAAGTTGCCGCAGGCCGGCGAAATCCAGCGCGTCCGTCTGCGCCAGCGAATAAGCCAACACTAGCAGCCCCAACGCCTGCCCCGCCAGAAATATCGGCTGCAGCAGGGGTGGAACGACGTACAGGGGCTGATCTGGCAACCAAAGAACTAGGGCTAGGACCGGCAGCAGGGTCACCACCCCAGCCGCGTTAAAAAATAACCGGTAACCTCGCTGCACCAGATTCTCCCCAAACCGCCGCCGCGCCCACTCCTTCACCACGGTGGCAGCCAGCACCGAATGCAGCACGCTGTAGGCCGCGAACGCCAGCAGAATGATCAGGGATGAGGTCCAATAGATCACGGTTCGGCCGGTTCCCCAAATGTGCCAAAAATCTTCGATGAATTCAGCCGCCAAATGCGCATTGTGGATCACCAGGGAATTCTCGTCATTGCGGTTCTTGGCGCTGGCGCGCAGGCCGCCGGGAACGCCAGGAAAAGCAGCAGCCCGCCTTGCTTGAACATAGCGCAATTATAATGAGCACATGAGCGAGGTGCCCATGCCCAAAACCTATCCTGTGGAAATAGCCGGCCTGAAGCGCGAACTGCCTTTGGTGGAAGTGGCTCCGGGTATCACCATCGCCCTGCTCAACATCCTGGGTGACACGCCCTTCGTGCGCGCCTGCGCCCATGAGCTGGCTAAGAAGTTGGAAGGCGTGGGCTATGATGTGCTGGTGACCGCCGAAGCTAAAAGCATCCCGCTCATCCACGCCCTCTCGGAGGAGACCAGCAAGCCTTACGTGGTGCTGCGCAAGACCTATAAGCCCTACATGGGCGAGGCCATCCAGGCCGAAACCGTCTCGATCACCACTGGCCAGCCGCAAACCCTGTACCTGGACGCCAAAGACCATGAGCTGGTGAGCGGCAGCCGGGTGGTGCTATTGGACGACGTGGTCAGCACCGGCTCCACCCAGCAGGGCATGCGCGCCGTGATGGAGAAAGCCGGCGCCGACATCGTGGCCGAAGCGGCCATCTTCACCGAAGGCGACAAGGCTAAGTGGCAGCACATCATCGCCCTCGGACACTTGCCCGTATTTCTAGATGGAGAGAAACATTAGGAAGCCAGTCCCGAAAATCTTTGAAAACCCAAGGAGAAAAAATGAAGACTAGAAACGTAGCGCTTTTTATCGTTCTGGCGGCAATCGCCCTTTTCGCAGTGGCTTGCGATTTCAGCTTTAGCACAGCCAACATCGCCAACGCCTTCATGGCTGCCGACCACGATGGCACGCAGCCCACCACCATGTTTGCCCAAGATGCGGTCTTCTATGCCATCGTAGACTTGGTCAACGCGCCCGAGGACACCACCGTGAAGGTGGTCTGGTTTGCGGTGGACGCCGAAAACACCGATCCTGAACTGCTCATCGATGAAGTAACGATCACAAGCAGTGATGGTCGCTTGTATTTCAATCTGACCAATGCGCCAGGCCAGCTTTGGCCGCTGGGTCAATATCGCGTCGATATCTACCTGAACGATGAGTTGAATACCTCGCTGGAATTCGAAGTTCAATAAAGCATAAGACGCTCTCTATGAATTGAAGGCGCCCTCTGTTTGGAGGGCGCCTTCTTTCAAGGAGAGTTGCGTTGCTTTGCAACGCGGGCGTTACGCCTTATGCGGTCGAACGCCATGCACCGTAACTACGCTGGGATTTTCACTTGCGGCAGGTCAGCCAAGGCCGCTTTCACCTTCTCGGCGGGATATTTAAAGTCCTGCAGTTTGCCGGCCAGGTAGGCTTCGTAAGCGGCCAGGTCAAAGTGGCCGTGGCCGGAGAGGTTGAACAGGATCACGCGCTTGTCGCCCTTCTTCTTGGCGTCCAGTGCCTCGTCGATGGCCACGCGGATGGCATGGGCGGATTCCGGCGCCGGCAGAATGCCCTCGGTGCGGGCGAACTGCACCGCCGCGTCGAAGGTGGCAACCTGCGGCACGGCCACCGCTTCGATATAGCCGGCGTCGTACAGTGCGCACAGGCTTGGCGCCATGCCGTGATAGCGTAGGCCGCCGGCGTGGATGGGCTCCGGCACAAAACCGTGGCCCAGGGTATGCATTTTCACCACCGGAGCCATCTTGGCCGTATCACCATAGTCGAAGGTGAAAACGCCCTTGGTCAGCGAGGGGGCCGCCTCCGGCTCCACCGCCAGCAGACGCGTATTGGTGCCTTCCTTCAAGTTTTGCCGCAGGAAAGGGTAGGCGATGCCCGAAAAGTTGGAACCGCCTCCCACGCAGCTGATAACCACATCCGGATATTCGCCTGCCAGGTCCATTTGCATCAGAGCCTCTTCGCCGATCACTGTCTGGTGCAAAAGCACATGGCCCAAGACCGAGCCCAGGCTGTATTTCTTTGCGCCTCCAGAGGAAGCCGCGGCTTCCACCGCTTCCGAGATGGCGATGCCCAGCGAGCCGGGATTGTCTTTGTCAGCAGCTAGCACCGATTTTCCATATTGCGTGCGCTCGCTGGGGCTGGCAAAGACCTGGGCGCCATAGGTTTCCATCATGATGCGCCGATAGGGCTTCTGCTGGTAAGACACCTTGACCATGTAGATTTCCACGGCGATGTCGAACAGCTTACCGGCGAAAGCCAACGCCGAGCCCCATTGGCCGGCGCCGGTTTCGGTGGTCAGGGTCTTGGTGCCAGCCACCTTGTTGTAGAAAGCCTGCGGGATGGCCGTGTTGGGCTTGTGGCTGCCCACCGGCGACACGCTCTCATTCTTGTAGTAGATGTGCGCCGGGGTGCCCAGTGCCTTCTCCAGCCGCACGGCGCGCAGCAACGGCGTGGGGCGGTATAGCTTGTAGACTTCGCGCACTTCTTCGGGGATGTCGATGTATTTGTCGGCGCTGACCTCTTGCATGATCAGTTCTATGGGGAACAGCACCGAGAGGAATTCCGGCGTCACCGGCTCCATGGTGCCGGGGTGCAGCACCGGGTTGGGCGGCACGGGCATATCAGCGTTGATGTTGTACCAACGCTTAGGCAGGTCTTTTTCACTCAGGATGAAACGTACTTGGTCGCTCATGGTCTTCTCCTTTTTCAGGCCTCCCCGTCATTACGAGGAGGGCGGCTTTTGAATTTGTAGGGCGGGTCTAAGACCCGCCCGTTCACAGCCGAAGCCAGGAGCGCAGGGTGTTTTTAGCGCATTGGATTCAGCTTCGCAGCAGAGGAGGAGTTTCCGCAGGAAACTCCCGCGCACCGCACTTGGGTGCGCACCCTTCAAGGCGGTCTATCCTGCTTGGGAGGGATCAGATCAAAGGGGTTCATTTCAAACCCATCTTCCCAAGCACTTCTTTGAGGGTGGCTTGCACCAGGGGCCGCGCTTTCTCGGTGCCTTCGTCCAGTACGCGCAGCGCATCCTTGGGATTCTTTATTAGCTCGGCGCGGCGGGCGCGCAGCGGCTCCAGATACGCGTTGAGCGCCTCCGCCAGGCGGCGTTTCACTTCCACGTCGCCCACCTTGCCCTGGCGGTAGCGCTTTTTGAAATCTTCGATCTCGTCTTTGTTCGGGTTGAACACATCGTGATAATCGAAGACTGGGTTGCCCTCCACCGTACCCAGGTCTGTGGCGTGGATGCGCTTGGGATCGGTGTACATGCTCATGATCTTCTTGGCGGTCTCCTCAGGTGTGTCGCCCAGGCGGATGCTGTTGCCATAAGAACTGTGCATCATGCGGTTGTCCGTACCCGGCAGCCGCGGCGTCTTGGTCAGCAGCCCTTCCGGTTCCGGGAATGTTTCCCCATACAGCGTGTTGAAACGCCGGGCGACCTCACGGGTCAGTTCGATGTGCGGCAATTGGTCCTCGCCCACCGGCACCAAGTTGGCCTTGTATACCAAAATATCGGCGCTCTGCAGGACCGGATAAGTGAGCAAGCCTAGCGAAGGGTTTAGCCCAAGCTGCTGGATCTGTTCCTTGTAGGTCGGCACGCGCTCCAGCCGCGCCACGGTGGTGAGCATGCCGAACAGCACAGCCAGCTGGGCATGCTCCATGAGGGCGGACTGGCGCACGAAGGTGGCCCGCTTGGGATCCAGCCCGGCCGCCAGCCAGTCCACCATCACATCGGTGATGTTCTGCTGGATGCGGCCGGGGTGCTCATAATCGGTGGTGAGCACGTGCAGGTCGGCGATCAGGAAGAAGCATTCATAATCATCCTGCATCGCAGCCCACTGTTCCAGGGTGCCCACCAAGTGGCCGATGTGGCGCGGCCCAGTAGGGCGGTGCCCGGTGAGTATGCGCCCCTTAGTTTTTGCTGCTGCCATCATTTATCCATGCCTCCGAGTTAACCAAAAACGTTCGTCCTCAACACAAATCTATTGATTTGCATTGAGGACGAACGTTGAGTCCGTGGTGCCACCTCGATTAGTCCGCTACCTGCGAACTCGCTCTGCGCCTGTGATAACGGTGGCGTGCCGAAAGATACTAATAAGTGCTGCTTGCAGCACGTTTGGTATCTAAAACTCAGCGGTCCATTCAGCGTCGGCGTGGGACCCGGTCTCAATCCTCCCGGGCTCTCTGTGCCTTCGTTCCGGCGCTTACTCGTCCGCGTCGCGGTCTTTCAATATGCGATTGGACGCTGATTATGCAGACTCTTTGTAATCCTGTCAAGAGAACAACCAATCGATTAATCGACTAATGATTAATCGATATGGTTACTGGCACCATTCCGCATACCCATAGCTCTCCAACCCCTGCAGCAGCCCGCTGCCCGCCTCGGCGCTGAAGTTGCAGAAGCCGGCGCGGGCCGCCGCGGCTTCGTACGCGGCGAACAACGGCAGCGCCGGCAGCTGCTCGGCAAAGATGGCTTGCGCCTGGCGCTCGGCATCACCGTAGCCAGTCTCCCCGGGCAGGCTGCGCAACGCCGCCTGGCAAGCCGCGTCGTATTCAGGGTTGGAATAGCCGCTAATGTTCCAGCCGCCCCAGCCATACTTGAAAGCGTCCAGGTCTTCGCCGGGCACGGCTTCGCTCAGATACAGATAGCAAGCAGGCTGCGACCCGTAAGGCCAGGCGAATTGCGCCAGATCGAATGCGCGGCCAAACACCGCGCCCTGCGGCCCGGACGCAAAGATCTCGTTTGCCGGCCCGCTGGCGATCTCCACGCCCACGCTGCAATCATCCAGGCTGCTCCGAATGACCTGGGCGATGGCCAGGTCCTGCTCGCTGTCGCCGGTCGAGAGGGTGAGCTGCAAGGCCACGCCCTGCTGTGCACCGGGATAGCTCTGGTTGACCCGCATGCCATCCTCGCCCAGCACCCAGCCGAGTTCATCCAGCCGCGCATTGGCTACGGCGGGGTCGAAGGCATAAGCGGCCGCGCCGGGGTTAGCTAACGGGTGGCCGGGAGGTAAATAGGTGCCGGGCAGGTTGCCCTGCCCCCAGGCAATTTCATCGATCAGTGCCTGGCGGTCTATGCACATCGCCAGTGTCTGGCGCATGCGCGCGTCGGCGAAGAAATCGGCGCGGTCTTGAAAGACATTGAAGCTGTTGTCGTAGCTGAGCGGTTTGATGCCGAAATCCAGATGCTCCCAATAGCCCGCCGGTGTGAAAAAGATTTGCGCCCCAACCTCCTGCAGGCTGGCAGCTTCGTCCCCTAAGCTGGTTGATGGCAGTAACAGATCGCAGGTTCCGTTCTGCAGAGCTTCGGCGCCGCCTTCAAGAAAGATAAAGTTGAGGTTGCTGAAGTAGGGCAGGCCCTCCGCCGCACGCCAGTAGTTGGGATTACGCGAAAGGGAAATGTGCTCGCCGGCGGCCCACTCGTCGATCACATAGGGCCCCCACCCCAGCGGCCTGCGTGCCGCACCTTCCTCCCCCGGCAGGTCCGCCGCGGCGATGCCCTCCCAGGCGTGGCGCGGCGCCGGCGTCCAGAAATTGGTCTGGTACCCGGGATCCAGGTAGCCCGGCAGGCCCATCCACACTGCAGTGCGCTCGTCGCTGGCGGTGTAGCTGGCGGTGCGCTCAACCTTGCTCTTGTCGCCGGGTGTTGCGGGGTCGGCATTCAGTTCAAAGGAAGAAACCGAATCGGCAGCCGTCAGCGGCGTGCCATCCGACCAGGTGAGCCCGGCCTTAAGTGTGAAGGTCGCCACCAGTTGATCCATTTGCACTTCGCCGCCGCTGTATTCGAGGATGCAATTGCCGTCCTTGCAACCTGCTGGGTACACGAGCACCCCCGGCTGCAGGCTGCGCACCTGGCCGCCGGCATCCACGATCAGCTGCCCGGCTGCCACGCTGACCGGCTGCAAGGTGGCGCCGCCGTTATCCAGGCTCGGCACGCTTTCCAGGATGACGGCTTGCGGCAAGTAGCCTTGCAGATCGAAAGGGCCGTCGTATATGGCTTGGCGAATGGCGCGGGCGCTCTGTGAATTATCTCCGTACAAATACAACGAGTTGGGCTCTTGGTCCATGCAAATATTGAGGGTGTCTGGGCCAACGGGGGTCGGCGTGACCGTTGGCAGCGCTGCGGTGGGCGTGCCTGCCGGCTCTCCAAGGCCGCACGAGGCGAGCAGCAAGGCGGCAAGGAGAAAGGATAAGGGATGAAGGCGAAACGTTTTCGGCATGCGCAGGATTATACAGGGCCCAGGCATCTTCACTCTTGTCATTTCGAAGGAGCGCAGCGACTGAGAAATCCGTACTGTATTTAGTTGCAAACGAACATTTCTGTTCTGATCGAGACTCGCTTTATTGAGTGACACGGATTAAGTGCTAGAATCAATCATCAGCCGCAATGCCTACTAACCCTTCCGAAGAACTTTTACGCATCCTCGACTCCGCCCGTCGCCTGGGCGTTGAGCTCGACGAGGCCGCCGCGCAGCAATGGCTGGCCGCCGTAGCCATCTCTCCCGGCGAGGAAGATGACATCGTGATGGATGTAAAGACCGGCGTCTTTGGCCACCGCATCACTATGCTGGACTTCAGCGGCGAGGAACTGGCCCACTTCCGCAAGATCGGCAAGCTGGTGGAATTCAGCGATATCCCCGGTAAGGTGGAAACCGCCCTGGCGCTCTCCGGCTCGGCCGCCCAATCCAAGATCCAGACCTACCCGGGTGACGCCGATTTCTTTGAGCGCGTCAACATCATCGCTCCCACCCGCCAGGATGCCTGCCGCATCCTCGGTGAGCTGATCCGCGAGAAAGCCATGAGCACCCTGGCCGGCCCGGGCTACAAGCTTATTGAAGTAAAGATGGGCAGCTACCAACAGAACGTAGTGCGTAGTGGCAAGCAGCTGCCCAAGGATTCGCCCATCTCATGGAATACGGACGAAGTCAGCCTTGGGGCACTGGAATTGCAAGATGAGAAAGGCAAACCGCTCACCCTCACCTGGGAGCAGGCGGCCCAAGACCCGGGCTGGTGCAAGCTGGACTGGGTGGTGGCCGACCTGGTGCGCAAACAACTCGTCAACGCCAGCAACATGCTGGACGCCACCTGGGAAGCCCCCGACGGCGCCATCACTCCGCTGGACGGCTACCTGGACCCTTACTTCCAGGAAGTCTATTTGGAAGCCGAGTCCATCCCACTATTCACCAAGCTGGCCAAGCAAGTAGACGGCAACGCGCTGGACCATTACGTGGAACAACTTGAAAAAGAGGCGCGCAAATACATCACCAAGGATCCTAACTTTGGCAAGGCGGCTAAACGCATGTACAACATCTTCCGCCTCACCGGCCGCTACGAGGAAGCCGCCTTCCTGCGCGAATTGTTTGACGAGCCTGCCACGGTGCTTTACCAGGTGTGGTCGCTCATCCGCACCATCGATGATTGCTTTTCTCCGGGAGTTACATTTGAGCTGGATGCTCTGCTAGGCCAAACGGACCAATTGATCATCAACGTCACCAAGGCTTTGGAGGGTGAACAGGAAGAGGAGATCGTGCGGGAGCTGTTGCAATTGCGCGATGTCCTCTCGCGCGAGCAGGACTACGATCGTTTATCTACCCGCGCCGAAGCCGCCCGCGCCGAGTTGATCAACCTGGTGAATAACTTCTATTACGAACGATTGACAGGGGTACCGACGATCAAAGCATATATGGTTGGTTTAGGGGACAAGAGCTAAGAGGCACGCCTTTTTCAGTCATTCTGAGCGCTCCCCTTGTCATTCTGAGCGGGTCAATAAGACTCCACCAGAACCGCCGAACTACTCCAGTGAAGAATCCATGGAGCCTAATCTCTCCGACACCACCCTCTTCTGCGTCTCATTCTTTTCCCGTGTCATACTGAGCGATACCGCCTTTGTCATTCCGGAGTGCTCCTCCGCGAACGGACCTGCCTTTTACCAGCTCCGCATACCCGTCAGATTAATCCGGATCGGTTGCGAGTAGTCAGCCGCAAACTGCTCCGGCGTCATATCCAAATCGGCCATTGCTTTCTTATATTTCTTCACATAGGCCGTGTTTTTGTGAGCCACGCCTTTTTCCGCTTCCAGGCTGGCGCTGCCGGTAAGCACTAACACCGTTTCGTTCCCCCACTTGTCGGTATTGAAATGCAGCGAAACTCGCGCATGCTGGCGGATATGCTCCAGCTTCCTGCCCTTCGGCTGGCTGTAAATCAGCACATCCTCGCCTTCCAGCGCGAACCATACTGGGCGCGGCTGCGGCGTCAGGTCGCTGCCCACCGTCGTGAGCCAGATGATCTTTTCGCTGCCGAGCAGCTTTTGAACCTTGCGGCCAAGTTTGGACTGGAAGTCGATCATAGGTCTCCTTGGATTCTGCAGCTGCAGTATGTGCTTTGTGGAACGTCAATAGGGTATTGTACAATTGTTCTGAAATGACAGATATCTTCGACATATAATCCGCTTATGAGCGATAAAGCCAACGACACCCATCCGCGCATGGAGGCGATTCAACTTGACCTGCTGAGGCAAGCCCCGGGGTGGCGCAAACTTGAATTAGTGGACGACCTCAACCGCACGGTTAGAGAATTGAACCTTGCCGGCCTGAGAGCGCGTTACCCACGGGATGATGAAGAAAAATTGCGCCGGAGGCTGGCAGATCTGCTGCTTGGCGCAGAACTGGCCGAAAAGGTGTATGGCCCGTATCAGCCATGAATGATTTGTCGTCGATTTCTATCGCCCTTAAAGTAACGAGAATACTGGAGGAATTAAACATTGAGTACCTCGTTGTAGGTTCGCTTGCCTCAGCTCTTCATGGAGTCAGCCGTTCCACGCTGGACGGTGACTTGATTGCCGACCTTCAGGCCCACAACATCCAAGGCCTCGTCGATCGCCTGGGCGCAGAATTCTTTGCCGATCAACAGATGATGCTGAATGCGATAAATCATAAAGGTTCTTTTAACTTGATCCATAGAGCCAGTATGTTCAAGATAGATATTTTCATTCCCAAAGATTCGTTTAACAGTAGCGAACTGAAACGGCGACAGCGGCATCCCTTGACAAAAGATAGTGGAGATTCCGCTTTTGTAGGCACCGCCGAGGATACAATCCTGGCAAAGTTGCGCTGGTATCGACTGGGGAATGAGGTTTCCGACCGCCAATGGAAGGATGTTACAGAAATCCTAAAAATTCAGGGCGGCCGGTTGGACCTAAAGTACATGCGTGAATGGGCTGAAAAAATCGGAGTAAGTGACCTGCTGACTAAAGCGCTCGCCGAGACAAAAATGCAATGACCGACCTTTTCGACCACGCCCTCAAACAGCGCCTGGCCACCGAAGCGCCCCTGGCGGCCCGCATGCGCCCGCGCCGCCTGGAAGAATACATCGGCCAAGACGAGATCGTTGGCGAAGGCCGCCTGTTGCGCCGCGCCATCCAAGCCGACCGGCTGTTCTCTTCCGTGCTCCTCTGGGGCCCGCCCGGCTCCGGCAAGACCACTCTGGCCATGGTCATCGCCAACCACACCCAATCCCACTTCGAGACCCTTTCGGCCGTCATGGCCGGCAAGGCCGATCTGGTAGCCATCATCGAAGCCGCAAAAGAACGCCGCAAGCTGCACAACGTGCGCACCATCCTCTTTGTGGACGAGGTCCACCGCTGGAACAAAGCCCAGCAAGACGCTCTGCTGCCCCATGTAGAAGTCGGCACCCTCATTCTCATCGGCGCCACCACCGAAAATCCCTACTTCGAAGTCATCGGCGCCCTGGTCTCCCGCTCGCGCATCTTCCAGCTGCGCCCGCTGAGCGACGAGAACGTGCGCAAGATCCTGGAGCAGGCGCTGGCCGACCCTGAACGCGGCTACGGCGCTCGCGCCATCAAAATTGACGAAGATGCCATGCAGCACATCATCCACGTGGCCGGCGGGGACGCCCGCAATGCGCTCAATGCCCTCGAGCTGGCCGTGGAGAGCACCCCGGCCGGCAAAGACCAGGCCGCCGCCCACATTACTCTTGAGGTCGCCCAGGAATCGATCCAGCGCCGCGCCGTGCTCTACGACAAGGACGGCGACGCACACTACGACACTATTTCCGCCTTCATCAAATCCGTACGCGGCTCAGACCCGGACGCCGCGCTCTATTGGCTGGCCAAGATGCTCTATGCCGGTGAAGACCCGCGTTTCATCCTGCGCCGCCTGCTCATCCTCGCCGGTGAGGATATCGGCCTGGGCGATCCGCAAGGCTTGGTGGTGGCCAGCGCTGCCGCCCAAGCCTTCGATTATGTCGGCCTGCCCGAAGGCATCTATCCCATCGTGCACGCCACGCTATATCTTTCCACTGCGCCCAAGTCCAACACCGCCGGCTCTTATTTTGCGGCCTACCAAAAGATCGAAGCCGACGGCCTGGTGGAAGTGCCGGATCCGCTGAAAGATGCCAACCGCGATGCTAAAGCCCTGGGCCACGGGCAGGGCTATGTCTATCCTCACGCCGAGCCCGAGCACTTTGCCCCGCAGCAATATTTGCCTAAAGATGTATTGGGAACTTATTTCTATACCCCATCGGAGCAGGGCTACGAGGCCGAAGTGAAAGAGCGCCTGGCGCGCTGGCGCGAAGCCCAACGCCGCGCCTTGGGCATCACCCGCACCCAGGAGATCCCCGCCCTGAGCCAGGAGGCAATCGACGAATTGAAGCGCCGCCACAAAACCGGCGGCAACGCTTAGCGGCTCAACCACTATGCCTATCATCCTGCTCATCCGCCACGCTGAAACTGACTTCGTTAAGCAGCAGCGCCTGGCCGGGCGCCTGCCCGGCGCCCGCCTGAACGCCATGGGCCGCGCCCAGGCGGCCGCGCTGGCCGAAGCCCTGCGCCCCCTCCCGCTGAAAGCTATCTACAGCAGCCCGCTAGAGCGCACCATGCAGACCGCCCAGGCCATTGCCGCCGTGCAAGGGCTGCGCGTGCACAAGCGGCCGGGGCTTATCGAGACCGACCTTGGCGCTTGGGAAGGTAAAAGCATCAAACGGCTGCGCCGCACCAAAGAATGGAAGATCTTGCAAGAGACTCCTTCTCGCTTCCAGTTCCCCGGCGGCGAATGGGTGGTCGAGAACCAGGCTCGGCTGGTGGCAGAGATGGAAGCTATCTGCGTGCTGCACAAACCCAAAGATCTGATCGCCTGCATCGGCCACGCCGACCCGATCAAATTCATCATCGCCCATTATCTGGGCCTGCCTTTGGATATGTTCCAGCGCATCATGATCGACACGGTCTCTGTCAGCGCCTTAATTTTGGAAACGGGAAAAGCAAAATTGATCAATCTAAACTGGCAGTCCACCGGATTTGGGGATAAACCCGTCTGATATACTTGCCGCCATCCGCTTTTCGTTTCCCGCACATAGATGGCCAAATCCAAACTCACCGAACTTAAGCCCGTTGGGCATATCACTACGGACGCTGTCGGCCCTTCCGGCAAGCGCGTCTTTTACATCCAGGCCTGGAAGGATGATCGCACCGTCACCGTGACCTGCGAGAAGACCCAGATCCAAAGCCTGGCGGTCGGCGTGGAGCAGTTCCTGGCGGATGTGAACACCAAGTTCGCCGACCTGCCCGACGCCTCCGCCGATTACGATGAAGACCAAATGCACGTCCATCCGCCGGTGGAGCCGCTGTTCCACGTAGGCCAGCTGGGCTTGGGCTACGATCCGGATACCGACCTGGTTGCCTTGGAATTACGCGCGCTCGCCGAAGGCGAGGAGAAGGCCGAGGATCTGGCCACCGTGCGCCTGTGGTGTACCCGTTCGCAGATCCGCGCCATGGCCAATTGGGGCCTGGAGATCGCCTCCCGCGGCCGCCCGCTCTGCCCGCAATGCGGCCAACCCATGGACCCCGAAGGCCACTTCTGCGCCCGCAAGAACGGCCATAAGCAATGACCAGTCGATTAATTGATTAATCGATTAATGGCTTCGCCCTCTTTACTTCCTAAACAACAAGTCCTTGAACTCCTACTCGCCGGTGATATTGACATAACCGGCCAATTCACCCTCCCTTTTGTCATTCCGAGCGGCATAATGAAATCACTACCAGATAGGGACCCAACACAGCGAGGAATCCCTATAACCTCATATTCCAAATAACCACATTCTGCCTATCGAGCCGCGTTTTTACACAATGAACAAAGAAAAAACACTCCAACTCCTACTCACCGGCGATCTCGACATAACCGGTCAGTTTACCTGGGGCAGCAACTTCACCTTCTTAACCAAAGTACGCAGCGCCACAACTGTGCTGGACGCCGTCTACAAGCCCCAGCGCGGTGAGCGCCCCCTGTGGGATTTCCCCGCCGAGACCCTGGCCGGCCGCGAAGTGGCCGCCTTCCTGGTGAGCGAAGCACTGGGCTGGGACTTGGTGCCGCCCACCGTCTTCCGGCCAGATGGGCCGCTAGGCCCCGGCTCCCTGCAAGTTCATGTAGCCCACGACCCCGAGCAACACTATTTCACCTTCGCTGCCGAAACCCGTGAGCGCCTGCGCCAAGTGGCCCTGTTCGATCTGCTGGTGAACAACGCCGACCGCAAGGGCAGCCACATCCTGCTGGGCGCTGAAGGCAAACTTTGGCTGATCGACCATGGCATCAGCTTCCACGCCGAACCCAAACTACGCACCGTGGTCTGGGATTTTGTCGGCGAAGAATTTCCTGCTGACTTGCTGACGGATCTCGAACGCTTGGAAGATCAATTGCAGCCTAAGGCGGGGCTGCGCAAAGAACTAAGAACATATCTAAGCGCGGGAGAACTGGCCGCGCTCGCCACGCGCTTGGCGCAGCTGCTGGCTGACCCGCGCTTCCCCGCGCCGCCCGAGGGGGTTCGCGCCACCCCTTGGCCGTTGGTCTGAGCGCTGCCCGCGCTGCCCAGAGTACAATCCCTCGCATGAAACGATGGCTTGCGTTGCTTCGCAACGCGTTGGAGAAACTACTCGTCTGCCGCCGAGTAACGCTTCTCCACATTCCCAAAGGTAGGTCGCCTTGAAACGCTGGCAGTTGTGGCTGGGCATCGCCATCAGCGTGTTTTTCCTGTGGCTGGTGCTGCGTGACCTGGACTTCGCCGCCTTTTGGGCGCAGGTGCAGACCGCCAACTACTGGTGGCTGCTGCCCGGCGTGGCTGTCTACATGCTCGCTGTGTGGGTGCGCGCCTGGCGCTGGCATTACCTGCTGCGCCCGCTCAAGGCCATTCCCACCACCACCATGTTCCCCATTGTCGCCATCGGCTATATGGGCAATAACATCTACCCCGCTCGCGCCGGCGAGGTGCTGCGTGCCTATGTGCTCAAGAAAAAAGAAGGCGTGGCCATCTCGGCTTCTCTGGCCACTATCATCGTGGAGCGCATTTTCGACGGCGTGGTCATGCTGGCCTTCATCTTCGTCAACCTGGGCGAGCTGGCCCGCCTGACCAAAACGGACACGGTCAACGCCAGTATTAGCATCCAACTGATCGCCTTTTGGGGCAGCCTGGTCTTCTTCTCCGCGCTGCTGGTTTTCCTGCTGGCTGCCATGTTCCCGTCGGCCAGCGAACGCGCCCTGGCTTGGCTGGCAGCCCGCCTGGTGCCGCTGCGCTTCCGCGCCGGCGTGCTGGAGACCGGCTCGCGTTTCCTCGGCGGCCTCGAGGCGTTGCGCTCCCCGCTCGAGATCCTGATGGTCTTCCTCACCTCGGCGGTCATCTGGCTGCTGGAAACCGGCAAATATTGGTTCGTGATGCACGCCTTCAATTTCGAGGCCTCTTTCTTCGCCCTCATGCTGATGAACGGCGTGGTCAACCTGGCCACCACCATCCCCTCGGCGCCGGGCTACGTGGGCACTTTCGACGCTCCCGGCATCGCCGTGCTGGAAGCCTATGGCATCCCGCAGGCGCTGGCCAGCAGTTACACCTTTGTGCTCCACTTTGCCCTGTGGCTACCCATCACCGCCTTGGGCGCCTACTACCTGGCGCGTGAGGGTATTAAATGGGGCGAAGTCCCCGCCGAGGTACCTCCTCAAGGGAAGGTCACATGAGGATCGCCATCATCGGCGCAGGTTTCGGCGGCATGGCCGCCGCCTACGATCTGAGCAAGGCCGGCCACCAGGTCACTATCTACGAAGCCGCCGCCCAGGTGGGCGGGCTGGCCGCTGGCTTCAAGCAGCCCAATTGGGACTGGTGGGTGGAGAAGTTCTATCACCACTGGTTCGCCTCCGATAAGCACATGCTTGGCCTTATCGCCGAGCTGGGCTGGAGCGACCAGGTGCTCTTCCCGCGGCCCTATACCGTAATGTTCCACGAGGGCCGTTTCTACCCCTTCGACTCGATTCCCGCCGCTATTATGTTCCCCGGCCTGGGCTGGGGGCTGGACAAGATCCGCTTCGGCCTGGTGGGGCTCTACCTGCGCCTCACCAATAATTGGCGCCCGCTGGAGAAAACCACAGTGGACGCCTGGATGCGGCGCTGGGCCGGCGACCGGGTCTACGAGCGCATGTGGCTCCCACTGGTGGAGGGCAAGTTCGGTCCTTACGCGCGCGAGGTGAATATGGCCTGGCTGTGGGCCCGCCTGCACGCCCGCACCACGCGGCTGGGCACCTTTGCCGGCGGCTTCCAGGCTTTCGCCGATAAATTTGCCGCGCGGCTCAAAGAAATGGGCGTCGAATTTCTCATGCAAGCCCAAGTGCAGAGCATCATCCCCGAAGCGGGGAAGCTGAAGCTCACCGCCGGACCGGAGGGCGTGATCTTCGATCAGGCGCTGGTGACTACGTCACCCAGCCTGCTGGCCAAGCTGGCGCCCCGCCTCCCCGAAGACTATTTGCGCGGCCTGCTGGCGCTGAAAAGCATGGGCGCCGTGGTGATGACCCTGGTGCTCGACCGCCAGCTTTCGGAGCAGGGCTACTATTGGTTCAATATCCCCAAGAGCGCCGGCTTCCCCTTCCTGGCGCTGGTGGAGCACACTAACTTCCTCTCGCCCGAGCATTTTGGCGGCGACTACATCATTTATTGCGGCGATTACTTGGAAGCCGGCCACGAATATTTCTCGCTCTCCGACGAGGAGCTGCTCAAGCGCTTCGTCCCCGGCATCCAGCGCGTCAACCCGCACTTCCAGCCCGGCTGGGTGAAGCAGGTCTGGGTGCACAAGACCAACTACGCGCAGCCGGTGCCGCTGGTGAACCATTCGCAGAATATCCCCGACATCCGCACGCCCATCCCCGGCCTGTTCTTCGCCAGCATGTCCCAGGTCTACCCCTGGGACCGCGGCACGAACTTCGCCGTCGAGATCGGCCGCAAAGCGGCGGGCATGATGCTGGGAGATGGAAAATAGCCGCCTCTGCTCGCGTGTCATCCTGAGCGAAGCGAAGGAGTATCAGTACCCAAGACGAAATGATTTGCTCTTTTGTTTAATCCCACCCAATGAAATCCAAAACTTATTACGTCTATATTTTGAGCGGCCCTGGTGCGATTCTCTACACGGGTGTCACCAGCGATCTCGAACGCCGCATTCTTGAACACAAACGAAAACTGATCAAGGGCTTTTCCAGTAAGTTCAACATGAATCGCTTGGTTTATTACGAAGCCTTCAACCATCCTGCAGATGCCATTGCCGCCGAAAAGAGAATAAAGGGGTGGCTTAGGAAGAAAAAACTGGATTTGATCCGAAC
Source organism: uncultured Anaerolineaceae bacterium (assembly GCA_964572455.1). Lineage (GTDB taxonomy): Bacteria > Chloroflexota > Anaerolineae > Anaerolineales > UBA11579 > JAMCZK01. Next base: position 18,121 of record CAZNFL010000005.1, read on the forward strand.
TATCAATCCGGAGTTCAAAAACCTTAGCGAGGATTGGGAATCGTAACCAATAGAGATTCGGATAGCTCTTCGCTAACCCCCCAAGAGTGACCCGAGGAAGCGCTGCACCAAATAGACGATCACTGGGAATAACAGAGGGATCAACAAGTTGCGCACAGTTTCTGGTTCCCAGGGCCAGGTGGAGATCTTGCGCACAATATCCAAACTTTCTTTGTGTGCGGAAATCGTGTTGCGGATCTCGGCCATCTCCGCATAAGACCCGCGGCGCGTGGTTCGTACCAGGCGAGCTGTTTCTTTATTCAGGCCCTCACCCAGCTCAGAAAGCAGGCGACCTTTTTCGTTGCCCATGCGGCGGTGAATCCCGCCGATGGACACAAAGAAAAAGGCCAGCGTCGTGCTAACCAGCAAGATCGAAGTAATGTAACCGTTGGTGGTCATCAAGAATTGCGGCAGGGAAACCAAAATTAATATGTAGGCCAACAATACAAAAACCACGCTGCTCTGGGAGGAATAGCGGCTGAGGGCATAGAGCGCGGCCGGGTTAAATATATTCACCTCGACCTCGCGATAAAAGCGGCGCAATAGGAGCGCCTGGCGTAGTGCGCGGGTGAAATACAGGCCAACCCAGCCGCCAACTAGCAGGAAGCTAAGCAGTTCGTAGACTGGAGACACCCGGCCAACCAGGGGCGACAAGCTCAGCGCAAGTTGGTAATTAAAGTAGCCGAACAGGAACCCCACCAGCACGGCGGGAGCGGCCAGCCATTCAGGCAGGGAGATAAAGTCGGCCAGGGCACTTTCAAGCTTTGCTAAGCCTTTATTGCTGTGCTTGAACAAGCCGGTCAAAATAAGGCGGACTTGGTCGTCCAGAACGAACCAGACAGCAAATAGCAAAATGGGATAGGCGCCTCCCGTGATCAAATAGGGCTCTATGACTCCGAAAGGTAAAACGCCAAGCCGCCAGGCTTCCAGGTGCAAGCCGAGGGCGAAGATCACCGAGATCAAAAAGCCCAGCAGCCAGGCCGGGACTGGCAGGCGGTGGATAAAGGCGTGTAAGGCGTAAAGCCAACGCGGGGAAGGTTTCGGGGTTGTCGGCATGGAGGGCAATGAATAACGCGGAGCGCTAACCCCCGAATAGCGCTCCAAGATATCGCTGAATTAAATAGACGATCACCGGAAATAGCAAGGGGATCAACAAATTACGCAAGGTTTCAGGTTCCCAGGGCCAGGTGGGGACCTTCTTCACAATCTCCCAACCATCCTTAAGCGTGGAGATCGTATTGCGCATTTTGTCCAAGCGCGAATAGTCCTCACGGCGCACAGCTTTGTGGACGCGTGCGTACACATCCTCCAAATCCTGGCCGAGCTCGGACAGTAGGCGCGCTTTCTCGTCGCGCATACGACCGTTAATGCCGCCCAGGGATACAAAGAACAGGGTGAACATCGAGCCAATAAGCATGATCGAAGTAATGTAACCGTTGGTGGTCATCAAGAACATCGGCAGGGAAACCAGAATTACTGTGTAGGTCAACAATACAAAAGCCACGCCGGTCTGGGAGGAATAGCGGCTGAGGGCATAGAGCGGGGCCGGGTTAAATATATTCACCTCGACCTCTGCATAATAGCGGCGCAATAGGAGCGCCTGGCGCAATGCGCGTAAGAACATCAGGCCAACCCAGCCGCCAACCAGTATGAAGCCGAGCATCTCGTAGGCTGGAAACACCTGGCCGGCCAGCGGGGACAAGCTCAACGCAATTTGGAAATTAAAGTAGCCGAAAGGAATCCCCACCAGCAAGGCCGACGCGGCCAACCAGTTAGGCAGGGAGATAAAGTCAGTCAGCACACCTTCGAGCTTTGCTAGGCCTTTATTGCTTTCCTTGAAGAAGGCGGTCAAAGCGAGGCGGGCGCGGTTGTCCAAGAAGATCCAGGCAGCAAGAAGGAATATGGGGTAATTGCCTACAGTGATTAAATAGCCGTCTATAAATCCGGAGGGTAAAACGCCGCGCCGCCATGCCTCCAGGTGCATGCCGATGGAGCTGATTAGAATGACCAGGAAGCCCACCAGCCAGGCCGGGAAAGGCAGTCGGTCGATAAAGGCGAAGAAACCGTAAAGCCAACGCGGGGAGGGTTTCGGGGTTGTGGGCATGAGGACCGTGGCGGACGCGCTCATTATAAAGGCAGCCCTCCCAACGAGCTTATACTTAGCCGCGAATAAGGAGGAATCCGATGCCTCGCGTACTGATCACCGGCGGCAGCGGCGAGCTTGGCCGCCAGCTGGTCCCGCGCTTACTCGCCACAGGCCACACCGTGCGCACCCTCAGCCGCCGCGCCCGCCCAGCGGGCGCTGATCCCGCCGTCGAATGGGCCCAGGCCTCGCTGGCCAGCGGCGAAGGCTTGGCCGCCGCGCTCAAAGATGTAGACAGCATCGTGCACGCCGCCAGCACGCCAGCCGGCGCCAAGAAAATAGACACCGGCGGGGCGGCGCGCTTGCTGGCGCTGATCCAGGGCACGCAAACCCATTTCTTTTACATCTCGATAGTTGGCGTGGACCGCCACCCTTTCTTCTATTACAAGGCCAAGTACGCCACCGAAAAGCTGGTCGAACAGAGCACCGCCCCCTGGACCATACTGCGCGCCACCCAATTCCACGCTTTCCTCGGCCGCCTGATCTTGCCGAGCTTCTACCGCCTGCCGCTGTTCCTGGTGCCGACCGACCTCGTTTTCCAACCGATCGATGAGGGCGAAGTAGCCGAGCACATGGTGCAGCTTCTGCAGCAGGGCCCCCGCGGGCGGGCGGCGGATATCGGCGGCCCGCACATCCTGACCCTGGGCGAGCTGGCCCGCACCTGGTTGCTGGCCCAAAAGAGAACCCGGCGCATAGTTCACATTGCCATCCCCGGGGCGCAAGCCGCAGCCTTCCGCCAGGGCTTGCACACCGCGCCCGACCACAAATTCGGCCACCTCACCTGGCAGCAATGGCTGGATAAGGAATATTCTTCAAAGTAAAGGAGCCTATGGCCACCAAACGAACCCCCAGCGGCGGCAAACGCCGCCGGCACCTCACTGCTGCTCAAGCCAAGTTCGTCACCTTTGTGTTCAGCCTTACCGGCTTGTCTTACATCGCCGCCGGGGCGGCGCTGATCCTCATCCCGGCCTGGTTCCTGGAGAACGTGGGCCGCTTCGAGCCATTCAACCGCCATTACATGGGCGACGCCGGCGCCTTTGTGCTGGCCGTCGGCCTGGGCGTCTGGCTGATGCGCAAGGACCCCTGGGCGCACAAGAGCATGCTGCTGGCCGGCCTGGCTGCCACGCAGTTGCATGCCCTCAACCATCTCTATGACGCCGTGTTCATGCACGCCGGGGTAGAGCTCTGGCTGCGGGATGCGCTGCCCAATACCTTGATCGCAATTCTTTATCTGATCGCATTTTTGCTTGTATGGCGGGGTGGTGCAAAAATTGCTAGCTGATAGAATGACACAAAGGGCTGAATCAAAGAAATGATATGGATGCTCAACAAGAACGAAACCGAGACATCACAAAGTTAGCTGAATTTATCGTCAGAGAAATTCCGTTGGTTCACTCTATGACTTCAAATGAATTCGGCTATGAAAACCCTGTGTTGATTTGCATGGATGCCGTTTTGTCGATAAATCGCAAATATGCTGCATTCGTCACACCTAGAATAGACAATTTCAAAAGAGAATACCCGGACATTGATACCCTTGAGGCTTTGACCAAGCTAATCAAGCAAAAGGGCTACGAGGGTTTTTGCGCGGTCTGGAATTACCGGCATATAGAACGGGTTGGCCTGCTGCATCGCCTGTCCACGAAATTTCTCGAGTATAAATATCAAAGCAATCGCACTAATGATTTGGCTGCCATGAAAGATTGGGCGTCAAGTGTTGATGTAATGGATTATTTAAATTTCAATGTCAAAGGAATCGGTCTGAAGACCTTTCAGTATCTCAGAATGCTGTTAGGCGTGCCAACAGTTAAACCAGACCGACACATTTCCCGAGCCGTGGCCTTAGCGTTGGGGAGAAGCTCCAGTGAGATTGAATCCATCAGTTTGCTGGTTAGTGCTTCAAAGCAACTTGGCCTCGATGTAACTAATGTCGATCATAATATTTGGAAATTCTTTTCCGAAAAAAAGACCTTAAAAAACAATCACCAACTTGACACACCCGAATAAGGATGGAGCTTTCTTTTCTATGACATCCGAGGGAACTAACGGCGAAGCAAGACAGTTAGGATATAGAAATCCGCGAACTGGACAATGCTATGTGATACCGCTTCCCAGTCATCCCCGCACATCGACTTTATCTGTGAGGCGCGCGGCTCTACGATTTCTGTTAATGCTCTGATCTTGGCTAACTCGTCCGAGTTCTTGAATTGCTGTGGGTTGGGAAAAGCAATGAAATCCGTGTAAAACTTGTACTCGTACTTTGCGCTCATCTCGTGCCTCCGCTGGGCGCGAGATTCTACTACTAAAAAGACCAGCTAATTAGCTGGTCTTTTTGTTTGCCTGATACTCTTTTTCGGCTCTCTCTAGGTCTTTGGGGGTGGTTTTTAGCAAGCCGCGCAACGCCTCTTTAAACGAGAGGGGTATCTTTACGGGCTTTTCATGGGGCGGCTTCTTCTGGTCTTTTTTAGTCTTAGGCATTAGAGTCCTATGTAACAGAGGGCTATAAAATTGAATCCTATTGCTGACGTTACCAACTACTTCATAGACGAGTCTGGACAGGCAGAGCTATTTGCACACAGGGGACATCCATTAGTCATAGGCGAGAGCAACCAATCAAGGTTTTTCTATATCGGCTGTCTTTTTGATGAAAACCCTCAAGAATTAAACAGGGACTTGGTAAGGTTGAGAAGAAAACTAATTATCGACAGTTATTTCAGATATTACGCAATGATGAAGCCAAGCAACAAGAAGACGTTTTGCGCCTTACATGCGAATGACGACTCGCACGAAGTCCGATGGTCTGTCTATTCGTATCTGAGAAAAAGAAAAAACATGAGATTCTTCGCTGTCGTAAGAGATAAGAAAATTGTTTTGGCCGAGCAGTTAGCTGCTAGAGCCGCCGATCCGCACCACGTCTATAGCCCAGATAAACTCTATGCCAATATGCTAACTAGGCTTATGAAACCCCTCGCAACCTCTAGCCCGCTATACACTCTTCATGTGGCAAGGAGGACAGACAAAAAGCGTGATGCCCTACTTATCGAATCCCTTTTAGCGGCAGTTAAAAAGGCACAATTTAATTTTCAAGTTTCTTATGGGAGGAATGTGGTATCGGATGTTAACATCCTGCCCAAATACCCGTCCCAACATGCTGGCTTACAGGCTGCCGATTATTTTCTTTGGGCACTACAGAGAGCTTATGAAAAACAGGAAACAGGCTCTCTGGAATACATATACCACCATTTTAGGCTTGTGATGGACGTAGATGACACAAGAAGAGGCGGACAGGGCTTTTACTATAACGGAAACAAAGGTCGCTCCATTTCTGGAGCGACGATTGTCGAGCGTTTAAGTTTTCCCGCTAGTGGCTAGGGCAAGTTGCCTTGCCTCACAGCACGTGGCTGGCACTCACCACTAGCAACCAAAGTATACGCCAATTAGCTTATTTGTCAAGGTTTTTAATAGAATCCTCATACATATTAAGCCCGCTTGACAATCTCTCTGTATATCAGCCGCTTGCCCGCGACCTTGCTAATCGCCTTAGCCATCCGCTCTGGGATTTGGATTTACAATCTCAATTCTCTTTTCATAATGCAACGGCAATTCTAATGTTTCCAAAACACGTTTTGTTGCGCCAGATGAGGCATAGACGCACCGAACCGCAGCTCCTTCGGCGAATTCTAAACCCCCAGCCCTTCCTTGTTGACTCAATTGGTCAATGAGGGCTACTAAATCTGCCGTACTAGGTCGATTGCTAATATTCACAAGATATAGTGTGGGCGGGCCATATAAGGGGTACCTATTTTCCACCTGCACAAGGGCTTCATTACCTTCTTCAGCCTACAAGAGGGCATTTTACTAACTCGATTTTTGTGAAAGTTTCGAGTCGCCCATTAATTTCGGTTCCTTGGTTGAGGTGAAAACGCTCCCTGATCTGCGCCTCAGGAACTTTGCTGACTAAAATATTTATGAGATCGTGCTTGGGAATGTGAGTACTTCTTGGCATTATTTCCCCTGACTTTGGAAGTATACATTAAAGTTACTTGACACCAATCCCTATTTCCCCTTAACCCCCGCCTTTGATGCTATGTAGGGGCAGTTTCTAACTGTCCGGTTTTCTATACAAGGGGGTTTTCACATGTCCGACGAAGTCGTTTACCAGTCCAATCCATACGCCGCTCGCGTCCTCAGCCAGGCCATCCAATATGGCTACGCGCCCGACCCGCTGCCCGATCTGCCGCCCGAATGGTTCCATGCCCTTGTCGCCGTGCTGGACGTGATCGGCTCCAGCCAGCGCGTCCGCTGGCAAACCTTCGTCGCCGCTGCTAAAGGCTTTGACTACGAAATGATCGAAGAGGTTGCCGAAGCCCTGGAAGATACCCTCGACCGCACCGAACAGGACCGCGTTCTCTACACCGCCAAAGACGCCCTTCACGATCCGCCAACTCTGAAATGGGCTGTTGAGGGCATCTTCGCCCAGCCCAGCCTCAACCTGCTGGTCGGCGACCCCGGCACCAAAAAGACCTACCTCGCCATCGATCTGGCCGTCAGCGTCGCCATGGGCCAACCTTGGTTGGGCCATGCCGTCACCCGCTCTCCCGTCCTCTTCGTCGACGAAGAAATGGGTCTCTACCAACTCTGGGCGCGCCTTAATAGCTCCCTGCACGCCCACGGCGCCGACATTTCCACCCCGTTCGACTTCATCTCCTTGGGGGGTTACGACTTTCGCGATAGCGCCGACGCAGACCAGCTTATCCACCGCGCCCTGAGCCGGGGCTCAGGCCTCATCATCATCGATGCCCTGGCCAACCTCATGCGCGCTGGGGAGAACAACCTCGCTTCCGTCCAGCCCGTCCTCTTCAACCTGCGCCGCATGGCCGAAACCTGCAAAGCCGCCGTCGTCGTCATCCACCACAACAACCGCCACGGAGTCTTCCGCGGCTCCTCCTCCATCTCCGCCGCCGTCGACCTTATGCTCTCGATCAGTTCTTCCCCGGCCGATTCCCTCATCGAACTGTCCTCCCTAAAAGCCCGCTTCCACCTCGAACCGGCCGAGGAGAAACCGGCATCTCCTATCTCTCCTCCCGAACCTGCCACTCCACGCAAGGGCCTCAATTTATCCATCTTGGAATTTCTCGCCCGCACTTCCGAAGCCACTCGCGAGCAGATTATCTCCGCTTGCCTCGAGTACACCGCGGGCAGCGTTTCTACTGTTGTGGATGAATTATTGGCCTCCGGGATGATTAAGCGGGCAAATGAAGGAGGAAGGGGAACTAAAGCTGCTTATGCACTTACCAATGGGTCTGTCAAGTAACCAAGAGGCTGTGTGTAGAGTTGGTAACTTGGAATTGGAAACTTGACAATTGACAGCTAACTTATCTTGTCATTCCGAGCGAGGGCGCTTAGCAGCGCTTTTAACGCCGCTGCCCGACGAGGAATTCCTATGTGGGCAATTATTCCATCAAGCCTACTGGTAAACCTTACGCGGCAGGAATTCCTCGTCGCCGCTTCGCGGCTCGCTCGGAATGACAACCGGGAGACGGGTAGGGGCGGGGAGACCCCGCCCTGACTAGTTCTTATGAATTTTGATAACCGTGGTCTAATAAGGTTGATGTCCAATCTGGATATAGGGGGGACAATGAAAATGTCCTTACAACCACTACTTAGTTTTGCATTGCTCATGTTGTTGTTGGCTGGGTGCAGCGGGGCGGCCCCTACTCAAATACCTGTCGGGCTGTCAGCCACGCCTAATCCGCCAATAGATTTTCCAGCAACAGTTGCCCCGTCTGCTTCCCCGACGGAGACTTTTACTCCCTTCCCCACTGAACCTCCTGTTCTGCCGGTAGCCGCCGGCTCCCCGGTTCCGCAACCCAGCGAAGTCATCTCGCCCGAAAACGTGGACAGGATCCTCGAGATCGCCAATTGGAGCGGACATGGCTGCTCTGTGTTCAGCCTGACCTTCTCGCCAGACAGTCAGATGTTGGCTTCAACGTCTTGTGATCAGACGCTGCGATTATGGGACCTGGCAACCGGACAGTCGCGCACCATTGGGCAACCAGGCGTGGAGTTTGGTACTGAATTCTCTCAGGATGGGAACTTACTGGCTGCCTGGTCCAACGACAAAACCATAATAGTCTACGATGTGATTAGCGGTGACATTCTTCACAGCCTGGAAGATACAGCTAGCATGTACGACGCGGCCTTTTCTCCGGATGGCGGCACGTTGGCTGCCGCCAGCGCGGATGGCACGGTGAGAATGTGGGACCTGGCTAGTGGCGGTGAACTGCCCAGTTTGAGCGCTGATCTTGGAGAGCAATACGGCAGCCTCTTGCGCGTGTATAACGTGGACTTCTCGCCGGATGGCACGACCCTGGCATCGGTGGATGAAGATAACAGGGTAAGGCTGTGGGACCTGGCCAGCGGCAGCGTTTTGCGCAGAATAGAAGTTCAGGATGCCCGTTCTGCGTATTTCTCAATGGATGGCAGGATGTTGCTAGTATGGACTGCAAGGAGCTACAACAACGCAAGCGATTATGAAACTATCGCGAAGCTTTTCGATGTAGCCAGCGGCAGCAGACTGCGCAATTTCAGCGGGGATCCAGATAAAGGAGGGGACACGGCCTTATCACCAGATGGCAGTGTGCTGATAGTAGGTCTTGAAGACGGCACGATAGTGTTGTACGAAGTAGCTAGCGGCAGCGAACTGCGCCGGTTGACTGGTCATACGGATAGGGTGGATAGCGTGGCCTTCTCACCGGATGGCAGGTTCATTGCGTCAGGTTCGGCAGACGGCGATCGCACGATCAAGTTGTGGGGAATCTATCCATGAGCCAACCGCGAGGGCAATGACGCCGCGGTAACTCGAAATGATGGGGGAGATGAAATTACAAAGCGGAACCTTCAGCCAGCTTGCGACTCTCTTCAATATACGCCAGACTCTGATGCCTGAAATAGGTGTTGTACAGCGTGGCGTAGTGGCCGCCCTGCGCCAGCAGGCCGTCGTGGTTGCCCTCTTCGATGATCTGGCCCTGGCGCAGCACGATGATGCGGTCGGCGGCCTTCACCGTCGAGAGGCGGTGGGCGATCAGGATGCTGGTGCTCTCCTTCAGGATCAGGTTGAGCGCTTGCTGGATCTGCCACTCGGTGAACGGGTCGATGCTGGCAGTGGCCTCGTCCAGCACGAAGATGGCCGGCTTCTGCACCAGGACGCGCAGCAGCGAGACCAGTTGGCGCTGGCCCATGGAGAGCCGCACGCCGCGCTCGCCCACCTGGGTGCGCAAGCCGTCCGGCAGGGTCTCCAGCCATTGGCCGTCGCCGATGCGCTTGGCCAGCTTCAGGATCTGGGCGTCCTTCACCTGCGGTGCGGCATAGCGGATGTTGGCCGCCACTGTGCCATCGAACAGGAAGGGCAGCTGGGAGACGACGCCCAGCTGGCGGCGATACCCGTTCAGGTTGAAGCTGCGAATATCCTGCCCGTCAATGAGGATGCGGCCTTCCTGGAATTCGTAGAAGCGCGCCACCAGTTTGGCGATGGAGGATTTGCCCGCGCCGGTGTGGCCCACCAGGGCCACATTCTCGCCGGGGCGCACGTGCAGCGTGAAATCACGCAGCACCGTCTCGCGCTCGGTGTAGCGGAAGTTGACCTTGTCGAAGACGATGTCGCCGCGCAGGCGCGGCACAGCGTTATCGGCGGTCTGCACCACCTTGGGCTCGGCGTCGATCAGCGCAAAGGAGCGTTCGGCAGCCGACAGGCCGGATTGCAACTGCGTCCAAAAGACCGAGAGGTTGAGCACCGGGAAAAAGAAACGGTCCAGGCTCTGCAGAAAGAGATACCAGGCGCCGGCCGAGATGATCCCCTCGGCCACGTTAATGGCGCCGATATACACCAGCAGGGAGATGCCGATAGCCGCCAGGGCGTTCAACACCGGGAAGACGGCGGCCAGCACAAAACCGCGGCGCATATTGACCCTGAAGGAGGACTGGTTGGCTTCGTTGAACTCATTGAAGACCGTATCTTCCTGGCGGAAGTTCTTGGCCACGGCGATGCCGCTGACCGTCTCTTTGATAGCTGCGTTCACGTTGCCCATGGCGCGCATGCCGGTGGTGGTGGTGCGCCGGGCCGCCTCGCGGAAGGCAACCGCCGCCAGATAAAAAACGGGCAGCTGGGCGATCAGGATCAAGGAAAGCCAGCCCTGGATAAAGATGAGTACGATACCCAGCAGCAGGGCCTGGACGAATTCGGAGAGCAGCTCGGTGATCAGCACGATCATGTCGCCGAACTCGCGCGTGTCGGAGCTGATCCGCGAGATCACCTTGGCGGAGGGGTTCTCGTCGTAAAAGGAGAGATCGTGGGCGGTGGCGGCGCTGAAGCCAGCCAGGCGGATAGCCAGCACCACATCGCCGATCACGCGCACCGTGCGGCGGTGGCGCCACCAGTTAGCTGCCCAGCCCAGTGCCCCGGAAGCCAGCACCACGCCGGCCACCAACAGGATCTGGCCCTGGGTGATCACCGGCCCAAGCAGGTCCAGGGCGCGCGAGAGGAACAAGGGCACCGCTGCTCCCGAGAGTGCGGTGAGCAGCGAGAGCACGCCGATGGCCAGCATGCCGCGCGCATGCGGCCGGAAATATTGTCCCATTCGCTGCAGCAGCTGGCGATCGCTGTATTGGCGATCGTAGGCTTCTGCGTTGAGTCCCGAAAAGAATCCCATGGCTTACGTTGCTTCGCAACGCGTTGGAGAAGCTACTCGGCTGCGCCGAGTAACGCTTCTCCAGGATGGTTTCATTGATGAAAAGTAATTCATTCGCTAAAGATGCGCCGGTAGGCTTCGGAGGTCTTCATCAGCTCATCATGGCTGCCGGCGGCCTCCAGGCGGCCCTTGCGCAGCACCAGGATCAGATCAGCCCAGCGGATCTGCGAGAGCCGGTGGGTGATCATCAGCGTGGTGCGCCCCTTGGCGGCGGCATAGATGGCCTGCTGGATCAGGTCTTCGGTGGCGCTGTCGATCGCCGAAGTGGAATCGTCGAGGATCAGAATGGCCGGATTGGTGAGGAAGGCGCGTGCCAAAGCTAAACGCTGCCTTTGGCCGCCGGAAAGGGTCACGCCGCGCTCGCCGACCACGGTGTCGTAGCCATCCTTGAATTCCATAATGAACTCATGCGCCTGCGCCTGTTTGGCGGCTTGTTCGACCTCGGCCCGCGAAGCGGAGCGCTGGCCGAAGGCGATGTTCTCGGCGATGCTGCGCGAGAAGAGGAAAATATCCTGCTCGATGATCGAGATCTGGCGGCGCAGCGCTTCCAGGTCCCAGTCACGCACATCCACCCCGTCCACCAACACCTTGCCGCGCGAGAGGTCGTAGGTGCGGTTGACCAGCTTGGCCAGCGAAGTCTTGCCCACCCCGGTTTGGCCGACGATGGCCACGGTTTGGCCGGGCTGGATGGTGAACGATACTTTGTTCAGCGCCGGGTCGCCCTTGTCGTAGGCGAAGGTGACATTGCGGAATTCGATGGCGCCCTTCATCTCGCCGCGGTAGCCGCCGGCGTTCTGGTCGAGGTCCGTTTCGCGATTGATCAGCTCAAGAATGCGGCGGGCGCTGGCCACGCCGAGCGAAACCTGCGAATAGGCGAACAACGAGGTGAAGACCGGAAAGCCGAACAAAGCCAGCAGGCCAAAATAGGCGATCACGCCGCCCAGGACGATCTGGCCTTGTTGGTAAAGGATGAGCGCATGGTACAGGCCGGCGGCCTGGGCCACGCCCATCAACAGCAGGGGCAGGAAGCGGGCCTCGATGTAGCCCTGGTGCACGAAAGCGTTGCGAAAGCGGTTGGCGCGGCGGCGGAACAGCGAGACTTCGGCTTTCTCCTGGGCGGCGCCCTTGACGGTCTCGATGCCGTCCAGCGCCTCGGAGAGGCGCGAATTGAGGCGGCCGAAGGAATGGCGCACCTCGCGGGTGACCGGATCCAGTTCCGTCAGGTACTGCCAGATGGACAGGAGATAGGCCACGGTGAAAAGGATCGGGATGATGCTGAGCTGGGGATGGATGGGATAGGCCGCCACGATGGGGCTAAGCAGGAAGAAGCTGGCGCCGATCACCAGGTTGAGCCCGGGGTTGAACATCAGGTTGACTTCGCGCACATCGTTGGTGGCGCGCGCCATGGTGTCCCCCACCGATTGCAGGCTGTGGAAGGTCATGCTCTTGCCCAGCAGGCTGACATACAGCTCTTCGCGGATGTCGCGCTCGAAGAGCTGGCCCAGCCACTCAGCGCCGAAATTGCGGGCGAATTGCAGCACGCTGCGAAGCATCTGGCTGATCAGGATCAGCCACACAAACCCCCACAGCAGGTCGACCCGCGGCGGTGTTTGCAAGATGGCTTCGAAGGCATTGCCGATAGTGACGGGCACCACAGTGGCCAGGGCGCCGTTGGTGATGGCGCCGAATACCAGCAAGAGCACGATGGGCCAATAATGGAACAGCCGCGAGAGCAGCCAGGGGATCGGCCCGCGTCGGTTGGTGCGATAGCGCTCGGGCAATGTGAATTCGGCCGCATGCGTGGCGGGGAGAGTGGAAGTGGTCATTTTGTTTAAGCGAAGCAGCGCTGCCGGGATTAAGACGCGGTGGTTAGGATACCACAAGCGTGTGTGTCATTCTGAAGGAGTGAGGAAGCCGAAGGCCACCGAACGACTGAAGAATCACTGAAGGCATATTTTTTACATTAGGTTTAGCTGGAGAAAAATGGCAGCTGTCCGGGTGGAAACTTGTTCGCCTTAATTTGCGGAACTTGGCTATTCCGAAAGCCGCGCTATAAGGATTCTTCGGCTCGCCGAGCTCGCCTCAGAATGACAACACGGTCACTTTTCCAGAAAAAAGATCGTAAATGGAAAATCGTTTTTCGGTCCGGCGGCGAATTCGGTTTGTTCTGTGATCCGCCACTCATCCATGTCGAAGGGAGGGAAGAAAACATCCGCGTTGGCATCGGCATGTACGCGGGTCAGGTGCAGTCGCTGCGCCAGCGGCAAGGCTTGCGCAAATACTTGCGCTCCCCCGATGACGAAGAGTTCTTGCTCACCGGCTTTCTTGGCAAGGTCGATGCCGGCCTCCAGCGAGCCGGCTACCTGGGCATCCTCGGGCTGAAAAGCCAGGTCACGCGAAAGCACGATGAGCTTGCGGCCCGGCATCTTACCGGCCGCGCTCTGGTAAGTCTTGCGGCCCATGAGCACATGGTGGCCCATGGTGAGACGGCGGAAATGCTTGAGGTCGTCGGAGAGATGCCAGGGCAGGCGATTGTCGCGGCCGATGCCGCCGCGTTGGTCCACGGCGGCCACGAGGGAGATCAGCATGGAGGGCTCAGGAGGGGCAAATAAAGGGTAGATGCGTCAGGCGTCATTATGCTTTCCAAGGTAATACTTCGAGACTTGCCACGTCGGGCGGATGGCTTCGCCTCGCCCTCCTCGCAATGACAAGAAGGGGTGAATGGCCGCGCCTGGCGCTCCTGGCAATGATGGGAAGAGGAGAATGGCTTCGCCTCGCGCTCCTCGCAATGATGGGAAAGACTCGGAATGACAAGAATTTGGGAATGCGATAGTCAAACCGCCACCGGAGCTTTGATGTGGGGATGGGCCCGATAATCGAGCAGGGTGAAATCGGCATAATCAAAATCGAAGATGGATTTCACATTGGGGTTCAACTGCAGGCGGGGCAACGGGAATGTCTCGCGGGACAACTGCAGCCTGGCCTGCTCGAAATGGTTGCTGTACAAATGGCAGTCGCCGAGGCTGATGACGAAGTCGCCAGGCTGCAGTCCGCAGACTTGAGCCACCATCAGGGTGAGCAGCGAATAGGAAGCGATATTGAAGGGCAGGCCAAGAAAGATGTCGGCCGAGCGCTGGTAGAGCTGGCAGGAGAGGCGGCCGTCGGCCACGTAGAACTGGAACAAAAGATGGCAAGGCGGCAGCGCCATCTGCGGCAACTGGCCGACGTTCCAAGCGCTCACCAACAGCCGGCGCGAATCTGGGTTGCGCTGGATCTCGGCGAGCACTCGGGAGATCTGGTCGATGGCATCCCCCTGCTGCGTGGGCCAGGAGCGCCACTGCACCCCGTATACCGGGCCGAGCTCGCCCTGCTCGTCGGCCCACTCGTCCCAAATACTCACCCCGTGCTCTTTGAGGAAAGCTGTATTGGAATCGCCGCGCAGGAACCACAACAATTCATAGATGATGGATTTGGTATGCATTTTCTTGGTGGTGAGCAGAGGAAAACCGGCGCTCAGGTCGAAGCGCATTTGATGGCCGAACACGGAGCGCGTGCCGGTGCCGGTGCGGTCTTGTTTCACCGCCCCGTTATCAAGGACGTGTTGCATGAGGTCGAGGTAGGGTTTCATGGCGTTGCTTCGCAGGAGCGAAGGGATGTATGAAATTATAAGGCAACACAAGAAGGCAGAATGATATTTGGCGGAACGAGGTAATTCAGGGAGATAAGGTTTATGGATTCTTCGCTGGCGCGGGTTCTCGGTCTGGTATTGGCTTAATACCCGCTCAGAATGACACGCGAAAAGGCGCGCGCTCGGAATGACAAAATGGGGGAATGACAGAATAGTTACGGTAAGGTTTCGTTCCACCAGCCTTCGGCGCGTTCGGCCAGCACCAGGCGCCCGGCTTCAATATCGCGATGGATCTGGGCCAGCAACTCTTCGACGCCGGAAAACTTCTGTTCAGCCCGCAGGCGGGCAACAAAATCCAGGCGAAGCTGCTGGCCGTAAAACTCGCCCCCAGCGTAGTCCAAGAGGTGAGTTTCTACAATCGGCGCGGCGAGCCGGTCTTCGAAGGTTGGGCGCAAACCGATGTTGGTCACCGAGCCCCAGCGGCGAGAGCCGATGGTGGCCCAGGTGACGTAAACGCCGGAGGCCGGCAGAGCGCGCTTGGCGGAAAGGGCCAAATTTGCCGTGGGGATACCGATGGTGCGGCCGCGCCCAGCCCCAGTGGTAACCTCACCGGTCAGCGCATAAGGGCGGCCAAGGAAACGGGCGGCCTCCTCCACCTTGCCTTCGCCCAACAGCTTGCGGATGCAAGAAGAAGAAACAACTTCGCCGTCCAAGCGGACGGCTTCGACAGTATGGACCTCAAAGCCCAGCTCCTTACCGAGCTTGATCAAAGCAGGGATATCGCCTTCGCGGTTATGTCCCAACGCAAAATCGTGGCCCACCCACAATTGCTTCAAGCCCAAATGGCCGGCTAAGAGGCGGACAAAGTCGCGAGCGGAGGTATTGGCGAGTTCCTGGGTAAACGGTTGGATGACGAGCAGGTCAATGCCCAAGGCCGAGATGTGCTCGGCCTTTTCTTCGGGGCCGCTGAGGTAGAAATATTGCACGGGACCGCGCAAGACTTCGGTTGGATGGGGGAAGAAGCTAAGCACAACGGCCGAAGCCCCCAGCGCATGGGCCCCAGCCGTTAGAGCTTTCAGGATCTTTTGATGACCAAGATGCACCCCATCAAACACTCCGATGGTAAGCCAGGCAGCGCCGAGCCGTGCATCCTGCAGCGAATGCAGATGCTGCATGGCGGCTCCGTTTAGGACATAAACACTTTACGCGGCTGCCACTCGTTGCCGTTCACTTCGATGACGGCCACCAGGTCGCCCTGTTCGCTCACGGCACGCGCCATGCCCTGGGCGCCTTCCTGGGCGGGAATGCGATGCCCATTGCGCACCTTCTCGAGCATCTCGGCGTCCAATTCAATGGCCGGCCAATCAGCCAGGGCTTCGGCAGCCGGGATGAGGAACTGCGCCCAGGTGCCGGTTTCGAAGGCCTCGCGTAAGCGGCGCAGGGAAACGGCGTCCCGCAGTGTAAAGCGGCCGCTGCGCGAACGACGCAGGCCCACCAGGTGCGCGCCGGTGCCCAACTTCTCGCCAATGTCGTTAGCCAGCGAACGAATGTAGGTGCCGGAGGAACAATGCACGTCCACCACCGCTTCGGGCGAAGCCCATTCAAGCAGTTCGAGGCTGTGCACATGAATGATGCGCGGAGCCAGTTTCACTTCTTCTCCACGGCGGGCCAGGTCGTAAGCGTGTTGACCCTGCACTTTGACCGCGGAATATGGCGGAGGAACCTGCTCGATATCGCCGACGAATTGCTGCAACAATTCGGTAAATTGCTCCTTGGTCACGTCGACAGCAACCTCCGGCTCTTTGGAAACTCCTTCGGCGTCATAGGTGTCCGTGGAGGAGCCCAGACGAATGGTGGCCTGGTAGCGCTTGTCCTCGGCGGAAACGAACTCACTGAGGCGCACCGCGGGGCCGATGAGCACCACCAGCACGCCGGAGGCCCGCGGATCGAGAGTGCCGGTGTGGCCGGCGCGGCGGATGCCGGTGCCGCGGCGGATGATCTGGACCACATCGTGGGATGTGAGGCCCACGGGTTTATCCACCACGATCACACCGGAGACCAGGTTTATTGCGTTTTGGTCCATATAGCCTCGGCTGTCGCCGGGGGAGTTATATTGATTCTGCATCTACACTCCGTCCTTTTATTTGAATTCCTTTTAGGGTTGAATTTCTTTTTACCACAGTACGAATGCGCAATTAAGCCGGCACTCCTTGCAAGGCCGCTCGAGTGGCCTGCAAGACGCGGGCTTGCACTTCTGCCAGGCTGCCATGCAGCACGGCGCCGGCGGCAGGCACGTGCCCCCCGCCGCCAAAGAGGCCGGCGATCTGGGAGACATCCACGTCCCCCTGGCTGCGCCAGCTGATCTTAACCTGGTTATCCACTTGTTCGATAAACAATACCACGACCGCAGCTCCCTCTACAAAAGAAATGTTATTGACCAGTTCAGCGTCATCGTTGGAGGTATAACCGGCCGCGAGGCGCTCGGCAAGGGAAAGGGAAGTCCACACCAGCTCGCCCTCGCGCTGAAGCTTGGACAGGCCGGCGCCCCAATAGCGCAGCGCCTCAAACGAACGGCGCAGGAGGGCGCGCTCGTAAAGAATGGGCAGATCGGCGCCTTTTTCAACCAGGTCGGCGGCAATGCGCAAGGCTTTGGGATTCATATTCGAGGTATGCAATCCTATCGTGTCGGTGAGGATGCCGGTAAGCAGCGCGTCCACAGTTGCGGATGAAAATGATAAGCCCAGCTCAGGAAAAGCCTCAGCCAACATGGCGCAAGCGGCCACCGAAGCGGGGTCGATAATATTTAAGACGCCGAAACGGGTATTGGTGACATGGTGGTCGATATTGATATCCGCTTGCTGGAAACCGCTCAAAGCCCCACCCATCCGATCGGGGGTGGCCGCATCCACACTGACCACCAAGTCCACCGGAGGCGCGGCCTGGCGGACGATGTGCTCCGCGCCAGCCAGGTGCTCGTAGCCAGACGGAACCCCATCAGCCAGCACCATCTGCACGTGCTTGCCCTTCTCTTGGAGGGCCAGGCCCAGGGCCAGCACAGAGCATACGGCATCGCCATCCGGGCGGACATGCGAGACGATCAGGATGCGGTGTGCGCCATCCATGCGTTGGCGGGCTTGCTTCAATAATTCATTATCCACTTTTGGATCCTTCGGTCTTGGTTTGGGTATCTTTATTAATGGAGGCGATCAGGCCTTCAATGCGTTCAGCGGACTCGGGGGTCGGGTCCCATTCGAAGCGCAGGCGCGGAAAGACGCGCAACTCGGTACGCCGGGCCAATTGAGTACGCAGGAAACCGGAGGCATGCTTCAGCCCTTCCAATACTTCTCGGCTGCGTTCAGCGCCTTCCAAGGCAGACACGAAGATGGCGGCCTGGGCCAGCTCGCGGTCGACGCGCACATCGGTAACGAAGACGCCGCGCAAGCGCGGATCGGTCACCTCAAAGAGCAAAAGCTCGGAGAGCATTTCCTGGATGCCTTTAGCGATGCGGCTGGCGCGAGACTGAGAGACCATGTCAGGACCCCGATACGTTTAGTAAACGAAGCGGCTCCTACCCCCTTATTGAACGGCGACGAGCTCGCGGACGTAGCACTGGACAATGTCGCCGGGCTTGAAATCATCGAATTCTTTGAGATTGATGCCGCATTCAAAGCCGGCGCGCGCTTCTTTCACATCATCCTTCCCCTGCTTGAGGGAGGTCAGCTCGCCATCAAAGATCAGCTTGCCATCGCGCAACACGCGCAGCATGGCGTTGCGGCGCAGTTCACCTTCGACCACGCGGCAGCCGGCGATCTTTCCATAGCGAGTGATCTTGAAGACCTGCAGCACCTCGGCTTTGCCCAAGACGCGTTCTTTCAGCTCGGGTTCCAACATGCCTTTGAGGGCTTTTTCGATGTCCTCGGTCATGCGGTAGATGATGTCGTAAAGGCGAATGGAGACGCCTTCGGTCTCTGCCTTGCGCAAGGCGGCACTATCGGCCTGGACATTGAAGCCCATGACGATGGCTTTGGAAGCCGCGGCCAAGGCGATGTCGCTCTCGCTGATATTGCCGGTGCCGGTGTGCAGGATGTGCACACCGATCTCGCCGACCTTGTCGCCAGCGCTGAGCTGCTCGAGCGAGGAAACGATCGGCTCGAGGGAACCCTGCACATCGGCCTTAATGATCAGGCGCAGTTCGCGCACGTGGCCGGCCTGGAAGGCTTCGAACATAGTCTCCAAGGTCAATGGCACAGCGCCGGTCTTTGCCAACTTTTCCTTTTCAGAGCGTTCGGCTACCAGGGAGCGCGCCTCGCGTTCGGATTCCACTACGCGGAACGGTTCACCGGCGGCAGGCACGTCATTGAGGCCGAGCACGGACACAGGCGTTGAGGGCCCGGCTTCGTCCAGCTTTTGGCCGGCGAAATCAAACATGGCGCGCAGGCGCCCATAGGCGCTGCCCACCACGACGATATCGCCCAGGTGCAGGGAGCCATTCTGTACCAGCAGAGTGGCGATCACCCCGCGAGACGGGTCGCGTTCTGATTCGATCACGGTGCCGATGACCTGGCCCTTTGGATTGGCCAAGATCTCGGTATTGTCGGCCACCAACAAAATAGCTTCCAATAGATCTTCCAGCCCGGTCTTTTGCTTGGCGGATACTGGCACGACGATGGTGTCTCCGTCCCAATCATCCGGCACGAGGCCGTTGTCGGCTAGCTGTTTCTTGACGCGCTCCGGATTGGCGTTGGGCTTATCGATCTTGGTGAGCGCCACGACGATGGACACGCGGGCGGCGCGGGCATGCGAAAGGGCTTCCTTGGTCTGGGGCATAACGCCATCATCGGCGGCCACCACCAGAATAACCAGGTCGGCGCCCTGGGCGCCGCGCGAGCGCATGGCGGTAAAGGCGGCATGGCCGGGGGTATCCAGGAAGGTGATGAGGCGATCTTTATGGCGCGCCTGATAGGCGCCGATATGTTGGGTGATGCCGCCGGCCTCTTCGCTGACCACGGAAGTCTGGCGAATGGCATCCAGCAGGGTGGTCTTGCCATGGTCGACGTGGCCGAGGATGGTGACCACCGGCGGGCGTGTGACAAGGTTCTTCTTATCCTCGCTGGCGATCAGCTGGCGCCACAGGGGCACCTCACCGACGTCCTTGCTTTCAAGTTGGGCCATTTGCTGCAGGTTAGCTTCAAAGCCCATCTCGGAAGCCACAATGGCGGCGGTATCGAAATCGATCTGCTGGTTGATGTTGGCCATCACCCCGTTAGCCATCAGCGTTTTAATAATTTGGATGGGACTGGCTTCCAATAGAGCCGCTAACTCACGAACCGTGAGGTTGGCGGGAAGTTCAATTGTCTTGGTTTGTTTCTCGGTCACATTCTCGCTCATGGCCATCATTCCTTTCTTCCCCTCCCCCGGTCTTGAAAGGCAGGTCCGAACGACCGTGCTTTTCAAGCAAATCCCCTCATGAATTAACTATTTTACCAAGCTTCTCTGAGCAGATTCAAGCCCTTTGTGCGCCAGGATCAAAAAACTCCCTCAGGCGCTTCAGGTCATCCTCGGTAAGGGTGGTGCGCAAGGCTGAGCCCAGCGGGCCGGCCAAGCCGGGTTGCCAGCATTCAGGTTGGTTGTGTAGATAAGCGCCGCGGCCGGGACGCTTGCCTTGCGGGTCCGGGAACACGCCTTGCGGCGTGCGCACCAGGCGCACCAGCGTGCCCTTAGCCTGCACCTGGCGACAGGCAACGCAGGTGCGCTGGGGAACGTGCTTAACTCTGCGAAGAGCGGTTTTCTTGGCCATGGCGCGCCACAATTTCCTGGGACGGTTGGGGTATCACCCTATTCCTGTTCCCACTCATCTTTGCGGCGACGCACGAAGGTTACGTCCTGTTCGGGATCGTATTCCAGTTCGCGGAATTTTTTCTTCTTGGCTTTCTTCTTTTTCTTTTCCTCGTCCGTCAGAGCGGGCTCGGCGTTAGCCGCTTTGGCAGCCTGGACGGCTTTAGCGCCCAGCAACTTCTCGGCGCTGCGGGCGAAGATCTCTTCGACGGAGGGCTGTTGGATCGGAGCCTCGGGCGCCGGGCCGCCTTCCAGTTGGGCGAGCAGATGGGCGTCTTCTTCCGAGAGCTCCACGGGCTTCTCTTCGGCGGCGGTCTCAAGCTCGGCAACTTCCTCTGCTTCGGCTTCGGCTTCAACATCGGGAGCAGATTGCACAACGGCCGGTTCGGGCTTGGCCACTTCCGGGAACTTGAAGTTGTCCAAAGCCTGTTGGATGGTATCGATGGCTTTAGGCCCGACTCCGCTGATCGCCAGGATGCGCTCAGGATCTGATTTCAATTGCAGCATCAGGTCGCCAATGGTGGAGTAACCCTCGCCGCTGATCTTCATGCTGAGACTGGGCGAGAGACCCAGCTCTTCCAATGGGATGGTGAAGGCGCCCTTGGGCAAAGTGGCTTCGAGAGCGGAGCGCTGTTCAAGCTGGGCATCCAACTCGGCCTCGCGGCGGAATTGGGCGCCGCGCTCGACGCGGTCGACGAAACGGCCGAGCACGGTGTACTCTTCCGGGGTGATCGGGCGGCCTTCGGCCTTCTTAGCCAACACGGCCTCGACCTGCGGCAGGAATTCCACCAGATCGGCATTTTGTTCCAAGAACTGCGCGTCGGTCTGCGCTTTGTGCAGCGCGTCGCCGGCAGCCTCGCTGAGGCTCTTGATATCGATGCGCCAGGAGGTGAGCTTGGCGGCCAGGCGGGCGTTCTGCCCATCGCGGCCGATGGCCAGGCTAAGCTGGTCTTCGGGGACGACCACGGTGGCGGTCTTGCTGCCGCCAGAATCTTCTTCCAGATAGACGCCGGTCACGCGGGCTGGGCTGAGGGCCTTGGCAATGAACTGGGCCGGGTCGGGGTTCCATTCGATCACGTCGATCTTTTCATCATGCAACTCGCGCACAATGGCTTGAATGCGCACGCCGCGGATGCCCACGCAAGCGCCGACGGGGTCAATGCCGGCCTGCAAAGCGGCCACAGCCACTTTGGAGCGGTATCCGGGCTCGCGGGCGATAGAGCGGATCTCCACCAAGCCCTGATAAATTTCGGGAACTTCATCTTCGAGCAGGCGGCGCAGGAAATCGCGATTGCCGCGCGAAAGGATGATCTCGGGCCCGCGAGTGGTGTCTTTGACTTCCAGCAACAGGGCGCGCACGCGGTCGTGGACGCGGAAGCGCTCGCCGGGAATCTGCTGGCTGCGCGGCATCTTGCCCTCGGCCTTGCGATCCAAGGCCAGGGTGATCATGTGCGGATTGGAAGCCTGGACAATGCCGTTGACGATCTCGCCAACCAGCTGGGAGAAAAATGCTTTCTGGGCTTCGCGTTCCGCCTCGCGAATGCGCTGCTGGATCATCTGGCGGGCGGTTTGGGCGGCTACGCGACCAAAATTATCAGGCGTGCTCTCGACGATGACGATATCGCCAAGGTTGGCTTTGGGATCCACTTTGCGGGCCGCCTCCAAGGTCACTTCGGTGCGATCGTCCTGCACTTCTTCCGCGACCTCTTTTTCGGCAAAGATATGCACCTCACCGGTCTGCTCGTCGATCTGCGCGTCAATGAACTGCGCCTGGGAGGCGTTGAGAGTCTTGCGATAAGCCTGGACCAGGGCATCCTTGACGGCTTGCAAGATCACCTCGCGGGGTAACTGCTTGTCGTCGAGGACTTCGTTGAATGCCAGGGAAAATTCTTTTTTCATTGCTGCGATACTCCTTGCGTGCCAGGCTATGGTCTAACTAACAAGAAAAGTGGGGGTTGCCCACTTTCCGGTAAAGCTAACTATGGGTACTACTGAACGGCCAAATTGTAGCACCTGACGGGCGGAATGGCAAGTGGTTGCGTTGCTGCGCAACGCGTTGGAGAGCTACCCGGCTGCGCCGAATAACGCTTCTCCAGCCTTATTTTTATGCTCCAAGTGGCGAATACCCTAACCGCGTTCATCCGCGGTGAGCAGTTTGCCCATGCGCCAGCCGGGTTCGACCACACGACGGACGAGGCCTTCATGGTCTTCGTAGGCCCACTCACCCATAACCCGGGCAATGCGATGATAACCCCAACGTTCATAAAAGCGGATGGCGGGCTGGTTCTCCCGGGCCACATGCAACGAAACCCAATGGAAACCGCGCTGACCCAGATCGGTTTCAGCCCATTGGATCAGGCAGCTGCCCAGGCCGCCGCGGCGAAATTCGGGGCGCACACGGAAGGAATGGATGAAGGCGCGTTGGCGGCCATCGGCCATGTCCAAGTCCATATCGCTGTTGAGCAGCACGAAGAGCTGGCCGAGCAGCTGGCCCGGGGCGCCCTCGGCGACCCACAGTAGAGCCTGGCCGCGACTGGCGAGCTCGAAAGCCCTGGCGTACACGCGGCGGAAATGGGTGAATTCGCCCTCCCACTCCAGGGCGGGCAGATCATTCTCCGAGACCTGGCGGATCCTGGCCTCCGCCAGCCAGGCGGCCGGGGCAGAAAGATCAGCGACGCTCATTGATCAATTTTTCCAATAAGGCGGACTCTTGTTTGGCTGTGCGCACTTTGCCATCCAGGCGCGCAGCGCGCAATTGGCTCAGGATCTGCTTGTAGGCCGGGCCGGGACGCAGCCCTTTTTTGCGCAGGGTATTGCCATCAGCATGCGGTTGGATATGGCGCCAGAGCTTGGCATAGTTTTGCAAGACCTTGGCTAGCGGTTTCCCTTTGTACTCTAAGAATAGAGCGTAGATGGCAAGAATTGGTTCTTTTTCCAAGCGGGCCACTAGGCGGCTGGGCGGCAAGGGGCGTAAGTTCTTAGATTCCGCCAAGAGGCGCGGGGCGGCCACAACTGCGGAATGCAAATCGGCGGTAAAGCGCAGGCGTGTGGTGATGCGATCTACAACCTTGGGCGGCAAATGTAAGAACCACGACACAAAACTAAGATTTGCCGCCGAACTCTCTGTCAAGCTCCATATCTTGGGAGGTGGCTTATTATCTGCTTTAGCTAATAAGGCCGCGGCCTTTGGAGGAAAACGGAACTGCTTGTCGATCTGTGAAAGCACGCCAAAGAATTGCAAGGCCTGCAGGATCTCAACCCGTTGTTGTTCGGCCAAAACTAGTTCCAGTTCGTTGCGAAGGCGGTCACCGGAGAGCAGTTTTAGTTTTGGTAGCGCACTCTGCAGCTGGCGCAGGGTTCTGGTTTCGATGCGAAAGTCCAAGCGGCGCGCATAGCGCAGGGCGCGGAAAATACGGGTAGGGTCATCGACGAACGAAAGCGGATGCAAAGTGCGAATCAAGCGCGAGTTCAGATCACGCAGACCACCCCAAGGATCCAAAACCCGGCCGGACTGCAGGCCATTAAGAGCCAAGGCCAGGGTATTAATGGTGAAATCACGGCGGAATTGATCTGCGGTTATCTCGGCGCGCATCACTTGCGGCAGCGCGGCGGGCTGCGCATAGATCTCGCGGCGGGCGGAGATCAGGTCGATGAAAGCCAAATGGCGGCCCAGCGGTTTCCGCAGCGTGGGCAGCCACCAACCTGCGGTGCCGAAAGCTTTGTGCGGCACCAGCCGGCCGCCAAAAAGCTGTGCAAGCCTGCGGCCGAAGCGGATGGCGTCCCCTT
Source organism: uncultured Anaerolineaceae bacterium (assembly GCA_964572455.1). Classification (GTDB taxonomy): domain Bacteria; phylum Chloroflexota; class Anaerolineae; order Anaerolineales; family UBA11579; genus JAMCZK01. The sequence continues at coordinate 42,299 of CAZNFL010000005.1, forward strand.
CCACCACCAGGTCCAGATCCAGGCTGGGCTGCCCAAGCAACAGATCGCGCACAAAGCCGCCCACCAGGTAAATGGGAAGGCTCTGTTTTTCAGCTTCTTTGATGATCTTGTGCAGAAGAAGACGGCTTTTGGGGGAAAGCGCTTTCTCAAGAACAGAATCGAGGCTGGGCAGCACCCTGCCCTCGATATCGAGATTTATGCGCGCCATATCTAATGATAGCGTAAGAGCGAAAACTCAAAAAGTGATATAGGGAAGGGGTTTAGTGGGCTCGCTTCCTGAGGCTTGATCGTGTTCCTTTGCTAACCTTCATCATCTCGATCAATATTCAATAAGAAGCGAAAGGCCACCCGCCCGATGTGCAGCAGGTCGCCGTCGCGCAGCTGGCTGCCCTCGGCCGAGACGGGGGCGTAGTTGACCCAGGTGCCCGCCTCGGAGCCCAAGTCGGCCACCCGGTAGCTGCCATCCTCCAGGCGGTGGAGCCGAGCGTGTTCGGCGGCTACGGATTCTTCTTGCAGGCGGACCTCACAACCACGCTGCGAGCCGATCACAAATTCATCGCCGAACAATGGAATAAGCTCCGCCGCCTGCAAGGTATCCTGCATGCTCAAGCGCTGCAAGACGGCAGGCGACAGTTTGGCGGCTGCGGAGCCCGGCGCTGAAGCCATGCTTTCCAGGGGCGGCAACCCTTGCTCTAGCGATAAGGGTGAATCGACCAAAGGATCATTTGGAACGGCGACCTGCCGATCAGACCTACGCCTGCGCCGCTCCCCGCGGCTGGCCGGCTTAAGGCGGCCAGACAAGAGCATGACTAGGAACAGAGCCGCGGCGGCGAAGAGAACGCCGAAAATCGCCAACAGGGGGCCGCTGCGGGCGAGCAAGGTTTCGTACCAGTTCAAGGGATTTTCCACGAGGATCTGCACTGGGAAGTCAATGCTTGAACCTTCCAGGCCCAGCTCGTCCTCCGCCTCCACGCGCAAGTTGACTTGCTGGCTGACGGTGTACTCAGCCAAGCTCCAAGTGAAGCGCGTAAAGGGAGCTGCGCGGTTCTCGGCGACCTGCACATCGTTCACAAACAACGCGGTGCGCACCAGGTTGCGGTCAAAATTGTCGGGGAATTCCACCAGGATCTCGATGGGTTGGCTGAATGGCGCCAACTGCTGCGGGTCTTCCTCGGAAGGACCGCGTCTGATCTGTGATGGAGGCGAAACCAGCATGGGGTTGGGCGGCTGGATGTCCAGATCAAAACTGAGGGCTTGCGAAGTAACCGCGGCGCCCTCGCTCACCATTTGTAGCTGGACCTGATGGGTCCCGGCGGTATGCAGCTGCGAGCTGTATTGGAAAAAATAGGCGTTGCGAAATGGAGAGAAATAATCTTCAGGGCTGGGGAAAGGCTGGCCGCCCGAGAAACCAAACCACTGGCCGCCGCTTGCCTTGGCCAACGTGCGCAATGAAACTGCTGCCGGAGATTCAAAGGTGGAGGGAGAGTCCACCTGCCAGACGAACAGTGGGATGTCGCGTTCAGCCAAGACAGCCTGCCAATCGGCAGCGGCCGCCACAGTGTCAGCGCCGGGGGTGGCAGTTACCCACCAGATAGCTGTGCCCTGGCCAGGCTCCTCGCTGGGCTGAGCAGCCAGCTCGAGGGCCTGCTGGAAGGACTGGGCAGTCACCTGCAAGCTGCCGAAATCAGGCTGAACGGAATCGAACGTACTTATCCACTCAATCGGGGAAGCTCTCTGCACTAATGCGCCTTGCGGCGTTATCAGGCTAAGCGGAGTTACATTGTCGGCGCGCAAGGCACGCGCCCAGGCAAGGATGGGCTCTTTGACATAGTCGAAGCGCGTCGTGGCCTCAGAATCGCGGATGGAGAAAGGTTCGGCCGGATTAAGCACCAAGATAATGTGCAAGCCAGGTTCCACCGGGCGCAGTTGGGAGACCGGTTGGGCTATGCCGTCTTCCAGGGCTTGCAGGTCTTCGGCCTGCAGGTCAACGATGGGCGCGCCAGTGGCGTCACGGGCGGCCAGGTAGCCGGCAATAATAGGGAAAGCCTCGGTTTCCAAATGGCGCAGGGTGAGGGCAGCCCCCGTTTGCGCGGCCGCCAGTTGTGGGAGAACCAAGGCGGCAATGGCCAGGGCCGTCGCAAGGATAATTCGCTTCAACGGCGCGATTTTAGCATACAGGAATTCTTCCACGCGACGCACAGCATCGCAAGGTAAGATGGCCTAGAATTATCCGACATGTCCTTGTTTAAAAGAATATTGACCCTCACCAAGGCCACCCAGCAACTCGGCCTCAAACCCACGCTGCTGTACGCAGGCTATCAATTTAAGCTGCGCAGCGGTTGGCTGCGCTGGAAGACGCCGGCCGGCGGGCGCAACCTGCCGGGCGAAGAAGTCGAACCTAAAATTGTCCTGGAACCGGCGAGCAAAAAAGAATTAAAGAGATTGTTAGGCAACCGGAGCCAAGCTATTTTTGCCGAAGCCGAGGAGATCTTGCAGGGCCAAGTTCGTTTGTTTGGCGCCGAGCCGCGCAAATTGCTCCTAGCGCTCCCCGGAAAACTGCAACATTGGACCCGTTATCAAAATCGCCTGCCCAACGGAGCTGACGTCAAACCGGTGTGGGAGGTTGGGCGCTTTGGCTGGGCTACTGTCCTAGCGCGGGCCTATTGGCTGAGCGGAGATGACCGTTATGCGAAAGGCTTTTGGGCAACTTTCGGGGAATTTGTGGCCGCCAACCCAGCGAACCTAGGCCCGCATTGGAGTTCAGCTCAGGAAGTGGCCCTGCGGCTGATCGCCTGGGCTTTCTGCTACAGCTTGCTAGCCGCGGCTGCCAGCAGTACCCACGCCCGCAAAATTTTATTATCCCGCAGCATCGCCCAGCATGCCGAGCGCATCCCCCCTACGCTGGATTACGCGCGGGCGCAGAATAACAACCATTACCTCAGCGAGGCGCTGGGTTTGTGCACGGCGGCTGCCCTACTGCCACAGCATGCCGATGCTCAACAATGGAAAAGCGTGGGCTGGGCAGCGTTTATCGAAGGCGTGGAAACGCAGGTGCACGCGGATGGTGCCTATGCCCAGCACAGCAGCAACTACCACCGTCTCCTGCTGCAATTGGGGCTGTGGACTGGGGTGCTGGCCCGCAATTTCGGGGAGAGCCTGCCGCGCAAAACCTTGACGAAGTTAGGCAAGGCTACCGACTGGCTGCTGGCTTTATTGGATGAAGACAGCGGCAGTGTTCCCAACCTAGGGCCCAACGATGGGGCTTACATCCTGCCGTTCAGCGTGCTGCCTTTTTTTGATTACCGGCCAGCCTTGCAGGCGGCCCGACTGAGCTTCAAGGGAGAGATAGCCCTGCGCCCCGGGACCTGGGATGAAATGGCCTTATGGCTGGGCCTGGAGCCCATCAAGCGCAAGGCGCCAGCCAAGTACAGCGCCGCGCCGTTGCGCTTACAAGGTAGGCGTTCCTGGGCATATTTGCGGGCAGCCGAGTTCCAAGAACGGCCGGGGCATGCCGACCAGCTGCATGTCGACCTGTGGTGGCGCGGCCTGAATCTGGCGCTGGACGCCGGCAGTTATCTTTATACGGCGCCAGCTCCGTGGGACAACGCGCTGACCGGCGGCAAAGTGCACAACACGATCACGGTGAACGGGCGCGACCAAATGACCCGCGCCGGGCGCTTCCTGTGGCTGGACTGGGCGCAGGCAGAACTCCTGGCGACGCGGGCGGACAACAAGGGGCGCCTGGTATTTGCCGCGGCGCAGCACAACGGCTACGAAAAGCTTAGTGTGATCCACCGCCGCGAAGTCAGCGCCGAGACGCGCGGCTGGGTTATCGAAGATCACCTGGAGCCAACCGAGGAGCCGCACTTGGTGAAGGTGCGCTTGCAATGGCTGCTGCCAGATTGGAAATGGAGCTTCAAAGCACAAGAACTGCGCCTCGCCTCTCCTCACGGCGCGGTGACGTTGGCACCTACCACCAGCGCAGCCGACGCGCCAAAATTTTCAATTGTGCGCGCGGGGAAAGTGATCTACGGCCGCGGGCCGGCTGATCCGGTACTTGGCTGGATGTCCCCCGCTTATGGTGTCAAGTTGCCTGCACTCACATTCAATATTGACGTAAGCGGCCTGGCGCCATTCACCATCACCAGCACCTGGACGTTGCCCAAGTGACCTCTTCACAAGTGAAGTTATCAAAAAAGAGTCTGCATATTCTGTTGATCCACCAGGCCTTCGTGGACCTGAGCGAAGCCGGCGGCACGCGCCATACTGAATTTGCGCGCTACCTGGCCTCGCGCGGCCAGCGCGTCACGATAATCGCCTCTTCGGTCAACTATTTGACCGGCAAGGAGCGCGGGGCAGATCAGGAACTGACCACGCAAGTGCCAGGCGTGGAATTGTTACGAGCGGCCACCTACCACGGGCTGCATCGTTCCTTCATTCATCGCTTGATAAGTTTTTTTACGTTCACGCTGAGTTCTTTTTTTATCGGGCTGCGCGTGAAAGACGTCGACTTGGTTTGGGGCACCACGCCGCCCATCTTTCAGACTCTGACCGCCTGGCTGTTGGCGCACCTTAAAGGCGTGCCCTTTCTGCTAGAAGTGCGCGACCTGTGGCCCGCGTTCGCGGTGCAGGTCGGCGTTTTGCGCAATCCAGTACTGATCCGCGCGTCTGAATGGCTGGAGCGCTTCCTTTATCGCAACGCAGACCAACTGGTGGTGAACTCGCCGGGCTTTGTCGAGCACGTGAAAGCGCGCGGCGGAAAGCGAATCTCCGTGGTACCCAACGGGGCGGACGCGACCATGTTCGACCCGAGCGCCAGCGGCGCGCAGTTCCGCACGCGGCACAGCTTGTCGCCGGAGGCGTTCGTGGTGCTGTACGCCGGCGCGCATGGCCTATCCAACGATCTGGGCATCGTGCTGCAGGCCGCCGAGTTGGTAAAAGCCGAGGAAAAAATTCTCATCGTACTTATGGGCGATGGGAAGGACAAACCGGCGCTGCAAGCCCAGGCAGCCGATCTGAAGCTGGAGAATGTGCGCTTTCTACCGCCGTTGCCCAAGACCCAGATGCCTGAAGCCCTGGCTGCCGCGGATGCCTGCCTGGCTATCCTGAAACCTATAAAACTTTATGCGACGGTTTATCCCAACAAGGTCTTCGATTACATGGCTGCCGGCCGCCCAGTGCTGCTGGCCATCGACGGCGCGATGCGCAAGGTCGTGGAGGAGGCCGGGGCCGGCCTCTTCGTGCCGCCCGGGGATGCGCAGTCCCTGGCGCAGGCCATGACCCGGTTGGCCGGCGACCCGGCCAAAGCCCGCGCCTTGGGCTGCGCCGGGCGGGTTTACCTGGAAGCGCATTTCGAACGCACCAAGTTAGCCGAACTTATGCTAGATGTAATTCAAGAAACAGCCACCCGCAGCCGGACCTAAGCCCGAAGCTATAATCATAACGATGCCAAAAAAGAGCAAACTGCCGGAGTTGAGCGAGAGCGAACTGCGCCGCTTACTGCTGGACCGGCGCCAGGCGGACCGCGCCCGCCGGCTGCAGGCCTTCAAGCACAGCGGGGAGCTTCTGGCGGCCAGCGCCGCCCCTGCCGAGCCTATCGACGGAGACCCCCTAAGCGGACCCAGGGTGCACGCCGCGCCGAGTTTGAAGCTGGAATCCGGGTTGCGGGCCGCCAGCTGGGTAGACCGCATCTTACTGGCCGTAGAGGTTTTGGCGGCCGTGGGCTTGGTCTACATCTTATTTAACGGGCTTAGCGTATTGGATACCTTGAATCGTGAGTTGGCGTCGGCGCTCTCGTTGGCCCCTGAACTCAGCGGCCCGGCCCCGCTTATCGGGCCGGTTGTGCTGCCTTCCGGCCACACCCCACCCAGGGAGGGGGAGCCGGCCCGCCCCAACGAAGCCGAGATCCCTGCCCACCTGCGGCCGCTCATGCAGGCCTACGTCGCCGCGGTGGAAGTGCCCACCCCCGGCCCCGAACAAGCCCTGGGGATCGAGATCGAGACCATCGGCGTCTCGGCACCGATCGTGTTGGGGGACGATTGGGAAGCGCTGAAGCGCGGGGTGGGCCAGCATATCGGCAGCGCCGACCCCGGCCAGAACGGCAACCTGGTGCTGACCGGCCATAATGATATTTACGGGGAGGTTTTCCGCTTTCTTGTGGACTTGAAGCCCGGCGACGAGATCGTAATTTTCACAGCCAGCAGAAGCTACACCTACGTGGTGACTGAAACGTTGATCGTGGAGCCCGATTTTGTAGAGGTGCTGGAGCCGACGCCCAACGCCACCCTGACGCTGATCAGCTGCACCCCTTATCGAGTCGATACGCAGCGCATTGTCGTGCTGGCGGAACTGCAGGGCTAAGGAACGAAGCGCCACAGGAGAAGAATGCGGTCTTCTCCAAACAGATAGGTTGCATAAGGGGAGAGATGTCCCTCGAGCATGGGCGCGTAAGGATTTGTCTGGGTGAGGATGTATTCATTGCCAAAGACATAGTCCGTACCTTGTTCTGCCATGTAATCGACCCCCTCACCTGTCTGCATAGCCTCCAAATAAGCTACCGAATTCATTAGCCCGTCCATATTGATGATGGTGCGATCGCGGATGAAGTAGGCCAAATTGCCTGCGCCAGTAATGGCCACGCGGGCGCCTGCTTCGGTATTTGCTTCCAGCCAACGGGCGCGGTGAATGTAAAAGTGATTGCTGCCATCCCCCGGGGGGCGCGCGGCGGTTTGGACGAAGAGCAGGTAAGCCAGGCTGATCAATGCAAATGCGATCCCGCCTACTACTGGGGCGGCCCGCTTTATTTCCTTAGATGGGATGCGGGCTGCAATGCGCAGCAAGGCATCCAGCAAGAAGCCCAGGGTTAGTAAGAGTAGGAGCATCTCTGCGATCCAATACCAGGGCTGTTGGGCCAACGAGCCTGCTAGCTTGTAATAAGCAATTTGCATAAAGCAGGCGAGGAAAAAGGGAAGCAGTCCCAGGCCGCGGGCGGCCGCTCTGAACAACTTGCGCTCCGCCCACACCAGCGCGCCCACTACTGCAGCCAGCAAGGCTCCCAGGCTCAGCAGCGCCACCCGCCTGGCGTCCACGGAGATGGCTTGACCCGTGACCGCCAACAGCCATTCGGCGGCGGCGTATAAGGGCGCGGTGAGCAGCGACCAGGGGCCGAGTTCGGGATCATCGGTGAGGAATTGGCCGGCGAAGTCCACCCAATCGCGCACCGGGAAACCGTACACCGTGTTGCGCAAGGTACCCCACCATACCTTGACCTGGCCGCTTACCGGCGTTGTGGTGCCAAAAGCAAACAAGTTCCAACTCAAGTAAAGCAGCACCACCAACGCCAGCGGAGCAAAGAGAGCCGCGGCCACTTGGATGCGCCAATTCCAGGCCGGCTGCTTAGGCGTCGTTTTCGGAGGCCGCCACGACTGCAGCAGGAGCCATACACCGCCCACGCCGACCAGGAATAAATTATCCAGCCTTGCGAGGACGGCCAGGGCGCCCAGGAGGCTGACTCCGACCAGGCGGCGCAAGATCTGCTTACTTTCCGCGTGCGGGGAAAAGCCGGACAGGAAATACCAAAACAGCAGGATACAAAAGGCATTCAACCCGGCTTCCACGCCAGTGTGTATGGTGAGGTCATGGATGCGGGGCAGGACGATCCATACCAGGCCAATGAAGCCGGCGACCCAGGCCGAGGTGTAGCGCCGCATGAGGCGGAACAGCAGGATGGCGGTGCCTGCGCTCAGCAAGGCCGAGACGATGAGCAGTAAGCGTAGCGACAGCAGCAGATCGAACTGGGCAAAGAAAAAGAGCGGGGTGATGACAAAGAGCCAGAGTGGATGAAAACCGTTGGTTGGGTTCAACCCGTCAAAAGTAAAGCCCAAGCCGCCGGCCAGGTTTCTTGCGACCTGGAAGTAATAAAACCCGTCATCTGAGCTGTACCAATCCAGGATGGTGTTGGCATTACTAATGGAAATGTATAGAGCAGGCAGCACGTTGATTAAAAGAAAGAAGATCTCGATCTTATATTCTCTTAAACGCTGGCTCAATGGCTGTTTTGCAGCAGGCATGCTAAAAGTATAAACGAAGGGGAAATGCCGTTTTACAGAAGAATACAAAAGCTAAGTGAAAAAAACTAAGGATAGGAACCTTTTAAATAAGAAGGCTCGGCTTGCGGGGGGTAGCAGAACAAGGTAATTCGGAGAAACAAGGTTATATGGATTCTTCGCTGGTGTCGGTTCTCAATCTAGTACTGGCTTAATACCCGCTCAGAATGACAAATAGAGCGGATGGCGCTCGAAATGATAAAAATGAGTATGTCGTTCGGAATGAAGTGTGACGAGGGAGGACGGCGCAAGCCATCTTTTTAAATAAAGGGATCCCTCGTCGTTTCTCTCCTCGGGATGACAGGTATGACGAAAGGGGACAGCGTAAGCCATCCTCTTAAATGGATTCCTCGTCGCTTCGCTCCTCAGAATGACAAGTATTACGAAAGAGGACGGCTGCGCCGTCCTCTTTTACTGTCAGCCGTCAGATATCTGCTATTTGCTGTTATTAGGGCAAGTACCAGCGCGCCCGCCAATCTCCAGAACCGTCCACCGGCTCGTAGAAATCGGCATTGGTATGCACCATGTGCATGAAGAGTTGGCCGGGTTTCAAGGGGAAGGGAGTGCCATCCGCATAGACAAAGCGAATGGGGCGCAGGCGGCCGGTTTCCTGCTCGTAGTCGCCGTTGATGGTGTTCCAGTAGAGGTCGCACACCAACCCATCGCGCAGCAGCTTAGCGCGCCCGGATGTCGATTCCATATTCACGTCGAAGATCGTGCCGTCGCCATTGAGTTGCTCGTGCTCGGCAAAGAACACGATCACATTCTCGAAAAGCAACGGGTCGCCAGTGAGCGCCTCGGTGCTTACCTCTTGAAGTTCCGGATCAAGATAAGTGTTCTGATGCCGAACGTAGGCCGCGTTCTCGGGATCGTAGGTCCAGTAGGTCTGGTTGTTGATGTTGTAGAACATGGTCAGCGATTCGGCCGGCATACAGCCTGCCGGCGGATTGGGGTCGAACAAGTTGCCGGTCAGATTGGGCGGCCCATAGATGCCGATGTTGTCAGCGGCGATCTCTTTCAATTGGGTAACGTCCAGGCCGGCCGCGCCGATGTTGCCCGGATCATTGGTCTGGGCCTGGGCGCATACTTGCATCTGGGCCAGTACGGTGGGATCCGCGCCGGCGATGATGGTGCAGCCTTCGAAGAACCTGCGCACCACTTCATATACGATACGCCCGGAGCGCACGCCTTCGATGCGGATCGAGTAGGCTACGCCGGCGTCGATATACGCCAGAGAATTTACATCATCAGGGAGCTTGAAGCCATCGGTGAGACCGCTGGCCGGGTCGGCGTCGCTATCCACTTCTTCACCGCCCTGGTTCTGGTTCACGAAATAGAAGGACTGCTGTAAGTTGCCAGGCAAGATGAAGCGCACCTGGTAGCTGTAACCGAATTCGGGCTCAACTACGAAAGCATACCTACCTGCGCCATCGGTGGTGGTGGTTGCCAGCAAAGCGCTATTCAGGATCAACTCGACTTGTACCCCAGGGACACCAGGCTCGCCCGCGTCCTGCAGGGAGTTGCCGTTGCTGTCGTACCAGACGAAATCGCTGATCAAGTACTGGCCATCTTCATGGGCAGCTTGGTCGTCGCCTTCCTGGTCACCCAGCACATCGTCCACATCCACTTCGGGGTAGCAGCCGTAATACAGCACGTAGAGACGCGTGTCACCATCGCCGATCCACCACTCAGTAACCCAGGCGGCCCAACTCAGGCCTGTGGCGGGCCGGGTAGCCTGCGGCGGGAACTGCGAGATGGAAATGCCCACCACGCCCCAGTCGGCAGCTTGGGGTTCGCAAAGCGCTTGCCCGGTTAGCGGGTTGTAGTCGGCCGGGAATTCATCCGGGCCAAGGACTTCAGGCAGATCAGGATCCGGTGTTGGCGTTGGGCCTTCCTCTTGCTCTACAGGGATTTGTGCTTCACCTACATAGAGCGAGCTTAGCCCTCCCATATTTTCGACCGCCCCTGATGTCAAACCCCCTGCGATGGTGCCCGCCGCCGCACAGCCAGCCAAAAGCACCGAACTGCAGAGCAGGGCAAACAAGAGGGATGATTTTGAACTCAAATCTTTCATTATTTGCATTTCTGACCTCGACTAATTCTATCCTCATAGGATTGAAGCCGCCGTAGTACATGAGTCCTAAGTCAAAAAAGGCCGCGGAAAAGCCCCTAAAAAGCAAGCGGTATAATCGCCAATTGGAGCCTTAATGGCAACAGACCCTTTCAAAACCCGTAAAACCCTCAAGGTCGGCAATAGCCAATACATTTATTACAGTTTGCGCCAGCTGGAAGCGGACGGCCTCACCCGATTAGATCGCTTGCCCCTTTCCATCCGCATCCTTTTGGAAATGGTCCTGCGTAACGTCAATCAGACAGATGTATTCGAGCAGGACGTGCGCAACCTGGCCGCCTGGCAGCCGGTAGCCGCCGAGCGCCCCCCCATCCCGTTCAAGCCCGGGCGTGTCCTTTTGCAGGATTTCACTGGCGTGCCCGCCATCGTGGACCTGGCCGCCATGCGTGACGCCATGGCCAAGCTGGGCGGCGATCCCAAGAAGATCAACCCCTTGGTGCCCGTCGACCTGGTCATCGACCATTCGGTGCAAGTGGATTTCTTTGCCAGCCTGGATGCGCTGCAGCGTAACGCGGAAATTGAGTTCATGCGCAACCGGGAACGCTACGAGTTCCTGCACTGGGGGCAGCAAGCCTTCGACAATTTCCGAGTGGTGCCCCCCAACACCGGCATCGTCCATCAGGTCAATCTCGAGTACCTTGGCCAGGTGGTGATGACCCGCCAGGAGGGAAGCGAGCGGGTAGCCTTCCCCGACACGCTGGTGGGCACCGATTCGCACACCACGATGATCAACGGCCTCGGCGTGGTGGGCTGGGGGGTGGGCGGCATCGAAGCTGAGGCTGCCATGCTGGGGCGCGCCATCGATATGCTGGCGCCCGAGGTGATCGGCTTCAAGCTGCGAGGCCGGCTTAGGGAAGGCATCACCCCCACAGACCTGACCCTGACGATCACGCAGATGCTGCGCGCCAAAGGCGTGGTGGACAAGTTCGTCGAATTCTATGGCCCCGGGCTGAATGTGATGAGCCTGGCCGACCGGGCTATGGTCGGCAATATGTCGCCGGAGAATGGCGCTACCATCACCTACTTCCCGGTAGACGCCGAAACGTTGCGGTACCTGCGGCTCACCGCCCGCAGCGAAGAACATATTGCCTTGGTGGAAGCCTATTGCAAAGAACAAAAATTATTCCGCGACGAGAATACACCCGACCCAGAATTCAGCGACACGGTCGAGCTCGATCTGAATGAAGTGGAGCCCAGCCTGTCGGGGCCTAAACGCCCACAAGACCGGGTGACCCTGGAAAACATGCGAGCCGAGTTTCACAAGGCGCTCATTGCGCCGAAGAGCGAACGCGGCTTTGCGCTGGCGGCCGATGCAGTTGACAAGAAAGTCGCCTTTGGCACCAACGGCTCGCGGGCCGAGATGGGCCACGGAGCCCTGGTCATCGCCGCCATCACCTCCTGCACCAACACCTCCAACCCCTCGGTGATGCTGGGCGCAGGGTTGCTGGCAAAAAAGGCCGTGGAGCGCGGGCTGAAGGTGAAGCCGTATGTAAAAACCAGCCTGGCACCGGGCTCGCGCGTGGTGACCGAATATTTGGAGAAAGCCGAGCTGATGGAGCCGCTCTCCGCGCTAGGTTTCAATCTAGTCGGCTATGGCTGCACTACCTGCATCGGCAATTCAGGCCCGCTGGCCGGCGAGGTGGTAAAAGCGATCACCAGTTCGGATCTGGTGGCCGCGGCGGTGCTTTCCGGCAATCGCAATTTCGAAGGCCGCATCCACCCATACGCCCTGGCCAATTACCTGGCTTCGCCGCCGCTGGTGGTGGCTTACGCGCTGGCCGGCACGGTGGATATCGACCTGACCCGCGAGCCGCTCGGTATCGGTAAAAAAGGCGAGCCGGTGTACCTCAAGGACATTTGGCCGACTAACGAAGAGATCCGCGCTGCCATTGAGAACAACGTCAAACCTGCCATGTTTGCTGAGCGTTATTCCAACGTGTTCACCGGCAACGAGACTTGGAACAATATTTCGGCGCATGGCACTGAGTTATATAGCTGGGATGAAGCGTCAACGTATATTCAAAATCCGCCATTTTTTGAGGATCTGACCCGCGAACCGCACGCTGTCCAAGATATCCGCGGCGCCCGCGTGCTGGCCATGCTGGGCGACTCGGTGACCACCGACCATATCTCACCGGCTGGCGCCATCCCGGTGGATAGCCCGGCGGGGAAATATCTGCTGGAAAATGGGGTTACGGTGCCCAACTTTAATTCTTACGGGTCACGCCGCGGCAACGACCGGGTGATGACCCGCGGCACCTTCGCCAATATCAGGCTGAAGAACAACCTGGTGCCGGGCGTCGAAGGCGGCTTCACATTGCGCCTGCCCGAGGGCAAGCAGATGAGCATCTTCGAGGCCTCGCTCAAGTACAAGGAAGAGGCCACGCCGCTTATCATATTGGCCGGCAAAGAATACGGGGCCGGCTCCAGCCGCGACTGGGCCGCCAAGGGGCCGCGCCTTTTGGGTGTGCGCGCCGTCATCGCCGAATCTTTTGAACGCATCCACCGCAGCAATCTGATCGGCATGGGCATCCTGCCGTTGCGATATAGGCAGGGTGAAAGCGCGGCAACCATTGGCCTCACTGGCCGCGAGCTCTATTCGCTCGAAGGCATTCTAGAAGGCATGCAGCCCAAGGCGGAGATCCAAGTGCGAGCGTTGGGTGAAGGCGGGGCGGAAACGACCTTCTGGGCCGTCACCTGCTTGAATACCAGGCAAGACGTCGACGTGTATGAACAGGGCGGCATCTTGCACGCGGTTGTGCGCGAAATGGCCTAGATGCCTGATGAAAAATGTAAGGGCGGGTCTTAGACCCGCCCTTTTGGTTTAAACATGATTTGCAGAACATGGTTATTCGGAAGACAAGGTTATAAAGATTCTTCGGCTCGCCGAGCTCGCCTCAGAATGACACTTGGGATCCCTATTCACTAATTAGTAATCTCTACTTCCCTTCGCGCAATTCCATACGGCCATTCACGGCCGCATAACTCATCATGCCCTGGGGTACGTGCGGGTCGATCTGCAGGTCGCCTGAATCCATAGCTTCCCAGATCACCTGGAATGGCACTTTGTCTTTGTGCCACTTCTCCGCCATCACCACCCCATGCCCCGGCAACACTGTGAAGGCGATCAGCCGCGGGTCATCTGGATTGCGCAGCGATTCGGCGCGGGCGAAGGCGGCTTTGATGCCGCGCGCCTGGGCTTCAGTCGCGCAGGACACCAGGTAATGATAGTAAGGGGGATCGAGTGGGACATATTCAACCAGCGCAGGATTAAATTTTTTCACGCCGCGGTGGCCGTGAAGTTTGGAGCGCACCACGGGCACCTCGCTCTTCACACCGGCCACAGAGGCATGCGGAATCCGCGGCAGCAGCTTGTCCATATCCATCATCTCAACCGCTTCGGAGGAAGGCGGATCGTTGCGCTTGCCTTCCACGTGGCGCACCTGTGCGCCGGCCCCATCGGCGCGCACTCCCACGATCACCGCCAGGTCGTCATCGGTGAGGCGCCCCTTGTGCACTGGGCGGGCGCTGCCGGTGATGGTGGCGATCATGGCCTGCACGCGCGGGTCCCAGGTGGCGAAGCAGCCTTCGCTGTATTGGCGGGCTACGCCTTCGTTGACCGCCGGCACCTGCACAATGTCTTCAATGCGCACCATATCGGTGAAGAACCCACGCGAGCCGATCTCGTTCCCGCCGCGGCGCATGGCTTCGGGAGTGCTCATGCTCTCCCACATTTCGCGAGTGATCAACGGTTCGATCAGCTCGTGGTTGGTAACCTCAAACGTGCTTTCGGTGGTCACAGTGCGCAACACAATGTCGGTATAAAAAGCCTCGGGGCTGGTATTCTCGCTGACCGGATAGGCTCCGACCAGGTCAAAGTGAAAAGCGCGTTCAGGATGCTTGTCTCCAACCACCAGCAGGATGCGAATGCTTTTGGCCTGGGCTTGCAGCATCCGCGATAGCGAAAGCACCGGCCCGCCGCGTACGCCCTGATCGATCAACACGCGCGGCGCCGAGGGAGAGAGCCCCTCAAACAGGAATTCCTTCTCAGGCGGCGGCTGCTTAGCCAACGCAGTTTTAAAGCGGCCGATCCACTCGTCGAATTCTTGCGGAGTGATCTGGATGATCGTGTAAAGCACGGGGGAGTGTTTCAAGCCGAACATGCGGCGGGCGGAAAAGAAGAGCGCTTCGCGCCAGGGGATGGACTTGCCCAGGGGCGCGGTGGTGAAAAGCACCTTGGTATTTTCGGTGGGCTTTTCCACCACGCTATGACCCAGGTCCCCGAAGCGGCCGAGGAGGCCTTGGATGAATTCCTCGAGCATTGGGGACATGGGGCCGGGCACGAAAGATACTTCGATCGTGCGCAGCCAATTGTGGGTGGGATTAGAAACTAATTCAGTAGTCTTCGTCGCTTGCATCACAAAACCTCGCTTTGGGGCCTTAAGTATAATATTAACCTGTCCTATCCTCAAAATCATTAAAAAGCGCCCAAGAGATTGTGATCTAGGCAACAAACAGGTCAGCCCAGGTCATGCTCAGCTTGACAGATCGGTGATCAGCCTTGTCTCTTCCGCCATTTCGTGCATAAATACGGCTGTGAGCCTGAATTGGTTGAGCGTCCAGTGCCGCCTTGCCTCGAGTACTGCCGGGGCGATCTACGCCCTGGCAACTTTGGAGCCTGTCAAGTTATGATGACCCCCCACCCCCTCTCCCCAACAATACAACTTGCCACTACGGGGGAGGAAAAACGAACTCAAAGCGCCAAGTATTGTCTCCGGGGATGGAGCGGCTATCCTCATTCCTTACCTGGAACCAGGTCGTACCCGGCTTGAAGTGAAAGCGCTTCCCCTCGGCATCTACCAGATAAAGCAACTTGCCTTCTTCGCGCACCCACTCCAGCTGAAAAACCTGCCCGTCGCGGAAGGCGTAGGCCAGGTCGTGGCCGGAGAAATCCATATCCACCACCTCTACCACCGGGAGGATGGCGGTGCCGGCCTGATAGAAATTGTGGAAATGGGGGATATACAGCACGACCACATTGTCGGCGCTGATCTGCTGCCCGGTGAGCCGGTCGCGTAACGGGGCATAGCCCTCGCCGCCGGCGTAGGTTTCCTGGGTGTCCTGGAAACGCAGATAACGGCCGCTATCCGCGTCGTATTTCCAATATGCATATGCTGAATAGGAATAATAGGTGTAGATGCGCGCGACCGCCGCGCCGCCGGCAGGTATGGCCGCGTCAAAAGGCATGCCTTCGAGGTTAGGGCGAGCATTGACTCCTCCGCGCCTCGAAGAATAAATCCCGACGGTGGCTGTATCCGCCAGCAAATAATTATAGGTATCGGGTAGATAGCGGCATGCAGGCCGTGGCGGGCAGGGATTGCCCGCCAGCAAGCCGATCATTTGCCAAGCCGGCTTCTCTTCCTTAAAACGCTCGAGCACGCGGAAATCTGCGCTGGCAAACACCAGGATGTTTTCGTAGATTTCGGTGAGATAGCTGTCGAACAAGCGGCCGGAACGGATCGGGCCAGCCAGCGGCGCATCCTGCCCATAAAAAATGGCGTAGAAGCGGGTGAGGTCGTTGTTGTGGTAGTACTCGTACACAATGTCCGCCAGGGAGAGGCCCCATTGGGGGCGAATGGAACGCGGGTAATTGCTGATCTTGACCGCCACCGGCCGGCGCTCCAGCATGGCGGGGTCGGCGACGCGCAGGCCGGTGAGCGGATTGATGTCTGGGGGCAGGATGTCCGCAGCAATCGGCGAGCCGCCCAAATCAGCAATGGCTGGGATAGGGCCGGGCTGCCCGGCCGGAGCGGAGGTCGTGGTGCTCTGCGGCTGGAAGGGAGTTGGCGTGTGGCGCGGGCCGCTAGCCCTCCGGCGTGGCGGTGGTGAACCCACAGGCCGTGAGCAGTAGGCAAGCGAGAAGCAGGGTCACCGTGGGAGAAAAATATTTCAGCATGAGTTAACTATGCGAACAAGATCTTCTTGGATAGGAATTGAATGATAGAATCCGAGCGATATTCTACTCAGGAAGAACCTAAACCGAGGGCGCCGTGTCAGCAGGGAATAAGATGGATCCAAAACCGAACAGCAACCGTGTATTGCGCATTATTCTATTGTCTATCGGCGGGGTGATGCTGTTGGCGCTGTTATGCTGCATTTGCACGTTAGCGGTCGGCTGGTACACGGGCGACTACTTTATCGAGTTGCTCATGCAGATGGGTCGATAGCTTCAACTCGAGAATTATCACTCCCTTTAAATTTCTCCTCGAAGCGCTGCTGCAATTCGGCCAGCCCGGCGCGGGCCTGGGCCTGAACGCCGGGAGCCAGGCCGAGTGCCTGGAATTCGTCCTCGTCCAGCACCACCTGGCGCCCATCCGGATAGACCACCAGATCCAAGGCCAGATCGCTGTATGCGATCAGGTCTCCGCTGATCTCCGCCGGATATGACACGTTGCAATACCAGCCCTTTAAGATGTCGTCGCCGTGGTCGCGTATCTCGTAAATGTTGTACCAACGCTTACTGAAATAAGTTTCCAAAAAGCGGTCGCCGCGCTTGATAGGGATATTAATCAGCATGGCGTGGTCTAGCGAAAAAGGCGCTTCGATCATTATTTCGTCCGCGGAGCGTTGGAGAACTTTGCCCGCGTAGCGAATTACTTCCAACCCCAAATGATTGCGTTTAATGATGGTGATGTCAGGCTTCACGCGGGAACACCTGGACGGCCTTTTTGGGGTCAAAGCTGAGCTGCAATGTGGCTCCCGTCTTTGGCAAGGCCGCGTCCGAAGGCAACTCTAACACCAGTTGAGTCCCGCCCACTTTGACCTTTGCTTGCAGGTTCCTGCCGCGGAAACGCTTCGAGATCAGACGCGCGTTCAGTTTGGCCGGCAAGCTGCGCCCGAGCTTGATCGCGTCCGGGCGCAGCAGGATGGTCACCGCGCCGCGCAGCCGCGTCTTCGGCGCGGGCAGCTTGCCAACGGGGGTCTCAAGCCAGGTGCGCCTCCCTTTTGTCGCAATGCGGGCGGGCAGCAGATTGTGCATGCCAAGAAAGCTGGCTACAAAAGCAGTCGCAGGATGGCGATAGAGTTCCTCCGGGGCGGCCACCTGTTCCACGCGCCCGGCTCTGAGCAGCACAATGCGATCGGCGATGGCATAGGCTTCTTCCTGGTCGTGGGTCACATACAGGCTGGTTTGCCCGGCCTTGCGCAAGATGGCGGCTAATTCTTCCAGCAGACGAGTGCGCAGAGCGCGGTCCAGCGAGCCCAGCGGCTCATCCAGCATGAGCAGGCGCGGCTGAGGCGCCAGGGCGCGGGCCAGCGCCACACGCTGCTGCTCGCCACCCGAGAGAGAGCTAACTTCACGGCGTTCAAAGCCTGCCAAGCCCACCAACTGCAAAACTTCGCTCACCCGGCGCTGAATTTGCGCAGCGGGCTTGGCGACCAACTGCAGACCAAAGGCCACATTGCCAAATACATCGCGGTGCGGGAAAAGGGCATAGTCCTGGAACATCAGTCCAAAGCCGCGGCGATGCGCCGGCAGGTTGACAATATTCTTTCCGTTCCAGCGCACCACGCCGCGATCGGCGCGATCCAACCCAGCCACAATAGAGAGCAGCGTGGACTTGCCGCTGCCGCTGGGGCCGAGCAGCGCCACGATCTCACCGGTCTTGACCTTGAGCGAAACGCTGTTCAGCGCCGGTTTGCCATCGAAAGCTTTATGCAGATCGCGGATCTCTAGCATCAAAACTCCCCGACTTCTGCAACGCGCAATTTCTCGATGGCCAGCATGCCGCCGCCGGCGACCAGCATCAGGATGGTACTCAGCGCCATGGCCTGCCCATAGGTGAGGGTGCCGGGTTGCGCCAGCAGGCGATAGATCAAGACCGGGATGGTGGGATTCTCCGGACGGGCGATGAGGGCCGTGGCGCCAAATTCGCCGAGCGAAATGGCGAAGGCGAACATAGCTGCCACGAGCAGGGCGCGGCCCACCAGCGGAAGGTCTATGTAACGCAGCACTTGCGCAGGCGCAGCGCCCAGGACGGCGGCGGCCTGCCTGAGCCGCGGCCGAATACTGCGCAACGCGGGCGTGAGGCTGCGCACTACAAAGGGCAGGGCTACCAGGCTGTGTGCCAGCGGGATGAGCAAGGGGGAGGTGGCCAGATCCAGCGGCGGGCCATTCAAGGCGACGATGAAGCCCAGTCCAAGCGTGACCGCCGAGGTGCCGAGAGGCAGCATTAATAGCGGGTCGAGTAGCCGGCTGAGCGGCGCGTCCCCGCGCCGCGCCAGGGCCCAAGCGGCCGGCAAGCCGATGGCCAGCGCCAGGGCGACGGTGGAGCCGGCGTAGACCAGCGAGGTGCGAATGGCTTCACCGGGGGTGGCGAAGAACACAGAGCCGCGCGGGTCCTCGCTTAAAGCCAGGTAATAATCCAAGGTCAGGCCGGGTGGGGCCGCGGCTTGGCCGCGCTCGGCGCCCAACCGCGAGAAGGAGCGCAGCGCCAATCCGCCCAGCGGCGCGGCGAAAAATATAGCCAAGAGGATGAGGAACGCGCCGGCCGCCCACTTAGCGCGCCGCGAAGCAAAAGGCTGGGCCACGGCCTGCGGAGCGCGCAACTCCAGCGGGCGCGAAAGTTTCGCCGAAAGGCGCGTGTAGATGACTGTCAGCGCCAGTGTGCACAATAATTGGATCAATGCCAGTGCGGCCGCGGTGGGAAGATCAAATAGCGCCACAGTCTGGTAATAGATCTCGGTTTCCAAAGTGGCAAAGCGCGGGCCGCCCAAGATCAGGATGACGCCGAACGAAGTGAAATCGAAAATGAAGACGAGCAAGGCCGACGCAGCCAGAGCCGGGGCGATCGTGGGTAGGGTGACCTGGCGGAAGACCTGCCAGGGATTGGCTCCCAGGCTGCTAGCAGCCTGTTCGATGCGCGGGCTGAGCCGCGCCCAGAAATCGCCGACCAAACGCAACACGATGGTCAGGTTGTAGAAGACGTGGGCGACCAAGATGGCGCCGAAGGTGTTCACGAATTGGAGCGGCGGGCTATCCAGGCCGAGCAAGCCCATAGCGGCCTGGTTGACCCAGCCGCGCGGCCCAAGCAGGGCATCAAAGGCCGCCGCCACCACCAGAGTGGGCAGCACGAAGGGCACGCCGCTGAGGGCGCGCAGCAAGCTCTTGCCGCGGAAGCGATGGCGGGCAACCAAGTAGGCGGCGGGCAAGCCCAGCGCCAGGGTGAGCAGCGTGGAGAGCGCCGCTTGCCAAAAAGTGAAGCCGATCACACCGCGCAGCCCGGCGTTGGAGAGCACCGCGACGAAAGGCTGCAGCCAACCTTGGCCAAGGGCGAAACTGAGATCGAGGATGCTGGCGAGCGGATAAAAGTAAAAGACGGCCAGGAAGGCCAGTGGCAGCAGCCACAAAAGCAAAGGGGCTAAGAGCCGCGCATATCTCACTTAAAATTCCAGCGCGTAGCGCTTTGCGGAAAATCTTTTTCGCGCCAGGCAAAAATTTTTGAGGCGAGCAGCTTGAAGATCAAACCGGGCCCTTGCATGGGCATCCCATATTTCTTTTTGTAGTCCTTGTCGAGAGAGCGCAAAACCGAGCTGTCCTTCACCTCGGCGACAATGCCTTCGAGGATGACTACTTCGTCCCCGCTTTCCAAATGTACGCTGACCTGCGGCGCGGCGGCCAGGTTGCGGCCCTTGCGCGAATCGGCCCCGGTGCTGAAGTAGAAAGCGCCGGCGTGCCACAAGCCCCACACCGGGGCAGCGTGGGGGCCCTGGGCACCGGCGGTGCTCACCCAATAATTGCGGGCGGCGGCCATGCGTTCCGCGACGAAATCCCACGGCAGCAGACCGGCACCTTCGCATGCGGCGACGATGCCGTAACCGGGCATGAAAGGCCGGCTGTGTTTGGTTTTCATATGCTGAATCTCCTTCGACGCATTTCGAATCCCGCAAGCAAGATATTGTGGCCCATAAATCCGGATCATTGAGTTGCAGAATCCGGTTATTCCGAAGACCGCATCATAATAATTCTTCGGCTCGCCGAGCTCGCCTCAGAATGACACCGCGAAATGGATTGTTACCTAAGCACCGTTTCTGTCCAAGCCTGGATCCATTCTTCGCGGTGGGCGGCGATATCCTGCGGGCTGATGAAGGCGGTCTCTTGCGGCTCGACTAGGAAATTTACAAATTCAGCGGGGAGCTGTGCGTTGGGATTGACCGGGAACACGAACATTTGCAGCGGGAGATCTTCCTGAAAGGTCGGGGACAACATGAAATCCACCCAAGCTTCGGCAAGCTCGCGCTGCGGTGTGCCCTTAAGGATGCCGACGAATTCGATCTGGCGGAAGCAGGATCCGTTGGAGACGACCGCGGCGGTGACCGGCGCATCCATCGGTTCCTCGGCGAAGATCAGGTCCACGGGCGGGCTGGAGGCGTAGGAAACCACGATGGGGCGCTGCCCGCCCCAGTGGCTGTACTCGGTGTAAAAGGCGGTCTCCCAGTCGTTGACCACCTTGACCTGGTTGGCCACCAAACCTTCCCAATACGCCAGGTAGCCATCCTCACCAAAATGGCCGATGGTGGCCAGCAGGAAAGCCAGGCCGGGGGACGAAGTGGCAGGATTCTGCACCACCAGCAAGCTCTTGTATTGAGGCTTCAGCAAATCTTCCAGGGAAGCTGGAGGAGCCAGATCGTATTCCTCGAAATAGCCCAGGTCGTAATTCAAGCACACGTCCCCATAGTCCACGGGCAGGGCGCGGTGCTCGGGATCGAGGTCGAACTCAGTAGGGATAGCGGCCAGCAGCGGCGACTCGTAGGCCTCGAAGATGTCCCCATCCAAGGCACGGCTGAGAAAGGTGTTGTCCACGCCGTAAAAGACATCCGCCAGCGGGGCGTTTGCCGATAAGACCGCCCGATTGGTGGCCTCGCCGGCGTCGCCAAGCTTGAGGAAGACGACCTCGGCATTGTGCGCGGCCTCGAACTCAGCGACTACATCTTCCGAGACCGCGAACGAGTCGTGCGTCATCACCGTGAGCGTTTGCCGAACGGCCGGGGAGGCCGGGGCAGTGCAAGCGGGCAAGCCAAGCAGCAGCAAGAAAAATAATGCTCTCGATAAAATTTTCATGACAACCTCCAGCTAAACAAGCTCCGCCGGCGAAATCACACACAGCAGGCAGCCGGCGACAATATCGACCTCGGCCCCTTCGGTAAGCATAATGTTGCTTACCCCGCGGCTGCTACCGAAGGTCAAGGTTTCCAGATTTAGTGGATATTGCAAGCCTCGGGTGCTGACCCCCTGCGCATCGCCGCCTAGTGGCAGCAGCGAGACGTGCTCACCTATCTTGGCCTCTAAGCGAGCGCGGTCGCGAATGACAAAGAGACGCTGCTCTCCATCAAGGAAAAGGATGCGTTGGCTGGAAAATTGAGTGTGGGCAGCCAGCAGCAAGTTGGCGAAGGTATGGTCCCAGCGCCGGCCCAGGCCGGCCAGCACCAGGATCTCTTGTGCCCCGGCTTCCTTTGCGTGCAGCAAAGCCAATTCCAGATCAGTCTGGTCTTTGTCTGCAAGGTAGCTGATGACGCGCACTCCCTTCGCCTGTAGCTCGGCCCGCTCTTTAGCATCCAGCGAATCCAGGTCACCGATGACAATATCGGGCCTCAAGCCCAAGGCGCGGCAATGCTGTGCGCCGCCATCGGCGGCCACGATCAAGCCGGCGGCGGCCAGCCGCGCCGGCAAGTCTTTGGGCGGGTTCAGGTCCCCGTTGGCAAACACCACTGCTAGCAAACAAAAACCTCCGACGGGCGGCCGGAGGTTGGATGACACAGATACATTCCTCCGCCGGCATTACCCGGATCAGGTGTGCGGGTCGCAGGCGCCTGCCTGCCTCTCAGCCAACGCGTGGTGTACTTTGCCACGCGCGCGCAGCGATGCTTTGCTGCGCAAGCTCCCCGAGTAAACGGCGTATGGGCGCCGCTATTAGTCTAAGTATACCTTGAACAAAGAGAGTTTAATGTTTAAGGTTGAAGGTTGGAGGTGCCTGCTCACTGAGACCTGATCACTGATCCCTAAATTACTAATCACTACTTACTATTCACTACTCACTTATCT
This sequence comes from uncultured Anaerolineaceae bacterium, assembly GCA_964572455.1. Classification (GTDB taxonomy): domain Bacteria; phylum Chloroflexota; class Anaerolineae; order Anaerolineales; family UBA11579; genus JAMCZK01. The sequence goes on from CAZNFL010000005.1 coordinate 64,635, forward strand.
TTGTAATTTTCCGCATAGTAATCACAGAGGTTTTGTAGCGGGCAGGCCGGGCACCTGGGCTTGCGTGCGATGCAGATCTCGCGGCCCAGGCGAATAAGGTTGAGGTGCGCAGCGTAGTAGCTTTCGGGGGGGAACAACTTTTCAAAATAATCGTGAGCCTTCTCTACGTTCATCTTGGTCGGCCTCAGGACCAGGCGGCCCGTGACGCGATAGATGTGCGTATCCACCGGAAAGGCCGGCTTATCCAGCGAGAACTGCAGCACGATGGCCGCCGTCTTGGGGCCGACCCCTTTGAATTGCCTCAGCCAAGCCTTGGCTTCGTCCGCGGGCAAGGCGCGCAAAAATTCCAGCGAGAGCTCACCGCGGGCTTTGGTGATGGAGCGCAGGGCGGATTGGATGCGCGGCGCTTTTTGGTTGGACAGCCCGGCGGAGCGGATGGCGGATTTCACCTGCCGCAGCGGGGCGTCGCGCACCGCTTCCCAAGAGGGAAATCGAGCTTTCAAAGCTTTGAAGGCTACGTCGCGGTTCAGGTCATTGGTATTTTGAGACAGGATCGTGGAGACCAGCTCGTCCATTGGCGGCAGAGGATTGCGCCATTGGGGAACCCCATAGAAATCCAGCAACCGCTTGTGCACTGCCAGGGCGCGTTTCGCCAGGTCCATGGCTAGCTTTCCAGGTTGAAGGCGGGTTCGCCCTGCCCCACCTGTGCGCCGCGCCAACTGGTTATAGTGCGCTGCGGCCCGAAAGCGGCCAGGGCGGCCAGCTCTTGCGCTGAAATCGCGCCGAGTTGGCGTAAAACTTCCATGGCTACAGCGTGGCTTACCCATGCGCCCGCGTCGCCGTCGGCAATCTTGAGGGCGATTCCGCTCGCCGGGGAGCCGGCGGCCAGTGCATCGGGGCGCAGGCCGAGCGCCTGAAAGCCTTCCGCACCGCCCTTGGAAAGAATGCGCCCGCCCGCGGCTTGCATGAGCATTGTGTCAAAACGTTCCGGGCCAGCCACCATATTGGGGAAGGCCAGCATCGCCTCGCGCACTCGCTCGCAAGCTTTTTGTTGTGCGGCGGGCAAACCGGTCGGATCCATCAACCGCGCGTAGGCCAGGGCCGTGCTGTAAAGGGGCGCGGCCCAGATGGGCGCGGAACAGCCATCGGTGCCGAGGACCAGCTGGCGGGCGGGCAAGCTGGCCAGCTCAGCGAACAAAGCCAGGATCTCCTGCTGCAGCGGATGGCTGGGTTCCAAGTAGCTATCCAGCGGCCAGCCGCGCAGCTTGGCATATGCCAGCATGCCGGTGTGTTTGCCGGAACAATTATTGCAATTAGGAGTTGGAGGCTGGCCGGCTTTTTTCATTCTTTCGGCAGTGGCCGCATGGTAAGGGGGGTGGACGCCGCATTGCAACTGGCTCTCGCTGATGCCCACCTTTTGCTGCAAGGCCGCCAGCGCCGCCATGTGCTCAGTAGTGCCGGAATGGGAAGCGCACATCAGAGCCAATTCTTGCGCGGATAGTCCGTAATGTTCCACACCGCCGGCCAACACGAACGGCAAGGCCTGGAACGGTTTGGCGGCAGAGCGCAGGAAGGTGGACAGCTGCGCGTCCCCATAGGCCGCCAGCAAATCGCCGGAGGCGCTGACTACGGCGATAGCGCCGAAATGCAGGGATTCGAGGTGCCCGCCCCGCTTCAACGCATAAACAGGCTGATAGCCGGGAGCAGCCATGAGTGGGCTAGTTAATCGTTGTTGGCGGATTTGCTGGCCGGCAGGTAACGCCGCCCGAAATAAGCCTGCATGCCGTGGCGCAGCCGTTGGGTATACAGGGTCTGGCGTTTTGCCGAGGCCTTGAATTTGCCCGCCAGCTTGGGCGCCAGCTTATCGATCTCAGACTGCGCAGATTTTCTTTTGGCCAGGCTCTTCAAGCGCGCTTCGACGTCCTTCAATAAGCGGCGCATGGCGCGGATGTCTTTCGCAGTAGCTTTGCCACCGCGCCCGGCCATGATCGTATAACCCTTGAATTCCTTTGAGGACAACAGGTCGAGCTGCTTGAGCCAGGCACGGATATCGGCCTGGGCCAGGAAGGGCGGCTCGCCGATCACCAGGGCATCGCCGACAAAGACCACTTTGTCCGCAGGGGAGCGCAGCCAGCAGGCCCCGGGGCTGGGGCCGGGATGGTATTCCAAGCGCAGCTCGCGCTTATCGAAAAACAAAGTCATGTTTTCAGAGAAGGTCAGCCGCGGCAGGATCCAACGCAGGCCGCTTAGCCCGGGGGTCTCTTCCCATTCAGCGCCGCTCTCTTGTTTCAGCGCCTTGAAGATCGCGGCGCGACGTCGGATCTGGCGCACCACATCGCGGTGCGCCATGACCTGGGCATCGAGGGTCTGGGTCCCCAGGGTGCGATCGGGGTGGGAATCCAGGTTGATGGCCAGGCGCCTGGGCTTCGCGCCGGCTTTGTGCAGGTCGCTCAGCCAGGCGCGGCCCTCCTCCGGCTTCAGCGGGGCATCCACCAATACAGTGTCCTTGGAAAACAACAGGGCGCCTATCGTGGCGCCGGTGTATGAATTTTCATAATAAATGCTCGCTTTGAGCTTTTTCATTTCAATTGCCCGGTGCGGGAAACGGGGATGGTAAAGGCAAAGAGCGCACCCTTGCCCACTTCGCTTTCCACCCAGATCTCGCCACCGTGCCCTTCAACGGCCAATTTGCAATAAGCCAGCCCCAGGCCCAGTCCTTTGGTGGTGCCGGCGCCCACTTGCACACGCGCAAATTTTTCGAATATACGCGATTGCTCGCTTTTGGGAATGCCGCGGGCCTGGTCTTGCACCCACATCTCCACAAAACTGCCCGAACGTTTGGCCCCCGCAGTGACGGTCTTCCCTTCGGAGGAATACTTAATGGCATTCTCCAGCAGATTGATTAAAACGCGCCGGATCATTTCGGTATCCGCCATCACCCGAGGCAAGCCCTTGGGCACGGCAGCCTCCAGCTTGACCTCCCGGCCTTCTGCATTCGGCGCCACTGTTTCCAGCGCGCTCTGCACCAGGTCAGCCACCGCATTCGGTTCCGGGTTGCCCAGGCGCTGCCCGGATTCCATGCGAGAGGTATCCAGCAAGGAGTTGACCAGGCGCTGCACGCGTTCCGTGGAGCGCATGGCGATGTCGAGCACAGAGCGCACGGTGGGATCCCGGTCATTGGGCAGCATCATCTCCAGCACATCCAGACCCGATACCACATTGGCCAGCGGGGAGCGCAGGTCGTGGTAGATCATCGAAGCCAGGTCCTCGCGTAAGTTATCCAAGTTGGTACGCTCGGTGATATCGCGCAGGATCCACTGCAGTTGGACCACACCTTCTACGTCAATGCTGTGCACATACACTTCTATATTGATCGGGTCGTCTTTCTTCCCCTGTAATACGGATTCATAGGAAATGGTCTTGCCTTCCTTGAGCATGGAGAAGTCATCTCCAAGCGCTTTATAGTCCGCCTCGTGGAAATGGTGCACATTCATTTGAGCCAAGGTCTGCTTGTCGAACCCGAGCAGCAGTTCGGCCTGGCGATTAGCTTCGATGATCTTTCCTTCGCCGTCGGTGATCAGAATGGGGTCAATGCTGTCCTGGAACAGCTCGAGGTAGCGGCCACGGGCACCTTCCATCTGGGCGAAGAGTTGGGCGTGTTCAATGGCGGTGCCCGCCAGGTTGCCGATCCCTTCCAGCACCGGCAGGTCTTCGCTGTCGAATGCGCCGGCATGTGGGTTTAGCGCCTCAAGCACGCCGATCACTTTTTTCCGGGCGCGGATCGGTGCGCAGGCAACCGCGCGGGTCTTGAAGCCAGTGGCTTCGTCGACCTTTGCATAGAAGCGCTCATCGCTCTGGGCGTCTTTCACAATAATGCCTTCACCGTTTTTGGCCACCCAGCCGGCGATACCCTTGCCCATTTGCACGCGCACACCGAGGACTTGCTTACTCTGTTTGCCGGTTGCGGCGCGAAAGACCAATTCTTTCCCACCCGGTTCCACCAATGCCAAGGAGACGGCTTCCACCTCCAAGGCGCTGGTGGTCTGTTCAAGAATGGTCTGCAGCACTTCGTCGAGCTGCAAGCTGGCGCCGATGGCCCGGGCCGAGTCGGCAATGGCGGTCATGATGGCTGCCCGCCGTTGGCTTTCGGAGTAATAGCGGGCGTTGAGCACCGCAAAGGCTGCCTGGTCGGCAATGGCCTGCACCAGGTTGAGATGCTCTTCATTAAAGGAGCCGGGTTCAGGGTGGGTCAGGGTCATCACGCCCACCAGCTTGTCGCGCACTATGAGCGGCGCGCTGACCACCGACTTGGGGCCAGCCTTCACCTCTTCTCCACGGGCAGGGCGCTGCCAGCGTTTATCCTTGCTAGTGTCGGGGATCAGAGCGGCCTCGCGGTGCTCCCGAACCCAGCCCGCCAGGCCCTGCTCCAAAGTAAATTTCAGTTGCTCTGTGGCCTCTTGAATAACCTTGTCTTTGACCACAATAATGGAATCCAAGGGAGATCCCTGGTCATCCAGCACAATAACGCTGCCGCTGATGCCGCTCACGTTTTCCAAGGACAGCTTGATGACGCGCTCCAGTACGGCACGTAGTTCCAGGGCAGACGCCAGTTCGCGGCTGATGTGATAGAGCAGGTCGAGGGAGGCCTGGGTGCGTCCCCCCTCCCGTACAACGTTGGAGGGCATCATCGTGGATTTAGAACACGCGCGAGGACAAGAGCGGGTTCAACCGAGTATAGCATAGCCAAATTAATGAGGATTTTGCCGGATATCTACAGATTAGGAAGTTCTAACAGCAACACTTCCATAGCCAGGCGGGCATTTACATTGGTGGTGAGCTGCTCCAAGGTGCGCTCGATGGCTTTTACCGAAAGGCGCACCGCCTGAGGGGTTAGCCGTTGCGCCAGGGCGCTCAGTTGTTGCTCCCAATCCGGGTTCGATACTCTTGCCGAAGACCGCGCCGAGAGCAAGAGCACATCTCTCCAGAAGGACAGCCAAACCACCAATAGAGAACGCAACCCTTCGCGGTCTTTGCTGGCTTGTTCAGCGAAAGCAAAGCGTTCAACTCGCCTGGCGGAGAGCAGCTGCTGGCAGGCTTGCAGCCATTCGGTGCGTTGCTCCAAGGCGTCAGGTTGAGCGTGCAGGTGCAGGGCCAAGCCGGGGCGCCCACCGCTGAGGCTGGCTAGCAATTCGGCGCGTTCCGGATCAACATTCAGCTGCGCAGTTAATTCCTGCGCCAACTGGCCGATGGGAGCCGGGCGCAGGCGGATGACTTCGCAGCGCGAGACGATGGTCTCCGGTAGGCTGTCGATATCCACAGCGGTTAAGCACAATAGCACTGAAGGGCTGGGTTCTTCCAAGGTTTTAAGTAAAGCGTTAGCAGCTTCCTCACTAGCCTGTTCAACATTGAGCAACAAAGCCACTTGGAAGCGAGCCTCCAATGGCGTGCGCGATAAGGAGCGGGTCAATTCGCGCACCGCGCCCACTTTGATGTCGCGGTCGCCTTCCTGTCGCTCAAGCAGCAAGAGGTCCGGGTGCTGCATGGCGGCAAAGCCGCGGCAAGCCCGGCAGGCCCCGCAGAATTCGCCGAGAGCGGGCGGGTTGGTGCAGTTCTGTGCCTGGGCCAGGCGCAGCGCCAGCGTGCGCCGGCCGACGCCGGCCGGCCCGGTGAACAAGTACGCGTGGCGCAGACGACCGCTGGCGATCTGGCCTTGCAGTAAACGCACTGCCCATGCGTGGGCGAGGAGATCCCAGTTCGCAGGCATCAAGGAATCTTGAAAACGACTTTATCCGCATAAATACTTAGCACGTGCTTATCCCCATTGGTGATTTCGAAGCTGCCGTTTATCGGTCCCTTTTCCCCGATCCAGATCTGGTAGATATAGTTAGCTTCGGGAATGATGATAGTCATCGATCTGCTAAACTCATATTCCTGGTAGACGGGGGATTTAAGCACTAAGCGGACGGTTTCGCCACTACGATTGTCCAGGACCAAGGGCGCGTTCGAGTCGAACTTGTTCGCCTGGGCGGTAGCGAAATCTGACGGGCTCATGAAACCGAAAGGCGTCTGGGTTGGCTGCATGGTAGCGGTTGCGGTGATAGATGCGGCAACCGTCTCGCTTGGGAGCGGGGTCTGTGTTTGAGTAGGTGCCGGTGTGGCGCTTGACTCTGGGCTATTGGTGGGCCTGGCCGCAAGATCGGCCGCCAGTCTCTGCGCGGCCAGCACCTGCGCCGTGGCTCTTATTTCTTCAGGGCTCGGAGACCCAGTGCACGCGCTAAGCAAAGCGGTGAAGATCATGAACGCGATCAGTTTATTTGCGAACGACATAGTTTACGAATTATTCAAGAATGTTACTCTCTACAATAAAACTGGGCCTCAAGTATTTTACCTGAGGCCCAGAGGTTGGACTTACCAACAATAGAAAACCTGCTTAGCGCTTCTTTTTCTTGGGTTTGGCCTTGCCCTTGGCTTTTGCTTTCACCTTTGGCTTAGTTTTTGCCTTTGCCTTCGGTTTTGCTTTCGCTTTGGGTTTGGCTTTAGCCTTCGGTTTAGCTTTTGCTTTCGGCTTCGCCTTGGCTGCTGGCATATCGGCCGGCTTTGGCGCGGCCGGGGCAGGCATTGGCTTCGGCGCCGGAGTTGATGCTGGCGTAGATTGAGGAGCTATGGCTGGCGTGGTGCTCAACCAAGAAGGCTGGGCCGCAACTTCTTCTTCCACCACGAACACCTCATCACCTTCACGCACTCGGTCTTTGACCAGGATGGCTACATCATCGCCCGGCCAGGCACTCTCAACGTCGTTATGGTCAATTTGCATTGAGCTGACCGTGTCGGTGAAATCCGTGGTTGCCCCCAGGATATGGATCTCGTCCCCCACTTTAAGCCGGGACGTCAGCTTGAGCACGGCCGCGCTGGGGCCGGCAAAAAAATGAGAAATTTGGCCTACTTTGCGTTCCATCGACACCTCCTGAATCATTCGTATCTGCCACCACTATATACAGGCTTACTTGCCGCGCGTCAAGGCTTCATTTGTTCGGCACAGGCCATACAGTACAATCCACGGCAATGATCGACCTCGCCACCGGCCTTAACCCGCAACAGCAACAGGCTCTGACCGCTGGTTTGGGTCCTGTTTTGGTGCTGGCCGGGCCCGGCTCGGGCAAGACCAGGGTGCTTACCCACCGTATCGCTTATCTGGTCAGCCAGCTGGGGGTGCAACCTTACCATATCCTCGCGGTAACTTTCACAAACAAGGCCGCCCGTGAGATGGCCACTCGGGTGGAAGCTTTGCTGGGCGGCAAACCGCGCGGCCTCAGCCTGGGCACCTTTCATTCCATTTGCGCCCGCTTGCTGCGGGTGGAGGCAGCCCTGCTTCCTTTTAGTGAGAACTTCGTCATCTACGATTCGGATGACCAGATTGGCCTGGTGCGCAATGCATTGCGCGAGTTCAATATCGACACCAAAATGCACACCCCCACCGGGGTGCACGCCCGCATCTCGCAGGCCAAGAATGAGTTGCAACTCCCCGAGGACCTGCCGATCAACAGTTATCGAGACGAGGTTGTCTCGCGCGTCTACCAGCGCTATCAGCAAATGCTGCTGGCCAGCAACGCCGTAGACTTCGATGACTTGCTGCTGTGGACGGCGAAGCTGCTGGAAGACAATATCGAAGTTCGCAATAAATACGCGCAGCGCTTTGAACATGTGCTGGTGGATGAATTCCAGGACACCAACCAGGCACAATACGCACTGCTGAAACACCTGGCCTCCTTCCATCACAATCTATATGTGGTGGGCGATACCGACCAGTCCATCTACCGCTGGCGCGGCGCTGATTATCGCAACGTGATGCGCTTCGCCAAGGATTTTCAGGATACTCAAGTGATCTTGCTGGAGCAAAACTATCGTTCCACTCAACGTATCCTGGACGTGGCCATGGCGGTCATCGACCGCAATCCCCATCGCACCCCCAAGCAGCTGTTCACCAAGCGAGGGACCGGGGAGAAGATCAGGTTGCACCTGACCTTGAACGAGCAGGAAGCCGGGCGTTACATCGTGGAGCAGATCGCCTCAGCGGTGGCCGAAAACAAGGCCAAACCCGGTGATTTCGCCGTGATGTATCGCGTCAATGCCCAGTCCCGCATTATCGAAGAAGCGTTTCTACAAGCCAACCTGCCATACAAACTGGTCGGCGCCCAGCGCTTCTATGGCCGGCGTGAAGTGAAAGACGTGCTGTGCTATTTGCGTTTGGCCTACAATCCCAGCGATGAAGCCAGCCTGGGCCGCGTGATCAATGTGCCATCCCGGCGCATCGGCATCAAAGCACAAGCTGCTCTGCGCACCATCGCCCTGGCGCAAAAGACTACGCCGGGTTTGCTGATCATGCGCCTGGGCGCCCAGCCGCAAGACCCTGTATTCGCCAGCCTGCCCTCGGTCAGCGTACAGGCCATGGCTTCGTTCGGCACGCAGCTGGCAAAGTGGCATGCGCTGGCAGCCAAAGCTGAAGCGATGGAACTGATGGATCGCATCCTGGCGGACGTGGACTATCACGAATATTTGCTCGCCGAAGGACCGGAGGAAGAAGGCGTGGACCGCTGGGACAACGTGCAGGAACTGCGCCGCCTGGCAGCCGAATACAAGGGCCGCACCATCGGCGAATTCCTGGAAAATATTGCGCTGATCTCAGACCAGGATACTTTGGATGAAGCCGCCGAGGTGCCTACCCTGCTCACTTTGCACACCGCCAAAGGCTTGGAATTTTCCACAGTATTCATCACCGGCTTGGATGACGGCATGCTGCCGCACTCACGTTCATTTGAGGACCCGGAGGAAATGGCTGAGGAACGCCGCCTTTTTTATGTGGGCATCACGCGTGCCAAAAACGAGTTGATTCTCATTCACAATATCTATCGCAACAGCTACGGATATGCCGAAGCCGTGCTGCCTTCGCGTTTTTTGGATGACCTGCCGGACGAGCTCATCGAAGGCGGCAACCTGGCGCGCCAGGAGCAGCCCTTCCGCCCTGACCGCTGGGAGCGGCCGGAGAAAGCCGCTCTGATGGCAATGAAGCAGCAATTCAAACCGGGCATGAATGTGCGCCATCCCACCTGGGGCGAGGGCATGGTACTGAACAGTCGCATCCAGGACGACGACGAAGTGGTGGACATTTTTTTTGTAGACGTGGGACTAAAAAAGGTATTGGCGGCCTTCGCCAACCTGCAAGCCGTTGAGAAACATGAGGAATAAGCGATGAGATGCTTTGTCACCGGGGGGGCCGGCTACATTGGCTCGGCAGTCGCCGCCGAATTGCTGACTCAGGGCTACGAAGTCACTGTCTATGACTCGCTGGTCACCGGCCACCGGGCGGCGGTGCCCAGCGGCGCAACTTTCCTGCGCGGCGACCTGTTAGACAGCGAATCCCTCGGTTCTGCCCTAGGCAAGAAGAAATATGACGCGGTGCTGCATTTTGCCGCCTTCATCGAGGCCGGTGAAAGCATGCTCAACCCCGGGAAATATTTCCGCAACAATCTGGAAGCCTCAGCTCAACTGATCGAGGCTACGCACCAGGCCGGTATCAAGCGTTTTGTGCTTTCATCCACGGCCGCGCTGTATCAAACCAGCGAAGAAGCCCTGCACGAAGATGCCCCGCTAGGCCCGCAAAACACCTACGGCCACACAAAGTTGATGACCGAGCAGGTCCTGAGCAGCTACCGGAAGATTCACGGGCTGCGTTACGCCGCCTTGCGCTATTTCAACGCAGCCGGCGCCTTGCCCGACCGCGGCGAGGCCCACCAGCCGGAGAGCCATCTGATCCCGCTCACTTTGCGAGTAGCCCTCGGCCAGCGCGAGAGCGTGGCTATCTTTGGCTCCGATTACCCTACGCCGGATGGTACCTGCATCCGGGATTACATCCACGTGGCCGACCTGGTTTCCGCCCATTTGCTGGCGCTCAGCCGTTTGGAAAAAGACGATCAGCTCATCTACAACATCGGCAGCGGGCGTGGTTATTCCGTGCTGGAAGTTATCGAAATGGCCCGCCGGGTGAGCGGCCACCCCATTCCTTCTATAGAAACTCCGCGCCGTGTGGGTGACCCGGCCCGCTTAGTAGCCTCGCCCGAACGCATCCAGCAGGAACTGGGCTGGGCTGCCAAGCATTCCAGTCTTGAGGAGATCATCACCACCGCCTGGGACTGGCACCGCAAGCACCCCAACGGTTACGCCGAAAATAAATGAAGATCTATTTCGCCTGTGCGATCGTGGGCGGGCGGCAGGACGAAGCCGTTTACCGACAACTAGTGGACGCGCTGCTGGCCGCCGGGCACGAAGTGCCGACAGCCATGAACGCAGGCCTCGGCTGGGCGCAAATGGAAGGCTCGCCGGATGCGAATGAGGTCTATCGCCGCGACACGGGCTGGATCGACGAAAGCCAGGCGCTAGTGGCGGAAGTGAGCACGCCCTCGCATGGCGTGGGCTACGAGATCAGCTATGCACTGGAGCGCGGCAAGCCGGTGCTGTGCCTCTATCGCCGCGGCGTGCGAGTTTCAAAGATGCTGACCGGCAACACGATGCAGGGTTTACACGTCTCGGAGTATGGGGATATAGATGAAGGAATAGGGATTATTCAGAAATTCTTGAAGGACTCAGTTAAGTCTTAATTGACTCATAGGTCCGCACTTCCTTGTCTAATTTCCCTTCCAAGGCATCGGATTCTACATCTAAGTAGAAGTCCATTTGTAAGCCTAACCAAAATTGAGGGGAGTTGCCAAAAAAGCGCGCCAATCGAAGAGCAGTATTCGCGGTTACCGCACGTTTCTTGAGCACGATCTCATTAATCCGACGAGGGTGCACACCAATATTCAAAGCGAGGCGATTTTGGCTCAGATTCAAAGGCATTAGAAACTCTTCCAGCAACACTTCACCAACATGAACGGGATGTAATTTGTTAACCATAGAAACTCCTAGTGATAATCACACGGTGTGTGTTGCCCTTGTCCCAAACAAAACAGATGCGCCATTGAAGGTTGATGCGGATACTATACTGCCCAGCCCGTGAGCCGCGCAGCTTTTCCAAATGATTTGACGGCGGAATTCGGACATCATCCAGACTGGCGGCATTGTGCAACATCCGTAATTTCCGATACGCTGTTTGCTGAATAGCTTGTGGTAACTTTGGCGAGCGGACGCGATTGAAGATCTTCTCCGTCTCTTTATCGGCAAAATCTAGGATTGCCATAAGTATATAACGTAATGCGCTAAACGTCAAGCGCTAAGGAAGCTTGTTATCCTTCTTCGGCCACCGGCAACACCACTGTAAATATCGAGCCTTCACCAAGTTTTGAATCCACCCAGATGCGGCCGCGGTGGTTATCCACGATCGTTTTGACGATGGCCAGGCCCAGACCGGTTCCCTGGACATCCTTGCCCGCATTGCTGGCCCGATAGAATTTTTCGAAGATGCGCCCCTGCTCTTCAAGAGGGATGCCCGGGCCAGAGTCGGTCACGCGCATAATTAGCTGCTTCTGTTCTTCGCGCAGCGTGACCCGGATCTTGCCGCCCGCGGGCGTATATTTGATTGCATTGCCGATCAGGTTATCCACTAATTGGCTCAACTGCGTGAGGCTGCCCAGCACGGGCGGCAGGTTGGCGGTCTTTCCCAGGTGCAGGATCTGGCCTTTGGCCTGGACCGCGGGCTGCAGATTGGTCATCACGTTCACTACCAGCAATTTCATGTTCACCGGCGCCCGCTCGTCCAGCGCGCCCACTTCCACCCGACCCAAATTCAGCAGGTCATCGATCAGGTTGGTGGTGGCGTGCACGCTGGTCTTCACTCGTTGGATGAATTCGGCTTGCTGCGCGTTCACTTTGCCGGCCCGCTCGATCAATTCTACGTAACCTAAAATGGCGGTCAGTGGCGAGCGCAAATCATGCGAAACTGTATTGACAAAGTCCCCCTTCAATTTGTCCGATTCTTTGAGGTAGCTGATGTCATGCAAGCTGGCCACGGTACCCATGCCCGGAACCCGCGAAACGCGCACGTAGAATACCTGCCCCACCTGGTTCTGCACCTCATGTCGGTTTCCATCGGGGCTTTGGTCGTAGATGGCTTGCAGAAATGACTGATTGGTGAAGATCTCGCCAACCTGTTTTCCCGTAAAATCCTCATCCCCTAATCCAAAGGTTTGTCGCAAGGCCTGATTGGCCATCAGCACTCGGTTGGCCTTGTCCAGCACCACTACGCCATCATTCACGTGGCGCAAAATGGCCTCCATTTCGGAGAGGCGCCGGGTGAGCGGGCCGGTGAGCTTTCCCGTTTCCCGCTTGAGCCAACCTTCCCAAAGTTTCTTGCGCTGCGCAGCCCGACCCGCAGCTTCTAAGACGGCTGTCTCTTCCAGGGGTAAGGGCAGCACATCGACTGCGCCAGCCTGGATAGCCTCCAAAAGCCGCTGCTGGGAGGATGGCTGCTTCGTTACCAGCACCACGGGCAAGGTTGGGTGGTCTTTGCTTAGTTCCAGCATGAGGGCAAGGCTCTCGCCGCCTGGCAGCGGATCGGAAAGGAAGAGCAGATCGGGAAGGTTTCCTTCGCGCAGCGCGGTGCGCAAACCCGCTGCGTCACGGACTTGGCTTACCCGGTAACCGGCCGGCGCTAAGATGTCTTTGGCCATTTGCTCGGCGAGCGCCGGGTCGGCCACGGCGAGGAGCAATCGCTTGGGCACAGCTCGGGAATAATAGCACGGTTGAGCTGTTAGAGTTCTATTAATACCTCTGGATGCTTATTGACTCGCCTAGCGCTGCCCATACAATTAGGGTTCGAGCCCATATGGAATATAAAGATTATTACAAAATGTTAGGGGTGGGCCGGCAAGCCAGCCAGGATGAAATAAAAAAAGCTTATCGCAAGCTGGCGATGCAGTACCACCCCGATCGCAATCCAAATAATATTGAAGCCGAGAACAAATTCAAGGAGATCAACGAAGCCTACCAGGCTCTCGGCGATCCCGAAAAGCGTTCCCATTATGACGGCCTCGGTTCAGAGTACGCGCAATGGCAGCGGCAAGGCGCCCCGGGCGGCTTCAACTGGGGCCAGTGGACCACTGGCCGCCCCGGCCAGAGCCCCGGCAACGTACGCGTCGAATACGCAGGCAACATGGATGAGCTATTCGGCCAGGAGGGCGGCTTCTCAGATTTCTTCCAGCAGATCTTCGGCGGCATGGGCGGCGAGCAGCGCAGCGTCAGGTCTGCGCGCCAGTCCGCTTACGAGCAGCCGGTAAGCATCAGCCTTGAAGAAGCCCTTCATGGCGGCACTCGCCTGATGCAGGTGGACGGCCGCCGTCTGGAAGTAAAGATCCCAGCCGGGGCGACCACTGGAACGCGCATTCGTATGACAGGCGCCGGCCCGGCCGCGCGTGGCGGCCAGGGCAGCGACATTTACCTGGTGGTCAACGTGGCGGAGGACCCGCGCTTCACCATCTCCGGGGAAGATCTGCACACCGAAGCGGAGACGGATGTGTTCACCGCGGTCCTGGGCGGCGAACTGCGGATGCCAACCCTGGATGGAGATGTTATCCTCAAGGTACCCGCCGGCACTCAGCCTGGACAGTCCATCCGTATAAAAGGCAAAGGTCTGCCCAAACTAAAAAACAAGAAGGAGCGCGGAGACCTTTTTGCAAAGATCAAGGTGCGCATTCCCAAGCAGTTGACGCCCAAACAGCGCGAACTGTTCGAAAAGCTGTCAAGCGAGTCGAAGGATTAAGCGTTCAACAAAGGATCAACCATGAACACTAAGCCAATTCGCCCTATCTTGTTCGCAACCAGCCTGGTGGTGCTCAGCATGTTGGCCTGCCAGTTCGCGTTGGGCTCTCTGAACTTCGGATCGCCCGGGGGTTCGCAGCCGCAGGCTACCGCGGCTTCCATCGAGTTCTCTCAAGACCTGGTCTCCGAGCAAGGGGCGCTGGTTTCTATATATCAAGTGGTCAGCCCCGGCGTGGTCTCCATCACGGTCACCACTGCGACCGGGGAAGCACAGGGCTCCGGCTTTGTGTACGATAGCGAAGGGCACATCGTCACTAATTACCATGTGGTGCAAGGCGAGACTTATATTGAAGTCGCCTTCCCCTCGGGCCTCAAGGCTGTCGGTGAAGTGATCGGCGAGGATAGAGATTCTGATCTGGCCGTCATCCACGTCGACGTACCCGCTTCCGAACTGTATCCGCAGATCTTGGGTGATTCTGACGCGCTGCAAGTGGGCCAATACGTAGTGGCCATCGGCAATCCTTTTGGCTTGCATGGCAGTATGAGCACCGGCATCGTCTCCAGCCTGGGGCGGACTCTAGACTCTTTGAATGAAGCCGGGGAAGGCGGTTTCTTCAGCGCGGGTGATTTGATCCAGACCGATGCAGCAATTAACCCCGGCAATTCCGGCGGCCCGCTGCTTAACTTGAATGGCGAAGTGATCGGTGTCAACCGCGCCATTCGCACGTTCAGCACAGCCGAAGATGGCAATGCGCTGAATTCCGGCGTTGGGTTCGCCGTCTCCAGTAACATGGTGAAGCGGGTCGTCCCCAGCCTGATTGCGGCAGGGCACTTCGATTACCCTTATCTAGGAATCTCCAGCAACCCAGACTTGAGCCTGGCCCAAGCTCAGGAACTAGGCCTCGAGCGCACCGATGGCGCCCTGATCTCCCGGGTGTTGGTGGACGGGCCTGCCGCTGAGGCCGGATTAGAAACTGATGACTTTATCATCGCCATTGATGGCCAACCAATCAAGAATTTCGATGAGATGCTTTCTTATCTCTTTAAGCACAAAAGCCCGGGGGATACGGTGGAGCTGACCATCATCAGAAACGGTGGTGAACAAACTGTTGAGCTCGTGCTAGGCGCTAGACCGTAGACCGTACAGATTGATTAAGGCGGCTTTTTGTGTGGGATGTCATCCACCTGACCGTCGTGCGCCAAGGGGCAGTGCTTGAATTCGCCCTGACGCTGGGCATCACGCCTGCAGATTGCGAATGCTAATTTGCCTTACATGGTTTACATAAATGCTAATCAGACTTCTTGACTTTAGTTGACATAAACCATTCCTCGAAGACCTCTAACGGTAAGCCGAAGCATTTTGTTAACCCCGTGCAAATCGATGCCCACAGTTTGCTCTTTGGATTCAGGTCAACTAATTGCCCTCCGTTAATAGGTGTTGGGTGAAATATTCTGTCCCGATTGAGGATTGGCATATCGTAGATATCGACAAAATGCGCCCAGGCTTTGACGTCTAGGAAGGCAACTTTCCTCCAAACTCCTGTTAGACTAAAACCTATTCTAATTTTTTCTAATTGAATTCTATTGCTTTGCCATTTCAAATAAAGGCTCAGTAGCATTATGGTGGCTGAATAGAGATATTAGAGATTCACAAATTCAACTGTGTTTATATTCTGAGGGCTAATTATTTTCGAGTATTTTGTTAGTACTGCTCTGACTTCTACCGAGTCGAGTTTTTGAATATTGCCTTGATCCAAGACATCCCGGATTAAAGGTATTGGAATAAAAAACTTGGCGCAACAATCATCGAAAAACTCAATTTCGTTAGAATTAATCCATGGGTAAGTCTTGTCACGATAACGCAAAATTATGGATTGGTTTGTCACATGACCAGAGGTAAACACAACATTGCCCGAAGCTAATTTCTTGCCTTCAATCCCTTCAACATCAATTAGGGTTCTGCTTAATTGGATTAAATCTTCCAAGTCTTTTGGAGTGGCCTTATTTTCGCTTGAATTCAACGGTCTTGGAATAGGCCAAAGGAATATAGAAAGCCAGACCATGTTTTCATCATTTTGACCAAATTTCCTCTCGTCTTGGCAGAACGCTACAAACTCACGCTTTCTTTCAGCCCCAAGATCAACGAGGCGATCTACGACATAACGATCTTTTTCGTAGATAGGGTCAGAGGAATCGTGATTTCTTCGGTAAATTCTTCCGTCAGACGTGATAAAGGATGTTTCTTGTTCATCAGGAATGAGGACGATCAGAATCTCGTTCCCGTTCTCAAGTTTTAGCAGCTTTATTTGGAATAAAGGAATGGGGTCTATATGGCTTTTTATAACGTCACGAACCTTCGAGATAGGATCGTTATAGACGGCAGGGTCAAAACCGACAAGTGACTTTGCAGAATTATCCTCATTGGTTTCAACACCAACAATGTACCAACCGCCGTGTGTATTAGCAAATGCGGCAATGCTTCTTGCAATTTTTATAGGTGCGGGAAATTCGTCCCCTTTGTATTCTACAAAATAACCCTCGGTGACTTTATCAGCGAGTAATTTGTCTAAGTCTTTGGGCGTTATTTTGTTGAATTCCGTGTTAAAGGGATTAAACATCTTATCTATTCCCCCATTTGCGGTGGCGCATCCCCGCCCCCATAATCCAACACTTCGCGATGTTGGGCGCCCGACTTTGACGGGCCAATAATACCTTTGGCTTCCATCTGTTCGATGATGCGCGCCGCCCGCGTGTAGCCGATGCTCATGCGGCGCTGCAGCATGGAGATAGAGGCCTGGTTGCGGCTGCGCACCAGTTCCACAGCGTCATTGAAGAGCGGATCCTGGTCGGCTTGGTCTTGGATCTGTTCGATCTCATCCCAGATCGGGATCTGTTTCAGCGGCACGCCTTCAGGCGGCGCGTCCGCGGCGTGGAAACGGGCCGGCTCTGCGCTGCCCGCAAAGGCGCGCCAGTGGCTGGCGATGCGCAGGATCTCACTGTCGGCCAGATAGACGCCTTGCAAGCGCACCGCAGCGGGCGCATCCGGCGGCTGGAAGAGCATGTCGCCGCGGCCTAGCAGGCGTTCGGCGCCCGGTTGGTCGAGGATCACGCGGCTGTCCATACCGGAGGCCACGGCGAAGGCGATGCGTGCTGGGAAGTTGGCTTTGATCAGGCCGGTGACCACATCCACCGAGGGGCGCTGGGTGGAGATCACCAGGTGGATGCCGGTGGCGCGGGCCAGTTGGGCCATGCGGGTCAGCAAGCGTTCGGTCTGGTCGGGCGCTACCATCATCAGGTCGGCCAGTTCATCGATCACTACGACTAAATAAGGCAGGGAGTCCCCACCATTCTGCGCGGCGTGTGCGTTGTAATCCGTGATGTGGCGGGCTCCTACCTTGGCGAATTTCTGGTAGCGCTTTTCCATCTCATGGGTGATCCATTGCAGGATGCCGACCACGCGGTCGATCTCCACCACCACCGGGGTGAGCAGGTGCGGCACGCCGTTGTAGCCGGTAAGCTCCACGCGCTTGGGATCGATCATGATCAAGCGCAGTGTCTCGGGCGTGTTACTGAGCAGGAGGCAGCAGATCAACGAGTTCACGCATACGGATTTGCCAGAGCCTGTGGCGCCGGCGATCAGCAAATGCGGCATGGCCGAGAGGTCGGCGGCCACTGCATGGCCAGCCACATCCTGGCCCAGCGCAAAGCGCAGCGGGGTTTGCAGGCGGAGGAAGGCTTCGCTCTCCATCACGTCCCGCATGGCCACCCGGCCGACCTGCTCATTGGGCACTTCGATGCCCACATAGCCCTTGCCCGGCACGGGCGCCTGGATGCGAATGCGTGAGGCGGCCATGGCCAGCGCCAGGTCGTCGGCCAGCGCGGCGATCTTGCCCACCCGCACGCGGGTGCGCCCGCCGCGGGTCTCGACGAAGTCGGGCTCCACGCCAAATTGAGTAATGGTGGGACCGCGGTTGATCTCCACCACCGTGGCCGGAGCGCCGAACGAGCGCAAAGTGTCTTCGATCAGGGCGCCGCGTTCCCTATCTTGCGCCTCGCTGTAAATAAGCTTTTCTCCGGGGTCGAGCATGTCTTGCAAGGGCGGCAACACCCAGGCTGGTTTTTCCGGTCCCAGTTCGATTTTTTCGCTAAGCTCTTCAAATCCGTCCGCCAACAGAGGAGCCTCCAATATGGGAGCTGTGCCCGCGGCCTGGGGCACTGGCTCGAAGGTTTCGATGGGAGTGTAGGGCTGGAGCGGGGAGCGGTGCAGTTCCCTGCGTTCGCGCCAACGCGCCCATTGTGAGCCGACCCAGTCGGCCACCCTGAGCGGCGAGATCTCAAAGGTGAGCGAGAAGGCCACCAGGAACCAGGCCAGTGCCGCTACCCACAAGCCGGCGGTACCCAAGCCGTTTTGCAGCCAGAGCATCAAGGCGGCTCCCAGCCGCCCGCCGCCCTCGCTGGCATCACCGATGGCTTGGATAAAGGCCGGGTCTGCCGGGGACGAAAAAGCGTGTAAGAGCAGCAGCACATTGAGAAACAGCAAGCCGGCGCCAACCAGGCGGCGCGCCCGCAAAGGGGGGATGCGCTCGAAGCGGCGTAAGACCAGCCACAAGCCAAGCAGGAGCAGCGCGACCAGAAAAAGATACAAGCCCCAACCCAGCAGGCCGCTCCAAAAGCTCAACCAAGCGGCGCCGAAGCCGCCCGGGGTGGCGGAGAAAGCCAACAGCAAGGTGAGCCCACTGACCAAAGCGATGACGATGCCCAGCAGGTCCAACTTGCGGTCGGGGGAAATGCTGTACCAAAAATCCACGATGGTTGGCCAGATGCGCGTCTGTGCTGACGCTGATTTGCGCTTGCCGCCGCTTTTCTGGCTAACCTTTCGCGTTTTCATCTTAGCCTTGCGAGTATAGCATTGCGTTGCTTGCGCAGCTTTCGCTGCGCGTGAGAATCTACCCGACTTTGCCGGGTCAGGATTCTCCAGGTTGAATATGAACCCCTGCATATCCCCGCAATTATCAAGTAACCAGTTTCCAACTAACCAATTCGAGACACAGGCTATTGGTTACTTGACAGGCTGCCTGCTTCTCTACAGTTCCCACATTAAGTTCCAATATGGCGACACACAGCTATGTTGGAACTTCAGGGCAAAAGTTGTAATGTAATGACAACGACACAGGTCCATTACAACTTGACGAGCACAGATACGGTAACTTTCAAGACAGACCTTGACAAGGCCAATTACATGGCTCCTCGCTTGTATTTACACACAAAAAACCGAACGTGGGTGAAATAGCGAGGAAAATCAAGGAGCCTTAATCAACAAAACAAAATAATCGATTGCCTACCCTTAACTATCGATTGGAATCGAACCTGTGTATCCTTTCGAGCAGAACATCGGTTATTCGGAATATGAGTTTATAAGGATTCCTCGCTTTGTTGAATCCCCATCTGATAGTGAACTCCATATACCGCTCGGAATGACAAAGGGGGAAGGGACCCGATTGCTGACAAGTTTACAGTTGACGGTTGACAGTTGACAGAAAGAAACCTGATCCCTGATTGCCTAATCACTAATCGACTAATCACTCGTATTCCCCGCGTTACAATACCCAATCACCCTAACGAGGGCTCATGTTTGAATTCGTTTTCTTAGGAACTTCGGCTTCTGCGCCTTCCGTCCACCGCGGATTATCCGCCCACATTGTGAAGCATAACGAGCACCGCTTCCTGGTGGATTGCGGTGAGGGCACCCAGCGCCAGATCCTCAAGTCGGGGCTGGGGTTCAAGCGCCTCAACCACATCCTCATCACTCACGGGCATCTTGACCATATCCTCGGGCTGGCCGGCTTGTTTTCCACCTTCACCCGCTGGGAGACCTTGGAAGAGGTCGAGATCCTGGCCGGCGCCTGGGCGCTGGAGCGCATCGATGCCCTGCTCTACGGCGTGCGCGTCATTCCGAAAGGCAAGGACAGCCCGCTCAAGGTGACCTTGCGGGCTATTGAGCCGGGCATCATTTTCGAGGGCGAGGATTTCAGTGTCCGCGCTTTCCCGGTCAACCATCGCGGCCCGGATAGCTACGGGTTCGTTTTCGAGGAACGCGCCCACCGGCCGTTCCTGCCCGACAAGGCCGAGGCTCTCGGCGTGCCGCCGGGGCCGCTGCGCCGCGAGCTGGTGAACGGCAAAGCGGTGACGCTGGAAAACGGAACCACTGTGAACCCAGAACAGGTGCTGGGCGAGACTGTGCCCGGCGTCAAACTGGTGCACGTGGGTGACACCGGCAGCACGGCGGAGATCCTGGAATCCGCGCGGGGGGCGGACGCCCTGGTGATCGAGGCCACCTACCTGGAGGCCGAGCGCCAGATGGCCGCCGAGTTCGCCCATCTCACCGCCCGCCAAGCCGCCGAACTGGCCCGTGATGCGGGCGTGAGCCAATTACTGCTCACCCATGTTTCGCGGCGTTACCGGGAGAGCGACGTGCTGGCCGAGGCGCAGGGGATCTTCCCCAAAGTAGCTGTGGCGCGTGATTTTGACGCCTTTCAGGTGAAGCAGGGAGAAGTGAGTAAGATTGATAACTGAGTAGATACGAAACGCTATAATCATGTGGGGAAACGGGCCAATGGACACGATTAATTTTACAAAAGACTTTTTCCTTCCGACAGGAAGCAAGTTCTTTTTGCCCTTAGATAACAAAATCGAGAAACTTAAACACCCTTTCACGGAAACAGCAAAGGTTTTTCGCCACAATCTGAATAGCATCGTAGACACGTTGTCTGTGCCTTTTGCGTTCGGGTTTTCAGCAACTCATGACAATCACTTTCAAAGATTACATATTGCCGAGAGAATAAGAGCACATGCAATAGACTCGTCCAGTTCAGAGCTAACGCGGGATGAAGAGAGAAAAGCGTATGAGCGGGCAACGGAAAAAATGCAGTCATTTCTTGTTTCCAAAGAAGGAATGAAGCATATTACTCATGATGTGTCAAAGTTTTTATCTGAAATCTCTAAAGAAAGTGGTGTAAAGATTGGAATATCGGAATTACACAGACAGGGAGTTGTCCTCTTGTGGGGAACATTTGAGATGTTCGCCAGAGACCTGTTTGTCTTACTACTAAACTCCAGACCTAAAATGGTTCGAAAATTATTAGATAGCCCAAAGACGAAACGTCTATTCAATGTTAAAGCCATTCCATTTGAGGAACTAGAGGAACACGGGTTTAATTTTTCAGAGAATATGGGCACATATCTTTTATCTTTGCATGACTTAAATGACCTAACGGCAATAAAAGATGTCTATAAAACACTCTTTGGTCAAGAAAGGAAATTAAGAGAATATTTTTCTAATAATGAGCTTTGGCTCTTATATCAGAAAAGAAATTTGATTGTCCATAGACGTAG
This sequence comes from uncultured Anaerolineaceae bacterium, assembly GCA_964572455.1. GTDB lineage: Bacteria > Chloroflexota > Anaerolineae > Anaerolineales > UBA11579 > JAMCZK01. The sequence continues at coordinate 85,773 of CAZNFL010000005.1, forward strand.
CATCATCGATAAACAGTATCTACAAAATACCGGAGAAACGGCTAAGTTAGGAACCGAGTTGGTAGTTACTGCCAACTCTTTAGAAGAATCCCTTGGGTTAATAAAGGATTTGGGAGGAGAATTAATAAACGCCGTAATGTAAGCGGGCATAAACACCATCCGTAGTACGCTGTTTGACAATCATTTTGATGCACGGTATACTCACCATCTAATTAAATAAGCGCGCCTTGAGTGCGCAACTCATCCAGAGAGGTGGAGGGACCGGCCCTTTGAAACCTCGGCAACCGCCGCAACAGCGGAAGGTGCCAATTCCGGCAGTTATTCTGGGAGATGAGGCGATGACCGCGTTTCATTAATCGCCTCATTTCACGAGGCGATTTTCTTTTAGGAGTGCTGCTTTCTTGACCACCAACCGCACCTATACCCGCCACGCTTTCCTCGACGCCCTGGCTCAACGCGTCCTGGTCTACGACGGCGCCATGGGCACCAGCTTGCAGAAGCTCAACCTCACCGCCGAGCATTACGGTGGCGAGAAATATAACGGCTGCCCCGACTACCTCAACATCACTTACCCTGAAGGGCCAGCTTCCGTGCACCGTTCCTTCCTGGAAGTCGGGGTGGACGTCATCGAGACCAACACCTTCCGCAGCAACCGCCTGACCCTGGGCGAGTACGGCCTCGACGCGCGCACCATCGAGATCAACAAGGTTGGCGCCCAATTGGCGCGCAAGCTGGCCGACGAGTTCGCCACGCCGGAGCAGCCGCGTTTCGTGGCGGGCTCCTTAGGCCCCAGCGGCAAGCTGCCCAGCGCAGATGACCCCACCCTTTCCGACATCACCTACGACGAGCTGGTCGACATTTTCCGCGAGCAGGCCGTGGGTCTGATCCAGGGCGGCGTGGACGTGCTGCTCATCGAGACCTCGCAGGACATTCTTGAAGTCAAGGCGATCATCACCGGCATCCAAAAGGCATTTGAGGAAACCGGCGAGGTGCTGCCCATCCAGTGCCAGGTGACGCTGGACACCACCGGGCGTATGTTGCTGGGCACCGACATCGCTGCGGCCCTCACTATTTTGGAAGGCATGCCTATCGATGTCATCGGCCTGAACTGTTCCACCGGCCCGGAGCACATGCGCCAGCCGATTGCCTTCCTGGGCGAACATGCCCGGCTGCCGGTCTCGGCCATCCCCAACGCAGGCCTGCCGCTCAACGTTGACGGCGAAGCCGTTTATCCGTTGGAACCGGTGCCATATGCCGAAGCCATGGTCGAGTTCGTCACCAAGAACAAGGTCAGCATCGTGGGTGGCTGCTGCGGAACCACGCCTGAACATTTGAAACTGCTGGTCGAGAAGATCCACAATCACCCGCATCCCCCCCGCCCGGCTGCGGGCGAGGCGCGCCTGTCGTCCTCCATCCAAGCGATCGCTATGCAGCAACAGCCGCCGCCGCTTTTGATCGGCGAACGGCTGAACGCTACCGGCAGCCGGGTCTTCAAGCGCCTGCTGATGGCCGAGGAGTTCGACGCCATCCTGGAGATGGCCCGCGAGCAAATTGGCGGCGGCGCCCACGCATTGGACGTCAGCGTGGCGCTCACCGAGCGCCCCGACGAAGCCTATTTGATGGCCAAGGTGGTCAAGAAGCTGGCCATGGGGATCGAAGCCCCGCTGGTCATCGACAGCACCGAGCCGGAAGTGATGGAAGCGGCGCTCAAGCTGGCGCCCGGGCGCTGCCTATTGAACTCTACGCATCTGGAAGCCGGCCGCCCCAAGATGGAACGCGTCTTCCGCATGGCGCGCCAGCACAACGCGGCCGTATTGTGCCTGACCATTGACGAAGTTGGCATGGCCAAGACCGCAGAGCGCAAGGTGGAAATCGCCCGGCGCATCCATGATATCGCCGTGGACGAATTCGGCTTCCGCCCGGAGGACCTGGTCTTCGACGTGCTCACCTTCCCGCTGAGTACCGGCGACGCCGAATTCAACAACAGCGCGGTGGAGACGATCAATGCCATCCGCGAAATCAAAGAGCAGCTGCCCGGCGTGTTCACTTCGCTGGGGGTAAGCAACGTGAGCTTCGGACTCACTCCCCAGGCGCGCAATACGCTGAACAGCATGATGCTGCATTTCTGTGTACAGGCCGGCTTAGATATGGCCATTGTGCACGCCAGCAAGGTGAAGCCGTACGCCGAGATCCCGCAGGAAGAACGCGAGCTGATGGAAGACTTGATCTTCAACAAACGTGCGGATGGATTGCAGCGCGTGATCCAGTTCTATCAGCAGCGCACGCCGGAAGATGAAGCCGGCGACGCGGACCCAACTGAGGGAATGACGTCCGAGCAGCTCTTGCATTGGAGCATCCTGCACCGCCACAAAGAAGGCGTGGAAGCGGCCATCGACGAAGTCATCGGCCGCAAAGCGCATCCCAGCGATCACGAAGCCGCCGTGCACCTGCTTAATAACACGCTGCTGCCCGCCATGAAGGAAGTCGGCGACAAGTTCGGG
>CAZNFL010000006.1:0-78779 GCA_964572455.1 uncultured Anaerolineaceae bacterium
TCCCTCCGCGGCTTTGATGCAAATATGACACTTGGCCGAACAAAAAACGTTGATATTCTCGTGTCCGATCCGGCCAACCCGTTTGGTTCAAATGAAAAGTTGTTTAGACTTGATTATTAAGGTTCCCCGCTCACCTTGACACGGAAATCACAATCGGTATAATCCTCATCGACGAGCGTCCGGGTGCCCCCCTCACCTGGGCGCTTGTCATTTAAGGTGGGAAAGTGGAGTAACTATTCCCTATTCCCCAACAGCTTCCAGGCGCCCGGTAGCAGCAGCGCCGCGAGTACCGCCTTGATGGCGTCGCCGATCAGGAAGGGATAGACGCCGGCAGCCAACGTATCTTCCAGGCTGCCCATGAATGGCTGCAGCCACACCACGCCGCATACATAGATCAGCGCGCTGCCCGCCGCCATTGCAGCCAGCGTGGTGAACAGGTTGCGGTCGAAGCCGCGCTCGGCCAGCAAGCCCACCAGCCAGGCGGCGGCGATGAAGCCCAGCAGATACCCGCCGGTGGGACCCTGCACAATGGCCAGGCCGAACTTGGCCTCGGCGAAGACCGGCAAGCCGGCCACGCCCTCGGTTAGATAAGCAACCAGGGCCAGCGCGCCGCGGCGCGAACCGAGCGCCATGCCCACCAGCAAGACGCCAAAGGTCTGGCCGGTGATGGGCACCACGTCCAAATGAATGCTGATCTGCGCGCTGGCAGCCACCACAAGGCTGCCCAAAAGGATCAGGGCGAGATCGGCCAGGGCACTTTGCTTTGCACCCGTACGCGAAATAATTCTTTCAGCCAAGACTTGCTGCATACTAGCTCCTTAAACCTGCAAGGTTTGGCGCAATCATAACATTGGCGCGAATTGTTATTCTTTTAGAAAAGCCAACGTGCGCTCCCAGGCGATCTTGGAAGCCTCGGCGTTGTAAGCATCCGGCCGGTTGTCCTCGAAGAACCAGTGTCCCGTGCCCGGGTACAGGTGCAGTTGCAAATTGTCGGCTTTCATCTTGCGCGCTTCTTCGGTTGACTCGAACGGATCGTTTTCAGCAAAGTGCGCCAAATATTTGGCTTTGCTCTTGCTTACGTCCGCGCCCGCCATACCGTAGAATAAAACAACCCGGTCGAAGGCGTCGGGGAGCGCATTATCCAGCTCAAGAGCATAAGCCGCTCCCATGGAAAATCCCACTGCTTTCTGCTTTTTGCTGGTCACCGCCGAGTGGTTTTGCAGGTGGGCCACTGCTCCTTCAGCAGTCGCCATCATGGCGGGGAAGTCGCTTTCCGCTGCTTTCACCAGCTTTTCCGCCTCTGCAATGTCGGCGGTTTGCTTGCCGTCATAAAGGTCTGGTGCGAAGACCACAAAGCCTTCGGCGGCAAATCTATCTGCCAGCCCGGTGAAAAGATCGGTTAAGCCCCACCAGGCGTGCAGTAATAAAAGCCCCGGCCCTTTTTGAGATGGGGGGAGCGCCAGGTAGCCCCTGTGCTGTATACCTTTAGCGTCAAATGTTTGATAAACCATTGTTCGCACTCCTCAACCTATGCTGGCTGTAGTCTTGAATAGATGGCTGACATGTCAAGCTTTAAAAGCCCATTCGCCTTTGCGCATCAGCGGCTCGGACTTGCCATCTTTGTCGAGACCGTCGATATCCAATTTATCGGAGCCGACCATGAAATCAACGTGCACTAGGCTTTCGTTGCCGCCCGCTGCGGCAAAATCCGCAGTGCTCAAGTCTTCGCCGCCCTTCAAGGTGAAGCGATAGGCGCGGCCGAGTGCAAAATGACAGGCAGCGTTCTCGTCGAACAGGGTGTTGTAGAACAGCAGCCCGGATTGGGCGATGGGCGAACTGTGCGGCACCAGGGCGATCTCGCCCACCCGGCCGGCGCCGTCGTCGTTGGCCAGGATGTCGTTGAGCACTTCTTCGCCCTTTTTGGCTTTGGTCGAAACGACGCGGCCATCTTTGAATATGAAGCTGAATTCGTCCACCAGACGACCGCCATAGCTTAGCGGCATGGTGGCTGCCAGGGTGCCTTCGGCGCGGTTTTTGTCGCCCAGGGTGAACACTTCCTCGGTGGGCAGATTGGGCGTGAAGGTGATGCCGCCCTGCGTATCGGACTGGGCGCTGTTCCAAATGTGTCCGGCCGGCAAGCCCACGGTGAAGTTAGTGCCGGGGCCGGTGTAGTGCAGCGCGTGATAGCTCTTGGCGTTCAAATAATTGCTGACTGCTTTCAATTGTTGGATATGTTTTTTCCAGGCGGCCACCGGGTCCGGCTGGTCCAGACGGCATAGTTTGAAGATCTGCTGCCACAGAGCGTCCATTTGTTGTTCTGCGGGCAGCTTCGGAAAGATCTTGGCCGCCCAATTGGGAGTGGGCACCGAGACCAGCAGCCAGTTGTAGGCATTCTTCATCAGCAGGGTCATCTGCTCTTGCATGTTCTTTTCCATGGTGCGCTGGGCCAGGGCTACCAGCTTGGGGTCCTGACCGCGGAGCAAATCCGGGTCTTCGCCGTAGAGTGAGACGATTGCATCCGCATTGGAAGCGTATTCGAACAGGGCGCGCGTGCGCCAGGTGGGATATTCGCCGAAGGAATCGCGCGGCGCGTGCTGGAAGCGGATGAGCTGGGATTCGGCGTCGTCCCACATAATGTCGACTAGCTTGGCGCCGGCCTGGTAGGCGGTCCTGGCGATCTTGCGCACCAGAGGGGCACTGCCCAGCGGGGCGCCGCGGAACAAGTTCTTGCCACTGATCACCAGCTTCTGGCCCTTTTGTAGATTGAGGCCGATGTGCACGATCAGGTCGGCGTATTTTTGGAGCAGCGTGTCGAAATCCTGGGGCATCTTACTTTCCTGTTTTCAGAGTTAGGTTTTCAGTATACTGCGAATCAAAAAGCACTTGGGAGCGCAGGCAAAAGGCCGCGCCTTTTGCCAAGCCGAGGTGGCGGAACTGGCTATACTTAATTTATGGCGGAACTATTTATCAAAGGCCTGATCGTGCACCTGGTCGTGGATTTTTTCCTGCAATCTGACTGGATCTCGGAAAACAAGACAAACATACTGCATCCCGCTGCCTGGGTACATGGCGTGCTAAACACGCTGGGCAACCTGTTGGTCTTCACCGCGCCCATCGCCATTGGCCTGGGGATCTCGCATATCTTGATCGATACCCGCTACCCACTCAGGTGGTGGCGCCAGTTATTTAGGCAAAATCCGCCAGGGGAGGATGCCCGCACCTTTTATCTTTTGCAAGACCAGGCGGCCCACATCATTCTTCTAGGGGTGGTTGTGCTCCTTTTCGCCCAATAATCACCCTTCACGTGGATTAAAATTCAGGGATGGCAGACCAAGGGCTCCTGGTCCACAGTGGCCGGGTCCGAACCTCAATCCTGAAAACGATGGAAAACAAAGCCAACTTCTTCGTGGGCTCCATCCCCGTTTACGGCGAAACCATCCTTTCGCCCATGGACGGCTTCTCGGACCTGCCGTTCCGCTCACTGGCGCGGCGCCTCGGCTCGGCGATGAGCTATACCGAATTCGTCAACGCCCGGGACGTGATCAACGGGCACCCGCATCTGGAGCAGCGCCTCACTTACGCGGAGGAAGAGCGGCCGATCGTCTTCCAGATCTTTGACGATGACCCCGCCATGCTGCTGCGCGCCGCCCTGATGTTACGTCAGCGCCAGCCCGACATCATCGACGTGAATATGGGCTGTTCGGCCAAGTGCGTCTCAGGCCGCGGGGCAGGCGCCGGGTTGCTGCGCGAACCCGAAAAGATCGCCGAGATCTTTCGCACGCTGACCCGCGAGCTAGATATCCCTGTGACCGGCAAGATCCGTCTTGGCTGGGACGAAGACACCTTGAATTATTTGGACGTAGCCCATATTGTGGAAGATAACGGCGGGCTCCTGCTGGCCGTGCACGGGCGCACCAAGCAGCAGGCTTATCGCGGCGAAGCCAACTGGGAGGCCATCGCCGAGATCAAGGCTGCGCTAAACATTCCGGTGATCGGCAACGGCGACGTGCGCACGGTGGCGGATATTCAGCGCATGCGCCAGTTCACCGGCTGCGACGCGGTGATGATCGCCCGCGGCGCCATCGGTAACCCGTGGATCTTCGCCGGCTTGGACCGCGCCGAGGTGAGCAGCACCCAGGTGCGCGAGACCGTGCTGGCCCACCTGGAGGCCATGCTGAAATTCTACGGTCCGCAGCACGGGTTGGTGTTCTTTCGCAAGCACGCCGCGAAATACATCAGCCCTTATGGGCTGAGCGACGAGCAGCGCGAGCGCCTGCTGACCAGCCAGACGGCCGAGGATTTTGTCGGGCTGCTGGATTCGCTGGCGTTCAAACCTGACTTGATAGCAGTTGACAATTAGGCGCATAGTCATACAATAACCATCCAAATCGAGGAGGAGTCCACTAATGAATGTGAGAAGTATTTTTATCCAGTTAGGTAAGTTCGTCTTTATCTGGGGTTTTGTTCAGATCATCCTGATCGGAGCTAATGTTTTCGGAGCCGCTCCCCGCGAGTATCACTCCATCGGGGGATTGTTTCTGATGGTGGTAGCGCTGGTCATGTTCATCCTTTCTTTGGTGGGCAAGATGGGCGGCCGCATCATCGGGCTCAGCTTGCTGATGCTGGTGCTGCTTGCTGGGCAGGGATTTCTTGTCCGCACTGAAGACTTGCCAGCCATGGTGAAGGCCTTGCACCCCGTGTTCGGCATCGGCATCATGTTCCTGGGCCGCTCGCTGGCCACCCGCGCCGAGAAGATGGCGTAAGCACAACACCGTAAATAAAAAGACCCTTCAAACGAAGGGTCTTTTTGTTGTCAATTGCCTTGACAACGCGCACAGTTTCCGCCGTTGATTCCAAATCTGTGGCATTAATAGCGCCTCTCTCGGAATGGCTGGAAACGATCTGGAGAATCGTTACCCGGCGAGCCGGGTAGATTTCTCCAACGCGTGGCGTAAGCCACGCAAACTTCCACCCGCAGGAAGCCGGGTGTCCATTCAAGGACTATTTCACGAGCCAGGGGCCAGGTGCCGCCGCCGAAGTTTGGGGAAAGCCGGGATGTATATCAAGGCAGAATGCGGTGCCCAGACGTGGGTTTGGAGAAGTTTCAACAGCTGTGTCTGCGTTGAGGGGCGGGGTTTCCCCGCCCCTAAGGGTTTCTAGGCACACAACGGAATCCTGTCAAGTTGTCATAATGCTGTGTCTCGAGATGACAACTTGACAAATATGACAACTTTTCTCTTGGAGACGCCGGCTTAGAATATCCAAGAAGGGTAACTATGCTTTTCGCAAGGTTTGCCAGGTCCACGCTGCGCCGGCCAGGTCCACCAAGCCAAACAGGATCAGCAAGGGACTGGCCAGTTGGAGGATGACGAGCGTGATTACGCCCGCGAAGAAGATCAGCCGGGCGAATATGGTTGCCCGGAAAAACTGACGGTCTTCATAGCGCACGCTGTACAGAAAATACATCCCGAGGATAGCGGTCAGCAATGCGGTCAAGCGGATCCAAACTTCTGTGGTCGTGGGAAGACCCACCAGCGGCAAAACCAGGTTGGGGGTGAAGAAGAAGGATAACCCTACTACGGCAAGGTAAATACCAAAGATAGTGATCGAACGCGCAGCTGAGGACATGGCCTGAATCTCCTTGTTTTACTACTTACGCCGGCTGCGGCACTGGCCTGTTGTCCCGCCTCATTACGATAGCTTTTGTAATTTCGGCGGTTATCGAGGGGACAAAGAGCAAAGGCAGCACATACTGCCAATGCGACCAATCCAGGGGGATGGTGTCGAAGATCTCGTTCATGAACGGCATATAGATCACCGCCAGCACCAGCAACGAGGAGACCAGCACGGCAATGGTCATGTTGCGGTTGCTGAACACGCCGATGCGCAAAATGGGGTAGCGCTCCGAGCGGGCGGTGAAGGCGCGGAATAGCTCGGAAAATGAGAGCGTGACGAAAGCCATAGTGGCGGCGGTGGTGTTGAAAACCGCCCCCGGTTCCGGGTGTATGGTGAGGCCCAGCCAATAGGCGCCCAGTACCGAGGCGGTGATTGCCACGGTCTGCACGGCGATCTCGATCTGCATCTTGCGATTGATGATCGGCTCCTGCGGCGGGCGCGGCGGCTGGTGCATGACGTCCGGGTCGCCCTTCTCGGTGCCCAGGGCCAACGCCGGGGCGCCATCCGTGATCAGGTTCAGCCACAGCAACTGGATCACATTGAGCGGCGAGGGCAGGCCGAGTGCAGTGGCGATGAAGATGATGGCGATCTCCGCCAGGTTGCAAGACAGCAAGTAGAAGACGAACTTGCGGATGTTGCTGTAGATGATGCGGCCCTGTTCCACCGCGGAAACGATGCTGGCATAGTTGTCGTCGGTAAGCACCATGTCGGCGGTTTCCTTGGCTACATCCGTGCCGGTAATGCCCATGGCCACGCCGATGTCGGCCTGCTTGAGCGCCGGGGCGTCGTTGACTCCGTCGCCGGTCATGGCCACTACGTTGCCGTGAGAGCGCAGCGCTTTCACGATGCGCACCTTGTGCTCCGGCGAAACGCGGGCAAAGATGCTGGTGTGGGGGATCTGTTGTTGCAGCTCCTCATCGCTCATCTTATTAAGTTCCGGGCCGGAGATGACCTTGTATTCGCCATCCGGGCTCAGCCCGATCTGACGGGCGATAGCCTGGGCGGTCTGCGGATAGTCGCCAGTGATCATCACTGTGCGGATGCCGGCGCGGCGCGCCTTGGCCAGCGAGTCGATAATTTCCTTACGCGGCGGGTCGATCATGCCCTGCAGGCCCACGAAGACCAGGTCCTTCTCCACATGCTCGGCGGTCATTTCTTTGGGATGCTCCTCGATAAGGCGATAGGCCGTGCCAATAACGCGCAAGGCATCTTGGGCCATCAGCTCATTGGCTTGCAAGATGCGTTGGCGCACATCCGGGGTGAGCGGGGCATGGGTGTTATCCATCTTGAGATATTGGTTGCACAGATCCAGAACGATGTCTGGAGCCCCTTTCACAGCAATTGCGTGCCACTTACGTTTGGGATCGTCCGCCGAAAAAGGAGAGAGATCGGTGTCGCTGGGGTCGACCACCTCGTGAAGCGTGGTCATGCGCTTGCGATCGGAATCGAAGGGGATCTCTTGCTGGCGTGGATATGACTGATGCAGGCGGGTGTAGTCCGGGTCGGCTTTGGCGGCAGCCACCAGCAAGGCCCCCTCGGTGGGGTCACCCACCACGCGGAAAGTCTTTTGGGTTTCGGTGGACCCGGTTGGTTCCAGCATGGAGTCGTTGTTCAGCGTGCCCACCCACAGCACGGTGCACGCCGCGGGATATTTGGTGAGATCAATGGGCTTGCCATCGATGAGAAATTCACCGCGCGGCATGTAGCCACTGCCGGTGACTTCAATAAACTGGCCGTCAACCCAAATCCGCGTGACGGTCATTTCGTTCTGGGTGAGCGTGCCGGTCTTGTCCGAGCCGATCACCGTGGCTGAACCCAGCGTTTCCACCGAAGACAGGCGGCGGACTAGCGCGTTGCGGGTGATCATCTCACGCATGCCCAGCGCCAGGCTGATGGTCACCACGGCGGGCAAACCTTCCGGCACGGCGGCGATGGCCAAACCAACGGCGATGAGGAACATATCCAGCGGGTCATGCCCGCGGAAATAGCCGATGGCGAAGACCAGCCCGCAGATGAACAGCGCGGCGATGCCCAACGTGCGACCCAATTGGTCCAGCCGCCGCTGCAGCGGGGTCGGCTCCTGTTTGACGGACTGCAGCATCTGGGCGATCAGTCCGATCTGGGTGCGCATGCCGGTGTTGACCACGATGCCGTGGCCGCGGCCATAGCTCACCAGCGTGCCCATAAAGGCGGTATTGGTGCGGTCGCCCAGGGGAATATCCTCCCCTTGCAGGCGGCTGGCGGTCTTTTCGACAGGAACCGATTCCCCGGTGAGGGCAGCTTCTTCGATACGTAGATTTACGGCTTCAAGAAGCCGTAAATCTGCAGGGATATAGTTGCCGGCCTCCAGGAACACGATGTCGCCCGGCACTACTTCACCGGCGGGCACGGTGCGGCGCTTGCCGCCGCGCAGCACCTGGGCATCCGGCGCGGCCAGCTTGCGCAGCGCCGCCAGGGCGTGCTCGGCGCGGCGCTCCTGGATGATGCCAAAGCCGGCGTTGAGCACCACGATGGCCAGAATGGCCCCAGCCTCCAGCCATTCACCAAGGAAGCCGGAGACGGCGGCGGCGGCCACCAGCAGCCAGATGACGAAATTGTTGAACTGCTCCCAAAGCATGGCCAGGATGGAAGGCGGCGGGGCTTCCTCCAGGCGGTTGTGGCCAAATTTCTCCAGGCGGGCAGCAGCTTCCTGTTCGCTGAGGCCCTGCTCGCGCGAAGTAGCCAGGCGCTGGAGGACTTCATCTCTGCCCAACTGGTACCAGGCTTCGCGGGGTTGTTCTTGGTTGGCGGGTGAAGGTTGCATGCGTGAAAAGGCCGATCCTCCTTTAAGGATCAGAGCAAAGTTATGGACATCTTAAGCAGGCTTTTGGGGAAAAGATCCAACTGCGGTATTCACTTTATTATAGCATCGGGGAAAGCAGGAGGCATCATAAACGCATCACGACGCGCTAGTATAATTCCTCAAAAATCAATGGAGCGTTTGAATGGCTTATAGCATCGTAAAAATCCCCGAGGGCGGCGAAAAGATCACGATCAAAAATGGCGAGTTGTCGGTTCCTAATAATCCAATCATTCCCTTTATTGAGGGCGACGGCACCGGGCGCGATATTTGGCGCGCCTGCCGGCGCGTGCTGGATGCCGCCGTAGAGAAAGCCTATGGCGGAAAACGCAAGCTGGTTTGGATGGAAGTCTACGCGGGGGAAAAGGCCTACAATCAATTTCAAAGCTGGCTGCCCGAAGAAACCCTGCAGGCCTTCAAAGAATTCCTGATCGGCATCAAAGGCCCGCTGACCACGCCCATCGGCGGCGGCATGCGCTCCCTGAACGTGGCGCTGCGCAAGGAGCTCGACCTGTATGTGTGCCAGCGCCCGGTGCGCTGGTATGAGGGCGTGCCCTCGCCGGTCAAGCGGCCACAGGATGTGGACATGGTGGTGTTCCGCGAGAACACCGAAGACATTTACACCGGCATTGAGTTCGAGAACGGGACCGACGAGAACCTGAAGTTCAAACAGCTCTTGCAGCAGGCCTTCCCGAAGGAATACGCCAAGATCCGTTTCCCGGACAGTTCCGGGATCGGGCTGAAGCCGGTGTCCAAAGAAGGCACCGAGCGCCTGGTGCGCGCCGCCATCCAATGGGCGCTGGACAACCAGCGCAAGAGCGTGACCCTGGTGCATAAGGGCAACATTATGAAATACACCGAAGGCGCCTTCCGCAACTGGGGATACGAACTGGCCGAGAAAGAATTCGGCGAGCGGGTTTATACCTGGCAGCAATGGGAACGCACCAAGGCAGCCAAGGGCGAAGATGCGGCTGCCCAGGAGCAGGAGGCCGCGCTGAAAGGCGGGCGCTTGCTGATCAAGGACGTGATCGCTGACATCGTGTTCCAGCAGACCATCACCCGCGCCACGGATTTCGATGTGTTGGCGACGATGAACTTGAACGGCGACTACCTTTCGGACGCGCTGGCCGCCCAAGTAGGCGGTATTGGCATTGCCCCCGGCGGCAACATCAACTACGAGACCGGGCATGCCGTTTTCGAGGCTACGCACGGCACCGCGCCAAAGTACGCGGATAAGGACGTGGTCAACCCGGGCTCGCTGATCCTTTCTGGCGAGATGATGCTGCGTTATATGGGTTGGGGCGAAGCCGCTGACCGCATCGTCAAAGGAATGGAGGGCGCCATCGCAGCCAAGACAGTGACCTATGACTTTCACCGCCTGATGGAAGGCGCCACAAAGCTCAGCACCTCTGCCTTCGGTGACGCGATGATCGTGCAGATGTAGGCTCATCCGATGGCAAACCCGACCCGAACAAAGACGGATGCCGCCATTTCCGTGGTGCCCGCGAACGAAGCGTCCTGGAATGACCTAAAGGCCGTCTTCGGAACACGCGGCGATGCGTCCCAGTGCCAGTGCCAGGGGTACAAGATCCGGGACTTCCAGTGGAGCTCAGTTCCCGTCGCTGAACGCGCCAAGCGGCTGCGCGAACAGACCAACTCTGGGCATCCCAAGGCTGGCACGACGAGCGGCGTCGTCGCCTACCTCAACGGCGAGCCGGCCGGCTGGTGCGCGGTCGAGTCCCGCACGGCCTACGTGCGCCTGCTGTACACCCGCGTTCCATGGACCGGGCGAGCTGAAGACAAGTCCGACGACGGCGTGTGGGCCGTGACCTGCTTCGTCATTCGCACGGGTTTTCGGCGCCGCGGCATCAGCCGCGCGCTGGCGCGTGCCGCCGTCGACTTCGCCAGGGAGCGCGGGGCGCGTGCCTTCGAGGGCTACCCGATGATCACGAAGAAAGGGCAGGAGATCACCTGGGGAGAGCTGCACGTCGGCAGCCGCAGCATCTTTGCCGCGGCCGGGTTCACCGAGGTGAGCAGGCCACACTCAGGCGGGTCGTGATGCGGATCGACTTCTAGCCGCGGTGGAAATTTCGGGTTGTAATTTCATCTGAGGATTGTCTCGCGTATCTTTTTAGAAAACTGCGCGGCCTGAGCGCGGTGCTATAATCGCAATTGGCTTTTCAAATGGTTCGCACCGCAAACAAGAGGCCTTCTTGGCAGCGCCTTCATCCCCAATAAAAAATACGGTCACCGGCTACGCAACCTATCAGGGTCGAGAAGGCCATTACGCCTTCCTATTGCACAGACTTACCGGGCTGGGCACGTTGCTGTTTTTGATCATCCACATACTGGATACTTCCACGGTTTATTTCTACCCGTCGTTGTACGAACATGCCATCGCCATTTATCGCCACCCCATTTTCATGATGGGGGAGATCGCATTGGTGTTCTCGCTGGTGTATCACGGCGTCAACGGCCTGCGTATTGCGGTCACCGATCTGTGGCTTCCCGCCAAGTGGGCTATCAGGTTCCAGCGCAATGCGGTGCGCGCCACGCTGGCGATCAGCATCCTGCTGTGGGCGCCGGCCGCGGCCTGGATGTTCCATTCCATGCTGGTGCATAGTTTCAACTTCGATGTGTTTGTGTGGGTGGGCGAATTGCTGAAATGAAAGCGCAGGCTAAGGTCAAACCAGGTTTGGAGGCAATTGCCTGGCGCTGGATGCGCTACAGCGGCATCCTGTTGATCCCGCTGGCCTGGTTCCATGTTTATTTGCAGGACGTATTTGTCGGCGTGCATGCCATCGACATCAACTACGTGGCGGCGCGCCTGGATATTTTCGGCTGGGTGCTCTACGATTTCTTTTTGCTGCTGTTCACCTTCGCCCACGGCATGTATGGGCTGCGCCAGGTCTCTAATGACTTCATCCATAACGAAAAGACGCGGCGAGTACTCGGCATCCTAATGCTTTTATTCTGGCTGGCGATCAGCATTATCGGCACCATCGCCCTGTTCATGGGCGCCCGGCCGGAGTTAGCTTAGTTTAGAAAGGATCGAGACCAAAAATGGTGCAGCATCACCAACATGAAGTTGTGATTGTAGGCGCGGGCGGCGCCGGCCTGATGGCCGCCCTGTACGCTTCGCGCGGGGCCGATACGGCCGTGCTGAGCAAGCTCTACCCGACCCGCTCGCACACGGGCACCGCCCAGGGGGGCATTGGCGCCGCCTTGGGCAACCTGGAGCCGGACAAGGTGGAATGGCACACCTTCGATTCGGTGAAAGGCAGCGATTATTTGGGCGACCAGGACGCCATCGAATACATGTGCGCCCAGGCCGTGCCGGTAGTGTATGAGCTCGAGCATATGGGCCTACCGTTCTCGCGCACCAAGGAAGGCCGCATCGCCCAGCGCCGCTTCGGCGGGCACACCAACAATGAGACCAAGCAGCCGGTGATGCGTTCCTGCTACGCGGCCGACCGCACCGGCCATATGATCCTGCAGACGCTCTACCAGCAGTGCATCAAGAACAAAGTGCACTTTTACGATGAATACCACGTGCTGGACCTGCTGATGCGCGATGGCGTGGCTAACGGCGTGGTGGCTGTGGAGCTAGCCACCGGCGATCTGCACGTGTTTCACGCCAAGGCGGTGGTGTTTGCCACCGGCGGCCACGGCCGCATTTGGGAGCTGACCTCGAACGCCTATGCTTACACCGGGGATGGCGTGGCGATCACTTTGCGGCGCGGCTTGCCGGCCCAGGACCTGGAATTCTTCCAGTTCCACCCGACCGGCATTTACCGCATGGGCATCCTGATCACGGAAGGTGTGCGCGGCGAGGGCGGGATCTTGGTCAATAACAAGGGCGAGCGTTTCATGGAGCGTTATGCGCCCACAGTGAAAGACCTGGCCTCGCGGGATGTGGTGAGCCGCGCCATTTATCTTGAGGTTCGCGCTGGCAACGGCATCAATGGCAAGCGCTACGTATATTTGGACATGCGCCCCGAAGTGGTGAACAAATACGCCGAGGCGGATGGTCGCACGACGCCGGATGGCAAACCGTACCGCGTCACCGGGGAGCAGCTGCTGGCGAAAGTGCCCGACATTGTAGATTTTGCCCGAACTTATTTAGGCGTTGACCCGATCAAAGAGCCGATGCCCGTCCAGCCCACGGCACACTATGCCATGGGCGGCATCCCGACCAATATGCACGCCGAGGTGCTGGCGGATGCCAAGGGTACGCTGGTGCCCGGCCTGTTCGCAGCCGGCGAGGTGGCCTGCGTTTCCGTGCACGGCGCCAACCGGCTCGGCACGAATTCTTTATTGGATATTGTTGTTTTCGGCAAGGAAGCCGGCAAGCGCGCCGCCGAATATGCCAAGGGCGCTCAATTCAAGCCGCTGGATGAAGACCCCACCGCGTTCACCCGCGAGCAACTGGACCGCCTGCTGAGTGGCAGCGGCGGCGAACGCATTGTGCACATTAGCGAAGAAATGAAACTGAAAATGATGGACGACGTGGGCGTGTTCCGCACCGCGGAAGGCATGAAGAGCGCCGAAGAAAAAATGCGCGAGCTGCGTCAGCGCTTTGCGAGAATCAGTGTGGATGACCACGGGCGCAAGTTCAACACTGACCTGCTCAACGCCTGGGAACTGGGCTGCATGCTGGACGTGGCGCTGGCTACCACGGTCTCAGCCGAGGCGCGGCAGGAAAGCCGCGGCGCCCATGCCCGTGAAGATTTCCCCAAGCGGGATGACCCGAATTGGATGAAGCACAGCCTGGCCTGGCTGGACGGCGACCAAGTAAAGCTGGATTACAAACCGGTGGTGGTCACCAAGTATCAGCCCATGGAACGCGTGTATTAAGTCAGGAGCGCCGATGCTGGTATTTCTAAAGATCTATCGCTATAACCCGGAGGCCGGGCGTAGCACGCCCTCTTTCGATACCTATAACATCGATGCGCAACCCACGGACCGCGTGCTGGACTTGCTCGAGCACGTCAAAGGTTACATCGACGGCACGCTGGCGTTCCGGCGCTCATGCGCCCACGGGGTGTGCGGCTCGGATGCGATGCGCATCAATGGGCGCAACCTGCTGGCCTGCAAAGTGCTGGTGAAGGACCTGGGCCGCGAGATCACCGTGGAGCCTATCCTGGGGCTGCCGGTGCTCAAGGACATGATCGTGGACATGGAGCCGTTCTTCAACAGCTACAAGGCGATGATGCCTTATCTGGTGAACGACGAGATCCCCGCAGATGGCAAGGAGCGGCTGCAGAGCCCCGAAGACCGCGAACGTTTCGACGACACCACCAAGTGCATCATGTGCGCGGCCTGCACCACGTCGTGCCCGGTCTTCTGGTCCGACGACCAATATGTGGGGCCGGCCGCCATTGTGGCCGCCCATCGTTTTATTTTCGACAGCCGCGATACGGCCGCCAAGGACCGCCTGCAGATCCTGAGCAACCACGGCGGCGTGTTCCGCTGCCGCACGGCCTTCAACTGCACGGAAGCCTGCCCGCGCGATATCCATGTGACCCAGGCCATCGCTGAAGTGAAACAGGCCATCCGCTAGGGGTAAATTTAGCCGTAAAGATCAACGTAACAATTCCTCCATTTCCCCCGTTCTTAGTATTGAGAGCTGGTTTCGAGCACAACAGAAAACCGGCTCTCAACTTTTAATAAAAGGTAAGTATCCCTTCAATGTAGAGTTACGGGACAAGCTTTTCGAGTTTATCGACAATTTTTCTTACCGTAAAGAGCATGTTGAGAGTTTCCCCGTGCACAAGTTTCCCCTTGACCTGCGCTGGCTCTCCGAATGTTATTCCAATGGAGAGATAGGGATTGTCTTTGAGTTCGAGTCCTTTTGCAACGGTGAGCGTTGGAAGTTCCGCGCCTTTTTCTAGAAGGACTGGCATGGTAAAGGACAAGGCACTGAAATTCCCGCTGGAGACAGGTGAATCCAAAGGTATTACAAGTTTCTCGCTAGGAGAAAGAGGCACCGCAAGGGTGACTTGCTGTAAAGCATGTTCATGCCTATGGCCGTGACTATAAGGAAGTGATGCTTGTCAATGTTGCTGAGTTTGCTAAGGTTGGCGAGGTTTTCGTACCCTCTCTTGTCTGGTTGGACGTCGCGAATAGCATCGATTACATCGCTCCCCAGCAACTCCATTTTAGCGTCCTTAAGGGCTTGGGTAAAAGGATGGGAGGGATTGGACATAGGAAAGCTAACCTTATTATTTCCGGCTATGAGGCAGGCGAGATAATCGAGAGCTATTCGCATGTTTTGAATAGCGTCGCCAAGGATAAGGCTCACGCTAGGCGGAGGCATTCGCACATCGACGACCTCAAAGATATAGTCGGTAAAGCGAACTCTTTCAATTGTGCTTTTAAGAGAGAGGGAGTAAGGTTTTCGGTTGGAGTAGCTGGTGATAGCCCTTTCGAGGTCACGGATGTGTTTGTTGGCCCGCTCGATTTTGTGCCTGACCTCAAATAACTTGTCGCTGCGTGCTATCAAGGGGGATTTCCTCGTGACTTAGAGAAAGCAAGCAAGCCCGACCGTAAATCAAAACCCGCTCGCCGAACGAGAAGGAAGCGTGGCATATCTAAAACTCCTATCCCATAGCGTCTACATAAAAACGCTTTTACAGTCAAGTCATACTTACCTAATAAAAAGCCTCCCGAAAATCGGGAGGCTTTTGCTTTGTTTAGCTTTCCGCTTCGACTTCTTGTTTCTTCTTCACGCCGCTGGGCTTGCCGGCCTTGAAGGTAGTGGTTTCGCCCTTCTCGTCCACGTCCACGATCACCGTGGAGCCGGGCTTGAAGTTGCCGGCGAGCAGCTCTTTGGAGAGCGGGCTCTCCACGAACTTCTGCAGGGCACGGTTGAGCGGGCGGGCGCCGAAGGCGGCGTCGTAGCCGTGTTCGGCCAGCCAATCGCGAGCCTTGTCGCTGAGTTCTACGGTGACACCCTTATCGGCCAGGCGCTCCTGCACTTCTTTCATTTGCAGGTCAACGATCAGGCGCATGTCGTCTTTGGAGAGCGGCGAGAAGGTGATGATCTCGTCGATGCGGTTGATGAACTCCGGGCGGAAGGTATCGCGCAGCGCCTTTGTGATCTTCTGGCTGGACTGGCGTTCTTCGTCGTCCCCGCTGGATTGCAGGAAGCCCAGCGAGCCAGACTTGCGCACGAACTCGGTGCCCAGGTTGCTGGTCATGATCAGCACGGTGTTGCGGAAATCCACGGTGCGGCCCTGGCCATCAGTCAGGCGACCGTCGTCCAGGATCTGCAGCAGGGCGTTCCACACATCGGGGTGAGCCTTCTCGATTTCGTCGAAGAGGATCACGCGATATGGGCGGCGGCGCACCGCTTCAGTGAGCTGGCCGCCTTCTTCGTAGCCGATGTATCCAGGCGGGGCGCCGAAGAGCCGCGCGGTAGTGTGCTGCTCGCGGTATTCACTCATGTCGATGCGCACCAGCGCATCTTCATCGTCGAACATAAACTCGGCCAGCGCTTTGGCCAGCTCGGTCTTGCCGACGCCGGAGGGGCCGATGAAGATGAACGAGCCGATGGGGCGCTTGGGGTCTTTGAGGCCCGAGCGCGCCCGGCGGATGGCATCCGACACGGCTTCGATAGCCTCGGTCTGGCCAATGATGCGCTCTTGCAAGCGATCTTCCATCTTGAGCAGTTTTTCAGATTCAGTTTCCATCATTTGGTTGACTGGGATGCCGGTCCACTGGGCGACTACCGCGGCGATGTCGTTGACATCCACAACTTCGTCCAACTGGTGTTCGCTTTCCCATTTTTCACGTTTGGCCTTGAACTCTTCGGCCAGGCGCAGGCGCGCCGATTTCTTTTCGGCGGCGCGTTCGTAGTTGCGTTCCACACCGGCCTGCTCTTCTTCAGCTTGCAGGCGGTCAATTTCAGTTTTCATAGCCCTGAGATCGTCGGGCAGCGAGTAGAGTGCCACGCGCAGCTTGGCGGCGGCCTCATCCATCAAGTCGATGGCTTTGTCGGGTAGGTGACGGTCAGTCACGTAGCGGTGAGAAAGCTTGACGGCCTCGACTAGCGACTCGTCGGAGTAGCGCACATTGTGGTGTGCTTCGTAACGGTCGCGCAAGCCCATCAACATTTGGATGGTGTCTTCCACATTGGGTTCTTCCACATACACAGGAGCGAAGCGGCGTTCAAGCGCCGCATCTTTCTCTATGTGCTTGTGATATTCGTCCAGCGTGGTGGCGCCGATGGCGTGCAATTCACCGCGCGCCAGGGCGGGCTTAAGCATGTTGGAAGCATCCATGGCGCCTTGAGCGGCGCCGGCGCCAACGACAGTGTGCAGCTCGTCAATGAACAGGATGACTTCCCCGCCGGCGCGCTGGATCTCTTCCAAGGTGGCTTTGAGGCGTTCTTCGAACTCGCCGCGGAAGCGGGAACCGGCGATCATGGCGCCCAGGTCCAGGGAGAGGACGCGTTTGCCGCCGAGGATCTCCGGCACGTCGTTGCTGGCGATCTTTTGCGCCAGGCCTTCCACTATGGCAGTCTTGCCTACACCGGCTTCGCCGATGAGCACAGGGTTGTTCTTGGTGCGGCGCGAAAGGATCTGGATGACGCGCATGATCTCGGTATCTCGGCCGATCACGGGGTCCAGCTTGCCCTCGCGAGCCAGCTTGGTGAGATCACGCGAGTATTTTTCGAGGGTGCGGTAGCGCGATTCGGCTTGCGGGTCGGTGACGCGTTGCCCGCCGCGCAATTGCTGCACAGCGTCCAACACGCGCTCGCGGGTGATGCCGGCGCCTTCCAGCAGGCGGGCGGCCGGCGTGCTGCGTTCGTTGAGGATGGCCAGGAAGATGTGCTCGGTCGAGATGTACTCATCTTTGAGCCGGTTAGCTTCTTCGTTGGCGATGTCTACGATGCGCTTCACGCGCGGGGTAATAAAGATCTGGCCTGCGCCGCCGCCGAAGATGTTGGCCTTGGGGCTGGTGCGCAGGATGTAATCGAGCCGCTCCTTCAGGGAGCCGGGCTCGATCTTGAGGATCTCAAGCAACTGGCCCACGACGCCTTCCGACTGTTCGATGAGGGCCAGCAAAATGTGTTCGGTGTCTATTTGGTTATGCCCGTAGCGCTGAATGATCTCAGCGGCGCGTTGCGCAGCTTCCTGGGCACGTTCGGTAAAGCGATCGAATCTCATCATGATATTTACCTCTTCACGCCCGTTTAGGCGTGGGGAGATTATATAGGACGGGGCTGGAGGGTAGTGAAAGAATCGTGTTAGAGAAATATAGGAAGGAAGTAAACAAGGGTGAGTAGCCCACTTCTTTCTTTCCTGGGGCGCTGCCCCAGCCCCCGTTGGGGGAACTATTGCATTGTTCCCCCAAACCCCTTCCCGCATAAAGCTGATCCGTTTTTAATCGACTCGAATTGCCCTTCGAGTCGCTCGTCGGGTTAACAAGGTAAAATCAAAGCTGAGCATTTTTACATGCCGGGAAGGCAGGGGTCGAACGTCTTAAATGACTAGTACATCAGAATATAAAGAATCGGTACAGAGGGAACTGGAAAGATACGATTCTTTTCTTAAATCGATTAAAGCTTTATCGGATATCGCCCCAATTGTTTCAGAGTTACGGGACGAAGCCCAAGCAAAACTGAATGTGTTGAATTACACCCCAAGCGACGTATTAAGTGAAACTATCCCTAAGATTCTCCCAGGACAATTACGGGATGAAACAAAGAGAAGCGCATGGATTCCCGAGTTGCCCTCTTTAAGCAGAGAATTCACAGTCAGTTTAGTCTCGTCTAGCGGAATTTCCGACAGCTATACGACAATAGTGACCCCCTTTCTAAACGTAGATCCGCAGCCAGATTGGTTGAAGCCGGTGAATGCTACGTTTACGCAATTCGCAGAAGACAAAGCGCGAAGAGCAATACTGCCCGGCTTAATCGCTGATATTGATGTGAGCCTCGTTGAACAGTTCCAACTAGCCGTCGAATCTTACGAGAAAGCACGTAGCGGAATTCACAGAGTAGATCAGGCTCTTAATAGCCTGAGAAGCGTAATACAACAACTCTGGGGGTCACTCGTGGACCATGCCAAGATTAAGTGTTCTGAAAACATTAGATCAAATCGTTTAGAGTTAAAAAAGGTGGCGAACCGCGAAATTGTCGCCGCCTGCTTGGGCGGTACCAGAGTCCCCGAAATGAGTTTGCATTTGTCGCTTCTATATACTTTGTATAAAGACATTTCCTCGAAATCAAAGAATGTGCTGGAAAATGATGTTGCCGGAATGAAACAGCACTTTACAGAATGGATATTAAAAATAAACGCAATTCTATCTATTGTTGCAGATCAAAATCAAATTAAGTAACAAAGCTTCAAACACTTTTGAGGCTCATTTTATGGGCTTATCCGAAATTTAATCACCTTGATTTCTGATATTGACAAGAGCTTATAGTCAGGGTCGTTCTGCTATACTCAAAAACGGGAAATTAATTTTGTCGCAAAAAGAAACTTACTTATTAATTGACACCTCGACCTGGATTGGTATTCAGAGATCTCAACCTCTTGTGTTGGAATCGCTAATCAAGCTGGTCAATTCGGGAAAAGTTTCGTTATTAGTTCCCGCGCTAGTCAAAAAGGAATGGACCAGACATAAGAAATCGTTTAAAAGCGATGAGGCCGCGAAATTAAACTCGATTATTGACGAGCTGTCAAAGTTTAATGCTTATAAAGATATCACGAGTAGCTTGAAGGTGCTTCAGGAGGAAATTGGCGCAGAAATTGAAAGTGTTTGCCGTAAAAGGATCGCTGAGATTGATTCACTCATAAGAGGAAAGACATCACGTAGCATTCCAAGTTTTGCAAAAGCCAAGAAACAAGCTAGCGAACTGGCGATTGAGAAAATGGCTGGATTTAATCACAAGAATAAATTTTCGGATGTCATCATCTTCTTATCAATGGCGGAATATGTAAATAAAAACAACTTAACTAATGTATATTTTGTTACTAGTAATTTCACAGATTTCAGCGTGGCCAAAAATATAGAAAAACTCCACCCTGATCTTGAAGGGTTTGTAAAAATTGAAAACTTCCAATATTCAATAAACTTAGGGATGGTACTAAACGAGATTGAAGCAGCCTCTGTCCCTGAGCAGGTGGTTGTGCAAATATCAGGACTGAACGATCTCCTCGAGACAATCGCAAACATGAATCGGCAAATTGCCGCAACTTCACAGATATCACTTCAGAGGCTAACCGCTTTTGAAGCTTTCGCGAATTTCAACACCGAGGTTGCCGCAACTTTACAGGCATCGCTTCAACCACTCGCCGCTGTTGAAGCTCTCACGAACTTTCAAAAAAATATTGCAGCTACGTTACAAACTTTAATTCAACCCCTTCCCGCTTTTGAAGCCATGGAAGCCATGAAAAGAGAAATGGCGGTTGCTTTGAAAGCAGTGCTAGGCACTTCGGGCATAACGAAATCAAAAGAAGATATTGAAGAGGAAGATTCTTTGTAAGTCATTAAAGTAGTTGGGCAAACCCCATTTGCCAAGCGACGGCATAACCAACTATCTTTTTATTAATTAAGATTCCTCCTTTTTGACGTCGGAAACGACTGGACGATGAGTGGGGTAACGGAAGGCTCCAAATGAGAACTTTTTACCACGGGCACATTTAACAAAAACGCAACTTAGGAATTTCTTGCGGTTTGACTTATCTTTGCCTAGAGCATCTTAACAATAACGGACTAATACTTCCCCTTGACATTACTGTGTATAACACAGTATAATCTCACGCATGGTAACAAAAGAAGAATATCCCGTTTTGCTCGAAAACCTGGGCTTGGAACTACGCCGCGGCGCCCTGGTGATCGCGGTGCTCAGCCAGCTGGGCAGCAAACAATACGGCTATTCGCTCAAGCAGCAGCTAGCCGCCCGGGGGCTGGATATCCCCGAAGGCACCCTGTACCCCCTCCTGCGGCGGCTGGAGAGCCAGGGGTTGCTGGATAGCCAATGGGAACTGGCAGATGAGGCGCGGCCGCGCCGCTACTACCAGCTTTCCGCCCAGGGAGAAGAAGCTTTGAAAGACCTAACCAAAGAATGGCAGGCTATCGGCAAAGCGTTGAGCGGCCTGCTCAAAACATCTGGAGGAACCAAATGAAGGGTAATTTAGTAGAACGTTATCTGATGGAAGTCGGCCGCAAACTGCCTGAAAAGCTGCGGGCCGACGTGCAAATGGAACTGCGCTCCGCGCTGCAAGATACGCTACGGCGCGCGCAACTACCTGATCGGCCCGGAACTGCTGCCAACCTACTGGCTGGTACTGCGCATCAGTGCCATCGTTATCGGCACCATACAAGTGATCAGCCTGGTGTTGGCGGCTACAAACCAGGCTGATCTTTCGGCCATGTTCCAGGGAGCTGCGAGCACGCTGTTTGATTCGCTGCTCGACGGTTTCGCCATCATCACCATCATCTTTTTCCTGGTGGATAAGGCCATCGTGGGCGTCAAGCTCCCTCAGAAAGAATGGGATCCGCTTACCCTGCCGGAACTCACTCTTGACCGCGACCGAGTGGATCGCGCCGAGGTCATGTTCGAGGCCATCTTCCTGGGCGCCTTTATCGTCGCGCTGAATGCAGCCACGGGCGTGGCCGTGCCGGCTGGCCCGATCGGAGAGAATTGGGACGTGGTTGCCGCTTTGGTCGAGGAATTCGGCGCGTACTTCCCACTGCTCATTGGCCTGGGGATCATCGAGATCGCACTCAAATTTATCTTGATCGCGCGCGGCCGTTGGGATCGCTGGACGCGAACGGGAGGGTTGGCGATCGACGTGGCGAACATCCTCGTGGCCGCCAGCATGCTGCGGCTGGCTCCGTTCACTGAACTGCCGCTGGTCGACACGATAATCAAGATCACGATCGGCATTGCACTGGTGGTCACGATTATCGAGGCTGCCGGGAAACTGTATCGGCTCCTGTTTCCGAACAAGCCCTCGCCATGGCAAACGGTCACGGCTGAGCTCAAAAACCTCAGCAGGACCTGACCGGCTAACGGAAGCAGCAATGCGTAAAAAAAGAGCGGGCGTTAGCCCGCTCTTTTGCTGATAGGGACTAATTGGAATTATAAGAAAGTAACGTTGCCTGCCAAAGTCTTTGAGGAGCGCAGCAGTGAAGTGAGCTTGCCATGCGCGTAGGCAGCAATGAGAGGAACGGTCAGGGTAATCACCGCCATCATTAGGAGCGTCGCTAAATCGGATTGGCCTACTGATGCCTGGCTGGGCTGACTTAGAAGCACACCCAGCGAGAAGAGTATTCCGAATGCCGCCCAGAGGGTCGCCGCGCATGCCACCAGGTAGCCACCGACTGTCCCGGTTGGGCCCCCCAGCGCCTTGTAAAGCAGGGGCGCCAAAGCGACCAGCAGAGCAAAAAATAAGCTAAGCATGGAAAATGAGGGATCGCTGTTAAGGGCGAGGCTGGAGAAATTCAAAGCCCCCAGGATAGCCAGCAAGGCCGTGAAAGTGGACAGCCAACTCTGTTGAAGATCAAAGGTTACATCAAGCAAGGGGTCAGAGACCATTACGTTTTGGCCGCGCTGAACCCAGGCAACCAACACCACCAATAAGGCCAGGACAAAGCTGATAACCAAAATACCCGAAAATGCAGATCCTTCGAACATTTCTCCTCCTCGATGGGGAAATTATTGCTACGGCAGTATACACCTGTTGAAAGTGCACTTTGCCGCGCCCACTTAAATCGCGGTATGCTTAAGGCCCCTTTTATGCTCACAATCGCTACCCTGGAAGGTGTGAATGGATATACGCGGGAAGAATGCCCTCGTTTTGGGTGGATTCGGCTTGGTGGGCCGCGCGGTGTGCCGGGAATTGCTGGCGCACGAACCGGCCTGCTTGGTGGTGACCTCGCTGCGCAAGGAGGAAGCCGAGCAAGCCGTGGCGGAACTCAAGGCTGAGTTTCCCAAAAGCGCGACCCAGTTCTTCGCTACCTGGGGGGATATCTTCTTGCGGGCGGAATGGCAAACAGATAACCCGTCGCGCAACACCATCATGGGGGATGCAACGAAACGTAAACTCCTCGTTGAAGACGTTGTGGGGCACCTGGACGAGGAAATGCTGGAAGCTTCTTTACTATTTCAGATCATTCAAGGAAAAGCCACAGGCCTGGACGGTTCTCCCGCCCAGATCATTGTGGATTGCATCAATACATCCACGGCGGTGGCGTATCAAGATATTTATGCCTGGGCTGCCAAATTGCAGGGGTTGATCGCCTCCGGCAACGGCGGCACAAAGTGGCCGGAAGAAGTCGAGCAGCTCCTGGCCGCTCTGTATATTCCCCAATTAGTGCGCCACATCCAGATCTTGCATGAGTCGATGCTGCAGGCCAAGACGCAAGCCTACGTCAAAGTGGGCACCAGCGGCACCGGCGGCATGGGGCTGAACATCCCCTACACTCATGGGGAGGAGAAGCCATCGCGGGTGCTGATGTCCAAGGCCGCGCTGGCTGGCGCCCAGACCATGCTGACCTTCCTGATGGCGCGCACACCCGGCGGGCCCGAGGTGGTGAAAGAGATCAAGCCCACCGCGCTGATCGCCTGGAAAGAGATCGGCTACGGCCCAATCCGCCGCGGCGGCCAGGATTTCCTGCTTTTTGATTGTCCGCCGGACAAGGCTGTTTCTATTGCAGATAAAGCTAACCTGAATCCCCAGGGGAACTTTGGCTCTGCCACAGGCAAATCGTTGGAGGCGGTGTATATCAATACCGGCGAGAATGGCCTGTTCGCCGCCGGCGATTTCGCCGCCATCACCGCCTATGGCCAAATGGAGTTCGTTACCCCGGAGGAAATTGCCCATAATGTAGTGCGCGAGATCCTGGGTGGCAACACTGGCCGCGATGTGATCGGCGCACTGGATGGCGCCGTGATGGGGCCGACCTTCCGGGCCGGCACCCTGCGGGACGCCGCCCTGGAACGGCTGCGCCAGTTGGGCGAGCAGCACGGTGAGTCGGTGGCCTTCGAGATCCTTGGTCCGCCGCGCATGTCTAAATTGCTTTATGAAGCCTTTCTTCTGAAGAAGGTTTACACCACCCTGAGCGCGGCGCTAAAGGATACGCCCGAGCAGATGTCTAAACGAACGGCCGAGCTGGTGAGTAAAGACGCGGCGCTGCGCCAGCAGATCATCTCCATCGGGCTGCCCATTTTGCTGCCCGACGGCAAGCGCATCCTGCGCGGGCCGCTGATC
Source organism: uncultured Anaerolineaceae bacterium (assembly GCA_964572455.1). Classification (GTDB taxonomy): domain Bacteria; phylum Chloroflexota; class Anaerolineae; order Anaerolineales; family UBA11579; genus JAMCZK01. Next base: position 23,746 of record CAZNFL010000006.1, read on the forward strand.
AAATCCGAAGACGCCTTCCAGGGCTGGGTGGATCTGACGCCCGCAAACATGGCCGCCTGGACCAAACGGCTGAAAGGCATCCGCGCCATGTTGAAGGAAGAAAGCGCGGGAGATAGCTCCTCGCGCTACAACCGCGGCTATCCTTCGTTGCGCACCTGGGCTGCGGATGACAAGTTCGATATCGGCGAGATGGTCGCCTGGATATCCATCAATGAAGAAGAAGGCCGGCGCGGCAAGGACTAGGCTGTTAACATAACGGCTAGTACCCGGCTGCGTTAGCGCTTGGAATGGAGGCTCGATGTATAAACGCATCTTAGTACCCCTGGATGGCTCAGAAAGATCAGAGCAAATTTTGCCGCATGCTGAAAACCTGGCCTCCAAGGAAACCAGTACGGTGATCTTGTTATATGTGATCGAGCCGATCGCGCCTAGCTTCACCCCCGGAATGAGCATGATGGTGACTGCGCCGCCCCAGGAACTTGAAATTTATTGGAAGAATATGCAGGCCGCGGAAAAGGAAGCCAGCGACTATTTGCATAAACAATCTGCGGCGCTTTCCAAGAAGGGGATCAAAACCGAGACCGTGGTATTGCGCGGCGACCCGGTCAATTCCATTGTGAATACCGCTCGGGAAAAAGACGTGGATCTGATCGCCATGACCAGCCATGGCCGCTCCGGGTTGGAGCGCGTTTTTTATGGAAGCGTGACCAGCGGCGTGCTGCACAAAATTGACAGGCCACTGCTGCTGATCAGAGCGCAAAAATAGCCAGTGTGTTTAGTAAGTTAGTTTGGAAAACTAGATCCAGAGATCCTGTTCAGCGGTTAACTCTCCCCCAGCATCGCCGGTATTGAGCGTTCCCAGCGGCTCCACCAGCAGCAGGCTGCATTCTTCTGCCGCATAAGGTTTATGTTCCACGCCTTTAGGAACGACGAACATTTCGCCTGCCGATAATTCCACTTTGCCATCGCGAAATTCAATCAGCAGCCTGCCATCCAGAATAATAAAGGCTTCGTCGGTTTCGGGATGGCTGTGCTGCGCATTTGCGAGACAAAATCCCCTTTGATCTTGACCAACTTGAATTAGTAATCATTCAGCTCGGCGATCACCCGCGGTGACCAATGTTCGGAAAACTTGCCAAGTTTATTTTTGAAATTAATCGCCGAGTAATTCACTTCACTTTGCCTTGCGCTTGCGCCTGAACTTTTTCTGTGGGGCCGCGCTGGCTGGTGCGGCGGCTTTCTCCTGCTGGGATTTTTCCTGATCGGGCACGTCGATGATAGCCGGCTGGGCAGCTGCGGAGCTCGGTTCGGATGCAGGTTCCATCGCCTCGACTGGCGGCTGGATACCCAGCTCGACCTTTTCTTCCATCTGGATCTGACCACGCAGGAAGGCGCCTTCCTCGGTGGCCATCGAGGCCGTGACCACGTTGCCCCACACGCGGCCGCTGCTGCGGATCTCTACCCGTTCCGCCAGGATGTCGCCGCGCATGGCGCCGGCCACGATCACGTGGCGGGCCTTGAGCTGCGGGCAGGTGACGCGGCCGGTGGGGCCGATCACCAGCAGCCCGTCCAGTTCGATCTCGCCGTCAAAGGCGCCCTCAATGCGCACGCCGCCGGCCCCACTCAGTTTTCCGCGCAGGCTGACGCCGTCGGCGACCACCGAAGTGATGCGCGGCAGCTGCTGGCCTGCGTTGTTTTGCGGGAGATCCGGCTTGCGGCGGAACATCAGGAAGCCGGGGTCTCGGCCTTGCCCCCGGTGTCGTTTTCGGCAATGCCGATAATGTTGAAACCCGAGTCTACGTAAAGCACATCGCCGGTGATGCGCGCCGAGAGGTCAGAGGCCAGGAAGAGCGCGGCGTTGCCCACGTCCTCAATGGTCACGTTTTCGCGCAATGGCGCCACCTCGGCGAAGCGGCTATAGAGGCCCTTGAAGCCAGATACACCGGCGGAGGCCAGGGTGCGGATGGGGCCGGCCGAAATGGCATTCACACGGATCTTTTGGGGGCCGAAGTCACGCGCCATGTAGCGCACCGAAGCTTCCAGGGCAGCTTTGGCCACGCCCATCACGTTGTAGCTGGGCACCGCCTTCTGCGAGCCGTAATAGGTCATGGTCATCAGCGAAGCGCCCGGGCGAAAAATGGGCTGGAGGGCCTGGGCCAGCGCGGTGAACGAATAGACGGAAATATCCATGGCCAGGTGGAATCCGGCGCGGGTGGTGTTGTAATAAGGCCCGCCGAGTTCTTCGCGGTTGGCGAAGGCGATGGCATGCACCAGAACATCGATGTTGCCAAAGGCTTTTTTGGCCTTCTCCGCCACGGAGGCGATATCCGCGTCCTTGGTTACGTCGCACTCTTCAATAAAAGTGCTGCCGATCGATTCCCCCAAGGGGATCGCCCTCTTTTTGAGGATCTCCCCGGCATAGCTCAGGCCTACGTTGGCGCCGTGTTCATGCAGCACCTTGGCGCAGCCCCAGGCAATTGAACGCTCGTTGGCTACCCCAAAAATCAGAGCGTTCTTTCCTTCCAATAGTTTAGTCATGCTCTATCTCCAGCTTTTAGTAAGGCCAAGAAGCGCCAGGGCTTGCTTTTCCAGGGCTCGGGGACGGTGTTGAGGCCGATGCGCGGGCCTTTTGTCACCAACCGGTCGGGCACGGGCTGCCCCGTCTCGATGAATATTATAGCTGTGCGAGCGGCCAGGTCTGCTCCGTTGTGCTGGCCGTCGATGCCCAGGGCTTTGGTTAGCTTACCTGGGCCATCGGCCCAGCGCGGTTCCGGCTGCGCGGCCCGCCGCCTGGCGATCACATCCAAACCCTCCAGGGGTTGGATGGCGCGGACGAGGACGGCGTGCGGCTCACCTTCGGCCTGGGTGATGCAATTGAACAGCCAATGGTTGCCATAGGTGAAATAAACGTAGGCGTGCCCGGGCGGACCATACATGACTGCTGTGCGCTGGGTACGCCCGGCTTTGGCGTGGCAGCCCAGATCCTTCTCCCCACAGTAGGCTTCTGTTTCCACAATGATCCCAGAGAGGCGGCGCTTCTTTCCGTTTATCTTCTGCTCGTGGACTAACACGCAGCCTAAAAGCTGGCGGGCAACTTGGAGCGTAGGCTGGGCAAAGAATTCGCGCGATAAATGCTGAGCGCGGGGCATAGATTAGGAAACAGATTCGAGTTGAAGGACCTTGGGCAGTTCGGAAAGGGATTGGATGGCGAGGCAATCCACATCCGCGTACAGGCCGGACCAATTGAGCAGGACGCTTTGCAGCCCGGCGTTGCGCGCCCCGACCACGTCGGCGTAATAGTTGTCACCTACATACAGCACTTCATTCGCCGGTTGGCCGATGAAGTGGAGCAACTTTTCAAAGATCTCCCTTTGCGGTTTATACGCGCCCAGTTGCCCACCGGTCAGATAAAAATCAAAATGCAGGTCCAAGCCGAGTTCATGCATATCCGCGTAGATGGCCCGGCTGCGGTTGGTGATGACGCCCAGGGCGAAACCCGCGGAGCGCAACTCCGCCAAAGCTTCCAAGGTGTGCGGACGCAACCGGTTGGCCGGCTTGTAGTTTTCGCGCATGTGCGTGTGCGCGCCGGGGGCCAGGGGTTCGGCTTCCTGATCACTGAGGCCCAAGGCGAGCAAATGGCGGCGGCTATAGTTGAGCCAGAAGGCTTGGCTGCCTTCGGCGTGGACGTCAAAGTCGTTTAGCAACTCTTCGGAGGTGGCCCAATAGCGGTGTTCCCACAGTTGGGCAGCGCGGCGCTTTTGCGGGTCTAAGATCTTGCCTGCCGCCTCCACGTATTCGCAAAAGAAGTGGTGCGCGTGCGGGTCGTTGCTGCGCAACGTATCGTCCCAATCGAAAACCACAGTGCGGATGTGGTTCAAAGATGCGGTGCCTGCCAAGCTCAACCCCCGATGTATGACATTTCTACTTTGGGCAGCCCCTCGGTCTTGGCGGAACGCAGCTCCGAATAGCGGTCTGTGCGCTTTCTCCAAACCGCGGCGATGGCGGCGCTTAGTTCCTCGTCGCTGGCGCCGGCGCGCAACAGGCCGCGCAGATCGGTGCCCTGGATAGCAAATAAGCAGGTGAACAACTTGCCGTCCACTGAAAGCCGCGCCCGGCTGCAAGCACCGCAGAACGGTTGGGAAACCGAGGCAATGATGCCGATCTCGCCGCTGCCGTCTGCGTAGCGGTAACGCTCCGCTACTTCTCCGCGGTAGTTTGGCTGCAAGGGTTCAAGAGGCAGTTCGGCGTGAATGAGGTCGCGGATCTCGCGGGCGGTAACCACGTCGGTCAGACGCCAGCCGTTGGAGTGGCCCACGTCCATATATTCAATGAAACGCACGATGTGGCCCTGCTCACGGAAAGCGCGTGCCATCGGCAAGATGCTGTGTTCGTTGATGCCGCGCTTGACCACCATATTGATCTTGACCGGGGCAAAGCCGGCTGAGGCGCTGGCCTCGATCCATTCCATCACCGTCGAAGCGGGAAAATCGACATCATTCAACTTCATAAATGTTTCATCATCTAAGGCGTCCAGGCTGACGGTCATGCGGCTCAGCCCGGCGTCTTTAAGGCTCTGCACGCGGCTAACCGGGAAGGAGCCGTTGGTGGTGAGCGCCAGGTCGTCCACGCCCGGAATGGCTGCGAGCTTGGAGACCAAGGTTTCCAACTCGCGGCGCATCAGCGGCTCACCGCCGGTGAGGCGGACCTTGCTGACGCCCAGGCCCACAAAGGCGCGGGTCACCTGCTCGAGCTCCTCGAAGGAGAGCAGTTCGCTTTGCGGCAGGAAGGCATAATCGCGGCCGAAGACTTCCTTGGGCATGCAATAGGTGCAGCGGAAGTTGCAGCGATCGGTGACCGAGATGCGCAGATCGTGCAACGGCCGGCCTCGAGTGTCTGTGGGATTCATGGCGAATGCTTTCGTGAAAGCTACTGGCGCAGCAGGCTGCGCCAGTTTGTGCTTCAGGTTAATTATATCGTGCGTAAAGATAGCTATTCTTCGGCAGGTTTCTCGACGGCTGGTTTTTTGGGCTTGCGCATGCCGGACAGCAGGATCCAAACACCGGCGCCGATGAGAAGGGCCGGCCAAAGTTGGGAGAGGATGGCCGGGCCGCCCAGGAAGGCGCCGAAGATGCCGAACATGAGCAGGCTGAAGAAGATGGCGCCGACGCCATCCCTTAAGTTGTGCATGAAGCGGCCTTCCAGCAGGCCCATGATAATGTTACCCACACCGCCGAAGCCGGGGATCAATGCCCAGGCATAGGCCCAGCTATCCCAGTCGCCAGTCGTATTCTGGTAATAGAGGATGCCCCCAATGCCGGTAATCATGGCAGCGGGCACGGCCATGGCGGGGGCGCGCAGCACCACTGCCATCAGCAGGAAAAGAAGGCCTACCCCGATCACCCACCAAGGCCATTGGTATTGCAGCGGGATCAGATCAGCAAGTTGTGGGAAGAACTGGGCGGCCAGGAACCAGCCACCTACTAATAGCAAAACCAGCCCAAGGGCTATAGTGCTCCTGCGTTGTGTGTCCATCTTTCCTCCAACTCTCTAATTATTATACGGCGTGGCAGGAATCTAATTCATTTTGATGCGCGGTTTAGCCTTTCGCGGAACACGCCGGCCACGCCCAGTAGCACGAAGAGCGACCCCGCGATGGTCCACGCCGTGATCTGCTCGTTCAAAAAGGAACCCAACATCAGAGCCAGCACCGGATTGACGTAAGCATAGGTCATCACGACCCGGGTGGGCAGCAGGCGCAGGGCGGTGACATAGGCGGTGAAGGCGAAAATCGAGCCCAACAGCGCCAGATAAACCCAGGCGATCCAGGCTTCTGGTGTGGGAGTCGGCAGCGGCTCGCGGAACAAGAGCACCAGCGCGGCGAAACCCACGGAACCGAAAGCCATTTGATAGGCGGAACTGGTGCGCGGGCTGACTGACACAGGCCGGCGGGCCTGCAGCACCGACCCGGACGCCCAGGTGATGGCCGCACCGATGAGCGCCAGAATGGCGATCGTATCGGCCTGAACGCCAGTCATTATTTCCGGCGCGGTGAGCACGGCAATGCCGGAGAAACCGATCAACAACGAGACGGCCAGTTGAAGTGAAGGCCATTTGCGGTCAAGGACAGCTTCGATGATCGCCGCCCAGATCGGCGAGGCCGCCACCATTAGAGCCGCAAGGCCGGAGGCGGCGCGCGTTTCAGCGAAGGTGACCAGGCCATTGCCGCCCACCCACAGCAGCAGGCCTGAGGCGGCCAGGGTAAGCAGCTCCGGGCGGCTAAGCCGCAAGCGCTCGCCGCGCAGGCGGCTCCAGGCGAACAGCACAGCCGCCGCCAGTGCAGAGCGGGTGAGCCCCAGCATGAAAGGCGGAAAGCCGGCGCCTTCGCGCACGGCGATGCGAATGGCTAGATAAGTGCTGCTCCACACGACGTAGACCACAAGGAGATTGAGCAGACCAACAGGGTCTAAGGCTGAAGCTGGAGCACCGCGCTTTTTCGTTAGTTGGCGAGAAACAGACACGGCGGAAATTGTAACCGCGCAAACCGGATAGCCGGCGTGTATAATCTTTGCAGGTTGTTACGTTGTTGTAGCGGAGCACAGATGAACCCCAAACGACGCCTTGTTTCCAAATCGGACGGAGATTTTTTTAGCAGTTTTGGCCAGCAGATCAAGCTGATCATCCGGCTGATAGGCGACCCGCGGGTCAGCCTGTGGCTGAAAGCCTTGCCTGCTTTTTCACTGATCTATCTGATCTCTCCCCTGGATATCGTGATCCCGCTGGTGGACGACGCCTTTATCCTGTGGATCGCCAACACACTATTTTTGGAACTCGTCCCACAAGAACTTGTAGATGAACACCGCGTGCGCCTGGAAAAGGAAGCGCAGCCCAAGAAAGAAGGCGTGCCGCCCGCGGTTGATGAGAGCGACGTGATCGAAGCGCGCTACCGAGACAAAGATAACGAATGACCCCATTCGCGCGGATGCTGACCTGGGGAACTGTGCTGCTGTTCGTTATGGCCGCCTGCGCCCAAACCGCGCCAGCCACCAACTCACCTGAGAGCGAGGTTCTGGCTGGTGAGACAACCCAGCCAGCTGTTAGTGAGCCTGAGACCGAAACCCCCACTCCCAGTCCTGAACTTCCAGCTCCTGGTCTGCCTGACCCGGAGGGCTACGAGTGGGTTTCGGTGAGCGGTGATTTGGGTCAACCTCTACTAGCCACTCATGCCGGGGACGGCAGCGGCCGGCTGTTCGTGGCGGAACAAAAGGGCACGATCTGGGTGCTGGAAAACGGAAACACGCTGGCGCAGCTTTTCCTGGATATCGAATCCCGGGTCGGAAGAGAAGGCAATGAACAGGGCTTGCTCGGCCTGGATTTTCATCCAGACTACGAACAAAACGGCTATTTCTACGTGCATTACACCGATAATTTAGGCGACACCGTGGTCTCCCGCTTCCAAGTTTCTTCTGATCCCAATCTAGCCGACTCTGAAAGTGAGCAGATCGTTCTGCAAGTTGACCAACCTTATAGGAATCACAACGGTGGCAACCTCGTGTTCGGCCCAGATGGTTACTTGTATATTGGCTTAGGCGATGGCGGCTCCCAGGGTGACCCACACGGAAACGGGCAATCTCTGGACACCCTGCTGGGCAAGATCCTGCGGATCGATGTGAACGCAGGTTCGCCTTACGCCATTCCAGCAGATAATCCCTTTGCCAGTGGCGGCGGGCTGGGCGAGATCTGGGCCTATGGATTCCGTAATCCCTGGCGTTTCAGCTTCGACAGTGCTACGGGTGATCTGTATATCGGCGATGTGGGCCAAGGCGAGTGGGAGGAGATCGATTTCTTGCCGAGCGGGACTGCAGCCGGCGCCAACCTCGGCTGGAGTTATTTCGAGGGCAGCCAGGTTTACCAAGGCAGCCCCCCGGACGGCGCTTCGCTCATATCGCCGGTGGCCGAATATAGCCACAACGATGGCTGCTCGGTGATTGGGGGCTATGTTTACCGCGGCGAGAGCTTGCCAGCCTGGCAAGGCGTATATATTTATGCCGACTATTGCTCAGGCAAGATCTTCGGCCTGGTCCAAACTGCAGAGGGTAACTGGGAAACTGCCCTTCTATTTAACACTCAGTTCTCAATCACCTCATTTGGCCTGGATGAGGCCGGCGAACTTTACGTCGTTGATCGTACCAGCGGCATATATCAATTGCAATCTCGATAACCCAATCTAACTCACTTAGCTGGGGCTTATGGCCACCGCTTTGCCAGAAAAAACCGCGCAGATCCTGGTTGTGCATAACCCGCAGGCATCCGCCTTTAAGCTGGAGCCGTTACGGCGCCTGATGGATAAACATTTCGCTGGTCACCAAGTGGATTATATCGAGTGCAGCCGCACCGAGCTGGCAGCCCTGCTGGCGCCCCGGCTGCGCGGGGGCGTGGACCTGATCATCGCCGCGGGCGGCGACGGCACAATAGCGGATATTGCCAGCGCCCTGCCGCCCGACGGGCCCCCGGTGGGCATCCTGCCCATGGGCACCGGCAATGTTTTGGTGCGCGAGCTGGGTATTCCCCTCGACCTGGACAAGGCGGCTGCGCTGTTGGCCGGCCAGTATGCGATACGATATTTGGACCTGTTGCGAGTGGCCGAGCGCGCCTATCTTATTTCAGTAAGCGTGGGCCTTAGCGCGCGGGCGATGACCGAGACCACCCCGTCGCGCAAAAAGATATTTGGGAAGAGTTCGTATTTAGTGACACTATTCCTGAACTTCTTCGCCATGCATCCGGTGGCCTACGGGGTGGAAGCCGATGGCCACCCCCTGAAGATCCGCGCCAGCGAGCTGATGGCCGCCAACTGCGGCACCCTGGGATATAAGGCGCTGCGTTGGTGGCCTGCAGTGCAGCCGGACGACGGGCATTTAGACCTTTGCTATCTTGAGGCTAAGACTGGTTTTACTTATTTGTGGGTGGTATTCAATTTCCTGGCGCGCAACCACATCCGTTCCAAGTGGCTTGACCACCTCCCCGTTCACAAGAGCGTATGGATCAGGACCCCGGAGGGGCTCCCGGTGCAGGGAGACGGCGATTGGATCGGTACCACTCCGATTCAGGTGCGCCTGGAAGCAGGCGCCCTAAAAGTGGTGGTTCCATAAAAGAAGTAATGACAGAAATGTCGAAGGTCAAAAAAAGATTTCTTTTTTCCACGCTCGTTCTCGCAGCGCTAGTCCTAACTGCTTGCGGCGTGGCGCAACCCGACCTTGAGTACCCCACGACGACACCCGCGACCCTGGAAGGATCACCCGCGGCGCTGGAAACAGCGTCCCTACCGGCGCCGACTGAAGCAGGAACAGAGGCGGGCTCCGCAGAACCCATTCGCTTTGCGGTCATTGGTGATTTCGGTTGGGCCGGCCCAGATGAGCTGGCGGTTTTTGAACTGATCGAAAGCTGGCAGGTGGATTTCATCATCACCACCGGGGACAACAATTATAGAAACGGGGAAGCTGAAACGATCGATGAAAATATCGGCCAGTATTACCATGCTTATATCGGGACTTATCAGGGCGAGTTCGGACCCGGCAGCCCGGAGAATCGCTTCTTTCCCAGCATGGGAAATCACGACTGGAATGCACGGGCAGGCTATGAACCTCACGTGACTTATTTTTCCCTGCCGGGCAATGAACGCTATTACGATATCGTGGTGGGAAGCGTTCACCTGTACTTCCTCAACAGCGATACCAATGAACCTGACGGCGTCGGCCGTTCTTCGGTTCAGGCGGAGTGGCTGCAAACGACCCTGGCAGATTCAAGAGAGGCTTGGCAACTGACCGTGATGCACCACCCGGCTTATTCGTCCGGGCACCATGGGTCCACCGAGTGGATGCAATGGCCCTTTGCCGATTGGGGGGTGGATGCCGTGTTGGCCGGGCATGACCATCTTTACGAGCGCTTGGAAGTAGATGGGATCCCTTATTTCACCAACGGATTGGGGGGATCGCCGGCGCGTTACGATTTCACGTTTGTGCTGCCTGAAAGCCTGGTTCGCTACAATGAGATGCATGGCGCCATGCTGGTGGAGGCCACCAGCGATTGGATCCGTTTCGACTTTATCAGTGTGGAAGGGGAATTGATCGACAGCTTTACGTTGACTGCTGAACAATAATTTTTATCGTTTCTTTTTTCTTGGGCCGAGCAAAATATCTTCACTCTCCGCAAAGGCGCCGGTTAAGGCCGCGCTCTTGAGCGCCATCACGCGGCTATTGGCAAAGAAGGGGAAATCGAAATTGGTCTCGTCACCGGCGGCTTTGCCCGGAATAGGCATCAGGCGGGCGGTCAGCGGCTTATCCAGCCGCAGGGCCAGCGCGGCCAGGTCCAATAACAGCGCGGCTAGCTGTTCTGCGCTGGTAGAGCCCGCCAGGGGCACCGTGTCCAGGCCGGTGCCACACACCGCGGAATACATCAGCAGGTCTGAGATGGTCAGCACGCCTTCGGCGGCGCGCTTGGCCAGGGTGGCGTCCTCTAACGGCGGCAGCAATAGGCCGCTGAAGCCGGCCCGCGGGAACCTGGCCGCATCGATGGCCTGGGTGAGGATGGCCGCGGCGGCCAGCGAGCCTTGCAAGCCGACGGCGGGCACACCCATGCGCTCGAAGGCGGTGCCCAGAGATTCATTTTCTTCGGGGAAGGGGGCCAGCGAAAAATCAATGCCGCCGAATGAGACGGCGTTGGTTTTTGACATGCGGCGGGCGATCTTGGCCATCGCCTGTCCGTGTTGCTGAATGTTTTCTGTGAGGATGCGGCTGCCCTGGGCGATGCTGCCAGCTTGCTCGAAGGCCGCCACCGCCAAATCGGCGGCCTGGGTGGCGATGGCGAACGAAGGCTGCGCTGCTGCGTAAGAGGCCGCCGCGGCGGAGTGATAAGCGGCCGGGAAGAATGGGGAACCGGCAGGCACGTTAGCCAGGGCGGCGAAGCGCAAATTGGCAAAGCCAGAGGTGTCCAGCAACGAAGCTTTTTGGATGATGATTGCGCAGGCGCGCAGCGCCTGCATCTGGATACCCGCCGTTTTATCGGCGATAATGCCGGAGAGGAAGACGTTTTTTGTGGCGGCCAAGATATCGGGAACGAAGGAATAGCTTTCTGGAATTTCGGGCAGGGCAGGCCCGAGCGAGACATAACCAAAGCCCGTTTCGACAGATAGAGTCTCAATCGCCACAGCCGCTTCGACGGCCCGGCTTTGGGTGAGCGGCTTGATCCAGCGCGGGAAGGGCGTGGTGGCCAGTCGCAGGGTTTGCACCTCGTAACCGGCGGCCTCGAAAGATGCCTTAGCGACCGCGGCGAATTTTGCCAGCGGAGCGAGCTGGCTGGCCTTGGGCGGATAACGCGGGGCGAAAAATACTGTGAGCGAGCGGATCTTCATGACTGGACTGCCCGCTTCTGGCGGACTATTTCGAAAAGCAGAATGCTGCCGGCGGCCGCCACGTTCAGCGATTCCACCCGGCCCGGCATGGGAATCTGCAGCAGCCTTGGCGCCAGCTTGGTTGCTCCTTCTCCGGCGCCACGCGCTTCGCCGCCCAGGATGAGGGCGAGGGGCCGAGTCAGGGCCTGTTTGTCGTAAGGGTCACCTTGCCAGGCTTCAGCCAAAAAAACTTGTAGGTCATGTTGGCGCACCAGCTTATCGATTTCCTTCCAATCCTGGGTGAGGACCGGCTGGTGAAAGTGGGCACCCATGCCACTGCGCACCACTTTGGGGCTATAGGGGTCGGCGCAGCCGGGTGCAAGCAGGACCGCATCGCAATCCGCCGCGGCGGCACTGCGCAACAGCGTGCCCAGGTTGCCGGGGTCCGCAACCCCATCCAGGATGAGCACAAAAGTGAGCGCCTTGGGCAGAGGGAGCTTGCGCAGCTCCACTTCCAACAAGATCCCCTGGGGAGTCTTTGTATCGCTGGCCGCTTCCATCACTGTCGCGGACACCTGCTCGGCCACCCCGCGAGATTGCAAGGCACGCACTAACCCCTCGTGCCGATCGGCCAACTCGGCGGTGTAGAGCGCCAGCCGCACCGGCCAACTGGACCTGAGCGCCTCCTCGGCCAGCCGTGCCCCTTCGACCACGAAGGTGCCAGCTTCGGCGCGGCGCTTGGCCAGCCGCTGCAGGGCACGGATGTGCTGCACCTTGGGATTGCGGGCAGAGGTGATCATCGCAAGTATTCTAATTCACACCCTTGTCAAGTAGTCATCTGTCAAGTTGTCATGTCGAGACACAGCATTATGACTACTTGACAAGTTGATAGTGATAGAGCCTTACACAGCCTTCTATCAACTTGACAAGGAGCCTGGTTTTAGGCATGAATAGATTTCGCTCAGATATGACCGTCTTTAAATATTGGTTATACGGATTTCTCGCTTCGCTCGAAATGACAAGCTGTTTTAACTTGTCATTTCGAAGCCGTATTTTGCTTCACTCAATGTAAACTCCGCGACCGGATAAATCCGTATAGGGACTTTTGAAAAATGGGGCCCCGTCTGATATAACACAAAATCGGCTAAGAATATGTTTTTGTGGCGGGCTGTCAAGGATCAGAGGAAGAAGAAATGCAGAACCGAGGTTATTCGGAAGACTAAATTAGAAGAATTCCTCGCTTTCCTGATTCTCTACTGATAGGGAATTATTAATACCGCTCGGAATGACAGAGAAGCGAAATGACAAGGAAAATGAATGTTAGAATGCGCGCTCCAGGAGGAAGCTGATGCCCGATCCGCGCGTTGAAAAACTAGCCAAGACTTTGGTGGAATATTCCGTGCAGGTGAAACCCGGCGACTGGGTGGTAATTTCCAGCAACCCGATCGCCGAGCCGTTGGTGCGGGAGGTTTACCGCTATACCCTGCGAGCCGGCGGGCGGCCGAGCGTGCTGCTGGGCTTGGATTCCCTGGGCGAGGTGCTTTACGAAGAAGCGGGTGAAGACCAGCTCAAATGGTTTTCCCCTTTTGAGCGCATGCCCTTCGAGGATGCGGATGTCTTCATCAGCATCCAGGCCACCGAGAACACGCGGGTGCTCACCGCGGCGGATACCAGCAAGATGCAAATGCGTTCTGCGGCGCGCAAGGACATCATGGACGTCTACTTGCGGCGCGGGGCTTCGGGGGAATTGCGCTGGACCCTGACACAGTATCCCTGCCTGGCCTATGCGCAAGAAGCGGACATGAGCCTCAGCGATTTCGAGGACTTCGTGTACCGCGCCACCTTCGCGGACCAGGCAGACCCGGTGAAATTGTGGAAAGAAGTAGAAGCCAACCAGGAGAAGCTGGTGCAGTGGCTTAAAGGCAGAAAGAAGATGCACCTGCTCGGCCCTAGCATCGATCTTACTTTATCAATCGAAGGACGCCCTTTTAAAAATTCGACAGCCACGCACAATATGCCTGGCTCGGAGATCTATACCAGCCCGGTAGAGGACGGGATGAACGGCTGGGTCAATTACACCTACCCCGCCATCCGCCTGGGCCGCGAGGTGGATGGCATCCACCTGGAATTCAAGGACGGCCGGGTGGTGAAAGCTACCGCCAAGAAAAATGAAGATTTTTTGATCAAAATGCTGGACCAGGATGCCGGCGCCCGGACGATCGGCGAACTTGGCATCGGCACGAATTACAGCATCGATCGTTTCACCAAGAGCATCCTGTACGACGAGAAGATCGGCGGCACGATCCATACTGCGGTAGGCGCTGGCTATCCGGAGGTCGGCGGGAAGAACCAATCCGCCCTGCATTGGGACATGATCTGCGACATGCGCGCGGACAGCGAGATCCGAGTGGACGGGGACTTGTTCTATAAGGATGGGCAGTTTCAGGTGTAATTTTTCCCTAATCGGCCTGGAAAGCTCTAGTTCCATCACGCTGCTGGAAAAATACTCGCAGCGGTTATCCTTCGCTTTGCTCAGCATGACCCATCTAAAATGATTGACAAATTAAGATAGCGTAAGCTAACCGTGAAGTTGCGAAGAAACGCTATAACCTGTTTATCTCCTGCACGCAAGCTAAAAAATACTCGCAGCGGTTATTCTTCGCTTCGCTCAGAATGACACGGCTTCGCTAATTAACAAAAAAGAATGGCGTGAGCCATCCTTTTTTGTTTTCTACGTTTATTTCCTAACTGGCTTTTGCCTGATCTACCAAAGCTTTAAAGGCATTCGGATCGCTTACGGCGATCTCGGCCAGCATTTTGCGGTTCACCCCAATGCTGTTCTTTTTGAAGGCGTTCATCAGTCGGCTGTACGAAATGCCATTCTGGCGGGCGGCGGCGTTGATGCGCGTGATCCACAAGCTACGCAGATCGCGTTTTTTGTTGCGGCGGTCGCGGTAGGCATAGAACAAGCTCTTCAGCTTGGCCTCGTTGGCGCGTTTGTAGAGCTTGGAGCGCGTGCCGAACTGACCTTTGGTGACCTTGAGAACTGCTTTGTGCCGCGAGCGGCGGGTGGTTCCTGTTTTTACGCGTGACATGTTTCCTCGTTATTTCGCCGTGCGGGTGTTGGGATTGGCCTTGTACTTGCTCATATAAGGCGCCAGGCGGCGGATGCGCTTGATGTAACTCTTGCCTTGCACCGGGATCATCTCGGAGAACAGCGCCTTGGTGCGCGCTGAAGTGCGGCGGCGGAAATGGCTCTTGCCACCTTTGGTGCGCACCAGCTTGCCCGAACCGGTCAAGCGAAAGCGCTTGGCGGTGGCTTTATGGGTCTTCATACGAAACTTCTTAACTGCCACGTGTTTCTCCTAATCATCGCCCGCTTATTCTTCGGCGGGTTCGGCTTCTTTCTTCGGCGCCACCTTAGCGGCAGCTTCGCTACCATCATTGGGGGCCAGGATCATCAGCAAGGTGCGCCCTTCAAAGGCGGGGGGCTGCTCAATAATTGAAACGTCCTTCAGCTCTGCGGCGATCTCTTTGAGATCTTGCAAAGCGATTTCGGGGTAATCCCGCTCGCGGCCACGGAAGCGGATACGCACCCTAACTTTCTTGCCATCGAGCAGCCAACCGCGCGCTGCTCTTGTTTTGAAACCGCGGTGATGCGACGTTGTCTTGGGACGCAGCCGGATCTCTTTGACTTCGATCTTCTTTTGAGCCCGGCGCGCTTCGCGTTCCTTCTTGGTCCGTTCGTAAGTGAACTTGCCGTAATTGACTACCCGGCAAACGGGAGGGTTCGAATTGGGCGCCACTTCGACCAGGTCCATATTGGCTTCCTGGGCGATCTTGAAGGCTTCTTCAATTGAAACGACCCCGCGATTTTCGCCTTCCCCATCGATCAGGCGGACTTGCTTAGCGCGAATGGCTCTGTTTACCCGGTAATCAGATGTACTTATCTGTGGTTCTCCTCTGCTGCCTTGCGCGAGATTCTATTACAAGGGCGGGCCGCATCATACCATATCCCCGTTTTGGCCGTCAACTGGTGCTCGCCAAGCTCCGTTGCTGAAGCAGCCAACGGACCTCGCGCACCTTAAGGGTGATTTTTGTGTTGATTCCTACAGTTGGTCGCCTTCCAGTTGACTGGAAGGCGACCAACTGTTTCGAGGAGAGCATGGGCATCCCTTACGCAATGGTGGTCGAGGATGACGAGCAAGTTGCCGGGCTTTTTCAAAAAGCCCTGCAAGATGCCGGTTATCGCACGGAGATCATGGACAATGGGCACAAGGCCCAGGCCAACCTGATGTTCACCAGCCCCGATCTGGTGCTGGTCGACCTGCATTTGCCCAGCTTGGATGGCGGCATTCTCATCCGCCAGATCCGCAAACAGACCCGCCTGGTGCATACCCGGGTAGTGTTGATCACCGGGGATAGCTACCTGGCGGAGCGCTATGCCGCTGACAGCGATGCGACCCTTGTGAAGCCGGTGGGCTACGAACAAGTGCGGCGCGTTGCCGAACAATTAAGCCCCATCTCGATCTAGGTCATGAGCAAAAAGCAAACCGGGCGGCCACAGGCCGCCCGGTTTTTTGTTGCGTATCAGCGAGATCTACAAATCCAAGCTGGCCGAGTGGATGCCAGTGGCCCCGCTAGGGGCCGTTGAACGGTTTTCGACGACTTGCAATTGGCCGCCGCCATCGTAAGCGCGCACGCTGACGGTGTGTCTGCCGGGTTCATAGGGGAACGCATAGCGCCACAGCATCCAATTGAGCGGGCTTAGCGGCGGGCTGATCAGTTCGGCTTGCGCCCATTCTTCACTATCTACTTGAACCTCTACCTTGCTGATGCCCTTGGCGCTGGCCCAGGCAATCCCTCCGCATAGCGCCATGCCGGCTTCGCCCTGGTCGGGGTCAACCATGATGGTGTCCACCACCGAAACGGTGTTGACATAAGCCTCCCGGTCCCAGCCACGATCTACCCAATATCCAGGTACGCGTTCGGCGACAAATTCTATGTTCTCGATCCATTTGGGCTGCTTCATGCCATAGCGGTTGGGAATATAAACGCGAAGAGGAAAGCCATGTTCGTATGGCAGGGCCACACCATTCATTTCATACACCAACAAACATCGCTCATCCTGGATATCTTCCATGGTGACAAATTCATAAAACCCATCCGTGGAGGTGATATAAGCCCCGGCCGTACTGGCTTGTACACCGGCGCCGGCGAGCGCATCCATGAAGCGCACGCCGGTCCAGCGGCTGGAGGAGGTCAGATCGCCGCCGATGGGGTTGGAGATACATTGCATGGTGAGGATCTGGGTTTGGGCGGGCATGGCGCGCAAATCATCCAGGCTCAACTCCAGCTGAGTGTCGACCAGGCCGTTAATGTGCAACTGCCATATGGCGCCGTCCAACTGGGGCGGGCGAGTATTGATGTCGATGCGATAGAACTCTTCGTTGGAGGTTAATTCCGGACGAGTGCCGTTCACCGGCGCGGAGCGGGCTGCCAACGCTTGCGGGGAGGGCGAGGCTGCTGGCCCTGAGGTGAGCGCGGCCCCAAAGGGGTCTTCGCCGCTCACCGGCTGCGGGGTGGGCTCGCCTGCCACCGCCGGCAGGCCCGTGCCGCCGAAGAGCTTGCCGAAACCCCAGGCGCCCACTGCGGCCACGGCCAGGCCGGCACCGCTCACCGCCAGGAATTGGCGCCTGGATAAAGCCGGGGAGTCCGCTGACGCTTCTTTGGGCGGAACTCTCTGGATCAGCAGGGCCAAACCCCAGCCCCAGGCAACGAACACCACAGCCAGCCAAACGATGGCCAAGCTTGAAAGCTGGACGCTGCCCAGGGAAATTTCAATCAGCAAGGTAAGGGAGAGCACTAGAAGGCCACCGATCTGGCCAAGCGTGATTAGATTAGGTTTTAGCTTGTTGGCTTGCCAAGCGAGCACTGCGCCGAAGGCAGCCCCGCCGGCCACCAGCTGCACAAGCGCAATGGCTTGCTCGGCGAGCTTGGCGGTGGTGGAGATATCCCCGATGGGAAGAAAACCTTGGAAAAAGCGGATGACCGCGACCATGGTGCTGATCACGGTGCCGATCAACCAACCCGGCAATGCCCGCGCCATCCAATCGAAAATGTCGAAAGGTACGAAGGGAAAACCAAATAGGCTATCGCCCAGGGAGAGCACGCCGATCAGGGCCAGGCTGCTGACCGCCCCGAGCAAGGCGCCGATCAGGATCAACGAGCTGGTCTTGGACGGTTTTTTATCTGGCATGGCGACTCTCTAGACCTAATTATAGTGAGCTGCTGGGAGAGCTATGTTAACGCTCAATGAGGTGTTGGGTTTTTTTGCCTAGTGAGGAGTTCCACGGAGAGCAAGAGCAAGCCAAGCAACACCAACAATGCGCTTGGTAAATAGAGCAATCCGATGGAGAACATGGCAAGCACGGTCACAGCAATGGCTGTGATGCCGAAGAGATAAACCATGCCATGTCGGCCAATGCCCCAAAAGCGCAATGGGCCATAGTAGAGCGCAGAGAAAATAAACAAGATCGCAATCCCCCACCATCCCTGGGATTCGAACCAGGACAATTGCCGTACGGTCCCCAATCCGTCAGTGGATTCGGAGACTTGGGTGCCTCCGGCGAAAAAGAATATGAGCAAGGAGGCCAAAATCGCAAGGAGGGTTGCGCCCAGAAACAGGAAGCGCACTGCTTTGTGCAAGGTGTGCTTTACTTTTTCTTCGTGTAGCTTGGTTGGTATAGCTCCCCTTCAAAGCCCCCTGGCATTTTAAGGTGGGTTACGAGGCCATAGCCATGGTCCTCGACCCCGTCGGTGAATTCCACACCCTTGGCCTTCAACTCCTTGACCGTTGCTTGGATATCATCGCAATAGAAGGAAATATCGGCGGTGCCGGAAGGCGGGCTGCCTTCATGGTCAGTGGGGTGAACGCCCATATCGGCCTCGGGCAGGTTGAAGATCAGCCAGCCGTCGCCAGTATCCGTAAAGGAGTTGAGGCCCAGCTTGTCGCGCAAGAAGGCGCGCAATTGCTTAGCGTCGGAGGAGTAATACATGGTGTGGACCCCTTTGATCATTAGGCCACCATCCCGCTGCTAAATTAAAAAGGCCGTTAGACGCCGGCGGCTTGCCCGGTGTTCATGCGCGCGATACGCCCGTATTCGCGCCAACTGATCAGCTTGTGAGTTTGCTCATCCCAAAGGTGAAGGAAGATGCTTTTAAAAGAACCCAGGATGGTAATAGTCTTCACCTGCTGGAAGGTGGGGTTTTCGTAATGCGCCTTCTCCAGGTTGTAGTTCGGGATCTTGGGACTGAGGTGGTGCAAGTGGTGGAAGCCGATGTTGCCGCTAAACCATTGCAGCAGCTTCGGCAGCTTGAAGAAGGAGGACCCGCGTAGGGCGGCTTCGGCATAATCCCATTCCGCGTGCCAGCGCCAATAGGTATCTTCGAATTGGTGCTGCACGTAGAACAGGTACACGCCAATGGTGGCGGAGAAGATCATTAGCGGCAACCACATCATCACCAACTGAGCAAAACCTAGCCAGGAACCGACGCCCAGGAAGATAAGGGCCAGGGCCAGGTTGGTGAAGTAGATGCTGTTCTTCTCGCGTGCCTGACTTTTTTTGAATTCGGTTGGAAAGCGGTTGAGCACGATGAACAGGATGGTGGGACCTATCACGAACAGCACCAGTGGGTGGCGGTAAAAGCGATAACGCATTTTCCTCAAGAAGGGCAGCGCTTTATATTCTTCAACCGTGAGCGTCTCGACGTCGCCAAAGCCGCGGAAATCCAAGTCTCCGGAGGAGGCGTGGTGTTTGGCATGCGCATTGCGCCAGGCATAATACGGGGTGAAGGTGATCACGCCCATGAACGTGCCCACGAGGTTGTTCAGCCTGGTTTCCTTGAAGAAGGAATTGTGCCCGCAGTCGTGTTGGATGATGAAGATGCGCATTAAGAATAGGGCCCCAAGGAAGGCTAGCGCCAGGGTAAGCAAGTAGTTGACGCTCAGACTGAAATACATCAGCACCCAGATGGCAAAGAAAGGCACCAGGCTGTTGATCATCTGCCAACTGCTTTTCCAAGGATTTGGGGTTGTGTAGCGCTTGACGATCTCCACCCAGGCGGGTTTTTGGTTAGCTATAGTGTTTTCTGACATGTAAAAAGGGGCTCCGTTCGAATTTAGTAATACCAATTTTAGCAGGGTGTGCTGAATTGTGAGAGAGGAATACCCCAACAGGGAAATTCCTTCAGGATCCTCTCATGGCGGCCACGGCTCGAACCTCTCGTATAATCGCCTTTCCCGATGAATACGCCCAAGATCGTGATCATTGGCGCCGGGCCGGCCGGGCTCGGCGCGGCCTGGCGCCTGCGCCAACTCGACCACGCCGAGTTCGCCATTTTCGAGAAGGCCGGCCACGCGGGCGGGTTGGCTACTTCGTACATCGATCCCAGCGGATTCACCTGGGACGTGGGGGGCCACGTGCTGCACTCGCACTACCCTTATTTCGACGCTATGTTCGAGGAGGTGATGCGGGGCGAGTATTTCACGCACCAGCGCGAATCGTGGATCTGGATCTTCGACCGCTTTGTTCCCTACCCGTTTCAAAACAACATCCACCGCCTGCCCCCGGATGTAATGAAGGAATGCCTGGATGGATTGAAAGAGCTTGCGCAGCAAACTCCCAAACCGCCCGAAAATTTCGCCGACTGGATCCTGGCTTCGTTCGGCAAAGGCATCGCCAAACACTTCATGCTGCCCTATAACCTCAAGGTGTGGGCTTACCCGCCGGAGAAAATGAACTACCGCTGGGTGGGAGACCGCGTGGCGGTGGTGGATGTGGGCCGCATCGAGACCAACATCGGCCTAAACCGAGACGACGTTTCCTGGGGGCCGAATGCCACCTTCCACTTCCCCAAGCATGGCGGAACCGGCGAGATCTGGCGGCGGGTGGGCGGCCGCCTCGAAGATAAGGTCAGCCTGAACAAGGAAGTCGTGCAGGTGGATGCCAAAAAGCGGCAGGTGCTTTTTACGGATGGTTCCCGCGAGGGGTATGACCTGCTCTTCAGCAGCATGCCGCTGGACCTGCTGGTGGGCATGCTGAGCGGCGTCGATATCGATATGGACATCAAGCCCCTGCATCATTCTACGGTAACCATCGTGGGCATCGGGATCAAGGGCCGGGTGCCTGAAAGCCTGCAGACCAAATGCTGGATGTATTTCCCCGAAAACAAGGCACCGTTCTTCCGTGCCACGGTATTTTCCAATTACTCCCAATACAACACTCCCGAAGGGGCCTGGTCTTTAATGACCGAGACGGCCTCCTCACGTTACGTGCCCCTCCCGGACGGGGATTTTGAGCACTTGGTCATCGAGGGAGCCAAACGCACCAAGCTGATCCCGGCCGACGCAAAGATCGAATCGGTGTGGAGCTTCCGCGCTGAGCACGGCTATCCGACACCATCGCTGGGCCGCGATGCGGTGCTGGAGCGCGCCCTGCCGGCGTTGGCGCAGCACGGGATCTATTCCCGCGGCCGCTTCGGCGCCTGGAAATATGAAGTCTCCAACCAAGACCACACCTTTATGCAGGGTGTGGAATGGGTGAATGCCATGCTGCAGGATGAAGCGGAACTCACCGTGAATGACCCCCGGGCGGCCAACGCGCCTAAAGGAAAGTAGACAGCCTACAGCAGACAGTTGACAGAGACAGGCGGGAAAACAATTAGCGGATATCGGCCTGGTTCTTGAACAGGGTGGTGTTGAACAGCTTCAGCCAGAATGCATTAACCATGCGCACTACGGTTTCTGAAATGATCTGCCCCACGGTTTGGTAGCGCCGCCCGGAAGACTGCACCACATTGTCCCTGATCAGCATGGTCTTGCCATGTTTGGCCAGGCGATTGCCCAAGTAGGTATCGGCCTGCAGATTGATCTTCGGGTTGAAGCCGCCCACAGCCTCGTAAGCGGATTTGCGGAAGGCCATGTTCGTCCCGGAGAACGAAGCGATCATCAGGCGCGGCGAGATGCCGTTGAGCAGCTTGATGACGGTGCGCACGCCGCTCGGCCCGTCGTGGAATTCGAACGGGCCGCCCACCGCCACCAGATAAGGACGGGCTTGCAGCGTTTCGTAGATGCGGCGCAGCCAATGCGGCGGCACGCGCGTGTCGGCATCTGTCATGGCGATGATGCCGCCGCGGGCAGCCTGCACGCCGGCGATGGCGGCGTGCACGTAGCCCTTCTCGGCCACGGTGAGCACGCGGGCGCCCAGCTTTGCGGCGATGGCGGCAGTGTTATCGGTGGAGTTGTTGTTGGAGATGATGACCTCGTAGGGCAGCTGGAAATCCTGGGCTTGCAGATGCTGCAGGCAGGTGGCGATAATGCGCTCTTCGTTGTAAGCGGGGACCACTACGGAGATCACAGGCTCGGCGGCCATGGTGCCGGTGAGTATACACGAGGGGAAAAGCAGGGTTGCGCAGCCCCTGGTAAACACCCCGCTGAGGATTATTGACAAGCTATTAAAAATAATCTAGAATCCATTTATACAATGGTTGTGAAGAACCGCTGCCCGGGAATGGAACTCTCCCTCAAGCCCCCTGAATTTTTCACGACCACCAACCCACTACCTCAAAGGAGAACTTTATGAACAGAAATCTTGGTATGCTCTTGTTAGGTATCTATCTCATCCTAGTCGGCTTGGCCTTGTTCGGTGTCTTTAGTTTGGACGGCCAGATCACCGGCGCCCTGGCGCTGATCGCCGGTATTCTGATAATTATCGGACGCTAGTCCAAGTTAATAAAGCCGTCCGGCTGTCAGCCGACGGCTTTATTTCAACCCCTTTTGGATGGAGGCAACATGCTTGAAACTATCATCGTTATCCTGCTGATCCTATGGCTGCTGGGCGCCTTTGGCCGGGTGCGCTTTCCGTATCTTGGCGGGAACTTGATACACATTATCCTGGTCATCATCGTGATCCTGTTGATTTTCCGGCTGTTGTAATACATATTATTTTTCTACTCTTGCAAAACAGCCGCCCGCGGGAACGCGGGCGGCTTTGCGCAGCTGCGCTGCGCGTTGCGAAGCAACGCGGGAAAAGTTAGTCGGGTTACATAAAGTACATTTGACGCAAGGAGTCCGGCAAGTTAGCTCCTACGAGCTTAATCTGTCCCTGCTTTACCTGGTTTGGAACCCATTAAAAGCAAATACAAAAGGTTTTGCAGCATGTCAAGGCGTTGAGTAGCTAATTTTTTCCCTTGTAGCATATAATATAGATTGATTCCCTTGTCATCTAAAACGGCTGTGAAGCATCTTAGTAAGGCTCCTATTAGAGAAGCTGTATTTGACGTTAAAGTGGTGACTGATCCAAAGTTTGATTACGTGGCATTCGAATCGGCCAAAGATGCTCTGAGAGATAAATTCCCAAAAAGCGAAATTAAAAAAGGCGTAGAAGTGACTTTTGAAATAAACCCCGATAAAGTCGTCCCTTCTAAACCCAGGGAATTTTCTCCGGGGTACTTCTTTACCAAACATGACAACACTGAGATTCTCCAATTTCGAAGTGACGGTTTCACCTTTAATCGGCTACCACCTTATACAAGTTACGATGAACTTATCCCTCAGATTAGGGAATATTGGATCTTATACAAAAGCATCTCAGCACCCAAGTTGATTTCACGAGTTGCCCTACGGTTTATTAATAGTATTCCTCTAGGAAAAGGTAAAATTCACGTAGAAGACTATATTAGTGTTGGGCCCCTTATTCCTGAAGGCCTTCCCGAGGATATTTCCTCCTATTTTTCAAGATTGACAATTGAATACTATGAAAAAGGAATTGCCGCCCATGTAGTTCAAAGATTGTCAATCGAAGATGACAAAACCGTTGTTCTTTACTTGGACATAGATGCCTACAAAAAAAACACATTGGAACCTAATGATACTCAGTTGTTTGAAAGCTTCAACGGTTTGCGAGAATTCAAAAATTTGGTATTCTTTAGTTTTCTTACTGAACGAACAGTTAAGGAGTTGGAGTGATGATAGCGATAGGCGCGCTTGAAGAAAGATGGCCCGGTTTTGATTTTCTAGATACCGGCGTAAGCAAAGAAGCACATGAACTGAGACGCCGTGTTCCGGACTTAAGTGATAGTACTGGGGCTTATTTCGATTTCAAAAAAACCCTTTTGTTTAAGCAACTGTCGAATGCTATTTCAGAAGCTGCAATTGGGGACTGGGGTGATCACCATGGTCATTCAGTTGACCCCAGTTCGTTAGCATATGCGCTGCAATTTATTAATTACCTAAAGGCGAGCGTCCCAATTCCGGAAATTGCAATTGATTCCGATGGAGATGTTGCATTGGAATGGGGAAGCGGCCCCAGAAATAATCTCTCGGTGCGTATAGGAAGGGGCGGAATGATCAGCTTTTCGGCGCTACAGGGCTACGAGCCAATTTTTGGAACAGCTTATTTTGTTGATGAGATTCCCGAAAATGTTTCGTATAGTATGAGGCGGACATTTAATGCTTTCCCAAACGGAAATTGATTCAAAAGAGGACCTAACTAGGTTCATTTTTAACCAAAACGAGTTTGGGAGGAATGCTACGCCTCATTACGTAAAAGGCAGAGCGTTTGAGCCAAGAGCGGATAATCTGGAAACGTCAGTATTTCGCACATCAGAATTGGATGAGAATGGATTTTGGGAGGTAGGAGCTAGGGTACATAGGGATCGCCCTTTAAACTTGCATTTGTATGGAGGGGCTACTGTTAGTGTAGAAACAATTGTAAATGTTGGACTTAACGTGAAGCCAAGTGAACCCCCTGAGCGACACGCCCTAATAGTTGGGTGGCCAAATGAGAAATCACATCGAATTAGTCTTGCCCAACAGATTGCTGCAGACGCCAATTTTTCTTACGCCCCAGTTTACTTAGCGGGGATATAACGACCTGATTTAATTTCAAACGATAACCAGTAATTCGACTATCCCATCATCCCCGCTTCCAGCGCTTCGCGCAGCGTGCGGGCCTCCATCACTGCAATGCCCGCGGGCAAATCCTCGCCGCCGCGCTGGCGCTTGGGCAGCACGGCGGTCTTGAAGCCTAAGGCGGCGGCCTCTTTGAGGCGGGCGGCGGTGTGTGGCACGCGGCGCAGTTCGCCGCTGAGGCCCACTTCGCCGATCAGCACCGCGTCGGCTTTCAACGGCCGGTCCCAGGCGGAGCTGGCGATGGCGGCTGCCACGGCCAGGTCGGCGGCCGGCTCACCCACGCGCAGGCCGCCCACCACGTTGACGAACACGTCTTGCTCGCCCAACTTCAATCCCAGGCGGCGGGTGAGCACAGCGGTGATCAACAGCAAGCGGTTGAGATCGATGCCGTTGCCGGAACGGCGCGGGTTGCCGAAAGCAGTGGGGCTGGTGAGGCCCTGCACTTCGACCAGCAGCGGGCGGGTGCCTTCCATGGTCACCGCAATGGCGGAGCCCGGCGCGTTGACCACGCGCTCAGCCAGGAAGGCCTCGGAGGGGTTAGACACTTCGGCCATGCCGCTGCCGCGCATCTCGAACACGCCGACTTCGTCGGTGGCGCCGAAGCGGTTCTTCACCGCGCGCAGCAGCCGGTAACTTTGGAAGCGATCACCTTCCAGGTAAAGCACGGTGTCCACCATGTGCTCCAGCAAACGCGGGCCGGCAATGATGCCTTCTTTGGTCACGTGGCCGATAAGGAAGATGGCCAGGCCGCTGGATTTAGCCAGGTTGCGGAAACGGTCGGCGCATTCGCGCAGCTGGGTTACCGAGCCGGCGGAGGAGTCCAGCTCGGGGTCGTGGACGGTTTGGATCGAGTCGATAATTAGCACGCGCGGCTTGACGGATTCGACATGTTTGAGGATGGCGTCGATATTGGTTTCGGTGACGATTAAAAGCGAATCGATTAATCGATTAGTCGGTCGGTCGGCTGACATTCGGTCCGCCCTCATCTTTATTTGCGAGGGCGATTCCTCGCCGGAAACATACAGCACCGGCCCGAGGGGAGCTAGTTCGATGGCAGTTTGCAACAGCAGAGTGGACTTGCCGATGCCGGGGTCGCCGCCCAGCAGGATCAGCGAACCGGGCACGATGCCGCCGCCCAGCACGCGGGCAAACTCGCCGATGGAGAGCGGTAGGCGATCAGCCTCCGCGCCGCCTTCGACCTGCAGCAAAGGCCGCGGGGCAGCCCCAGGACGGGAGCCGTTGGTAGCGGCGGCCCGACGGGAAGCCGTGCCCTCGACGACTTCTTCGAGATAAGTGTTCCACTCGCCGCAGGAGGGGCAGCGGCCCAGTGGCTTGGCGGCCGCCCGGCCGCAGGATTGGCACACGAAGCGGGTGAGGGTTTTGGGCATAGGCATAGTGTACACCAAATAGAACAGATGGGCTAGATGCGGCTTTCGTTGGTTTTAGCGCTAAAATAACGGTAGATTAGTGAGGAGAAATATGCCAAAAGAAACATCGAAGAAAAGTAAGTCCATCAGGTTTCGCACCAAGCTCTTGCAAGGAGATAAGACAGCCACAGGTATGCGCATCCCTCCTGAGGTCGTAGAGAAATTGGGGTCGGGTAGGCGGCCGCTGGTCAAGGTCAGGATTAACGGATTTAGTTATCGTAGCGCAGTAGCCGTGATGGGCGGAGACTTTATGGTGGGGGTGAGCGCGGAAAACAGGGCGGGCGCAAAGGTTAAAGGTGGGGACACCGTGGATGTGGACATCGAGCTAGATACGGAACCGCGCACCGTGGAGCTGCCCAAGGATCTAAAGGCTGCGCTTACCAAAGCTAGCGTGATGAAGGCATTTGATGCTGCCGCGCCATCTATGAAGAAAGAATATGTGCGCCAGGTGGAACAAGCTAAGGCCCCCGAAACCCGCCAGCGGCGGATCTCCAAGATAGTCGAAAAGTTAAGCGGGTAAAGTTAAATATAAAAGCGCCCATCAGGGCGCTTTTGTTTTTGCGGATCTCAGGGCTGTGGTTCTGTTGCGGTTGCCTCTTCATGTTCGTGTTCTTCAGTAGTATGCTCGCCGTCTGCGTGGTCATGGTCGGCGTCGCTGTGTTCTGCACCGAACAGCGAGGGGAATAAGGGTTCCGCGGCCCGGCCAATTCCATAGCTGAGCAAACCGCCGGCAGCGGCCAACAGCAAGGCGATGGCTGCCAGGCGGGCGACGGTCTGCTTGCACAAGCCAAGTACGCCGCCTTGGGCGGCGAGGACCAGCAAAGCCCCTAAGCCGATCAACTCGCTAATTTTGCAGATGATGCCTCCGATATCGATGACTTCGCGACTATCGTGAAAAGGCGCTGGAAAAACGCGGGTAAGGCCCCACAGCACGATCAACCCGCCAGCCAGGGCAAGCCCGGCATAATACATTTGGGCGCTGGGCTGGCGCAGGAAGGCCACTGCCCAAACGATCTGGGCCAGGCCGGCCATTGCAAAAAAGATGCCATGGGCGGGGGCGTGCGCATAATGCTGCGGGGCTAGGGCCAGGTGGATGAGTCCGGCGGCCCCGATGGCAAAGCTAGCAAGACGATTTATGCGATACTCCTAACCCTGTATATTTAGGTACTCCTAAATATAAGCTAATACATAAGGTTTGTCAAGTTTCAAGCAAAGTATCGAGGAAAGTATCGAGCTGTTAGCTATTCTTCGGAGCAAAACAATCGCTGGATCTGCTCAAGCTTCGCTTCATCCAAGCCCGGTATGTTGTTCAGGATCGTACAAGCCTGGGCGCGCACAAAAGGCGAATCGCCGATCTGGTTAGAAATACTTTCAACGCGCTCGAACTGTCCTGCAATCGTATAGGCAGATAGAAAAGGCATCCATTCAATGTTGTCGGCTGGAGCCAGCCCGGCGCTAAAGGCCTGTTCACCTAATTGGAGAACCAGCTCCCAATCCCCTTGCTGGCGCGCCAGCGAAGCCTTCTCGTAAAGATAGCACCAGCCGCGGTCTGGTTCAGCCCCAAATACGGATGCAGGCGGTTGGTTGAATTCGCCTTCAGGTCGGACACGTTCGAGTTCTGAATAAGGGGCCATAGCAATGAAGTCTGCGGTTTCAAACGAGGAAAGCTCTGGCTGCATCCCGTCAATCACCTGCACGCAGGATTCAGGAGTGGGCTGGGTTAGGATCAGGATATTGCGATAGTTGGCGTAGGTGCGGATCGTGCGCCGGTTTTCGTATTCCTGTGGCGTGCCGATCAGAACCTTTCTCACCGTTTCGTCATCCGATATGGCGGCGTAAATGCCGGGTTGCAGATAATCGCCCTCAGCGTGGGTGTTGTAGGGGTAATAGATCAGGTTGGCCGGCGCCCACACAAAATAGCTTTCTTCTACGCTGGCGATCGGATAATGCGCCACCAATGTAGTTCCTATTTCGATTTGAGGGACGCGCCAGGAAACTTGCCACCAGAAAGATCGGATCGAGGCCGTCTCTTGAGCCCTGAGCGCCCCTGTGGCGAATTGCGTGGCTACAGAAACCACGAGGAGCGCGGCAAGGAGCCCGCGGCGCAGCCAGGTTGCAGTGATGAATTGCAAGCAGGCTACTGCGAAAATGGCAACGCCGACGGAGGAGACCAGCGTGTAGCGTGAAAGCCCGGGAAAAATGATCTGCCGGGTGGCCAGCACGACGGGGATGGTGCCAAGCAGCGCAAGCGCTAGACCCAACCACATGGCTTCGCGGCGCCAGTCCTTCTTTTTGCGCAACGTTTTTTGTGCCGGCAAGTACCTTGCCAGAGTCAAATACAAACCTGCAATCAAGCCGCCCAGGGCAAAAGCGGTCAGCAAGATTGCGGGCTGCAGCCGGCTGGAAAGCTGATAAAGCGGAACAGCCCAGGGAGCGATGAATACGTTCACGGCACTCATCAGCCAATTTACGAGCCAGGCCAGCGTTGTTTGTACCGGCGAATAAAGCAGAAGAGAAAATTGGGAACCAAGGCTGGTCGCCTGGCGTTGGCTTTCAAAAAGAAACAGGTTCCAAACTATAAAAATAATCGGGATCAATGTATAAAGCGCCCAGGTTTTCAGCGTTCGGGTCAGGCGCTGGCGGAGCGAACCATGTTTTCGGCTGATCAACATGAAGAAAATGCCCAGCCTGAAGAACTCAAACGCGGCCTCATACTCGACCAGCCCGACGTAGAACAGACCCAGAACTATGGCAGACGCCATCCACAGCCAACGCCAAAGTGGGTGAGTTTCGAAAAAAGCATACGTACTGAGGCCCAGCGAGAGGGTGGCGGCTGCCAGGCTTAACATTACCGGCTGATAATCAATCCCGTTGAGCTGCGAAAGAAAGCCGGGATAGAGCAAGAAAAGCAACGTTATGGCAAAGGTGGCCCTGCGCTCGCGCGGCCAGAGCATGCGCAGAGTCCAAAGCAGGAACAGGCTGCTGAGCACGCGCAAAACTAGCGCGCTCAGGTTGAACAGCAGCGGCGAATCGCCAAACAGGCTATAGGCAGGAGCGAGGACCAAAGCACGCAGCGGCCGGTCAAAGCTGAATATGGAATTGAAATAGCCGGGGCCGCCGGTTTTTGCGGCGTACATCAGATACCAGTCGTCATTGGTATAGCCGATTTGGCTTAGATACACCATATAGGCCGCGCCAGCAGCTAACAGAATTAGCACAAGCGAAAGAAAGAGCTCAGAACGCAATAAGGATTTGACTTTAATCATGCTTCTCCAATCGCCAGGCGTTTACCGGTAACAAGAGTTGGATTCTAATTCATATATCTCGGCCTGCAATCGGCGGATCATTCTTGTGGAAGAAGAGAACCCATTTATAACTCTCCCCCTATATAATTCTGATCAAGGGTCATTTTGTCAATGTCCAAGAATATTTTGCGTGCTTTCCAAAGCAATAACAAGCGGGTTGATCTGCGTCTGGTGATCGTGTTTGTGGTCATCAATCTCATTGTGGTGGTAAATGCATTTGTCCACAATCCCGAGATGGGCTATGATGCCGAAGGCCATTTAGATTACATAACTGCCCTTCCGTCAAAACTCCCGACATTTAGTGAATCGACCGAGTTCTTTTCTCCACCCCTACCCTACTTTTTTCCATCCCTGGTCTATCACTCCTGCCACCAGGTCTATTCGGACCAAAACATCATTGATTTTCGAAATTTCGATTGCCGTAAACTGGCTGGAAAATTTGCCCAGGGCTTGAACGTCCTCCTTTCCCTGGGAACAACATATCTTGTCTTATTGATCGCCGGCAAACTTCGGCCCGGCAAAGCGAATTTTAAATTAATGGCGCTTGGTCTATTGGGCCTGCTAACCGTCTATTACAAAACGTTCGCCCAAGTGCGCGGGGAGTCTTATGTAGCCCTGTTTTGTTTGCTGGCAATTTTCTTTCTGATGGATTCGATCCAAAAAGAAAAATTAACTTGGAGGAACGCGGTCTTGTTTGGGCTCATTTTGGGATTATTGATACTAAGCCGGCAATGGGGGTTTTTGGTTTACCCGGCTATTCTGGTTTGGCTTGGGTTGATCTTTCTAAAAGATCGGCCATTGGGAATTCAGCTGGGAAAGTTCGTCGGGTTAGGGTTCGCAATTTCCCTACTTATCGGAGGCTGGTTTTATTTTCACCTCTATTCTAACTTTGGATCGTTTACGGCTTTCAATCAGCCGAGGCTTGGTTTCTCGTTCAGTAACAAACCACTCTCTTTTTATAGAAGCACCGGTATGGCGGATCTACTGCTTTTTAAAGATCCCCTGCGCCCAAGGTTCGACAACCAATTCCTTCCCAGTTTTTACTCGGACCTATGGGGAGATTACTGGGGATTCTTTGTGTACATTCGTGACAATTCTTACCTGGGGTTGGTGGGCATGGGCAACCGGGATGAGATCGCCCCTTACCTCGGGAGGGTCAATCTGGCAGCCGTAATCCCAAGCCTTATTTTCCTGGGCGGAACCCTGGTGGGAATTTCCAGTTTGGCAGATGTGACGCTTCGCCGGAAAAAATTGGAATACGAAGGCCTCTTTGAAAGCCTATTGTTTTTAGTAATTTTGTTTTCATTTGCGGGATTTCTTTATTTTGTAATCACAGTCCCAAATGCAGTCCAAGGCGATACGGTCAAGGCTACCTATATGGTCCAACTGTTTGCACTCCTGCCATTCTTAGGTGCGGAATTTATTGACAGGATCGAAGCGCGGTTCCCTCGGGTTTATGCCTTGATCGCAATTTCCCTGGTTCTTGTTTTTATGCATAACTTGCAGGCCATGATTTCGCGTTACTTCTAAAATAAAAAGAGAGCGCTTTGTCAGCGCTCTCTGAATTGTTAGCTGGCTGCCACAGCCGCGGGCGGCGGGGCAGGCGGTGGCACGGCTTTTTTCTTGCGGCCCTTGGCTTTGCCCTTACGCAGCACAAGCTCTGGCTGCTCTTCGCCCACCTCGACGTCGATTACCACGGTATCGCCGTCGGTAAAGGTACTATTCAGCAGGGCGTCGGAAAGCGGGTCCTCGATCTTGTTTTGGATCACGCGCTTCAAGGGGCGGGCGCCATATTCGCGGTCGTAGCCCAGTTCCGAAAGTAGGTCCAACGCGGCCGGGGTGGGCTGCAGGGTGATCTGATGCTCTTCCAGGCGGCTGGCGACCTTTTCGATCTCCAGGGTGACGATCTGGCGCAGGTTCTCTTTGTTCAGCGAGCGGAAGATGATCACCGAATCCACCCGGTTGATGAACTCCGGCCGGAAGACGCGCTTCAGCGCGTCGGTGAGCTTCTTGCGCATATCTTTATAAGCGATTTCCTCTTCCAGTTGCTCATCGGGGCGCAGTTGGAAGCCGATCTCGCCTTTGCGCATGATCATATCGGCGCCCACATTGGAGGTCATTACGATGATGGCGTTACGGAAATCCACCTTGCGGCCGCGGGCATCGGAGAGATGGCCTTCCTCCATGATCTGCAGCAGCATGTTGTGCGCTTCAGGGTGAGCCTTCTCCACTTCATCAAAGACCACGATGGAGTAGGGGCGGCGGCGAATGGCTTCGGTGAGCTGGCCGGCGTCCTCGTAGCCTACATAGCCGGGAGGTGCGCCCACCAGGCGGCTGACGGAATGGCGCTCCATGAATTCGGACATATCCAATTGCACCAGGGCCTCTTCGCTGCCGAAGAGCAACTTGGCCAGCGCCTTGGTGAGCTCGGTCTTGCCCACGCCGGTGGGGCCAAGGAAAATGAATGAGCCGATGGGCCGCTTGGGGTCCTTGAGGCCGGCCCGGGCGCGGCGCACGGCTTTGGAAATGGCCTCGATGGCTTCATGCTGACCGACAATGGCCTTGTGCAGATCGTCTTCCATGTGCAGCAGCCGCTCAGATTCTTCCTGGGCGATCTGCATGGTCGGCACGCCGGTCCACATGGAGATCAATTCAGCGATGTCTTCCACGGTAACCAAAGGGCTGCTTTCGCGGTCCCACGTAGTGCGCAGGGTTTCGAGTTTGGCTTCAAGTTCAGTTTCCTGTGCCTGGATGGTCTCACTTTCTTCTTCGCGGCCGTCGTCCTCGGCCTCGAGGCGCTGGCGGCGCAGGCCTTTCAGTTCTTCGGTGATGGCCTTGGCTTCTTTGGCCGCAGGGCTCTTGTACATACGCACCCGCGAGGCGGATTCGTCGATGAGGTCAATGGCTTTGTCTGGCAGGAAGCGCTCGGTGACGTAACGGGCCGAAAGGCGCGCAGCAGCTTCCAAAGCTTCGTCGGTGATGCGCAGGCGGTGGTGCTCCTCATAGGCCGCGCGCACGCCGCGCAAAATAGCAATAGTTTCTTCTACGGTCGGCTCATCCACCAGCACCGGCTGGAAGCGGCGCTCCAGGGCGGAGTCGCTTTCGATGTGCTTGCGGTACTCGTCCAGGGTGGTGGCGCCGATGACTTGCAACTCGCCGCGGGATAGGGCGGGCTTGAGGATGTTGGCGGCGTCCACGGAAGAACCGGCCGCCCCGGCGCCCACCAGCATGTGGGCTTCGTCAATAAAGAGAATGGCTTCCGCAGCTTTGAGTTCGTCGATCACCTTTTTGAGGCGTTCTTCGAACTGCCCGCGGTACATGGTGCCCGCCACCAGCGAACCGACATCCAGTTGGAGGACGCGCTTGCCTAATAAAGGAGCAGGCACGTCACCATTGACGATGCGTTGGGCCAGGCCCTCGACAATGGCGGTCTTGCCCACCCCGGGTTCGCCGATCAAGGCGGGATTGTTCTTGGTGCGGCGCGCCAGGATCTGAATGACGCGTTCAATTTCTGTTTCGCGGCCGATGACGGGATCGAGCTTGTCTTCTTCGGCCAGGGTGGTGAGGTCCACCGCCAGTTGGTCGATCATGGGCGTCTTGGCGGAGCGCGCCTCGCGGCGGCTGGGGCGGCGTTCGGGGCCGGCGGCGCCTTTGCGCGGCGCCGAGCTTTCCTGAAGCACGCGACGGGTTTGGCGGCGGATCTGTTCGGGAGATACGCCCAGCTTGCGCAGCACGTTCAGGGCAATGCCCTCGCCGTAGCGCACCAGGCCGAGCAGCAGGTGCTCGGTGCTGACGTAATGGTTGCCCAGGCGGCGGGCTTCTTCAAAAGCGAATTCGAGGACCTGCTGGGTGCCGGGAGATAGATCGATCTTGCCGCCATCATGCTGGCCGGCGCCGGTGAGGCGCTCGACGATCTCTTCCACGCGGGCGGCTTCGAGGCCCAGCTCACGCAGCACGCGGGCGGCCACGCCGCCCTCTTCGCGGACCAGGCCGAGCAGCAGGTGCTCGGTGCCGATGTAATTGTGGCGCATGCGCTCAGCCTCATGGTGGGCGAGGCTGAGCACGCGGCGGGCTCTTTGGGTGAGGCGATCCATTCCGGCCAAGGTGAATCTCCGATCTATAACCGGCGGCGATGCCGGGCAACATGGGGGATTCTACCAAATTCAAACTGTCAAGGGGGGAGCGAGATTAATGTTGACCGTAGTGTTGTCAAGTCGTCAGCTCGCCCCAAAATGACGCTTTGGGCTTATTAAACAAAAAAGCGTGCAAAAGCACGCTATCTTTTCAGTCGAAAAAGAAGATCTACTTTTCTTTTACTTCCGCTGGTTCCGGTTCTTGGGCGGCTTCGTCCTCGTCCATCTTTTCTGCAGAATCGCCAGCCTGCATGCTAGCCTCAGTGGCTTCCTCGGCGGATCCAGCTTGCGGAGCCTCGTCCAGCTGGTTTTCACCGGATACCGCTTCCCCCGTTTCATCTTCCAAGCCGGCTTCGGCCAGGGCCGCGTCCAGATCCTGCTCGCTGTATTGAGCCGAATCCACTTTGCGCAGGGAGAGGCCAATGCGGCGCTTGTCCGGCTCGATGCGGATGATGCGCAGGGCGACTTTATCGCCCTCGTTGACCACTTCCTTGGGATGTTCGATACGCTCTTCGCTCAGTTCCGAGATATGGATGAGCCCTTCGACGTAATCGTCAATGCGGGCGAAGGCGCCGAACTTGACCAAGCGGGTGATGGTGCCTTCCACCAGCTGGCCAACCTGATAGCGGCTGACGTGGTCTTCCCAGGGGTCGTTTTGGAGTTGGCGCAAGGAGAGCCCGATGCGGCGGCGCTCCTGGTCGATGCTGATGACCTTGACGTCGACTTCATCCCCCACCTTCAGCATTTTGCTGGGGTGGTCGATGCGTTCCCAGGACAGTTCGGAGAGATGCACCAGGCCGTCGGCGCCGTTGATATTCACGAAGGCGCCAAAATTTGCCAAGCTGGTGACGCGGCCACGGCGGGTTTCGCCGATATTGATCTCCGTGAGCAAACGTTCCTTCATGGCCTCGCGTGATTCCTGCGTGGCGGCCCGCTCAGAAAGGATCAAGCGGTGGCGTTCGCGGTCCACTTCGATGACCCGGCCAACCAGTTTTTCCCCGTTCATTTCGCTCCAGCGTGCTTCGGGTGTATCGCCCTGATAGCGCATGCGGCGGGTCTGGCTTACCTGGGAGGCGGGCACAAAGCCGCGCAAGCGGCCCACCTGCACGATGAGGCCGCCCTTATTGAAGCCAGTAATCTCGCCTTCATAAGATTCTTTGGACTTGAGCAAGTCTTCGGCTTGCACCCAATCGTCGTCTTCCATCGAACGGGTGTAAGAAAGCTGGATGGTGCCCCTAGAGCCTTCTGGGCTGACTACATAGACTTGGATCTCTTGCCCCACTTTTAATTTAGCGCGCTCTTCAGGGCCAAGCTGGTCCACTTCCCGAGCGGGGATGACCCCTTCGGATTTGGCGCCAATGCTGACCATGATCTCTTCATCAGAAATGCTGGCGACCA
Source organism: uncultured Anaerolineaceae bacterium (assembly GCA_964572455.1). Taxonomy (GTDB): domain Bacteria; phylum Chloroflexota; class Anaerolineae; order Anaerolineales; family UBA11579; genus JAMCZK01. Next base: position 58,365 of record CAZNFL010000006.1, read on the forward strand.
CCCCGGTGATCACATCACCGGGTTTGGGCGTGTCCATATTCAAGTCACCCTGGCTTAACAGCTGCTCCATGGTCATGGCAGGGGCCGGGCCGGCAGCTCCGTTTTGCTTTTCTTCGGCCTGCGCCTCTACCTGAGGGATCTCGTTGTGCTCCATTTATGTAGTTAACTCCGGTTCTAAGATGGGCGCTATTATAACCGTTAAAGAATAAGAAAGACCAATATGATAATATTGGCCGTTATTCTGCTCGGCCTTACCTAAACATGCGCAGCATCTACCCGTTTACCGCGATCGTCGGCCAAGAGCGCATGAAGCGCGCCCTGATCCTGAATGCCGTGGACCAGCGCATCGGCGGCGTGCTCATCCGCGGGGAGCGCGGTACGGCTAAATCCACTGCGGCGCGGGCAATGGCAGCCCTGCTGCCCCAGATCGAAGTATTCGCCGAATCCCCATTTAACGATGACCCCAAGGCGCCGGAGACCTGGTCCGACTGGGCTAAGGAGCGCAAAGCCAGCGGCGGAGACCTGAAAATAGCCAGGCGCAAGATCGGCTTTATTGACCTGCCGGTCAGCGCCACCGAAGACCGGGTGGTGGGCACCCTGGATATCGAGCGCGCCATCCAAAAAGGCGAGAAGCACTTTGAGCCCGGCGTGTTGGCAGCCGCCAACCGCGGGTTGCTATATATCGACGAAGTTAATTTGCTGGACGACCACGTGGTGGACCTGCTGCTGGATTCGGCGGCTATGGGGGTCAACATCGTGGAGCGCGAGGGCATCTCGTTCAGCCACCCGGCGCGTTTCATTTTGATCGGCACGATGAACCCGGAAGAAGGCGACCTGCGCCCCCAGTTGTTGGACCGCTTTGCATTGGCGGTGGAGATCCGCGGCATCGCCGACACGCGCCAACGCGTGCAGATCATGGAACGCAATTTGAAATTTGAAAGCAACCCCGAAGCTTTTTACAAAGAGTGGGAGCCCAGGGAACGTGAGCTCGCCGAGAAGATCATTGCAGCGCGTGATCTGGTTGAAAATGTAAACTATATGCCGCGCGACCTGGTGTCGATCGCCGCACTCACATCCGCCTTGCACGTTGACGGGCACCGCGGCGACCTGGTGATCTTGAAAACGGCGCGGGCCCAGGCCGCCTTTGACGGCCGCAACCGGATCAGCGATCTAGATATCGCCATGGCCGCTGAACTGGCGCTGCCGCACCGCGTCAAACACGGCCCCTTCCACCAGTCGGAGATAACAGTCACTGAATTGCAGGAACGGATTGCCGATATGCAGAAGCAAGCCGCCGCCCAGGCCGAAGCCGACCTGGAAACCGACGAAGAGGAAGAAGCCGAAAAAGAACCGGTAAAAAAAAAGGTCTAGACCAGCAGCAGCTCAGCGAAGCTGAGCCGCAAGAGCACGTGCCCGAAGCCGGCCCGCAGGAAGTCCTTGACAGCGGGGACGCCCATTGGTGGGAAGGCGGGCAGAAGGTCAAGCCCAGCGAACCTTTCACCGCTCGCAAGATCGACAGCCCCTTAGACAAGATCACTCGCCGCCACAGCGGGCGGCGTTCGCGCACGCATACCGAGCGCAAACGCGGCCGCTATATCCAGGCGCGGCCGGCCGGCGAGGATACGAGCGACATCGCCTTCGATGCCACCTTTCGGGCGGCGGCGCCGCACCAAAAAGCGCGGGCTGAGCAGCGCGAAAAGGTAGCCTTCGCCATCCAGCGGCAGGACCTGCAGCGTAAGGTGCGCGTCAAGCGCGCCGCTAACCTGGTGCTGTTCGTGGTGGACGCGTCGTGGTCTATGGCGGTGGCGGAGCGCATGTCAGCCACCAAAGGCGCGATACTTTCCTTATTGACGGATGCCTACCAGCGCCGCGACCGGGTGGGCTTGATCGTGTTCCAAAAGGACCGCGCCAACCTGGTGCTGCCGCCAACCAATTCGGTGCAGATGGCGCAGCGTTCGTTGGCAGATATCCCCGTGGGGGGCAAGACGCCGCTCTCGGCGGGCATATTCCTGGCCCACGAGGTGGTGGCCCGTGAGAAGCGGCTGCACCCGGATGTGATGCCGCTGCTGATCTTCCTGACGGATGGCGCTGGAAACGTGGCCATGGGGGAGGGCTCGCCGCAACGAGAGGCACACGACCTGGCCGAACAGATCGCCAAAGATGACATTCGCTGCGTGGTGATCAATATGGAGCATGCCGCCTTCGACCAAGGGCTGGCTAACTCGCTGGCCGAGCATCTCAAGTCGCCGTGCTATACATTGCGCGAGTTACGCGCCGAGTCCTTGTATCAGGCGGTGAAAGTAGAGATGGGCAAGGGGCAGCAGTAGTCGGATTTATTTTTTTTGATTGGTTTTTGAACTCGCACCCAAAAATCTTCCAAGTGCTTATTCTTTATCGAACAGCGCGGTTAACCAGCGGCAGTTTCTGAGCGGCGCGCTTATAATTTCTGTGTGCCCATATTGCGCGCCGGCGCTTTCGAAATGTTCAGCAACCGCCCGGAACAGACCCGCCGGCTGGGCATGCAACTGGGCAGCCTGATGCAGCCCGGCGACCTGGTTTGCCTGGAAGGCGAGCTGGGCAGCGGCAAGACCACCTTGGTCCAAGGGGTGGCCGCCGGCTGGGGGTCGGCGAACGCGGTCACCAGCCCTACCTTCGTTTTGGTAAACGTATATCGGCGCCCAAATGGTGCGCAATTAGCCCACTTGGACGCCTACCGGCTAGCCAGCGCCCGTGAGGCGGAGGCCCTGGATATCGACTTGCTGCTGGACCAGGGCAGCCTGGTGGTGGAATGGGCGCAGAAGATCGAGGCGGCCCTGCCGCCTGAGCGCCTGTGGCTGAAATTATTTTGGATCGATGAGGAGCGCCGCCGCATCGAGATCAGCCCGCAGGGCGAGCACTACCAGCCCATGGCAGCCGCGTTGCAAGAAACGGTGTTTGGCCTGGTATGAACCTGCTGGCGATCGACTCCTCCACACGCACCAGCGGCCTGGCGGTTTACGACGGGCTCCAGGTTCGCTATGAATGCAGTTGGACCGGAATGGATTTTCACGGCGTGGACCTAGCTCCCCAGATCCAAAAAGCCTTAGATCTCAGCGGTAGCAAAATCAAAGACTTCGGCGCGGTGGCCGTTGCGACCGGCCCAGGCTCTTACACCGGCCTGCGCATCGGGCTGGCGCTGGCCAAGGGACTGGCCTTCGCCAACAGCCTGGCTTTGATCGCAGTGCCCAGCCTGGATATCCTGGTGGCCGGGCAGCCGCTGCAAGACCTGCCGCTGGTAGCGGTGCTGCAAGCGGGGCGCAGCCGGCTGGTGGTCGGGCGTTACAAAGTGAAGAAGGAACGCTGGCAGGCTGAGGGGGCGCTTTCACTAATGACCGTTGAAGAGTTGAGCGAGAGCATCCACCATCCCACCCTGATCTGCGGCGAGCTGGGGGAAAGTGAGCGGGCCGCGCTGGGGCGAAAATACAAAAACGCCGTCATACAGAGCGCGGCTTGGTCTGTGCGGCGACCCGCGCTTCTGGCGGAACTGGCCTGGGCGCGCTGGCAAGCCGGCGAGGTGGACGAAGCCAAAGGATTAGCTCCCATCTATTTACCCAGCGAAGCGGTACCACAGTGAAAGCCACCAGCCAGACCGAAACCGAGCAACGGATGACGTTTAAATTGCGGCGCATGCACCGGGCGGATGTGGCCGAGGTGTTCGCGCTCGAACAGCGCATTTTTCCCACACCCTGGACGCAAAAAAGTTATGAATTTGAATTGGAACGTAACCCGGCTTCCGAACAATGGGTAATCGAAGCGGGGAGCGAAGAGGGCGAAGCCCAGGTAGTGGCTTACAGCGTGTGCTGGATGTTGGGTGACGAAATGCATATTGCCAATATTGCCGTGGCGCCCAGGTTCCGCCGCCGAGGTCTGGGGCGCCGTTTGCTGGCGCATGTGCTCACCCGCGCCGCCGAAAAAGGCATGCAAAGCGCCACGTTGGAAGTGCGGACGGGCAATCAGGCCGCCCAGGCGTTGTATGCCAGCTTTGGTTTTTTGGAGATCGGCCGCCGCCCGCGCTATTACAGCGACAATCACGAGGATGCCTTGCTATTGCACCTCCCGCGGCTGAACGCGGCCGAGCTTGCATCCGAAGGTGAACAACACGCGGAGGAAGCTTGACCCGCAGCGAAGTCCTGCAAGAAGTAGCCGCGCAAGTTTCGGCTTGCACGCGCTGCGAGCTGCACTTTTCGCGCAAGCTGGCGGTGCCGGGCGAAGGGCCGGCCAACGCCGAGCTCATGTTCATCGGGGAAGGACCGGGTTTCCACGAGAACGAGCAAGGCCGCCCCTTCGTTGGCGCGGCCGGCCAATTCTTGGAAGAATTGCTGGCCAGCATCGGTCTCAAGCGCCAGCAGGTCTTTATTACCAACGTGGTAAAATGCCGCCCGCCCGCCAACCGAGACCCACAATTTGAAGAGCTGCAAGCCTGCAATGAATACCTGGAACGGCAGGTGCAGGCGATTAATCCCAAAGTGATCATCACTCTCGGGCGCCTCTCCATGGCGCGCTTCTTGCCCAACGCCAAGATCAGCGAAATGCACGGCCAGGCCGTGCGGGTGCGCGGGCGGCTGGTGGTGCCCATGTACCACCCGGCGGCCGCCCTGCACCAGCCTTCGCTGCGCCCGATCGTGGTCTCCGATTTTGCCAAGTTGCCCGAATGGATGGCAAAGGCGGGTAATATTCCTGAGATGCAAACTGAAGTTTCCATTTCCGAGAATCAAAACCAACATTCGGAGCAACTTTCCCTGTTTTAAAGAGGTGAGATGAACGAAATTCGAAGCGCGCTGGAGCGCAAGCTCAACCAACGCAGCGCGAAGATGGCCGTGCTCGGCATGGGTTACGTGGGCTTGCCCCTGGCGGTGGTGTTTGCCGAAGCGGGATTCGAGGTGTTGGGGGTAGACCCGGATGCCAAGAAAATCAAGGCGCTGAGCGCGGGCGAATCTTATATCGGCGATGTGACCAGCGAACAAGTGGCGCGCTTAGTGAAGGCTAAGAAACTGGGCGCCACCACCGATTTTTCCGAATTGGCCAACGCAGACGCGGTGAGCATCTGCGTCCCCACCCCGCTGCGCAAAACAGGGGACCCCGACCTTTCATTCATTGTCTCGGCGACCGAGAAGCTAGCCGAGCAACTGCACCCCGGCATGATCATCGTGCTCGAATCGACTTCCTACCCGGGCACGACGCGTGAACTGGTGCTGGAGTTGCTTACTAAAAAAAGTGGCCTCAAAGTGGGCGAAGATTTCTTCCTAGCCTTTTCACCGGAGCGCGTGGACCCCGGGCGCACCGATTGGACCACGATCAATATGCCCAAGGTGGTGGGTGGTGTGACCCCTGCTTGCAGCGCGGTAGCCGCGCTGTGGTACGGCCAGGCGCTGCAAACCGTGGTGCCGGTCAGTTCTGCCGAAGTGGCCGAAATGGCCAAGCTGCTGGAGAACACCTTCCGTATGGTGAACATCGGGCTGGTCAATGAGATGGCCCTGATGTGCAACCGGCTCGGGATCAACGTGTGGGAAGTGATCGAAGCCGCCGCCACCAAGCCCTTCGGTTTTATGAAATTCACGCCGGGGCCCGGCCTCGGCGGCCATTGCATTCCCATCGATCCCCTGTATTTATCCTGGAAGCTGAAGTCGCTTAACTACACGGCGCGCTTCATCGAACTGGCTTCAGAGATCAACACCAACATGCCGCGCTACGTGGTCAACCGCGTGGTGGAAGCGCTCAACAATCACGCTAAGGCACTGAATGGCAGCAAGGTGCTGGTATTAGGCGCGGCCTATAAGCCGGATATTGATGATCTGCGCGAGTCCCCCGCCTTGGATGTGATCGGGCTGCTGCGCGAAAAGAAAGCAAACGTCAGCTATCACGATCCGCAGATCGCGCACATCGACCATGAAGATTGGACCTTGGATTCGGTGCCTGATTATTTGAAGGCCGCCAAGGAGGCCGACGCGGTGGTGATCGTCACCAACCACGCAGCCTACGACTACCCCGCGCTGCTTAAGGCTTCCCAATTGATCGTCGACACGCGTAATGCCTACGGCAAAATCGGCGACGACCCCAAGGTGGTGCGGCTCTAGTGGCGCGATACCTGGTCACCGGGGCGGCGGGTTTCATCGGCGCGCGGGTGGCAGAGCTGCTGCTCGAGGCCGGGCATCATGTGGCGGGGGTGGACAATCTGAATGACTCCTACGATGTGCGCCTGAAGGATTACCGCCTGGGGCTGCTCAAAGACAGGGAAGGGTTCTCATTCTCCCGGCTGGACATTGCCGATCGCAAAGCAATCGGCATATTGGGAGCCGAATCTTTCGATGCCGTCATCCACCTGGCGGCGCGAGCCGGGGTGCGCGACAGCGTGCAAGACCCCTGGGCCCATGTGGATGCCAACATGACCGGCACGCTCAATATGCTGGAGTTATGCCGCGGCCAAAACATTCCCAAATTTATCCTGGCCTCGACGTCCAGTGTATATGGCGCCGAAGCGCCGCTGCCCACGCCGGAGAGAGCGGATAGCAACCATCCCTTGCAGCCGTATTCGGCCACCAAGAAGGGGGCCGAGGCCATGGCGCATGCTTATCACTATTTGAACGACCTGGATGTGACCGTGGTGGTTTATTTCACCGTGTATGGGCCGGCGGGGCGCCCCAATATGTCCATGTTTCGTTTCGTGCAGGCGATCAGCGAGGGCCATCCCATCAAGATCTACGGAGATGGCGAGCAGACACGCGGCTTCACCTATGTCGACGATATTGCCCGCGGGACCATTTTGGCGCTCAAGCCGGTGGGCTATGAGGTCATCAACCTGGGCGGCCACGAATCCATCTCGATAAACAAACTGATCTCATTGTTCGAAACCGCCATCCAAAAGAAAGCCATTATTGAATATTTGCCAATGGATAAGGCGGATATGCTCGCCTCCTGGGCAGATGTAAGCAAAGCCGACACTCTGCTCGGCTGGAAGCCGCAAATAGACCTGGAAGAGGGGGTCGGCCGGCTGGTGGCCTGGTACAACGCGGAACGATCCTGGGCTAGCAAGGTAAAGACTGATTGAAGTCCATGTTCAGGGTTCCCCTTGCTCGTACCATAAAGACCGATTGACCCTATGTTCAGGCTGCCTCTCGAACGCTTAGAACAGCTTTACTTACGCGCGTTCGATTCCGACTTTCTGCGGCGCATAGCCAAAAATTCCAGTTACCTGGTTAGTGCCACCATGCTGGCGGCTGGAATGGGCATGGTGCAGAACGCCTTCCAAGCCCGCGCCCTGGGGGCCGCCGGCATCGGGTTACTGGCGGCCGTGGCCACCTTCTCCAATGTCATTAATCGCTTCACTTCCTTTCGCATCGACGAACTGGTGGTGAAGTACGTGCGGCTCTATGAAGAACGCAAGCAGCATGCGCAAGCCGCGGCGGTCTACAAACTGGCGGGGCTGCTGGAAATGGGCGGCTCCGTAACTGCCTTTTTATTGATCCTGGCGCTGGCTCCGCTGGGGGTAACTCTGTTTTCGGATGTCCCGGGCGTTGAATCCATTTTTATTCTTTACGGCAGCTTGGTGCTGATCAACATCTTTTTCGACAGCTCAGATGGCATGCTGCAAGTGTTCAATCGTTTCGACGTCAAGTCGATCATCGACATTTGCCAGGGCGTGGTGCGGTTGGGGTTGACCGTATTCGTCTTTTTTACCGGCGGGGGCCTGCAGGAAATGATCCTGGCCGAGCTCGGCGGGCGCTTGCTGCGCTCCGTAGCGGTGATGGCTTTCGCTTTTCACACGGCGAGCAAGCAATGGGGTGCGGGCTGGTGGCGCACGCCGCTTTCCGTCCTGCGCAAAGACCGGCGCAGCCTGCTCACCTTCGCCTTTAGCACCAATCTGAGCGCCACAGTCAGCCTGGTGTCCAAAGACAGCGAAGACCTGTGGGTGAACGCCTTCTTGGGCAATGTGACCGGAGGGTTCTACAGCCTGGCGCGCACCCTGATTGGCCTGTTGCAGATCCCGGTCAGCCCGCTGCCTTCGACCACCTACCCGGAACTTTCGCGGGCAGTGGCCCAGGATAATTGGGCGGCGGTGCGCAAGGTGCTGATCCGCGGTTCGGTCTTGGCGGCCTTGTATTCCATTCCGGTAGCGATCATGCTGATCTTGTTCGGGCGCGAGGTGATCGTGCTGTATGCCAACGCCGAGTTCCTGCCGGCGTATGCGCCGCTGGTGATCCTGGTGCTGGGTTATTCCTTCGCCAATATTTTCTATTGGAACCGGGCCGCGCTGCTGGCCTTTAATCGCCCGGTGTATCCCACGCTGGTCAACCTGGGCGGCATGATCTTGAAAGTCGTTGGCATTTTCTTGTTCGCCTCCTACGGCGCGGTGGCCTTTGCCGCGTTGCTCTCGGGCTATTACATTTTTACCGTGAGCCTGGCCGTCCTGCGCGTCGTGAAGGACCTGCGCGCTAATCTGCCGGCGACTGCAGGCGCATGAAGATCGCGCTGATCGCCCCTGGGCCAATTCCCGCCCAGACTGCCAACAGCATCCAGGTCATGAAAATGGCGCAGGCGTTGGCCGAAGAGGGCCATACTCTGCAAGTATTCGCGCCAGCCAACGGATCAAACCCGAGTTGGAAAGAGTTGGCAGCCCATTATGGGCTCACCGGCCGTTTTGAGATCAGTTGGCTGCCGGCGCGCCCGGTTTTGCGCCGCTACGATTACGCCTTTGCCGCACTGCGGGCGGCGCGCGCCTGGGGCGCCGAGCTGATCTATACGCGCCTGCCGCAAGCGGCGACTTTGGCGGCTTTGCGCGGCCAGCCGACCATCTTTGAATTGCACGATCTGCCCAGCGGCACGATGGGGCCTTGGTTGCTGCGCCGTTTTTTGGGAGCGAGAGGAGCGCGGCGTCTAGTGGTCAACACGAATTTCCTGGCTGAGGAGATCAGAAAACGCTATCGTCTCCCGGCTCGAGCAGATTTTTTGGAGGTGGCGCCCAACGGGGTGGATGTGCAGCGTTATGCCGAATTACCAAGCCCAAGATCGGCGCGCAAGAGCTTGCGGCTGCGGGAAGCTTTCACAGTTGGCTATAGCGGGCATTTGTATGCTGGCCGCGGCATTCGCCAGATGCTGGAACTGGCGCAGCGCTTGCCTAAGCTGCGTTTCCTGCTAGTGGGGGGCCGCCCGGAAGACGTGGCCGCCAGGAAAGAGCAGGCGCGCGGACTAAAGAATGTCCACTTCACCGGCTTCGTGCCCAATGCCGACCTGCCTCTATACCAGGCGGCTTGCGATGCGTTGTTGATCCCGTATTCCCGGCATGTGGCAGGCTCTTCGGGTGGCGACATTGCCCCGTATACCAATCCCTTGAAGATGTTCGAGTATTTGGCTTGCGGCCGGCCGGTGGTCGCCAGCGACCTGCCCATCCTGCGGGAGATCCTCAATGAGGCCAACGCTATCATGCTGCCCGTCGGCGAGGTTCAGACTTGGGTGGACGCCCTGCTGGCCTTGCAAAGATCGCCGCGGCGGCGGGCGGCTCTGGCGAAAGCCGGGCGGCTCACCGCCGCCGAATACACCTGGCAGAAACGGGCGCAGCGCCTGCTGCGCGGCCTACCCACCTCAGGCTAGAATATAAGCCCACCGTCGCAGGGTGGGCTCCCCCGGATGGATCATGTATTGGTATCGTGACGGCAACTTCTTGAGCCTGCTGCCATGGCTGGCAACCATGGCTGTGGTCTGGCTGGCCGGCTGGCTGCTGGCCACGCACGCTTTCCGCTTGCAAGCCCGCGAGCGGCTGATCGTTGGTTTGGGGCTGGGGTTGGTGCTTTACACCTGGCTGGCCAACCTGCTTGGCCATTGGTTTTCCCCCGAACTTACTTTCATTCTGCCGGCTCTACTCCTGCTGTTGGTTGGCGGCTTGCTGGCCTGGCGCAGGAAAGAAGGACCCTGGTTGGATCGTGAAGATTTAAAGGCCTGGCCCTGGTTGTTGGCCGGGCTTGGCCTCATCTACATATTTTTGCTGTGGAGCAAAGGCCTCACCCTTTTCGATGAGCATAAGAACTTGTCGCTGATCTCTATTATGGGCAACGGCGATATCCCTCCCCACTTCTTTCCCAATTATCCACTCAACTTCATATATCACTACGGTTTCCATTTCATCGGCGCCAGCCTTATGCGCCTCGGCGGTCTGCTGCCCTGGAGCGCGTTCGACGCGTCGAAAGCCTTGCTGTGGGGTGTGATGCTATTGCTGGCCGGCCTGCTGGGCCGGCGCTACGTGGGCCGCGCCTGGGGCGGCTGGGTTACCGCCGCCATGGTGGCCCTGGCCGGTGGCACGCGCTATTTGCTATTGTTGCTGCCGCCCGGCTTTTTGCTGCAGGCCGATAAAGTCATCCAGCTTCAAGGCACCAGCGCGCTGATCGGCAAACCTTTCTCGGAAGCCTTGAGTTCCCCGTGGCCGGTGGATGGCGGGCCGCCGCTGCCTTATATGTTCGGCTTCCTCAACGGCATCATGGACCCGATGGTGATGGCGCACCAGGGTCCGAATATCTTCGCCATGCTCATTTTGCTATTGGTCTGGCTGCTGGTGCCCCGGCTGGCCGGCCGCTGGACATTTTTGTTGCTGGCCGCTATTTTCAGCACCTGGGCCCTGGCTTGGGAGACGACCTACGCGTTGTTTTTGTTGGGCCTGGTAGCTTTCACCGCCATCACCTTCTGGCGAAAAGGAAATCTCAATCTGCCCCAGTTCAAACCTGTCTTGGCTGCGGCGGCGCTCTCGCTTCCGATTGCGCTGATGCAAGGCGGCACGCTAACCGAGCTGGCCCGCGATTTTATGTTTGGCATTGAGGGCCCTGGGCTGCTGCAAAGCGCCGGCGCCTGGATAAGTATCTTAAACCCAGTGCCCGTGTTGAAAGAAGGTTTCGAGGTACTGGGGTTTTCACTGCGTTGGCCGCCCGCCATCCTGTCGGCGCATCTTGGCGCGCTGAGTATTTTCTCCCCAGTCCAGTTGATTGTCGGCTTGTTCGAACTCGGGCCGGTAATTCTGTTCATCCCGTACATCACGCGCTGGGCCTGGCGCCGCGCCCAAGCCGGCGACTGGCTGCTAGGGGCACTGGCCAGCGCCGCCTGGCTGGGCCTGCTCATCCCGATCTTCTTCCAATACCAGTCGGATCGCGATATTTCGCGCCTTTCCTGGCAGGCGCTGCTCACCTGGACTATCCTGCTGGTTTTCGTGATTGCTGACCGCGCCTTCAGTTGGCGCCCCTGGTTGCGCCACTCAGCCAAGGCTGCGTTAGGGCTGATGGTCTTTGGCGGCCTGGTGATCGCCGGAACGCAATTTTCGGCGGCGGCCACCACCCGTTTGGGAGATAGCATTGGCGAATTGGACGCAGCCATTGCCGCCCAGCTTTGGGGCCGGCTGCCCGCCGAGGCCAAGGTCTTCGGCCCGATGCGCAGCACGACTGTGCTCACCGGCCACCTGAGCGGGCAACTACTCGATGAGCCTGGCCCCAAGGACGTTTGGCATACGCTGATGGCGTCGCCAACATTGGAACTGCTGGTCAGTGAGGGTTATGACTTTGCGTATATTGATAGTCGTGTTTGGCTAGATCTGGACCCAGCGGTGCAGGCTGCTGCCGGCCTGGACGCGGCTTGCGTTGAGACTTTAGCCGAAGTTTGGGACAATTCGCACGTTAATTTCCGCCGCATGCTAGACTTGCGCTCCTGCCCCTAAAAGTCATGCCTTCCAAACGAACGATTCGTAAAGCTTCAGCGCCGCGCGTCAAACCAGCGCGTCCAAGCGTGACCATCGTTGTGCCGGTGTTCGACGAGGTCCACAGTGTGCCGAAATTGCATAGCGGCATCTCCAAGGCGATGCAGACGACGCGCCAGGATTGGGAATTGGTCTTCGTGGATGATGGCAGCGCGGATGGCAGCCTGCAGGCCATGGAAGTCTTGGCGGCCAAAGACCCCCAGCATGTGCGCGTGGTGGCCCTGCGCCGCAACTTTGGGCAGACCGCGGCCATTTCGGCCGGTATAGACCATTCGAACGGGGACGTTATCGTGCTGATCGACGGGGACTTGCAGAACGATCCGGCGGATATCCCAATGCTTTTGAAAGAGATCAACAACGGCTTTGATGTAGTAAGCGGTTGGCGCAAATACCGTAAAGATAATTTCATCACGCGCACTATGCCTTCCAGGATCGCCAACTGGATCATCTCGCAGGTCACGGGCGTGCACCTGCACGACTATGGCTGCACGCTGAAAGCTTATCGCCGCGAAGTGCTGACCGGTTTCCGGCTATATGGCGAGATGCACCGTTTTATTCCCGCCTATGCCGGCTACGTAGGCGCCAACATTACTGAAGTGCCGGTGCAACACCACCCGCGCAAGCATGGCAAGAGCAAATATGGATTGAACCGCACGATCAAGGTGGTCCTCGATCTGCTGACGGTTAAATTCCTGAGCGGTTACGTAAACAAGCCGATCTATTTATTTGGCGGCGTGGGCTTCGGCCTGGCTGGCGTGGGTGTCTTAGGGCTCATCTTCCTGTTTGTGCGCCGCTGGCTGTATGGCATAGGCACTGTGGATTCGCCCATCTTCCTGTTGAGCGCATTATTTTTTGTGCTGGGTGTGCAATCCATCCTGCTCGGCTTACTGGCCGAGATGTCCGTGCGCACCTATCACGAATCCCAGTCCAAACCCATCTACACGGTACGTTATGTAATCGGGAAAGTGAATGGCAGAGGCCGCTAAGCGACCGGGGGTTCTCTCGGCCGGGGGATTGTTGCGCGCCTTGGGCACTCTGGTTGCGCTGGCCCTGGTGGTCTATTTAATCAGCCAACAGGGTTGGCAGGAAATTGCTAAGGCCGTCGCCCGCATCGAACTGTGGCGCTTCGTCCTCGCCATCCTGCTCACGCTCGTTTCGCGCCTGGCGGTGGCTCGCCGCTGGCACGTGTTGCTGCGCTCCGGCGGCATCAACGCCACCTGGGCGCAGAGCCTGCGCATCACCTTTGCCGGCCTGTTCGCCAATAACTTCCTGCCCACCACTGTGGGCGGAGATGTGGCGCGCCTGGCCGGCGCGTTGCAAATGGGTTTCGATGCGGCGGTGTCCGCAGCTTCCTTGATCGTGGACCGTTTGGTGGGTTTGCTGGGGTTCGCCTTCACGCTGCCGCTCGGATTGCAATATGTGGTCTCTGCCAATGTGCAGCCCGGGCTGGGCTTGCCGCTCACCTTGCTGGGCGTAGAGATGCCTTGGACTGCGCGCTTGAGAAACAGGATCAACAAAATTTGGGCGCGGTTGCAAAAGGCCATCCGCTTATGGGCCAGCCAGCCCTGGGCTTTATTGAATGCGCTGGCCTACACCTTCATCCACATGGCCTGCCTGTTCGCCACTCTGTATGTCCTGCTGGATGGTATGCACGACCCTCTGCCCTTTTGGACCGTAGCCGGTTTGCAGAGCCTGGTCTACGTTGTTACGCTGATCCCGATCAGCATCAGCGGCTGGGGCGTGCAAGAGTTCTCCATCAGCTATGCCTTTACGGCGTTGGGCGGCGTTTCGCCGGCCAACAGCCTGGTGCTGGCGCTGCTGCTGCGCACGCTCTATGTGCTGGCCAGCCTGCCCGGCGCCCTGGTGCTCTCGGACGTGCTGCCCGGCATGGCCAAGGCGCGACCGCTGCTCACCAAACTGGACGGGTAGCTTGGCCGCCCGAGAGTTGCTGATCCGCGTCCAAAAACTGGACGCGACCTGGGCCTTGAGATTCGGCTTGCTGTTCAGTGCCTTGCTAGGGGCAGGCGCCCTGTGGCAGTTCCAAACCCAGATCACGCTCGAAGGCCTGATCCTTACCTCGGCCAACTTCCGCGCGGGCCTCTATGTGGGCGTCGCGTTGGTAGTAGTGCTGGCCGGGCTGGCCTTGCTAGCATGGACGCCGCTGGCCCCGCGCTTGCTGGCGTATTTTGGCCGCTTGCAAGACCTGGCGCGTCGCGTGGGGCCATTGGCAATTATTTTGTTTGCTCTACTCCTCATCTTCTTTCCTTTTATTGTGCTGGGCTCCTATGGTCGCTTCGTGGCAGCTTCGTTCTCGCGGCTATTCCTATTTTGGTCTTTCGCGGTGCTAGGCGCGGCGCTGTTGGCGGCCTGGCGCAAAACGGAATGGCTCTCCGCACTGCCGGCAACCCTGTTGGCGATGGCTTCGGTTTATCTCGCGGCTACCTTTTTTAATCAGGTGCAGGATTTCCCGTTTTCGCTGGAATGGTCTGAGGTCAGCCGTTTTTACCAGGCTTCTTTTTATTTCAGCCGCCAGATCTATGGCGTCGACTTAGCGCTGCCCATCACCCATCCCAGCCGTTACCTGCTTCAATCGCTTCCCTTTCTAATTTCCGACTCTCCCCTTTGGCTGCACCGCCTGTGGCAAGCGCTGCTGTGGGTGGGCATGCCCCTGGTCACCGCCTGGGAGCTGGCGCGGCGTTTGCGCCTGCAGCCGATTTATCTGCGTTGGTTATTTGTCGCCTGGGCTTTTTTATTCCTGATGCAAGGGGCGGTGTTCTATCACCTGTTGCCCTGTGTCTTCTTGGTGCTGCTGGGTTTCGACAAAGATCGACCCTTGCGTTCTTTAGTTTTTATCGCCATGGCTTCCGCCTGGGCGGGCATCAGCCGTATCAACTGGGCGCCGCTGCCCGGGGCGCTGGCTGCCCTGCTTTATTTGCTTGAAGCGCGCCCGGCCCGCGGGCGCTCAGCCCTTTCCCTAAGCTATCTCTGGCAGCCGGCGCTTTATGCGATCGGAGGCGGTTTGGTGGCCCTGGGCGCTTATGCGCTCTACATTGTTAACTCAGGCAACCCCGACCCCAGTCAATTTAACTCTCCATTCACCGCGGGGCTGCTGTGGGAGCGCCTGTGGCCGAATGCAGGCTTCCCGCCTGGCATCCTTCCCGGCATCCTGCTGGTTTCGCTGCCGCTGTTGGCCGTGGCAGCGCTGTTTCGCCAACGCCAGCCGCGAGCCGGGCTCGGCCTTTGGCGCAGCATCGGAGCAGCCGCCTTGCTGCTGCTTTTCTTCATCGGCGGCCTGGTGGTCAGCGTCAAAATCGGCGGGGGTACCAACCTGCACAATATGGATGCTTATTTGGTCCTGCTGTTGGTGGCGGGCAGCGCGCTGGCTTTTGGGGCTTATGCACCGGCAGAAAACAAAAGACCCGCGCTTCCATTCAAAATCCGTGCAGAGCTGTTGGCGGCGTTATTAGCTGTCCCGATCTGCTTCGCTGTGCTTAGCGGCGCACCGCTGACGCTTTCCGAACGCCAAGAGACCGCCGAAGTGCTCGCCCAGATCCAGGCCGCCGCGGACGAAGCTATGGTTGAGGGCGGCGAAGTGTTGTTTATTTCGCAGCGCCATTTGTTGACCTTTCACCTGGTCGACAATGTCCCTCTGGTCCACGAATACGAAAAATTATTCCTCATGGAGATGGCCATCTCGCACAACCGGGCTTACTTGGATCAATTTGCCGAGGACATTGACCGGCAGCGCTTTGGGCTGATCATTACCGACCCGCTGTTCAACAACATCGTGGATGTGAGCCAGGATCCGCTAGCGCCGGAGAACAACGCCTGGGTGCGCAATGTGGGCCGTCCCCTGCTCTGCGCTTACTATCCCATCACCACTTTTTCCAACCCGGCGATCCAGCTGCTCCTCCCGCGTTACGGCGATAAGTGCAACCAGTAGTCCATGCATATCCTCATCATTAACAGCGAATATCCTCCGATCGGTGGCGGCGCAAGCAACGCCAGCGCTTACCTGGCAGCCCAGCAAGTGAAGTTGGGCCAGCAGGTTACCGTGCTGACCGCGGCATACAAAGACCTGCCCCGCGACGAAACCATCGAAGGCGTACGCGTGCTGCGCCTTCCCGGCCTGCGCAGCCAGGCGGACCGCTCCACCACTACTGAGCAGATCATTTTCATGAGCGTTGCTTCGTTAGCTTTGGCGAAGGTGCGCCGCTTGCGGCCTGATGTGGTGCTGGCTTTCTTCGGCGCGCCGAGCGGTGTGGCCGCCTGGTTCTGGTCTTATTTCCTCAAGCTGCCCTATATCGTCAGTTTGCGCGGTGGCGACGTGCCCGGCTTTCGCCCTTACGACTTTGCCCGTCAGCATCGCCTGTTAGGTCCATTGCTGCGCCGGGTGTGGCGGCGGGCCGGCGCAGTGGTGGCGAACAGCGAGGGCTTGCGCCAACTGGGGCAAACTTTTGAGCCGGGCGTTCCCATCCAGGTGATCCCCAACGGGGTGGACCTCGACACCTTCCATACCGGCGAGCGGGCATGGGAGCCGGCCCGCCTGCTGTTCGTGGGCCGCATTGTGTATCAAAAGGGCTTGGACTTGTTGCTCAATGCCCTGGGCCAACTTAAGGATATGGCTTGGCGCCTCGACCTGGCAGGGAGCGGGCCGCGCGTCGAGCAACTGAAGGAGCAAGCCGTCAGCTTGGGGATTGCAGGGCAAGTCCGTTTCCAAGGCTGGCAAAATCGCAGCCAACTGCCTGAAACTTATCGGCAAGCTAATCTTTTTGTGTATCCATCCCGGCATGAAGGCATGCCCAATGCCGTGCTGGAGGCGATGGCCAGCGGCCTGCCGGTGCTGGCCACGCGTATCGCGGGGAACGAGGAGCTGGTCAGCGCGGAAACTGGGATCCTGGTGCCGCCTGAGGACCCTGCCGCGCTGGAGGCCGCGTTGCGCCAGCTGCTGGCGGATGCCGGTGTGCGCCAGCGCATGGGCGCCGCGGCGCGCCGGCGCGTCGAAGAAAAATATAGTTGGCAGGGCGTGGCCCAGGCTTATTTAGATTTGATGCGCAAGATCGTGGAGAAGAAATAATGTGCGGCATCTGCGGCATCGTGGACAGCGCCCAGCGGCAGCCGGACGGCGCCAGCCTGCGGCGCATGAACCGCGCCATCCAGCACCGCGGCCCTGACGGCGAGGGCTACTACGAGCAGGGCGGAGTCGGCCTGGCCATGCGCCGCCTGGCGATCATCGATGTGGCCGGCGGCGACCAGCCCATCTTCAACGAAGACAGAACCATCGCCATCGTGTACAACGGGGAATGCTACAACTACCAGGAACTGCGCGCGAACCTGGATAAAAAGAATCACAGCTTCCGCACCAATTCAGATACCGAATGTATCGTGCATTTGTATGAAGACCACGGCGATGAATGTGTGCAGCCTTTGCGCGGCATGTTCGCTTTTGCATTATGGGATGAAAAGCGCCAGCGTTTGTTGATCGCCCGCGACCGGCTGGGCAAGAAGCCGCTGCATTACGCGGTGATGGACGGCCGCCTTTATTTCGCCTCGGAGTTGAAGGCATTGCTCGTCGCGCTGCCGCGCCAGCCGGAGATCGATCTGCAAGCTATTGATGACTATCTCAGCCTGCAATATATCCCGGAGCCGAACACCGTCTACAAGGATGTCTACAAGCTGCCCGCCGGGCACCGCCTCACCTGGGAGCGCGGTCAGCTTCAGGTCGAGCCTTACTGGGATTTCAGCTACGAACCTAAGCACACTGCCAGCGAAGGCGCGCTGATGGAAGAGCTGCGCAGCATTGGGCGCGATGCAGTGCGCATGCGCCTGATCAGCGAAGTGCCGCTGGGTGCCCACCTCAGCGGAGGCATCGACTCGAGCATCGTGGTAGCGCTGATGGCGCAAGCCAGCGCCGGCCCGGTGAAGACCTTTTCTGTGGGCTTCGAAGAAACCAATTTTTCCGAGCTGCCATATGCGCGCGCCGTGGCCGAACGCTATGCCACCGAGCATCACGAATTCACCTTGTCCTTCGGCGATATCCCCGCCACGCTGGAGACCTTGGTGCCGCATTTCGGCGAACCGTTCGCCGATCCCTCGGCGCTGCCGCTCTACCATTTATCCAGGCTGACCCGCGAACACGTCACCGTGGCGCTGAATGGCGACGGCGGCGACGAATCCTTTGCCGGCTACCAGCGCTATTGGCTGGATGGTTACGCCGACCGCTACCTGCGCTTGCCCGGCTTGGTGACCCGCAGGCTGGTGCCCAGCCTGGCCGGCGCCTTCCCGGACCGCGGCGATGGCCCGATGGGCAGCAGCTTGAGCAACGGCATAAAACGGCTGCCGCAATTGGCTGAAGTGGACCGGCGCGCTTCCTTATTGCGCTGGAGTTCTTATTTTTCAGCGCGGCACAAGCGCGACCTGTGGCTGCCAAATCTGGCCGCGGAGCTCGACTTGGCGCGCACCGAGAAGCAATTGGTGGAACTATATGAGAGGGCGCCTGCTAGCAACCGGCTGGACCGCACGCTGTATGCGGATATCAAGAGTTACCTGGCCGGCGACCTGCTGGTGAAGGCCGACCGCATGACCATGGCCGCGTCGTTGGAAGGGCGCTCGCCATTCCTCGATCACGTGCTGGTCGAATGGGCGGCCAGGCTGCCGGTGGAATATAAGCTGCGTGGGCGGCGCGGCAAAGTGTTGCTGCGCAAAGCTTTCAGCGACCTGCTGCCGCCCGAGGTGCTGAGCCATGGCAAGCAAGGCTTCGGCATCCCGGTGGGCGCCTGGCTGCGCGGCCCGCTGGAACCTTGGTCGCGCCAGACGCTGCTGGCGCCGGAAAGCCCGCTGGCGGGCTGGTTCCAGCCAGAGGCGCTGGCGCGCCTGCTGGCAGAGCACCAGGCCGGGAAGCAAGACCACGGCAAACGCATCTGGTCGCTGGCTTGCCTGGCCATCTGGGCGAGGCAAAATCAAAACGCGCTATAATCACCGTCCAAATTTAAGCTGGTGTTTGGCGCTTTTTCTTTTGGCCAAACACCATTAGCAAAAGAGATTGCGTTTTTTGCAATCTCGCAGTGCGTAGGGCGCGTAGCTCAGCTGGTTAGAGCGTTGCGTTGACATCGCAAAGGTCGTAGGTTCGAGTCCTATCGCGCCCACCTTAGCGGCGGTCTCTTGACCGCCGCTTTCCTATTCTTGGATAGAATGCCCTTGTGTTCGGTGATTTCGTTAGTTCTGTGCGCAGGGCGCTGACTCGGGCGCGCCTTCCCATCCTAGCGGTTGGGCTAACCTACCTGATCGTAGTATTGGCCGGCGCGCTGATGGTCCATACCGGTCACGAATTCGCCCTCTCCTTCCGTGATGAGCTGGTGGCAAAAGCACAAACGGGACCTGTGTTAACCCAGGCTGGGCCCTTGATGAAAGCCTTGACGGATTTTCGCGACAATCTCTTCGGCGCTTCGGTTGATACGGTGGGCGGTATTGGCATAGTCTTTCCTTTTCCGTTGGTCGCCTATCGCGGCTGGGTTGGCGGCATCGTCTCGGTGGATGGTAGCCATGCCAGCCGCCTCTTGGACCCGAAAAGCGCGGCCTATTACATCTCGGTCGTGCTGCTGCAGCTCAGCGGGTACACCCTGGCTGCTGGCGCAGGGGTAAATGTGGGGCTCTCCCTTTGGCGGTTGCCATCTCACTATGCAGGCACAAAATGGTTGGGTATGCCAGTGGAGGCCCTGCGAGACCTATTGAGGATCTATTCCCTGGTGATCCCTATTCTTCTGTTTGCCTCGTTTTGGGAATTTTTGAGCCCCTGGAACTAAGCTATTGACCGCCGTTTATTGTCTTGCTACAATGCGCCCACAGAAAGCAAAAACAAAAAGCGCATCACGCGGTGCGCTTTTTTTGTTTTTTTGCAACTCGCTGGGTCGCTACACAGCCTGTTTTGCTTTTTCGATGTTGTCGACGCCCAGGACCAGGCGCCGGTCTTCGGTCAAATAAGCCAACTCGATATTCACGCCTGCTTTTGCCAGGGCGCGTGCCTTGTGGCCTAGTTCGCCGGCCTTGGGTGCAAAGCTAAGCACCAACACCTCGCGATCCTCACCGGCTGCAATCCCTTTCTCCATTAACGCCGCGCGTGCTTTGGCTACATCGTCGATCAGGATGTGCATTTCACCCTTTTCTCCCACGGTCAACCCGCAGCCCCCGATGATATTAATTCCCGCCTCGCCCAGAGTCTCGGCCAGATCGGCCAGCGCCCCCGGTTTATCGTCTAGCATTACGGTTAAGTCTCTAGCCATTTGTGCCTCCTAAAACCTAAGACTTTGAAATTCTTGCTTATTGTAGCGCAGCCGGATCAACCTCCAGCAATGGCGCCAATGATCCAAAATGTTTCTTTGCCCTCCGCAACCGCGGCGGGCAGCGGGGCGTCTGGCGATTCGTGCGAGAGATCTTCCTGGAGGGCGAAGAAGCGTAGAAAAGCACGCCGTTTGCCGGTCTCGTAATCGCGGATGGTGCCGCGCAGCATCGGGTAGGCCGCTTCCAACGCGTCGAGCACCGAGCGCTGGGTGACCTGGCCTTGAACGTCGACTTCGACTTCAGCGCCGGCGCGGGCCAGGTTTTGTAAGTGGTAGGGCAGTTTTACGCGGACCATCGAATATTCAAAATGTCAT